>JAPPAP010000015.1 GCA_026705465.1 bacterium | reverse complement strand
TGAAGTTCACCGAGGGGGCCTTCCGGGGCTGGGGCTACGAGTTGGTGCGCGAGGAGTTCTCCGACGTGGCCGTGGGCTGGGACGACTGCGGCGGCGACGCTGGCGACAAGATCCTGGTACAGGACGCCATCGCCGACATCGCCCTCCAGCAGGTGCTCACCCGCCCGGCCGAGTTCGATGTGATCGCCACCATGAACCTCAACGGCGACTACCTTTCCGACGCCTTGGCCGCCCAGGTGGGGGGCATCGGCATCGCTCCGGGGGCCAACATCAACTACGTGACCGGCCACGGCGTGTTCGAGGCCACCCACGGCACGGCCCCCAAGTACGCAGGGCAGGACAAGGTGAACCCGTCTTCGGTGCTGCTGTCGGGCGTGCTGATGTTCGAGCACCTGGGCTGGGACGACGCCGCCGACGACATCGTCAACGCGGTGGAGGCCACCATCGGCGAGAAGATCGTGACCTACGACTTCGCCCGCCTGATGGACGGGGCCACCGAGGTGAAGTGCTCGGAGTTCGCCTCGGCCATCGTCGACCGGCTCTAAACGCCTGACGACAACCACACTCCTCAGTTCCGCACTCAGACCAAAGGAGACCTGTCGGTGAGCGATCCCAAGCGAGTGGCGGTGACCGGCGCGGCCGGCCAGATCGGCTACAGCCTGCTGTTCCGCATCGCCAGTGGGCAGATGCTCGGTCCCGATGTGCCCGTGGTGCTCCAAATGCTGGAGATTCCCCCGGCCATGGACGCCCTGGCCGGGGTGGCCATGGAGCTGGACGACTGCGCCTTCCCGCTGCTGGCCGGAGAGGTCTGCACCGACGATCCCAACGAGGCGTTCTACGGCGTGGACTACGCCCTTCTGGTGGGGTCGCGGCCCCGGAGCAAGGGCATGGAGCGCCGCGACCTGCTGGAGGCCAACGGCGCCATCTTCACTACCCAGGGTCAGGCGCTGGCTGCGGGGGCGGCCTCCGATGTGCGCGTGCTGGTGGTGGGCAATCCGGCCAACACCAACTGCCTCATCGCCATGAACAACGCAGAAGGGATTCCCGCCGAGCGGTTCACCGCCATGACCCGGCTTGACCACAATCGGGCGGTGGCGCAGCTCTCGGCCAAGTTGGGGGTAACCGTGGGCGAGGTCAGCCGCATGACCATCTGGGGCAACCACTCGGCCACCCAGTACCCCGATCTGTTCAACTGCCAAGTGGGTAGCCAATCAGCCGCTGAGGCAGTGGGCGATGAGGCGTGGATCGCCGATGAATTCATCCCCGCGGTGCAGCAGCGGGGAGCGGCCATCATCGAAGCTCGGGGCCTGTCCAGCGCGGCCTCAGCCGCCAACGCGGCCATCGATCACGTTCACGACTGGGTCCACGGCACGTCTCCGGGTGACTGGGTGAGTATGGCCGTGCCTTCCGACGGTTCCTACGGCGTGCCCGAGGGCCTCATCTCGTCGTTCCCCTGCACCACCACAGATGGGGAGTGGTCGATTGTGGGCGGCCTGGAGCTGAACGAGTTCTCCCAGTCCCGCCTCGAGGCCACCGTGGCCGAGCTGGTCGAGGAGCGCGACACCGTCGCTGATCTGGGCCTGATTTAGCCAATCGACACCCCTCTCGTCGGTTCTGGCATGCCATCTCGGTGTCCCTGGCGAATGTTTGTGGGAAGCCGTAGCACATGAATGTGTTATAACGTCAATATGGAAGCCTCATTTCTTTCTAATGACGGTTGGGTTCTCCCCCCCCCCCCCTTCCCCGACTGAGAAAGCGGGCCAGGGGCGGGGGGTGTTTCTCTTGTAGCCGAGATGCGGGCCGCAGTGTCGACGCCTTGCAAGTCGCAACGTCGTTTGGCAATCGCAGTGGTTGCCTTCGCCGCTGCTGTGCTCGGGGGCGTCGCGGCGGTTTCCGAAGAGGCTTGGGCTGAAGATCCTCAGCCCCAAGAAGACTCGGTCTCCGAACGTTGCTTTGCCGCCCACGGTGTCGCTCGCGAGCCAATTCCGGTTGCCAAGACCACCAACGGTCTAGAGGTGCTTGCCATAGTCAAGTGGGGCTACAGCGAGAGTGTCGGGTGCTATTTGACCCTTGACAGCGACGCGTTGGCGGTGCTGCGTTGTCACGCACTGGCGATGCAGCCGCACTCTCCACCTAGCCGATGCTTCCCGAATCATCACGAAGTACGTTCCGCCGCGACCAATGCGGAAGCGGTCGCCGAGGCAGATGCAGTGGCAAAAATGTGCTACGAGCGCCTTGGCCTGGCCCGCAAGCCAATCGGGGTGGCCACGACTGCCGACGGGCTGTCCACGCTCGCCCGGGCGGTTTGGGCCTATGACGAGGCCATAGGGTGCCATCTGACTCTCGACCCCGATGCACTGGGCGTACTGCGCGCCTTTCGTGCCGTAAACCCGGCCCGCGAACAGCACTACGTCGACCCGTACGTTTCGGGGATGCTGGCGATGTCTATTTCGTCGGGCTACAAACGCGCCTGTGGACTGAAGATCTACGGGCATTTGGTGTGTTGGACAATGGACGGAGCAATTGAACCCAATACACCCCGAGGAATGTTCACCGAGGTCAGCGTCGGCATCTCCCACGCCTGTGCCATCAGAGTGGACAGGTCGCTCGCATGCTGGGGCGCGGAGGCGAATGGCGAGAGCGACGCGCCCCGAGGAGCGTTCACCGCCATCAGCGCTGGCGGCTCCCACGCCTGTGCCATCAGAGTGGATAAGTCGCTCGCATGCTGGGGGGCCGAGATGTATGGCGTGAGCCATACCCCGCCTGGTGGAGCCTTCGTCGCCGTGTCGGCCGGTGCGTTGCACTCCTGCGCTATCACAGGCGACGAGACCATTGAGTGTTGGGGCAGCGACTGGTTCGGACAGGCCACGCCTCCCGAGGGGACGTTCACCGCCATCTCGGCTGGCGCGTTTCATTCCTGCGCCGTGGCCGATGACGCCTCAGTGGCATGCTGGGGCGACATTAAAGATGACGAGGGCGAACAAGCCGTGCCCCCTGAGGGGAAATTCCGGTCGATTTCCTCCGGCGCCACCTTCACCTGCGGCATCAAGAACGATGACACCCTTGTTTGCTGGGGGGACAACTGGAGAGGTCGAACCAAGCCGCCCGATGGCCACTTCAAAGCGGTAGCGGCGGGAGCGTTCAGCGCCTGCGCCACCAGACTCGACGACGCCGTCGAATGTTGGGGCGGTCGCCTGTTCGTACCCCCTGAGACGGTTGGCCCGCCTCCACCAACCTTCACCTCCGTCGTTGCCAGCCAGCACCATACCTGCGGCCTCAAGACAGACGGAACCGTCGACTGCTGGGGCATGAACTATCACCAACAGGCGATCGATCCTGAGGGGAGTTTCAGCAGTGTTGTCCTCCATCAGATTTGGACCTGCGGACTCAAAGCCGACGGCACCTTGGCCTGCTGGGGAAGAGATGGGAGACCTGGAGGAACCACCGCGCCACCTGAGGGAACCTTCAAGTTCATCGCTGGTGGTTCAAACCTGGCCTGCGCCATCAAACTCGACGATACGGTGGCCTGCTGGGGTGCGGGCAACGACGCTCGAACCATGCCGCTTGACGGCACATTTGGGTTCATCACTGCGGGCCGGAACCATGCCTGCGGTATGAGGGCCGACGACACGGTGGCCTGTTGGGGATTCAATCACTACGGGCAGATCAACCCGCCGGCGGGCACCTTCAAGACCATACGGGCAGGCTTGAACCACAATTGCGGCATCAAGTCCGACGACACGGTGGCCTGCTGGGGCGACAACGAGCACGGGCAGGCCACTGCGCCCGCAGGCGCGTTCAAAGCGATAAGCGCTGGCACGAACCACACCTGCGGCATCAAGTCCGACGACACTCTGGCCTGCTGGGGCGACAACACCTACGGCAAGGCCACCCCGCCGGCGGGCACATTCAAGGCGGTAAGCGCTGGCACGAACCACACCTGCGGCATCAAGTCCGACGACACTCTGGCCTGCTGGGGAAACAATCGAAACGGGCAGTCCAAACCGCCCAACGGCGCCTTCACATCGGTCGCCCTCGGCCAAGACCACACCTGTGCCATCCGAACCGATGGCACGGTGGCCTGCTGGGGCCTTCACGTCCCCATCCAGGCCCCCACCAGCAGCAACAAGTTCGCTGCCATCTACTCTGGCCGCGACACCACCGGACTCGTGCATATATGTGGACTCAAGACCGATGGAACCATCGAGTGCTGGGGCTTCAATCGATACGGTCAGGCCGATCCGCCCAGCGGCACTTTCAAGGCCATCTCGACCAACGACGACACAGCGGATGCCACTTATCACACCTGCGCCATCAAGTCTGACGACACTCTGGCCTGCTGGGGCGACGACACCTACGGGCAGGCCACCCCGCCGACAGGCACATTCAAGACAGTAAGCACCGGAACGTGGCACACCTGCGGGCTCAAGAGCGACGGCACTGTCGCCTGTTGGGGACAAAGCAGTGGCGGAAGGACCACTCCGCCCACAGGCACATACAAGGCTCTCCACACCAGCTTCACCCATAGCTGCGCCATTAAATCCGATGACACTGTGGCCTGCTGGGGAAGCAACAACGACGGGCAGGGCACCCCGCCGACGGGCGAATTCAAGAGCATCAGCACCAGCCGGTGGTACTCCTGCGGCATCAAGTCTGATGACACGGTGGCCTGCTGGGGAAGCAACACCTGGGGCCAGGCTGTCCCGCCGACGGGCAAATTCAAGGCCATCTCTCAGGGTTGGGCCCAAGCCTGTGGCATCAAGACCGACAACACCCTCGCTTGCTGGGGATACCTAGATCCGCCGTATAGCCCACCGGCCGAAGGCACCTACAAAGCTGTCGAACTCGGCGCATGGCACAGCTGCGCCATCAAGTCCGACGACACTCTGGTCTGCTGGGGCAGCAACATCGAAGGGCAGGCCACCCCACCCAGCGGCACCTTCAAAGCCATCTTCCTCGGAGAGGTCGAATCCTGTGGTATCAAGACCGACGACACCCTTATCTGCTGGGGATTCGGGAAGAACGACCGCCTAGGCTGATTTCTGATGCCTGACATCCCTCCCGCCGGATCCCACGGCGGCGATGGGCCGCGCATCGCCCGGGCCTTGGGCATCGACCCCCGGACCATTCTGGATCTGTCGCAGAGTCCCAACCCGTTTGCCCCCGATGTGGCGTCAATGTTGGACCGCCATCTTGACGCCGTGCGGCGGTATCCCGATCCGTCAGAGGCTGCTCGGGTGTTGGCCGAGGCCATCGGCGTCGACTCGCCGCGCCTGATGCTGACCAACGGAGGGAGTGAGGCTATCTGGTTGGTGGCTTGGGAGATAGGCGGTCGGGTGTGGACAGAACCCGAGTTCGGCTTGCATCCCCGCAACCCCGACGGGCCGGTGTGGCGCAGCGATCCCCACAACCCCAGTGGCCGCTTGGCCGATCCCGACGAGGCAGCAGACGTGTGGGATGAGGCGTTTTACCCGCTCGCCACCGGGCGATGGACGGCGGGCCGGGCCGGTGTTGTGGTGGGCTCGCTGACCAAGGTGTTTGCCGCTCCCGGGCTGCGACTGGGTTACATCATCGCGGATGACGTTGAGCGGTTCGCCCGCCACCAGTCCCAGTGGTCGGTGAACTCGCTGGCTCTGGCCGTGCTACCGGAGTTGCTGGATTCGGCCGATCTGACCGGCTGGTCGGAGGCCATCGCCATCGCTCGCAAGGAGTTGGCCGAATTGCTGCGCCGATTCGGCTTCGCGGTGGAGGCTGCCGATGCGCCCTGGGTGCTGGTTCATGCCCCTGGATTGCGGGAGCTTCTGGCCCCTCATGGCGTGGTGGTTCGGGACTGCGCCAGCTTCGGGATGCCGGAGCATGTGCGGGTGGCGGTGCCTGATTCTGATGGGCTGGCTCGATTGGAGTCAGCTATGCTGCTAAGCGGCGTGGAGGCGAAGTCCGGTTAGATTCCGGCACTGTCCCGCAACGGTGAACTGGCCCTGAGCCAGCGAGTCCGGTCGAGCTTTGCGCTGAAACGAGCCATAAGCCCCGAGGGTTGGGTTGGCTCGAGGGCAGAGCACCTGCCGATCGAGCTTCCGTTCCTCGATCTACAGGAGGTGTTTAATGCCCCGACGTTTGTTCCGACTTTTTTTTGCGCTGCTGCTCGCGCTCGCACTGGTGGCGAGTGCCTGTGGCAACGATGACGACGGCCCTGCGGCCCAGGTAATCGAGGAATCTGCTCCCGAGGCGACTCCGACACAGGCTGCGCCGGCTCCGACTGAGGAGGCTGCTCCCGAGGCGACTCCGACCGAAGCCCCACCAGCCCCAACTCCCACGCCGGCCGGGCCGGCTCCGACTGAGGAGGCTGCCCCGGAGCCGACTCCGACCGAAGCCCCGCCCGACCGTCCCCAGCGGATCGTGTCGTTGTCGCCCACCGCCACTGAGATCTTGTTCGCCATCGGCGCGGGCGATCAGGTGGTGGCAGTGGATTCCTTCTCCTACTACCCACCGGAGGCCCCGGTCACCGATCTGTCGGGATGGGATCCCAACGTGGAAGCAGTGCTCTCCTATGAGCCCGATCTGGTGGTAATCGCCAACGATGCCAACGATCTGATGGCTGGGCTTGACGCGGTGGGCGTAGAGGTGCTTGTGAGCGCGGCCCCGGCAGATTTCGAGGGAGGCTACGACTCAATCGCCGAATTGGGGATCGCCGTCGGGCGAGTCGATGAGGCGGCTGCGCTGGTGGCCGACCTGCGAGCTGAAATCGACGCCGCTCTGGCCGCGGCTCCCGAGGTGCCCATACGGGTGTATCACGAGTTGGACAACACCTATTTCTCGGTCAGCTCCAACAGCTTCATCGGCGCGGTCTACGCCGCCATGGGGGCGATCAACATAGCTGATGAGGCCGATGCCGACGGCTACGGCTATCCCCAGCTCACCGAGGAGTACATCGTCGAAGCGAACCCCGAGCTAATTGTCATTACCGATCTGGTGGGCTACACCGCCGAGGATGTGGCTGCTCGGCCCGGATGGGGCGAAGTGGACGCGGTGCGCAACGGCAACATCGTGGTGGTCAACTCCGACATCGCCTCCCGATGGGGGCCGCGACTGCCCCAGTTCATCGGCGCGGTGGCTGAAGCCCTCCAGACGGTGGCGGCTTCCGTCTCCTAGGCATAATCATGGCCGAAGCATCCCTCCCCACCGCTGCTCTATCTGAGGATGAGGCTGCCTACACCGCAGTACGGCGGGCCTTCGGGATGTCGGCAACAGCGTCCGTTCTCGGCGTGGTGGTGCTGGTGGCGGTGGGGTTGCTCAGCGCCATCAGTGGCGCTGCTGGACTGCCGGCTAGCGGAGTCGTTTCCGCCCTGGTCGACTGGATTCCTCTGCTCGGCGTGGAATCAACGCTGTCGGCCTACCAAGAGAGCATTCTGTTCCAGATCCGGCTCCCCCGATTGGTGTTGGGCATGTTGGTTGGAGGGTCGCTCAGCATGGCCGGAGCGGCCTATCAGGGGGTGTTCCGGAACCCGCTGGCCGACCCCTATCTGTTGGGGGTTTCCGCCGGGGCCGGCTTCGGCGCGGTGTTGGCCTTGGGGTTCGGACTCGATCTGGGCTGGGGTCCGTTTGACACCGTTCCCGCCGCAGCCTTCCTAGGGGCACTGGTGGCCGTGGTGGCGTCGATGGCCATTGCACGAGGCGGTGGGTCATCGCCAGCCACCCTGCTGCTCGGCGGTGTGGCCATGGCCGCACTGTTCGCTGCGGCCCAGACCTATGCCATCCAGCAGTTGGATGAGACGCGAGCCCGAGAAGTGCTCTCGTGGCTATTCGGGCAACTCAACACCACCGGTTGGAAGGAGGTTTGGATTCTGCTGCCCTATGTCGCAGTGTGCGGGATGGTGCTCTTCGTCCACCGAAGGCACCTCGATGTGCTGAGGGTGGGCGACGACGAGGCTCGCTCGTTGGGCCTCGACCCGGTCCGATCCCGGCTTTTGGTGATTGTGGCGGCATCGCTCGTGACTGCGGCTGCAGTGTCGGTGAGCGGGTTGATCGCCTTTGTCGGCTTGGTCGTGCCCCACATCGTGCGACTGTTGGTTAGCCACAGCTATCGGGTGATCGTGCCGCTGTCCGCCGTGTTGGGGGCAGCATTTCTCGCCTTTGTCGACATCCCTGCCCGTACTCTCTTTGCTCCTGAGGAGCTGTCAGTGGGAGTCATCACCGCGATTGTCGGAGCGCCGATCTTCGCCATAGTGCTGTGGCGCGACCGGTGGAGCACCACGTGAGCTCCGCTGTGCTGTTGGAGTCCCCGTCGTCGACTCCTGCTCTGTCGTGTCGGGAGGTCCGGGTCTCCTTCCGCGGCCACGAGGTGGTCTGTGGTGTGGATCTCGAATTAGGCCAGGGGGAGTGGCTGGGCATCATCGGCCCGAACGGAGCCGGCAAGTCCACCTTGCTGCGATCCATCGTGGGCCTGACCGATTTTCTCGGCACGGTGGCGTTGGGCGACGGACGGACACCGGGGGCCGCCGACATCGCTCTGGTGCCGCAAATCCCGGTGCTGCCCAAGGGCATGACCGTGGCCGAGTATGTGCTGTTGGGGCGGACCGCGCACCTCGGCTGGCTGGCCCGCGAATCGCAGGCCGATCGCCAAATCGTGTCCTCGGTGCTGCACCGCCTTGACCTCACGGCTTTTGCCGACCGCTTTGTGTCCACCTTGTCGGGCGGAGAGGCTCAGCAGGTGGTGGTGGCCCGGGCGCTGGCCCAGCAATGCCCGGTGCTTCTGCTGGACGAGCCCACCAGCGCCCTCGATGTGGGTCATCAGGTCTCGGTGCTGGAATTGGTGGACGATCTGCGCCGCACCGAGGGTCTCAGCGTATTGGCGGCAATGCATGACTTGAGCGCTGCGGGCCGATTTGCTGATCGCTTGATTCTTATCGACCACGGCCGAATCGTGGCCCATGGCCCCCCTGCGGCGGTGCTGCAATCCGATCTGCTGTCCACGGTCTACGCCACGCCGCTTACTGTTCAATCCATCGACGGCGATCTGGTGGTCTTGCCCGCACCTCGCCGTCGGACCAACCCCAAGAAGGAGATCTCATGAGCACTGACGCAACCCCCCAAGAAGAGCGCCCCTACGACCTATCTGCCATGAAGACGGCTTCCTCGCTGGTACTGGTCAATACCGGTGACGGGAAGGGCAAGTCCACTGCGGCGTTCGGCACCATCTTGCGGGCGGTGTCGCAGAGTTGGCCGGTGGCCGTCGTCCAGTTTCTCAAGAGCGGCGATTGGAACACGGGCGAGGAGAAGGTGTGCCGAGAACTCGGCGTGCAATGGTTCTCGGCTGGCGACGGGTTCACGTGGGACTCCGACGATCTCGATGAGTCCCGGGCCATGGCCGTGGCGGCCTGGGAGTTCTCGGCCCAGCTCATTGCCGGAGGCGAATATCGCCTGGTGGTACTGGACGAGGTCAGCTACGCCATGACCTGGGATTGGATCGACGCCGCAGAGGTGGCTTCGGCCCTCGAGTCTCGACCGGAGCGGGTGAGCGTGATTCTGACCGGCCGGGACATGGCCGATGAAGTGATCGAGGTGGCCGACACCGTGACCGAGATGGTCAAGGTCAAGCATGCCTTCGACAGCCAGATCTTGGCCAAGAAGGGCCTCGACTATTGACCAGCCCGCTTCGGTCCTGGTCGCAGATGGGCAGTCGCCCATGATCGTGTTGGTGTTGGGCGGAACACGCTCGGGCAAGTCGGGGGTGGCGGAGTCAATTGCCGAATCCTCGGGGCTGGCCGTCACGTACGTGGCCACTGCTGCGGTGAACCCGGATGATGCGGACCACGCCGCCCGAGTGGCTGCTCACCAAGCTCGTCGTCCTGCACATTGGAGCACCGTGGAATGCGAGGAACCCGATGACTTGCCCCGTTTTTTATTTGAAGTCGAGGGCGTGGTGCTGGTCGACTCTCTGGGCACCTGGGTGGCCCACCATTCTGATCTGGCGGTGGAGGCCGACGGGCTGCTGGACGCTTTGGCCCAGCGGACTGATCCTGCGATCATCGTTTCCGAAGAAGTTGGGCTCTCGGTCCACGCTCCCACCGAGGTGGGCCGCCGCTTTGCCGATGAGCTGGGCATGCTGAACCAGCAGGTTGCCGCCGTGGCTGATCGAGTCTTGCTGGTGGTGGCCGGACGAACTCTCGAGTTGCCCAGCTCTGACGGGGTGGTTTGAGGGCAATGAAGCGGCCCGCGGTGATGAGCGCGGTGGCGTTTCTGACCGTGGCTGGCCGCGGCCAGTCGCCCCAAGCCCGAGCCTTGTGGTGGTTCCCGGTGATAGGCGCCGGGCTTGGTGGGGTACTGGCCGCCATCCATTGGGGGGCCGGTGAGCTGTGGCCGTTGCTGGTAGTTGGGATCTTGGTGGTGGTCGCTGACCTTGTTCTCACCGGGGCGCTGCACTTCGACGGCTTGGCTGACAGCGCCGACGGGCTCCTTCCGCATATGGATAGGGATCGGCGGCTGGCGGTGATGAGCCGGCCTGACGTGGGCGCATTCGCCATAGTCGCAGTGGTAGTCGTGTTGGGGGCACGGTGGGCGGCATTGGGGGTTGAGGGCGTCGAATCGCTGTCCTTGGTGCCAATCTGGGCCCTCAGCCGTACCTTGGTCGCGGTGATCCCGGCCTTCGTTCCCTACGCCCGTCCCGGCGGGCTGGCCGATCCGTTCTTGGCCGGAGCCCGCCCTTGGCTGGCCTTGTGGCTGGCGCCCGCGGTGGCTGGGATGGTTCTCATCGAGGGGGTGTCGGGAGCGGTGGCGGCCGGGGCTGCGGCAGTTGCCGCTATCGCTGTGGTGGCGTTGGCATGGCGACGGCTGGGCGGATTCACCGGCGACGTGCTCGGTGCAGTGATCTTGATGGCTGAGACTGTGGCCTTGCTGGTTCTGGTGGCTGACCCATGAGCCGGCTTGGTCAGACATGTCTGGGGGCAGCCGCTGGCCTGGTGATCGACCGACTGGTGGGCGAACCACCCGCCGACGCCCATCCGGTAGCCGAATTCGGGAAGGCCATGGAACGTGTTGAGCAGGCACTCTGGGCCGACCGGCGTCGGGCGGGAGTGGTCTATGCCGCGGTGGGAGTGGCCATCGGTGCCGCCGGAGGTCGGCTGATGAGATCCACCGCAACAGCGGTGGCGGTTGTCGCCGCAGGCCGCGAGCTGCGCCGGGTGGCGATGCGCATTGGAGAAGCGGTCGTCGTCGGTGATATTGCTGCGGCCCGGGCTGAGCTCCCCACCCTGGTGGGGCGCGATCCCGCGGGGCTCGACGAGTCGGGCATTGCCGCCGCGGTCATTGAGTCGGTTGCGGAGAACAGCGTGGACGCGGTGATCGCTCCCGCGTTTTGGGGTGCCGTCGCTGGTGCCCCCGGTGCCGCGGTCTATCGGGCCATCAACACCATGGACGCCATGGTCGGCCGGCGCAATGAGCGGTACTCAAACTTCGGCTGGGCCGCCGCTCGCCTCGACGATGCCGCCAACTACGTCCCGGCCCGAGTCTTTGCGGCTCTGGTTGCTGTGCTGAATCAGGAACGGGCTCGCCAGATCGTCGATACGGTGCGCCAAGACGCCCCTGCCCACCCGTCGCCCAACGCCGGTGTCGCCGAGGCCGCAGTGGCTGCCGCACTGGATCGAAAGCTCGGTGGACCCCTCAGCTACGAAGGCGTAGCTGAAGAGCGCCCGTTTCTGGGCCGCGGTTCCCAACCAGAGCCCGACGACATTGAGTCCGCCGTCCGCCTGGCCGACCGGGTGGAGATCGCCGCGATCGGGTTGCTGGTATTGGCCTGGCTCATCGACCGGCTCTTGGATCGAAGTAGTGGCTGAGATGGGCTCGCACTTGTTTCCTTCGGCGCCTCCATTGGACGTTCAGGCCATGGAAGAGGCTCGGGCCCGATGGGCGACTAGGGCCATGCCCCCCGGCGCGCTGGGGCGCGTGCAGGATTTGGCCGTCCACCTGGCGGGTGTCGCGGGTGCTTGCCCGCCACCAGTACCCCGTAGGCCGGTGGTGGCCGTTTTCGCCGGCGATCACGGCGTGGTGGCTGATGGGGCCAGTGCGTGGCCATCGGAGATCACCGCGGCAATGGTGGCCACGGTGAGCAGCGGCGGAGCCGCCATCTCGGTGTTTGCCGACGTTATGGGCGCGCAAGTGCTAGTGGTCGACGTCGGGGTGAAGTCGCCACTCGACCCGCTCCCCGGGGTGAGGTATGAACGGGTGGCTGACGGCACTGCCAGCATCGCCTCTGGGGCGGCCATGACCCCCGTTCAGGCCAAAGACGCCTTGGCTGTCGGTATTCAGATCGCATCGGAGCAGATTGAGGCGGGGGCCGACTGTCTGATCGGCGGTGACTTGGGCATCGGCAACACCACGGCTGCCGCTGCGCTGATTGGGGCGCTCACCGGCCGGTCAGGTGAAGAGGTCACCGGGGCCGGCGCGGGAGTTCCCGCCGGTGGGCTTGACCACAAGCGCCGGCTGGTGTCCATGGCCATCGAGAGGGCTGAAGCATGCACCGAACCCCTGGAAGTGCTGGCCACGGTGGGGGGACTGGAGATCGCGGCCCTCGCCGGCCTGTACACCACCGCCGCAAAGCACCGGGTTCCCTTCATCGTGGACGGGGTGATCGCCGGGGCCGCCCTGTGCGTGGCTGATGCCCTGGCCTCTGGCACTGCGGCCCACGCCATCGCCGGTCATCGCTCCAGCGAGCCGGCCGCTTCCATCGTTCTCAATCACTTGGGGCTAGGTCCCCTCCTCGACCTCGACCTACGTCTGGGGGAGGGAACCGGGGCCTGCCTGGCCTTTCCCTTGGTCCAAGCGGCAGCTATGGCGCTGGCCGACATGGCTGACTTGCCCGAGCCTGGGTAAGCGTGTTCTGAAAACTAGGTGTCCCAGTCGGTGCGGGCCCGCACGTCGGCGAACACATCTTCGGCGCGTGCCAGCAAACGTCGGTGAGACAACAGGGCCATGGGGTTGCCCTCGAACGTAATTTCCCCGTTAAGCACCGCTTCTTCGGCTGACAGCTCCCCTTGCGCGATGGCCACCGCAGTGTCCCGGCTCTGACAGAACACCACCGCCGGATTTGCGGCTGGCCCCGGTTCGACGTGGGCTCCGTCATGGTCGAACACCATGTGGAACACCACCTCGCCAACCCGCTGCTCTACCGCAAAAGCATCTCCTTCCGGAGTGCACAGCCCCGACGCTCGCAGAGCAGCGTCGGCCTCCTCGATCCACTCCTCGCTCAAGTACACCAGCACCAAGCCTCTACGGTACTGATGATCCCTCATGACCACTGCACCAACGCACCGACTGTGGGCCGAATCGTGGTACGGCGATTTCGCCGCGCCCGACGGTTCAATGGGGGGCTACGCGCAGCTCACGCTGTGGCCCAACCTGGGACGGAGCTGGTTCTGGTCGGCGCTGGTCGGTCCCGACCGACTACCGGTGTATCTAGTGGAGACCGACGCCCCTCTGCCCCGGCCGTCCACTTTGGAGCTGCGAGCCCCCGGATTGTGGACCGAATTCATCGAGCAGATTCCCGATGAGCACTTCACCGTGGACTTGGAAGCGTTCGCGGTGGCCCTCGACGATCCCGAAGAAGTGTTCGGGCTGGGCTGGGGCGATCGGGTGCCCTACGGCTTGGAACTGGAGTGGGAGGCTGAAGCCGGCACGCTGGACGTGGTCCATGGCCAAGTGCTGGTGGGCGACGAGGTCATCGAGCTAGTCGGCCGGGGCCGTCGCTTCCACTGGGAAGGTCTGCCCGCCTGGTGGGACCGGGAGTGGACCAACGGCCTCACCGATGCCACCGTCATTGCCTCCGCCCCCCTCCCTGTCGACCACCCCGACACCGCCCAGCGCACCCGCTTGGAGCGCTCCCTGGTCGCTACTCCCTCAGGCCCCGCGTGGACCGAGCAGAACCGCCTTGCCCCGCGGCCATAGCGGAAAGGACGAGGACTAGGGAGGCGGCGGCGACGGCCAGGATGGTGGGGAGCCACAGGTCGGCGGCGGGGGCCCAGCCCAGCCCGGTGCCGTCGATGGCCTCCTCGGCGTGGCGGCTGATCACGCCCACTCCGGAGGGCCAGGGCCACAGCACCCGAAGAGATCCCAGCAGCAGTCCGACCATCACCGCCAGAGTGGGGTCATGCCAGCGGTGGAGCACTCGGCCGATCAGATTGGAGAACAGTGCCAGCCCCAGCACCGCTCCCGCGGCCAGCGCGGCCAGATCAGCCCAAACCCAATCATCCACCGCGGCGATGGCCGCCGGGTATACCCCCATCATCAACAAGATGAACGACCCGGATATGCCCGGCAGCAGCATGGCGCAAACCGCCACGATCCCCGAACCGAACAGGGCGATCTCCGTCTGGTCGGCCACCGGCGCCGACTGGAGTCCCAGCAACCAGAAGAACAGCCCGCCCACCGCCAGCGCGGAGGCGGCCAACCCCGCTCCGGGTTTCTCCACCATGTTCCAGGCCACCACCACCGATGCCGCCACCAAGCCGAAGAACAGCCCGGCCATGGCCTCGGCCTCGTCGACTAGAAGCTCGTCAATGACCGAAGCCAAAGCTGCGACGGCGACCACGATGCCTGCCACCAGTGGCACCGCGAACCACCAGTCGAAACTCCGGAGCCGATCCCCTGTCTCGCTCCACTTGCCTCGCAGCAAGGCGCCCACCACTCCGGCCCCGGCCCGCACCGTGTCGATCAGCCGTTCATAGATCCCCAGCAGCAGGGCAACTGTGCCTCCCGACACGCCGGGCACCACGTCGGCCGCCCCCATCAGCACGCCCCGCAGCCCATGCTGGGCAATGTCTTTGACGCGACCCCACATCAAGCCGCGAGGCTACCGCTTTGCAGACGGACCACTAACCAGCCAGTTTGCGGTTCTTGACCTTGGCCTTGATGTAATCCCGGTTCGTCCAGGCGATGAAGTCGATGGGGATCTCTTTGGGGCAGGCCTCTTCGCACTCGCCGTGGTTGGTGCAGGAGCCGAAGAATTCCTCCATGGTCTCCACCATGGCCTCGGTGCGAGCCCACCGCTGGGCCTGACCCTGGGGGAGCAGGTTCAGATGCTGCACCTTGGCCGCGGTAAACAGCTGGGCAGCGCTGTTGGGACAGGCGGCCACACAGGCCCCGCAGCCGATGCAAGCCGCCGCGTCGAAGGCGGTGTCGGCCGTTTCCTTGGGCACCGGGGTGAGGTTGGCGTCGGGAGCCGCCCCGGTGTTCACCGAGATGTAGCCCCCGGCGGCGATGATGGCGTCCATGGCCCGGCGGTCCACCGCCAAGTCCCGCAGCACGGGGAACGACGTGGCCCGCCACGGCTCGATCACGATGTGGTCGCCGTCGTTGAAGCTGCGCATGTGGAGCTGGCAGGTAGCGGTACCCTTCTGTGGTCCGTGGGCCTGGCCGTTGATCATCAGTCCGCAAGTGCCGCAGATGCCCTCCCGACAGTCCGACTCGAACACGATGGGCTCGTCGCCCATTTCGATGAGCCGCTCGTTGACGATGTCGAGCATCTCCAGAAACGAGGCGTCGGTGCTGATGCCGCTGGCCTCGTAGGTCACGAATCGGCCTTCGGCCAAGGGACCGGGCTGGCGCCACACCTTGAGCGTGAGGTTGATTTCCGAGCTCACTTGTAGCTCCTTTGGGTCAGCTCGACGTTCTCAAACTCCAGTTCTTCCCGATGGCGGGTTTGGGGGGTGCCCTCGCCGTTCCACTCCCAGGCGGCTACGTGGGTGAAGTTGTCGTCGTCGCGCATGGCCTCGCCCTCTTCGGTCTGGTGCTCCTCCCGGAAGTGGCCCCCGCAGGACTCCTCTCGGGTCAGGGCGTCGCGGGCCATGAGCTCGGCCAGCTCGAACAGGTCGGCCACCCGGCCGGCTTTCTCCAGCGACTGGTTGAGCGTGTCGGCCGAGCCCAGCACTCGAACGTTGCGGTGGTACTCCTCCCGCAGCGCGGGGATCTCCGACAGAGCCTTTTCCAGGCCGGTCTTGTTGCGGGCCATGCCGATGTAGTCCCACACCAGCTTGCCCAACTCCCGGTGGTAGTGGTCGACGGAGCGGGTGCCGCCGATCGACAGCCAGCGGTTCACTTCGTCGGTCACCGCCTGTTCGGCGTTGGCGAACGCCGGCTCGGAGATTTCCAGCGCCGGGTCGCCCAAGAAGTCCGACAGGTAGTTGCCGATGGTGTAGGGCAGGATGAAATATCCGTCGGCCAGTCCCTGCATGAGGGCCGAGGCGCCCAGTCGGTTGGCCCCGTGGTCGCTGAAGTTGGCCTCACCCAGTACGAACAAACCGGGCACGTTGCTCATCAGCTCGTAGTCCACCCACAGCCCGCCCATGGTGTAGTGGGTGGCCGGGTAGATGCGCATGGGCACCCGGTACGGGTCCTCGCCGGTGATGCGCTCGTACATGTCGAACAGGTTCCCGTACTTGGCCCGGATCATCGCCTCGCCGTCGCGGGCCATGGCGCCGGAGAAGTCCAGGTAGACGCCGTTGCGCAGCGGGCCCACGCCCCGCCCCTCGTCCACCACGGTTTTGGCGTTGCGAGAGGCCACGTCGCGGGGCACCAGGTTGCCAAAAGCCGGGTACTTGCGCTCCAAGAAGTAGTCCCGGTCGGCGTCGGGGATCTGGTCGGGCTCCCGACCGTCGTCGTGGGCCACCGGCACCCAGATGCGCCCGTCGTTGCGCAGCGACTCCGACATGAGAGTCAGCTTCGACTGGAAGTCGTCGCTGGCCGGGATGCAGGTGGGGTGGATCTGGGTGTAGCACGGGTTGGCGAACAGCGCGCCCTTGCGGTGGGCCCGCCACGCCGCGGTCACGTTGCACATCTTGGCGTTGGTGGACAGGAAGTACACGTTGCCGTAGCCCCCGGTGGCCAGCACCACGGCATGGGCCGAGTGGGCCACGATCTCGCCGGTGATCAGGTCGCGGGTTACCACGCCCACCGCCCGGCCGTCATGCATCACCAGCTCCAGCATCTCCGAGCGGGTGTGCAGTTCCACCGTGCCCGCGGCAACTTGGCGCATTAGCGCCGAATACGCCCCCAACAACAGCTGCTGGCCGGTCTGGCCCCGGGCGTAGAAGGTGCGGGACACCTGGGCCCCGCCGAAGGAGCGGTTGTCAAGCAGTCCGCCGTACTCGCGGGCGAAGGGCACGCCCTGGGCAGTGGCCTGGTCGATGATGTCCACCGACACCTCGGCCAAGCGGTACACGTTGGCCTCGCGGGCCCGGTAGTCGCCGCCCTTGATGGTGTCGTAGAACAGCCGGTACACGCTGTCGCCGTCGTTCTGGTAGTTCTTGGCCGCATTGATGCCACCCTGGGCGGCGATGCTGTGGGCCCGGCGGGGGGAGTCGTGATAGGTGAGCACCTTGACCCGGTAGCCCAGCTCGCCCAGCGAAGCGGCCGCTGATGCCCCGGCCAGGCCCGAGCCCACCACGATCACATCGAAGCGCCGCTTGTTGTTGGGGTTCACCAGCCGCATGGAGAACTTGTGGTCGGTCCACTTGCTGTCCAGCGATCCGGCCGGAATGCGGGCGTCGAGCGAGCCGAGCATCAGTGGTCCTCCCCTTCGGCGGTGCCGTGCTGGAGCTCTTCCACTATCGAGCGGCCGTCGTCGTCGATCACCCCGGCCTGCACGAAGATCGGGAAGCTCAGGTTGCCCACCAGGATGATCCCGGCCAGCCCAGCGGCCAGATAGCGGCGCAGATGGTTGTAGCGGGGGCTGTTCACTCCCAGGCTCTGGAACATGCTCCAGGTGCCGTGGAAGATGTGGACGGCTAACGCGGTGTTGGCCACGATGTACAGGATTGCCACCGGGATGCTGCTCAGGCTCTCCGACACGTTGTGGTAGGGGTCGCCCCGCACGAAGTCGGGGTTGAACCAGCCCCAGGTGAGATCGGCCAGATGGTAGAAGAGGTACAGCCCGATGATGGGGCCGGTCCACCGCATGGTGCGGGAGGCGAAGTTGGCGGCGATGTAGCTGCGGCCGCCGGGATAGCGCTTATCAGCGGCAATGCTCATCCGGCTGAGGGAATAGGCCGAGTGGATGTGCAGGGCGAAGGCGATGATCAGCCCGATGCGCATGATCCACAACAGCCAGGTGCGGGGGAGGAGCTTGGTGCCCAGATCCCGCAGGGTCTCGGCATATTCGTGGATCTCCAGCGGACCCTCGTAGAGGTGGAGATTGCCGATCATGTGGACCACGATGAAGCCCAGCAGGGCGATCCCGGTGAGGCCCATCACCCACTTCTTTCCTACCGCGGTCTGGTAGATGTTGAGCGGCCACGGGAGCTTGACTCTGGGCTCCGACCGCACCGGCGGCGGCGTGCTCACTCTGGTTATGGCCTGGGCCATCGTCTGCCTCCGCTCCGGGCCACCGGCAGCCCGAACGCTCTTACGCCGACGGTACCGGCGCCCCGCACCCTGCGGCTAGCCGTACTGGTCGCACGTCCCGCCGGTCGCGCGCAAACCAGATCGGGGACTAGGGTTCAACACCTATGTCGCAACCCACCACTCTCGGCGAGCTTAAGGATTCCGGCTGGCAGTCGGTCTCTGTAAAGCACGAGATCCGTCGCAACGCGATCCGCAAGATTCGAGCCGGTGAGGATTTGTTCCCCGGCATCTGGGGCTACGAAGACACCGTCATCCCCCAGTTGGAGACCGCTCTGCTGGCCGGCCACGACATCATTTTTCTGGGCGAGCGGGGCCAGGCCAAGACCCGGATGATCCGCCTGGTTCTCGACTTGCTCGACGAGTGGCTCCCCATCGTGGCCGGCTCCGAGGTGAACGACGACCCCTACAACCCGGTCTCCAAGCACGCCAAAGACCTGATCGCCGCCGAAGGCGACAGTACCCCGCTGGCTTGGGTCCACCGCAGCGAGCGCTACGGGGAGAAGCTGGCCACACCTGATACCTCGATCGCCGATCTGATCGGCGAAGTCGACCCCATCAAGGTGGCCGAGGGCCGCTACCTGTCCGATGAGCTCACCATCCACTACGGCCTGGTGCCCCGCACCAACCGCGGGGTGTTCGCCATCAACGAACTGCCCGATCTGGCCGAGCGCATCCAAGTGGGGTTGCTCAACGTGCTGGAGGAGCGGGACGTGCAGATCCGAGGCCACAAGATCCGCCTGCCTCTCGACATCTTGCTGTTCGCCTCGGCCAACCCCGAGGACTACACCAACCGGGGCCGCATCATCACCCCGCTCAAGGACCGCTTTGGTGCCCAGATCCGCACCCACTATCCGACCGAAATCGACATCGAACTCGATATCACCGAGCAGGAGGCGACAATCCCGGAGGCCGACGTGCCGGTGGTCATGCCCGACTTCATGTGCGAGGTGTTGGTCTATCTCAGCCAACTGGCCCGGCTGAGCCCTCACATCAACCAGCGCTCAGGAGTGTCGGTGCGGTTGACGGTGTCCAACTACGAGACGCTGGCTGCCGCTGCCATCCGGCGGGCCCTGCGTAGCGGAGAGGCGGCGGCAGTACCCCGAGTGACCGATTTGGATGCGCTGGCCCCCTCCACTTTGGGCAAGATTGAGATCGAGACCATCGAGGACGGCCGAGATAGCGAGATCGTGGACAACATCCGCAAAGAAGCCGTCCGCCAGACCTTCAAAGACGCGGTCGACCACGACGTGCAGCAGGAAGTGATTGAAGCCTTCGAAGAGGGCCGAGTGGTCAATGCGGGCGATGACATCTCTTCGGCCGATTACGCCGCCCTGGTTGACGAGGCGCCGGCGTTTGCCGGTGCGCTGGCGGCATTGGGCTACGAGCCCGGCGATCTCGAGAATCCCGCCTTGGTGGCCAGCGGCATCGAGTTTGTGCTGGAGGGCCTCCACCTCTCCAAGCGCCTCAACAAAGAGTCCACATCCGGCGCGGCCGTCTACCGGGGAAGAACGTAACCCCGGATTCGATCCCGAAGCGTGAAGGCGGCGTCTTTGGGGTTTCGGTCTTTGTCGAACAGGCCGCGTGCCGATGACCTCCCTAGGAGCCAGTGGTAGCCGTCCACTGCGGTGTCGGTGAAGAACCCCACAACGTTGATGCCGTCGGACTTGGCGGCTTCCACCTGATCCAACGTTCGCCCCAAGAGCTGGTCGCGCCACGTCTCATCGGTGGTTGACACGCCGGTTCCGGCCACCGCCAGCGCCTGGTCGCCCAGCATGTCGGCCAGGCGGGCCAGCGCCCGACCCAGTTCCTCGGGCTCGGGGGCCAAGCCGGAGTCGTCGCACTGGGCCGCGAGGGGGTACGGCCCCAAGTGGCCGTGTTGGTCAACCGAGACCGGGGCGTCGAAGCACATGCCCACCACGTCGAGGGCCTCCCGGAACTCCTCGCGGGCCACGATCGGGCGATCAGGCACCGAGATTTCCCCATCGGTGAGCGCCGCGATCCAACTCTGCCATAGCAACCGATCCCACCACCCCTGCCAGGCCAAGGAGTCGGCCCGTTGATCGGCGGCGAACACGGTGTGGAGGCCGAACACTCCCATGATGGGCAGTCGGCCGCTTCGGAGCAGGCGACAGGCTTCGAACATGGCCTCCAATCCATGCTGGACCGCTTCCGTCGCAGCCGCTGTGCTGCGCCGCCCGGGAGGACGCTGGGCCAAGAGGCGGCTCCGCACCGCCCAGCCCACCGGGTCTTCAACCGGCACCCATCCGGCCACCCGATCGGAGAACCATTCGCCGCACCGGTCCACCCAGCGGGCCCACCACAGGGTGCGTCCCTGCCGGGTACTCCAGCCACCCTGATCGTCGGCAAACCATCCCGGCAGTGTGGTGTTCTGGAGTACCAGCCAGGTTTGCAGCCCGGCGTCACGGGCCGCGGCCAGCACGTCCAGATAGCGGTCGACGGCGTCATGGTCCAGCTTGTCGGGCTCGGGCTCTATGCGAGCCCACTCCACCGGAATCCGGCAATGGGTGAATCCCCATTCGGCCAGCATCCCAAGGTCGGCTCGGAAGTCAATGCCGAAGCCGCACCCCTCGTCCGATCGGAGTACCCGTCCCTCGCGCTCCCACACCGACCAGTCGGCGGCGGGGGCAACGCCCTCCAGCGCCACCGAATCCGCGGTCCACCCCCAGGCGAACGTGCTATCGCTGCTGCTGTCCACTTCGTTCAGAGTAGGTTGGCGGAATGCTTCGGAGATGGCGAAGGGCCCGCCGTCGGTCGGCCCGCCGGGTGGCCTACTCCCGTTGGGACGGCACCCAATCGGGTTTCGACTTCTCCACCTCCGACCTGTTCTCCCAGATGAATGACGACCTCCTCTACCACGGGGATGTGAACGCGGCCCTTCGGCGGCTCCTTCAGCAAGGCTTCGAAGCTGACGGCCAGCGGGTCCAAGGTTTGCGGGAGATGTTGGAGCAGCTCCGGCAGCGCCGCAAGGAGCGGCTAGAGCAGCACGACCTTGGCGGGGTCTACGACGACATCGCTCAGGAACTGCGAGATGTGGTCGATATGGAGCGCGACGCCCTCGACGACTTGGCCGATTCGGCGACGGAATCGGGCGACGAGCGCCGTGCCGCCATTACCGAGGAGACCGTTGCCCAGCGCCGGTTTCAGCTCGACATGCTGCCCCCCGATCTCGCCGGCCAGATCAGGGATCTGGAGAACTACGAGTTCACTTCCTCCGAGGCCCAGCAGCGGTTTGACGACTTGGTGGAGCAGCTCCGACAGCAACTCATGCAGAACTACGTCAATCAGATGACCGACGGCATGAACAACCTCTCCCCCGAAGACTTGGCCCGGGCCAAGGACATGATGGCCGAGCTGAACAGCCTGTTGGAGAAGCGCCAGATGGCCGACGATCAGCTTCCCCCCGATGTCACCGATCCGGCCGAGCGCAATCAGATGCTGGACGAGCGCCTCCAAGACGACTTCGACAGCTTCATGGAGCGCTTTGGCGACTTCTTCCCCGAGAACCCTCGGACGCTGAGCGAACTGCTGGAGGTTATGGCCCGGCGCATGGCGGCCATGTCGGCCATGATGGCGTCGATGACGCCCGAGCAGCGGGCGCAGCTCCAAGGCTTGGCTGAGCAGCTCTTGCAGGACATGGATCTTCGCTGGCAGGTGGACCAGCTGTCCCAGAACCTCCAAGCCATGTTCCCCGATGCGGGCTGGGACCGGTCGTACGACTTCAGCGGCGCCGATCCGCTCGACTTCGCATCAGCGGCCCAGATGATGCAGGAACTGGGCGACCTGGACCAGCTCGACAACTTGCTGCGGTCGGCCAACAATCCCGGTGCGCTGGCCGAGGTGGACATCGACCGGGCCCGAGAACTGTTGGGGGATGAGGCTGCTCAGAGCCTGGAGCAGATGACCGATTTGGCCAAGCTGCTGGAAGAGGCCGGATTGATCGAAAACCGAGAAGGCCGATTGGAGCTCACCCCTCGGGCTATCCGCCGAATCGGCCAGAACGCCCTTTCCGACCTGTTCAAGAAGCTCCAGCAAGACCGGGTGGGCCAGCACGCTATGGAGATGTTCGGTGGCGGCCACGAGCGGGAGTATCACACCAAGCCCTACGAATTTGGCGACCCCTTCAATCTCGACATCGAGCGGACCATCCGCAATGCCATCCAGCGCACCGGCGGCGGCACCCCGGTGGAGCTGTCACCGGAAGATTTCGAGGTGGAGCGCACCGAGAACATCGTGCGGTCGGCCACCGTCTTGATGCTTGACCTGTCGCTGTCTATGCCCATGAGGGACAACTTCTTGCCGGCCAAGAAGGTGGCCATGGCCCTCCACTCCCTCATCAGCTCGCAATACCCCCGCGACTTCTTGGGCATCGTGGGATTCAGTGAAATCGCCCGAGAAGTGAAGCCCGAACAGCTGCCCGAGGTGTCATGGGACTTCGTGTACGGCACCAACATGCAGCACGGGTTCATGCTGGCCCGGCAAATGCTGGCCCGACACAGCGGAACCAAGCAGATCATCATGGTCACCGACGGCGAGCCCACTGCCCATGTGGACGAGCAGGGGAGGCCGTTCTTCTCTTACCCGCCGGCTCGGGAAACGGTGGACAAGACTCTGGAGCAAGTGATGCGGGCCACTCGGGAAGGCATTCGAATCAACACCTTCATGCTGGATGCCACCTCGTATCTCACCAACTTCATCGAGCAGATATCCAAGATGAACGGCGGCCGGGCCTTCTTCACCACTCCGGAGACCCTGGGCGACTACGTGCTGGTGGACTTCGTAGAGCACAAGCGCAAGCTGCTGGGCGGTCGCCGCTAAGGCGATATCTCCACTACGGCAAGTTTTTCCTGCTCAGAAAATTTCTTCTTGCGTTTGGCGCGGTTCCGTGTCAAGGTTACGTTGTTGAAATTACAAGCGCGTTGTTTCCCATTCGGGGACTGAGTAGCCCCGAAGTCGGAGGCGACGGGCAGGGGGCGACACATTCCATGTCCAGGAGGGCGCAATGAAACTGGTGGAGACGACTGCGAAGCCTTCGCAGACCGACGACGATGGTCGGGCTTGGCAAGCGCTGGCCAACTGCTTGGGGGTAGATCCTGATCTGTTCTTCCCAGAGCGGGGAGCTTCTACCCGAGAAGCCAAGGAGGTCTGCCGAGCCTGCGTTGTGCGCGAGGAGTGCCTGGAATACGCCATTGTGAACGGCGAGAAGTTCGGGATTTGGGGGGGTATGAGCGAACGAGAGCGGCGCCGGGTCCGCCGGGCCCGGGGGCTCACCCGGGTGCGGGAGCCGTTGACTGCGGTGGCCGACACTTCTGGTGCTTGACCTGTCCTCGTTGACGCAGGCCACACAGTTTCGGGGTAGCCTGAGCCCATGAATCTCGGCGCAACGGAGTTGATCATCGTCTTGATCATCCTGCTCGTGCTATTTGGCGGAGCCAAGCTCCCCAAACTGGCCCGCTCGCTGGGTCGAGCCCAGAAGGAGTTCAAAGAGGGAGTGACTGAGGGCACAAAGGCCGAAGAGAACACCGAAGAGAAGCCCAAAGACACGTAACATCACCCCCTGATGTCTGAAAACACTTCTGATGAGCTGGTCATGTCGTTGGGCACGCTCTGTGTCAATCCCTTTGAGCTGTCCTTCGACCAGTTGGATTCGTCTCTGACTGCCACCGCTGACGCGGGCTACACCGGAATCAGCGTTTGGCCCTTCGTACTGGGAATGGCTGGTGTCGACGCAGCCTGGCTGGCCGACCGCCTTCAAGAGCTTCAGCTAACCCACCCGGTGGCCGAAGCAGCCTTCGGCTGGCTGAATCCCGACCGAGACGCGGCCGCGGCCGAAGTAGCCAATCTGAGCGAGTACGCCAACGCCATGGGCAGCCGGGAATTGGTGGCCGTCACCATGGAGGCCACGCTGCCGCCCATGGACGACGTTGCGGCCTGCTTCCGGACGCTATGCCAGTCCGCCGCCGATGCCGGATTGGGAGTCAGCGTCGAGTTCCTCCCCTGGACCGGGATCCCCGACTTGGCCACTGCGTGGGAGATCTTGCAGCGGGCCGACTGCGATAACAGCGGCATCATGGTCGACACATGGCACTGGTTCCGCCAACCCGGCGGCCCCAACCCCGATCTACTGCGCCAGATTCCCCCTGAGAAGCTGCGGGTGGTTCAGCTCTGCGACGCCGCTGCCGAGCTCCCCGACGACGTGGACATCGCTATTGAGACCATGACCGCCCGACTGCTGCCCGGCGACGGTGCGGTCGACTTTGCCGAGGTTCTGGGCATCATCACTGGCTCAGGGGCAACACCGATTTGGTTTCCCGAGGTATTCAGCAGCGCACTGGCCGCGGCCGGCCCCCAGACCATGGCCCCCCAGGTGCTTGCTGCCTCACGCTCGGTGATGGTGTAGCGACACCAGTCCCTCAATTGAGAGCGGCGCGCTAGGCGGCCGCAGCTTGGCGCAGCAACCGGCGGCGCTGGCGTTCGGAGCGGCCCCCCCATACTCCGTGCTTGATGCGGTTGCACAAGGCGTAAGCCAGGCAAGCCTCCTGCACCAGGCACTCCTGGCAGATTTTCTTGGCTTTTTCCACCCCGAGCCCATCGCTCGGGAAGAAGACATCGGGCGACTCATCGACGCACCTGCCGTAAGCCATCCAGCTCTCGTTCATGGGACCTCCATTGACTACATGCCCCCGCATGTAAGACGCCCCACCTCAGCCAAAAGTTCCCTCGCAAGAAGGAATTCAAGAGCTATCGGCTGTCCAGCCATGAATCATAGCGAAGAAGTGCGCATTCGGGATGTCGCCTCAATGCGGTTAGAATGTCACGGCCCCATTTCCCACAGGAGCAACGCGATGACTGACACCATGGATGCCCTGCCCGAGCCGCCGGTTGGGCACGTCAAGGTGGTTTACATGGGCCCAGTGGCACCCCATTGGGACTTCATGTCCGACTTCGGCGATTCGGGGCTCATCGATCAATTCAGGACCCGGGCCGAAGCCCGCCTTTTGTTGCTTCCCCCCCATGATCCGCAATTCCGCCGGAACCGGGAGCGAATCAACCGGGATGCCGAGCGGGAGAACCTTCTCATCGATTGGGACTTGGGGTACGACGAAGAGGACGAGGAGAGCGAGACCGACGGTACCGGAGAGGGGTAGACCCGAAAGCTGCACAGCATGGCATTGGAATCCATCGACATAGAGGCTGAGTCTGGGCGATTCATCAACCGCGAGCTCTCCTGGCTCGAATTCAACAGCCGGGTGCTGGCCCAAGCCGAGGATCCGGCGCTGCCCCTGTTGGAGCGGGTCAAGTTCTGTGCCATCTGGTGCTCCAATCTGGATGAGTTCTTCCAGGTTCGGGTAGCCGGTCTGAAGGACCAGTTGGCCGGCCAATTCACCGGTACCACTCCCGATGGTCGCACCGCCGCCCAGCAACTCCATGAAATCCGCATTGAGGTGGACGCCCAGATGGACCGGGCCGCCCGTTGTCTGAGCGGCCTGACAGTGGAGATGGCCGACGCTGGCATCGAGATCCTCAATTGGGACGACTTGGACGACGAAGACCGCAAGTTCCTCTCCGGCGAGTTCGACGACCGCATCTATCCGGTGCTCACCCCCCTAGCCGTGGACCTCGGCCACCCGTTCCCCTACATATCCAATCTGTCGTTGAGTTTGGGCGTGTTGATGATCGACCCGGCCGACGGTCATCAGCGGTTCGCTCGCCTCAAGGTCCCGGCCACGTTCGGCCGCTTCCTCCAGCTCCCCGACGAGCATCGCTTCGTACCCATCGAACAGGTGGTGGCCGCTCACCTGCCCACCTTGTTTCCCGGTATGGAGATCACCGAGACGGTGGCCTTCCGGGTAACTCGCAACGCCGACCTGGCGGTGGACGAAGGTGAGGCCCAAGACCTGTTGGCCGCGGTAGAGGTGGAGCTGCGCCGGCGCCGGTTCCGCAGCGTGGTCCGCCTTGAGGTGGAGCACCTGGTGTCCTCGGAAATCCGCAATCTGCTGATTGAAGAACTCGACATCGAACGCGCCGACGTCTACGAGGTGGACACTCTGTTGGAGCTGTCCAGCCTGTGGGATCTGTTCACGGTGGACCGCCCCGACCTCAAGTACCCGGTCTGGCAGCCGGTCAACCCCCTGCCGTCCACCAGCCCCAGCGACCAGCCGATCGATTTGTTTGCTCGCATCCGTGAGGGAGACATCCTGGTTCACCATCCCTATGACTCCTTCACTGCCTCCGTGCAGGAGTTCATCTGGCAAGCGGCCAACGATCCCAAGGTGCTGGCTATCAAGCTCACCCTGTATCGAACTTCGGGCGACAGCCCTATCGTTCGCTCGCTCATCCGGGCCGCAGAGAGCGGCAAGCAGGTGGCGGTGGTGGTGGAGCTCAAGGCTCGCTTCGACGAGGAGGCCAACATCGAGTGGGCCCGCCGATTGGAGCAGGCCGGTGTCCATGTGGCCTACGGCCTAATCGGGTTCAAGGTCCACGCCAAGACCTGCCTGGTGGTGCGGGAAGAGGCCGACGGGGTGCGCCGCTACTGCCACATTGGCACGGGCAACTACAACTCCATCACCGCCCGGGTGTATACCGATCTGGGCCTGTTCACCGCCGATCCCGAAATCGGGGTCGACTTGACCCAGCTGTTCAACTCATTGACCGGCTATGGCCGCGACATTCAGTTCCGGCGCCTAGTGCCCGCGCCCCAGGCCCTGCGGCCGACGGTGACGGAGCTGATTCGCAATGAAGCAGCCCGCGGCCCCGAAGGCCGAATCGTCATCAAGATGAACAGCCTGGCCGACCCCGAGATGGTCGAGGCCTTGTACGAGGCCTCCCAGGCTGGCGTGGACATTGATCTGATCGTGCGGGCCATCTGCTGCCTGCGCCCCGGAGTGCCCGGCATGTCCGACACCATCCGGGTCCGCTCCCTGATTGGCCGCTATCTGGAGCACAGCCGCATCTACTACTTCGGCAACGGCGAGGACATCGGCGCCCCGGCCTACTACATCGGCTCGGCTGATCTCATGCCCCGCAACCTCAACCGCCGGATCGAGGCCCTGGTGGCGGTGGTCAATCCCGACCTGCGCCACCGGCTTGACCAGGTATTGGAGTTCAATCTCAAGGACGACACGCTGGCCTGGGATCTCTTGACTGATGGGAGCTGGCAACGGGCCCACTCCCAAGTTGGCTTTGAAGCTCACACCGCCTTTGAGCAACTGGCCGCAGCTACAGCGAAATAGCAGACCGTTCCGTTCATCTTTGCGATATCCGCATTTTCGGAGCGTTCAAGCCCTACCGTTTAATTCCGTGTGTTTCGGAACAGTAGCGGTCATACTCGGCGGCGGCGGGCTCGTCACCCGCCATAGCGACGGCGAGTTGGAAGTTCTGATGGTCCACCGGCCCAAGCACCTCGACTGGTCACTGCCCGCAGGAAAGCTCGACCCGGGCGAGACCCTGGCCGAGTGCGCGTTGCGCGAGGTCTATGAAGAGACCGGCTACGTCTGCGAGTTGGGCCGAGAGCTCGACATGGTGGAATACAGCGATCGACGGGGTCGGACCCGTCAAGTCCACTACTGGGAGATGGACGCCATTGCCGGCAACTTCACGCCGAGTCCTGAGGTAGATGCCATCGCATGGGTGCCCCTGGTGGAGTCGTTGAACTACTTCACAAGCGAGCGCGACCTCAAGATCGTGAGCGCGTTCTTGGCCCTGATGGGCGACAGCGTTTTGGCCTGATCGCGGGCCTTCCAAAGATTTCCTGCCTGTTCACCTTCCGTTCAGACAGGCGCGACTGGCTGGCAATCCGACTGGCCTACTGTCTTGGCGACTCAGTGGTGGGTTTCAAGGGAGAATGGTTGCGGCGTCTGAGATTCGTCATGCCAATCATCGGAATTGTGGTGGTATTAGCTCTGGTAGCCGGGGCGTGTAGTCGCGGCAGTGGCCGAGGTGTCGGCAGCGGCATCACCGGGCGGGTGACGATCTCGGGTTCTTCGACGGTGGAGCCGATCTCGGTGCGGGTGGCGGAGTTGTTCGAAGATGTGGAGTCCGGAGTGGCAGTCACGGTCGACGGCCCGGGCACCGGAGACGGATTCAAGCTGTTCTGCGCCGGGGAAACCGATATTTCCGATGCTTCTCGTCCGATCAAGGACAAGGAAATCGGCGAGTGCGCGGAAGCGGGCATCGAATTTGTGGAGCTGAGGGTGGCCATTGACGGCATCGCGGTAATGACCAGCGTGAACAACCCTGTGGATTGCGTGAGCTTTGCCGACATCTATGCGCTGGTAGGCCCCGAGTCCACCGGATTCAAGAGATGGACAGATGCGCAGGCTCTGGCCTCTGAGTTGGGGTCGTCCTCCACGCTGCCCGATGGATCGCTGGACATCTATGGTCCGGGTGAGGAGTCGGGCACATTCGACAGCTTCGTTGAGATCGTGCTGGAGCACATTGCCGAAGAGCGAGGCCAGGAGGCCACCACTCGTCCCGACTACAACGCCAATGCCGATGACAATGTGATCATTCAAGGGCTGCAATCCAGCGACAGCAGTCTCGGCTGGGTCGGGTATGCCTTTACCGCCAACGTTCAAGGCGTGAAGTTGCTGGACGTCGACGGTGGCGATGGCTGCAAGGCCGCCAGCCCTGATGCGATCGCCACCGGGGAATATCCGGTGTCCCGGTCGCTCTACATCTACGTGAACAAGGCCAAGGCTGAAGCAAGTCCGGCGGTGACCTCCTTTGTGGACTTCTACCTGAGCGATGGGGGCTTGGGCACCGCGGTCAGCGACGTGAAGTACGTGAACCTCACCGAAGAAGACAGGATGGCATCTCGAGCTGAATGGTCAGCCCGATGACAGACATCGGGAAGCTCTCCGTCGAATCCCTGACGGCCAACCCTCGGCAGGCCCGCAAGGAGCAGGTGATTCGCTACTCGCTGGGAGCCACCGCGCTGGTGTCCATATTGATATCGGTGCTCATCATCTGGTCGCTGTTCTCTGAGGCTTGGACGTTCATGGTCGAAGTGGACTGGGGCTCGGTTTGGGACATCGGCTGGTTCCCCCGCCGGGGCATCTACGACATCAAGACGCTGATTGTGGCCAGTTTTGTCGTCACCGGTATCGCCATGATCGTGGCCACCCCGCTGGGATTGGGGGCGGCCATTTTCCTGTCGGAATATGCCCGCCCCGGTGTCCGTCGGACGCTCAAGCCCATTCTGGAGATCCTGGCCGGGATTCCCAGCGTGGTTCTCGGTTTCTTCGCCTTGGAGTGGATCGCCCCCAATGTGGTCCAGTCCCTTTTTGGCGGGCCGGCGGCTGGCTCGCTGCTCGCCGCGGGCATCGGGGTAGGGGTCCTTATCATTCCCCTGGTGGCGTCCATCTCCGAGGACGCCATGACTGCGGTGCCGATGTCGTTGCGGGAAGCATCCTCTGGTTTGGGGGCTCGCAAAATGACCACCACCGTCCGGGTGGTAATCCCAGCTGCGATCTCCGGGCTGGTGGCCTCGTTCATCTTGGCCGTATCCCGTGCCTTGGGTGAGACCATGGTGGTGTTCATGGCCGGGGGTGCGTCCCAAACCGCCGTCTACACCCACCACCCGCTGGACGGGAGCCTCACCATGACCGCGGGAATGACCTCCCTGGCCCGGGGCACCGACAACGTGGTGGGCGAAGGCCTCACCTTCCAGAGTCTCTTCTTTGTGGGCCTCGTGTTGTTCTTGATGACCTTCTTGTTGAACATCGTGGCTAACCGGTTCGTCCAGCGGGTGCGGGAGCAGTACTGATGGCCAAGGCCAGGCTGATTGGCGATCGCACCAACAGGGTGATGGTGCAGGCCATGGAACGCCGCTCCACCGACGTGCGGGGCCGGATCTTTCAGATCAGCTTGCTGGTCACCCTTCTGATCTCGTTGTTCATCCTCGCCGTGCTGATCGTGGACGTAGTAGTGGACGCCTGGGGCGTGCTCACTGGCCGACCCGGCGGGTTCTTGAACGGGACCATGAGGTCGGTCTCGCACGACAACAAGCTGGGCGTCCACCAGGCCTTGGTGGGCACGTTCTGGATCGCGGTGTTTGTGGCCGTGCTGGCCTTCCCCATCGGCATTGGCGCGGCCATCTGGTTGGAGGAGTACGCCCCCAAAAATCGGTTCACCCGATTCATCGAGTTGAACATCCGCAATCTGGCTGGGGTTCCTTCGATCGTGTACGGCCTGCTCGGCCTGTTCTACTTTGTGAACACCCTGGGCGACCTCACCGGCGGTAAGTCCATCGCGTCGGCAGGTATCACCCTGGCCATCTTGGTGCTGCCCATTGTGATCATCACCGCCCAGGAGGCCATCCGGGCGGTCCCGCAAGGACTCAAAGAGGGGGCCTACGGTGTGGGGGCCACCAAGTGGACCATGATCCGAAGCCAGGTGCTGCCCTACGCAGCACCGGGCATATTGACCGGGACGCTGTTGTCCATGTCCCGGGGTATCGGCGAAGCCGCCCCGATTCTCCTTGTCGGCGCGGTCACCGGTCGCCTGGGCACAGATCCGGCATTCTTGGACTTCAGCGCTATCAACGCGGAGGCATTCATGGCCATGCCCGTGATCATCGTGGAGTGGGTGCAGAACTCCGGCCGCGATCCGGGCTTTGCCGAGGCCGCCGCCGCAGCCATCGTGGTGCTGCTGGTATTCGTTATCCTGATGAATGCGGCGGCCATCTTGATGCGGAACCACTTCGAAAAGAAGAGAGGGTGACTCGTGACAGCAGTCTCTGGAAGTATGGCCACTGAAATGGCTGAGCAGGAAGCCTCTCCCCGTCTCGGTTTGGACATGGACCGAATTGGGCAAGCCGCAGCTCTCGACGCCGACGGCGACCCAGTATTCGAGGTAGAAGACCTCAACGTGTTTTATGGTGACTTCCTTGCCGTTCAGGGGGCCACCTTCACCGTGTACGAGCACGAGATCACCGCCATGATCGGCCCATCGGGCTGCGGCAAGACCACGGTGTTGCGCTGCTTCAACCGGATGAACGATCTCATCCCCATCGCCCGCGTCGAGGGTCGGGTGGACTTCCGCAACGTGTCCATTTACGACCCCCGGGTTGATCCGGTGGAGGTCCGCCGCCGCATCGGCATGGTGTTCCAAAAGCCCAACCCGTTCCCTAAGTCGATCTACGACAACATCGCTTTCGGCCCCCGGGTCACCGGGATGGCCAAGAAGAAGAGCGAGCTGGACGACATCGTGGAGCGGTCGCTGCGCCGGGCCGCCCTGTGGGACGAGGTGCAAGACCGGCTGAAGGACTCCGCCCTGGGGCTTTCGGGCGGCCAGCAGCAGCGCCTGTGCATCGCCCGGGCCATTGCCGTCGATCCCGATGTGCTGTTGATGGACGAGCCGTGCTCGGCCCTCGACCCCATTGCCACCGCCCGCATCGAGGATCTGATGCACGAGATCAAGAACGACTACACCATCGTGATCGTCACCCACAACATGCAGCAGGCCGCCCGCATCAGCAACCGCACCGCGTTCTTCACCGCTCAGCTCGACTCCACCTCCGACCGGCGGTGCGGGCTCCTGGTGGAATACGACCGCACTGAGACCATCTTCTCGAATCCCTCCGACGAGCGGACCGAGAACTACGTCACCGGGCGGTTCGGCTGAGCTCCGGCCCAGAGCCCGGGGTGGGAGAACTGCGCAAGTCCTTCCACGAGGAACTGGACGAGATCCAGGCTGGCATCGTGCGCATGGGCGCGCTGGTCACCGAGGCTGTTCCCCGGGCCACCGAGGCGCTGCTGGAATCCAACTTGGAGCTGGCCCAGCAGCTCATCACCGCTGATGATCAACTCGACGATCTGTCGGTGTACCTCGAGGAGCGGTGCCACCATGTGCTGGCCCTCCAAGCCCCCATGGCCAGCGACCTTCGGGCTCTCAGCTCCGCCCTCCGGCTGAACGCGGAGTTAGAGCGGTCGGGGGATTTGGCGGTCAACATCGCCAAGGCCACCCGGCGCATCTACGGCACCCAATACGACGCCACCCTACGGGGCGTGCTGGTGAGGATGAGCGAGGAGGCCTGTCGGCTGATGCGTCTGGCCATCGACTCCTATGTGGACGGCAATGCAGGGTTGGCCGCCGCCCTCAACGACATCGACGACCAGCTCGACGGTCTGAACCGCGACTGCGTTCAAGCCGTGTTCCAGGCCCACAATGACGGCGCCATCGACCTCCAGGCTGCCGTGCAGCTCTGCTTGATCAGCCGGTACTACGAACGCATCGGCGACCACGCGGTGAATATTGGGGAACGGGTGGTGTACATGGTTACCGGATGGCTTCCCGAGCACACCGGTGCAGCCCGATTGAAGATCCGAGAGCGCAACCAGCCTGAAGAAACCGACGAGGAGTGAGCATGGCGTCACTGGTTGCCTCTAGCCCGCGGCAAGGGGTGTTCGAGTGATCGTCGCCCTCGTTGTCGTGGCCGCCGTGGTGGTCTTGGCCCTCGTAGGGGCGGTGGCATGGCGCGAGCATCGGCAATTTGTCGATGCTGAGGAGAACCGCCGCCGCGACGAAGAGCTGCACCGCCGCTTTGAAGACGAGGTGGCAGAGAGCGAGACCCGTCTTCGGCTGTCGTTGGACGCCATCACCCAGGGAGTGGTCATGGCCGACACCGCGGGCAATGTGCTGTACCGCAATCCTTACGCCCATCAGTACACCGAAGCCCGCCACGGTGAGGCTCTGGTGGAGGCCGCGGTGGCCGAGCTATTGGCTGAGGCGGCCCAGGGACGGGTGGTGGAGCGAGAGGTCGAGTTGTTCGGCCCCCCTCGCCAATGCCTGTTCGTCAGCGCTATGCCATTGCGGCTCGAGGGCAAGGACCATGGTTCGGTTGCCCTCATCGACGACATCACCGAGCCCCAGCGACTGGATGCCATGCGCCGGGACTTTGTGGCCAACATCAGCCATGAACTCCGAACTCCGATGGGGGCCCTCAGCCTGCTGGCCGAGACCTTGGCGGGCGAAACCGATCCCGAGGTGGTTTCCCGGTTGGCGGCGAGGGTGCAGTCCGAGGCCATCCGGCTGTCCGACATCATGGACGACTTGCTGGAACTCAGCCGGATCGAGAGCAACGAGGCATCCGAACGGGCCCCGGTTGCGGTCCAGCATGTGATCGGCGACGCCCTGTCCCGGATCAAGCCAGCGGCAGAGGAGAAGGAAGTTCCCATCCAAACCGTTCTTCCTGCTCTGGATCTGGTAGTCCGGGCCGACCGGCGGCAGCTCACCTCCGCGGTGTTCAACCTGTTGGACAACGCGGTCAAGTACTCAGAGGCCACTCGCCCAGTCAGGGTCACGGCCCGCTTGGAAGGCGAGTGGGTCGAGGTGGAGGTGCGCGACCAGGGCTATGGGATCCCTATGAGCCACCAAGAGCGCATCTTCGAGCGCTTCTATCAGGTGGATCGCTCCCGGGGCCGGACCGATGGCGGCGTGGGTTTGGGCTTGGCCATCGTGCGCCACGTGGCCACCAACCACGGTGGGGAAGTCCATGTGGAGTCCACCGAGGGGGAGGGCTCCTCGTTCACCCTGGCGGTGCCGGTTGGAGCGCAGGTATGAACGCGTCGGCCCGGGTTCTCATCGTCGAGGATGAGGAGTCGTTTGTCGAGGCGCTGACTGTAGGGCTGACCCGCGAGGGCTTCACCGTCAACGTGGCCCGCGACGGCAAGGAAGCCCTCGACTTCTTCAACGCCTACTCCCCCGACATCGTGCTGCTGGACGTGATGTTGCCCTTGGTGTCGGGGGTCGACGTCTGCCGCCAGATACGGGCCCGATCCCAGGTGCCCATCATCATGGTCACGGCCAAGGGCGAGGAGATCGACGCCGTGGTCGGTTTGGAAGTGGGGGCCGACGACTACGTGACCAAGCCCTATCGCCTGCGGGAATTGATCTCTCGTATGCGTTCGCTGCTGCGGCGATCCCGGTGGACAGCGGAGAGCGAGACATTTCGGGGAGACGTCGTTGAAGTGGGTGATGTGGCCGTTGATGCCGAGCGACATGAAGTGTTTGTACGCGGCCAGCAAATCGAGCTGCCTCTGAAGGAGTTCGACCTGTTGGAAATGCTGCTGACCAACGCGGGACGGGTATTGACCCGGGACGCACTGATTGATCAGGTGTGGGGCAGCGACTATGTCGGCGACACCAAGACGCTCGATGTCCACGTCAAGCGGCTTCGGTCCAAGATCGAAGACGACCCCTCGAAACCTCGTCGTATCGTGACTATCCGCGGCCTGGGCTACAAATACGCCACCGGTGCCCCCGCGGAGCCTGCGCCGCCTGCGCCGCCCCAGTCCCCGCCATAATCTCTCTAGCGTGATCAACATACCGTTCTTGCGGCTGGTCAGGGTTCATGCCCTAGGTGCCGCGGGCGACGCCATGATCACCGTCGCGCTGGCAGGTTCTCTCTTCTTCTCCATCGATCCCAGCGCAGCTCGGTTCCGGGTCACCCTCTATCTGCTGCTGACCATGGCCCCCTTCGCGGTGGTCGGCCCGCTGATTGGGCCGGCTCTGGACCGCTTCCGGGGCGGACGGCGTCCCATGATCTTCGCCATCAACGCGGGGAGGGCATTTTTTGCCTTCTTGATGATCTCCAACATGGACTCGCTGCTGCTGTTCCCCCTCGCCTTCGCCATGCTGATCCTTCAGAAGAGCTACGGCGTGGCCAAGGCCTCCATGGTGCCGCTCATCTTGCCCAAAGAGGAGCAGTTTGTAGGGGGCAATGCCCGATTGGCCCTGGTGGGCAGCGTGTGCGGCTTCATCGGGGCCGGTCCGGCACTGCTGGCCAACTGGCTGGGCGGCGCTTCGTGGACGGTGGGCCTGGCCATGGTGGTCTACATCCTGGCTGCGTTGTCCTCTCTGTCGTTGCCCCAGGGTCGCATTGCCCCTGAGCCGGTTGATGATGAGGAGGCGAGCAAACTGCGCGGCATAGGCATTCGCAAGGCGGCGACCGCCACCGGCACCCTGCGGGGCATTGTGGGTTTCATGACGTTTCTGGCTGCGTTTGCCTTACGGGGTGGTGCCGACGACCTCAACCTCTCTGGAGTGGGCAAGGCATTCGGCGCCGGAGTCCGCCACGCTCTTCAAGGCGATGTGGCCTCTGATGCCAGCCCGGCTTGGAAGCTGGGGTTTGTAGCGGCCGCTCTTGTCTCCGGATTCTTGATCGGCTCGTTGCTGGCCCCCAAACTGCGGGACCGGATTCGAGAAGAGGTCATCATCGCCACGGCGCTGGTCGTCCTATTCCTTGTCGGCCTGCTGGCTGCTTGGGGAGGGGGATATGGCTCGACCCTGCTGCTCGGGTTGGGCGTGGGGATCACCGCCAGCGCGGGCAAGCTTTCCTTCGACTCCATCGTGCAGCGCGACGCCGAGGATGCCAATCACGGACGGGCGTTCGCCGTCTTCGAGACCCGCTTCCAGATCTTCTGGGTCCTGGGCGCACTCATCCCTGTGGTCATCCCCATACCCGCCCGAGTCGGTTTCATCCTCATAGCCATAGCCGCCGCAGTCGCGGCTGTGTTCTTCTGGCTAGGGAGAACGCCTACTCGGGAAGGTCGATTCGGGCCAGCCAAAGACCGGGGGCATCAACCTCAGCGGGCGTAGGCAATTCTCGCTCCGAACGCCAGAGCCGGGCCAGGCCTTCGGTGCCGGCGCGCTCCACCACCCCGCTGGCAAAGGATGCGCCGCGGTCGTACTGATCTTGGGTGAGCTCGAGGCCGAGCAGCCGTTCGATGAAGCGGTCTTCCGCCCCTGCCGTAACCCGTCGCCGCCGTAGGGCTTCGCTGAGTTGTTGGTAGGAGCCGATGAGACCGCGCCCAATGCTGTCCATGATCCAATCGATATATCCGGCGATCACCGTTACCAGAGCCGTGATCTGCGGCAGCAGAGCCCGCTGGGCTGGCGATTGGACAGCACCCAGGATCACCTCTGGATCGCCCAGCACCGACGGGAGGCTGTTCAGCGAATCGGGGTCGGCAAGGTCCAAGTCGCTCAACCGGCTCTCCAGTGCGGTGGGATCGGTCTCAAAGCTTCGGACATACTCGGCCAGCAGATCATCGAGCCGCCGGCTCACGTGGGGGATCGACAGCACCGCATGGTGGGTCAACTCGTTCAAGCACACCCAGAGTCGCAAGTCAGAAGAATCAAGGCTCCATTCATTGGCCAGTGCGTCGATGTTGGCGGGCACGACCATCAGTTCTGGGCTGTTCCGGGGGATGGGCAGGTCGTACTGTCCCAGGCTGCGGCTAGCCAGGTTGCCCACCATGCTTCCGGCGGTCATGCTCATCATGACCGGTCCGACCATCTTCATGATCTGGCCGAACATAGCTTGAGCAGGATCAACAAACGCGTCCTCCTCCTCGGTCGGGCCCGACACGCTCCCAAGGGGCTCGAGCAGATTCTGGTAGGCGTCGAGGGTGGCGGTGGCCCAGCGCGATCGGGTCACGGGCACGATTGACGCGGCTTGGCCGTCGCGGGTTGTTGAGAGGCCGGTGGCGTTGGCCACCTGGAGTTCGGCCACTCGGGCCAGCTCGCCCAAGGCAATGCGATCGGCGGGATCGACGTTGGGCTCAGCCTTTCCTTCAGTGGCCACTGCCACCGCGATTTGGCGGGCCGTCTCCCAGGTTGAAGATGCCTGCTGAGAGAAGAGCTTGCCCAGATCTCCGAAAATGGGTATGCCCTTGAACGGGTTGAAATCCTCAGGTGAGTCGGGATCGCTCACGCACTGATGTTACCGGCATATCCTCAACTTCCGATTGGGTGACCGCTGATCGCTGCCGTGTTGGAAATAAACGGGAGGGAAGGGTTTACACTCAGTCTGTGAATCCGCCTGAGACCGCTGAGGTGTGGATAGGGCTTAGCGAAGCTCCGTTGCCGTTGGACCGGGTGCTCGCCTGGGTGGGCCGTCCTGATTGCGGCGGCATAGTCCTGTTCAGCGGCACGGCCCGCGACCATTCAGAGGGTCGGCCGGGGGTGACCGTGCTCGAATACGAGGCCTACGAGGAGCAGGTCACACCCCGCTTGGAGACGTTGGTCGATGAGGCTCGGGTCCGGTGGCCTGAAATCGGACGGGTGGCATTACTGCATCGGGTGGGCCGGGTAGAGATCGGTGAGTCGGCGGTAGTGGCGGCTGTTTCTGCACCCCATCGCGAGGAGGCCTTTGCCGCGGCCCGGTTCTGCATCGACGGGTTGAAGGCCACCGTCCCCATCTGGAAGAAGGAGGCTTGGGCGGGTGGCGAGAGCTGGGGTTTGGAGGCTCAACATATCTCCGAAGCGGTGATGGTTGATTCCGCGGGCGAGTCGGCCAGCTGATTCATGGCCCGAGACTTGGCGATCGATCTGGGCACGGCTAACACGCTGGTCTATGCCCGCGGCCAAGGGATCATCCTGAACGAGCCCTCAGTGATCGCGTTGAACCGCAAGACCAACGAAGTGCTGGCCATGGGGCGAGAGGCATGGCAGATGATCGGCCGAACGCCAGCCCACATCGTGGCCGTGCGCCCGCTGCGAAAAGGGGCCATCACTGACTTCGAGGTGACTCAGCGCATGATCCGCTTGTTGTTGATGGATGCAGGGGTCAACCGGTTCAGCCGTCCAAAGGTGGTCATCTGCGTCCCGTCGGCGATTACCGCGGTCGAGCGCCGGGCAGTGGTCGAGGCGGCCCGTCGGGCCGGGGCGGCTGAGACTCGGCTCATAGAGCAGCCGCTGGCCGCGGCCATTGGGGCCTCGCTGCCCATTCACGAGCCAATAGGCAACATGGTGGTGGATATTGGAGGGGGAACCAGCGAGACTGCGTTGATCTCAATGGGCGGGGTCATATCGCTCAAGGCCATCCGAGTGGGCTCGTTCGACATCGACGCCGCAATACAGGCCTTTGTTCGGCGCGAGTTCGGCATTGCCATCGGTGAGCGCACCGCGGAAGAGGTGAAGATCACCATCGGCTCCGCGGCCTACGTTCCTGGCGAGTGCAGTGCTGAGGTTCGAGGTCGCAATCTGATGAACGGCTTGCCGGAGACCATTGTCCTGTCGCCGTTCGAGGTGCGCACAGCCATAGCCGAACCAGTCTCCGCCTTTGTGGACTCGGTGGTGGCTTGCCTGGTGGAAGCACCACCAGAGCTGTCTCAAGATGTGATTACCCACGGCATCCACTTGGTGGGGGGCGGTTCGCTGTTGCGGGGACTGGCCGATCGGCTGTCTCAGGCCGCGGAAGTACCGGTCAGCTTGGTCGACGCTCCCTTGGAGGCAGTGGTGATGGGGGCGGGCCGCTGTCTGGAGTCCTTCGAGGACGTACAGGCGATGTTCATGGAGTGATTCGGGTTCACGGGAGTGGGCCAGGGCTCAATCGGGGCTGGTGAGCAGCTCGGCCGCGTCTCTGGTCTGCCAGTCTCTATCTTTGGCGGCCCGCCGCAGAGCGGCCTCCACCTCGGGGCCTTCGAACGGGGCCAGAGCCAGCACCGCTCGTCGGCGCACCGCGACCCGGTCGGTGGTTGCCCTCAGAATGGCCTCGAGTCCGGAAGGATGGCCGATCGCTCCCAAGGCGGCGACGGCCGCTTCCCGCACCAGGGGATTTGAGTGATCGGCGGCCAATTCTCCCAGCCGGGTCACGGTACCGAGAGCTTCAAATCCTCGCTCGCCGCAGGCCCATGCGGCGGTTTCCACGACATCATCGCTCGGATCGTCCAAGAGGGGGGCGGGCGACACGTTTGTGCGGCCAACGGTCAAGGCGGCAGCCCGCAGCCTCACCTTCGGTGACCGATCGCTACACGCGATTTGCAACTCCTCGTCGGTAAGCGCGCCCATCCGGTCTAAGGCTCCGAGTGCCGACGCCCGCACCTGGGGATCGTCGACATTCTGGGCTGCTCTAGCCGTGGTCTCATCCCCGGAGTGCCCGGCGATCACCGCATCACGGCGTTGAATCTTGCGGGCGTGCTGATGGGCTGCTGGGTCCCCGCTCACACCAGTGTTTCCAAGGCAATGGTGAGACTGACGAAGAAAAGCCCCACCAACAAGGTCAGCCCTGCTCCCAGCAAGGCGATCACAAAGAAGAGGCCGACACCGGCCCGCAATCGCTGCCACCAACGAAACCGCGCCTCTTCGCCGTAATCAGCCCGGTAGGAGGCCAAGACGTCCCTCTCCGCCCTCGCCTCCCGCCACGCTTCCCACCGTTGCCGCCACCAGCTTTTTAGCGTGCTCCAAGTATCGTCGGAGGGGGAAATACGAATGCGCGACCAGTCGACCACAGGTTCACCCAGGATAGTTCCACCCACCCAAAACCGGGCACCGCTATGACTCGCGGCACCACTTCTCCTGTCGAGTTTGGAGTAGTTCCACCCATCGATGGCAGAGCGTCGTCTTGGTGGCGGCGCAACTTGCGCTGGTTGCTCCCCGTATCCGTACTGATCTTCCTGCTGGTTGTCACTTCCGTGGTGTTCACCTTCTGGCACACCGATCAGGTAGCAGTACGGCCCGGCTCTGTGGAAGAAGTGCCGTCGCGGGTCACCATTTCCGGTGCTGAGGTTTACCCTCCGGAAAGCGAGATTGCCCTGGTGACTGTGAAGGTGAGCCAGCGGTTGAACATCTGGCAGCGAATCGGCGCCGAATTTGAGTCAGGAGTCGACATCGAGCCGGAGCAAACGTTCACCGGCGATGGCACCCGCGACGAGCTGCGCCGGCTCAACGAACTGCGAATGGAGTCTTCCCAGCACACCGCGGTTGTGGTGGCGCTGGAGCACTTGGGCTATGAGATTCCCCGTCATGCCTCTGGAGTCATCGTGGCCGAGGCGATGACTGGGACACCTGCCGCTGAGGTCTTGGAGCGGGGCGATGTGATCGTAGGCATTGTGGGTGTTCCTGTCGCAGATTTGAAGGACTTGGCCGACGTCCTTGCCCTGCGGAGTGCGGGCCAGACGGTGGTATTGGACGTGGAGCGAGCCGGCAGCGGGGAGGTGGAAGCGGTGGCGGTCGAGCTCATCGAATCTCCCGATGAGCCTGGGCGAGCGCTGATCGGTGTGGGGGCGCGCGAGCGGGTCGATATCGGGGATCTGCCCGTGCAGATTGACATCGACAGCGGCAAGATCGGAGGGCCGTCAGCCGGATTGGCCCTCACTCTGGGCATCATCGACCTGTTGACTCCCGGAGAGCTGATGGGCGGCCGGCAAGTGGCGACCACGGGGACGATCTCGTTCGACGGCTCGGTGGGCGCCATCGGCGAGGTCGATCAGAAGGCCATTGCCGCGGAAAGAGCCGGTGTGGATCTGCTGCTGGTCCCCGTTCCCAATCTGAGCGATGCCCTCGAGCATGTTGGCGGCGACATGCAGGTGGTGGGCGTGGAGACTTTGCAGGAGGCATTAGACGCATTGGCAGGGAAGTAAACTCCCATCGATGGCCGAGCGCCCCTCCTCTGAAACTCCCTTTGAGCGGATGGACCCTGCTCAGGTGTCCGGCCAGAGTTTCGCCATCATCCGCAAGGGCTTCGACCAAATGCAGGTCCAAGCCTATTTGGTGTCGGTGGGCAATCAGATCAAGGCGGGCCAACAGCAAATTCGAGATCTTCGAGAGCAGGTGGCCCAGGCTGAAAGGCAATCGGAGCCGGAGTCTGAGTTCAGTTCGCAAGGCGTCAAGCTGCTTGACAGCGGGGTGGAGGCTTCTCGCCGGCAAGCCCAGACTGAAGCCGACGAAATGGCGGCCCGGGCTCGTCGGTTGGCTGAAGAGCTCCAGACAACGTTCGAGGAGTTGCGCTCACACCAGGAATTCTCGGGAGCTGAAGAGCTTGCCGAATTGCTCGAGCAAGCGTACGAGCAAGCTCAGGCGGTGGCAGGTCTGCTCCAGGAGGCTCGAGACCAGGCGGAGGCCGAGGTAGAACATGGCCGGGCCCAAGGCCGGGAGATCGTGGAACAGGCCAAAGCCCTCCGTATCACCGTGCTGCGGGACATGGCCCGGCGTCGCCAGGGCGCCCGTGCCCAGGTAGAGAGGCTTCGCGCCGGCCGCGACAAGCTCATATCCATGCTGAGCGAAGCCCGGAGTTCCATCGACCAGTCGATGGAGACGGCCAGGCTCTCGTTGGCCGAGGCCAAAGTCTTGGCCGATGCTGCCGCCCGCCGGATCGAGGACGAAGCCGAGCCCACCGACCTGGCTTTGCTATCAGAGTTGGATGATGCCCAGGTAGTGGGCATGGTTCCCGAAACCAACACAGTTTCCGAAGCAGAGGCCCAACCAGAGCCGGTCGAAGCCAGTGACTCCAAGCCTGCCTCCGGCGTCGAGCCGGTTGCCTCTGTCCACGAGATCCAAGAACGGGTGACGATCCGAGAAGGAGAGACAGATCAAGAGGGGGTGACGCTGCTGCCCCCTGTTGAGCGCGATCCTGTGGAAGCAGCGGCCGACCATCCCGTTCTTTCCAGCGTTGAGGATGAGCGAGATGTGGACGCCATCTTTGCTCGGCTGCGATCCCAAAGCGAAGGGGAGCAAGAGGAAGTGGATACCGGACAGGACGCTGCGAAGTCTTCAGTCGGCAAAGACTAACCTCCACTCGTTATGCGAAATCCCCGAGATGTGTTCAGGCCGCGTCCGCCATCTCGACCGCGCTTCTCGCGCCGATCCAAGATCATCGCCGGACTCATCCTGGTGGTGTTGCTGGCCGCCATCTTGTCGCTGCGGGGCATGGCCCGCATGTGGACCGACTACCTGTGGTTCGACTCCCTGGGCCACGGGGATGTCTGGACCGAGATCCTCGTCTACAAGATCGTCTTGTCGGTCATCTTCATCGCCATCTTCTTCCTCCTCATGTACTCCAACTTGGCCATTGCCGACCGCCTGGCCCCCGCTACTCGCCCACCTGGTCCAGAAGAGGAGCTGATTCGCCACTATCACGATGCGGTTGGCCACCGCCGCAGACTGGTCAGCGTGGTGATAGCGGTGCTGTTCGCCCTCATTGTGGGCGGTGGCACCGGTGGGGAATGGCAGAAGGCGATGCTGTTCTTCAACGGCGTTGACTTTGGCATCAATGATGAGCAGTTCAAAAAGGACATCGGGTTCTACGTCTTCCAATTGCCGTTCATCCAGTTCCTGATCAGCTGGTTCTTCCGGGCCCTCATCATCGTGGCCGTCATCACCGCCATCGCCCACTACGTGAACGGCGGCATCCGGGTGCAGACCACCGGACAGCGGGTCACCCCCCAGGTGAAGGTCCACTTGTCGGTCCTGCTGGCATTGATCGCCCTGGTTCGGGCCGTGGGCTACTACTACGACCGGTTCGGCCTCAACTTCTCATCTCGGGGCCCGGTGGACGGCGCCACGTTCACCGATATCAATGCTCAGCTTCCCGCTATGAACCTGCTGCTGTTGATCTCGGTGCTGTCGGCGGTTCTGCTAGTGATCAACATCTGGCAGCGGGGTTGGGTGCTGCCGGTGACCGCAGTGGGTTTGTGGATGGTGGTGGCCATCGTGATGGGCGCGATCTATCCCGCCATCATCCAGCGGTTTCAGGCCGAACCGGAGGAGTCCCAGAAAGAGGCCGTCTACATCGAGCGCAACATCGAGGCCACCCGTCACGCCCTGGGCCTTGACAACGTGATCACCCGTGAGTTCGGCGGCGAGTTAGGACCCGATACGGTCATAACCGCCCAGGAGCTGGCCGACAGCACCAGCGTGCGCAACATCCGGCTGTTGGATCCCGACATCGTGCCCAACGCCTTCCAAGTGGAGCAGTCTGAGCGCACGTTCTACACCTTTGGCAGCGAGGTCGACGTCGACCGCTACGAGATCGACGGCGAAATCACCGAGGTGGTTATCGGTGCCCGACAGCTCAACGTGGCCGACGTTCCCCAGCAGTCCTGGGAGGGTCGCCATGTCCAGTACACCCACGGATATGGCGTGGCAGTGGCCCCGGTGAATTCGGTCACCACCCAGGGATCGCCCGACTTCGTGGTCGGCGATGTGCCGGTGGTGGCCAGCGCCGACTTCGAGTTGGACCGGCCGCAGCTCTATATCGGCGAGAACCTCACCGGATACGCCATCGTGGGGGCTTCGATTCCCGAAGTGGACTACACCGAGGCCAACGAGACTGTTCCGTTTGAGTACGACGGGGAAGCGGGAGTGGGCATCGGCAGTTTCTTCCGACAATCGGCATTCGCCTTGCGCTTCGGCGACATCAACCCGCTGATTTCCGGCTTCGTGGACGGCGACTCCAAGATCATCTTCAATCGTGACCTCCGCCTTCGGGTGCAGAACCTGGCCCCGTTCCTAGAACTGGACGCCGATCCCTATCCGGTGGTTTCCGACGGTCGGGTGTTCTACATCGTCGACGCCTATACCACCAGCAACCGGTATCCCTACGGCCAGACCCCCGACACAAGCGATTTGCCATTGGAAAGCGGGCTGCGCAAAGACTTCAACTACGTCCGCAACTCGGTGAAGGTGGTAGTCGACGCCTTCCACGGCACCACCACCTTCTATGTGATCGACCCAGACGATCCCATCATCCAGGCCTGGCAGAAGATCTTCCCTGGGTTGTTCGAGGACTTCGAGGAGATGTCCCTCGATCTCAAAAACCATCTGCGCTACCCCGAGGACCTGTTCCGGGTGCAGACCTCCATGTGGGCTCGCTACTTCATCGATGACCCCGAGACCTTCTACGCCAACTCGGTGACCTGGGCCGTGGCCCAGGATCCGGGCACTCGCATCACCGCCCGGACCTTTGTCGACGAGTTGACCGAAGCCATTGCCGCTGAGGAGACGGCCACCGCCGCGGCCACCCGCCAGTTAGAGCGGAGAATCCGTCCGTTCTACCAGCTCCTCCAGCTCCCCGAGGAGGAGGATCCGAGCTTCGTGATCTTCCGAACGTTTGTCCCCGTGTCCGGGTCGGGCGACGACGAAGACGAGCGGAAGGAGCTAACGGCGTTCATTGCCGCCAAGAGCGACGTCGGCGAAAACGGTGAGTTGGGCGACTACGGGCAGCTCGTGGTCTACACCGTGCCCGGCACCAGCATTCCCGGTCCCAGCATCGTGGACGCCAAGATCCAGGCTGACACCGAGATCGCCGACGCCTTCACCCAGCTGAACCAGCAAGGATCCACGGTTCTTCAGGGGAATCTCCTGATGATCCCGGTGGGCGACTCGCTGTTGTTCGTGCGTCCCGTGTACGTCCAGGCCACCGGGGAGACCGAACTGCCCCAGGTGAAGCAGGTGATTGCCGGTCTCGGCAACGACGACGATTTCATACTCCGAATCCGCCCCACATTGGACGAGGCTCTGGCCGCTCTCTCCGATCCCGACGGGCTCTCTGTGCTGCCCACCCAGCCGACAGAACCGGAAACAGGCGAGCCCGCTGTTGGAGAGCCTGCCCCCGCGCCCACTTCGGCGCCATCGCCTTCCGAAGAGGCACCCATCGACGCAGTGCCCATGGACGAAGACACCCGTCAGGCCCTGACTGAGCTCATCTCGGAGTTGCGGGCCACCCAGGAGTCCATCGACGAGGACCGCCGTACGCTCGACGGCCTTATCGAGGAACTGGAGTCCCTCCTCGACTCTGCTGGCGGCTGATCAGCTGGTCAGGATGTTGGTGGGGCGGCTGAAGAGCAGCTAGTCGACCAGAATGTTGTCGGGGCGGGGGGTGCCCTGGGCTTCCAGCAGGAAGTAATAGCCCGTCAACACGGTCTGGTTGTCGGTAATGCTCTCGATGTTGCCGTCGGCGTCCATGTTCAGGTTGGCGCCCCAGATGGCGAAGAAGACCTCGGTGGTCTCGGTGTTGTCCTCGGGGGTGTACAGGGTGTGGATCGAGCCGGCCGGCTCATAGAGGAACGACCCGGCCCGGTTCAAAAAGTCGCTCTCCTTGTACCCCCACGCCCCGGCGCTGGTGTAGGCGAACACCTGGCCGGTGTGCTTGTGGGTTTGCACCGAGTAGCCCGGCGGGAACTGGTTCTTGATGACCCACAGCCCCTCGCTCTCTTTGATCTGGAGCACCTTGAGGCCGATGCCGTCTGGGCCATAGGCCCAGGGGAGATCGTCTTCGCCAATGTGCTGGGCGGTGGGGGCAGCCATCATGTCAAGCATGGGGGAATCTTATGCCCGCCTTGCTGCTGGCCCCCCAGTGTCAGTCGATCTCGGTGCGGGTGAGGCGCCAGGAGGTGTAGATCAGTCCGGCGAAGCCGATGGCCAGCGGCACGATGTACGACGCCAGGGTGGACCGGTCGGCCAGCCGCATGCTCACGTCGGTGGCATCAGACAGGATGCTCATGGGATAGCTGCGCACCGACAGACGGGCGAACCAATCACCCAGCCGCGACATCAGCAACTCCCAGATGGCTATGTAGCCCAACCCAATCAGCAGCGACCGCTTGAATCGAAGCCCGAGGGCCAAGAAAAGCCCCGAATAGGCGAACACCGCCAGTGCGGTGGCTACCGCCGTGGCCACGATGAGGTCATCGACTCCGGTAATGGCCGCGGCCACGGTCATCACCGCCACCACGATGGGACCAACCACGCTGAGCACCGCCGCGAAGGCCGCGGTGGCGACCCTGTGGCGGGGAACAGGACGCAGCCACACGTACACCAGGGTGCGGTCTTCCACCAGGTTGCCCAACGCGGCCGAGCCCAGCGCCAAGGCGATGAACGGGGCGAAGATGTTGGTGCCAAAGACACCCATACTCCGGGTTGCCACTTCCACCGGGTCGTCGGCGACTCGGGCCACGAACGCCAACAGGATGGCCACACCGCTCAGTCCGGCCCAAGCCAACAACCGGCCGGTGCTGATCTGGCTGCGAACCACGACCCGGTAGATGTGAGTGTTCATCGCCTTCCCTGCCCATCAGCTGAGCCGTGTCGGGTAGAGACTCTCATCGTCCCACCAGGTATCGAAAGACGCTCTCGAGATCGTCGTCGAGCGGGCGCACCTCCAGAAGCGAAGCATCCCGGTCCCGTGCTGCCGGGGCTACCGCTCGTCGGAACAGGGCCGGGTCGGTTGTGTCCACATCTACAATTTCGGCACCTTCCAGACGGCATCCGGAGATCACCCCCCGGTCCAAAAGCGCAATGGCCAGCACTCGGGGTTGATCGGTGCGGATCCTGATGCGCAGCGGCCGGTCGTCCATCAGATTGCGGATCTCCCGGAAGTCGCCCTCGGCGGCCAGCCGCCCTTGGGCGATCACCAGCACTCTGGAACCGAATCGCTCCACCTCGTCGAGCACGTGGCTGGAAACGATCACACACTTGCCTTCAGCCCCCAGTCGGTGGAAGAGCTGGATCATCTCCCGTCGCTGTCGGGGGTCGAGGCCGGTGAGGGGTTCGTCGAGGGCGATCACTAGGGGATCGTGGACGATGGCCTGGGCCAGTTTGATCCGCTGGCGCATGCCCTTGGAATAGGTGGACAGCTTCCGGGGATCGTCGGGATCGAGTTCCACCGTTTGGATGGCCTGGCGGGCGGCCTCGACCGGGTTGTCAACTTGGTGCAGCTGGGCGGCCAGCTCCACGAATTCACGACCGCTCAGGTAATCGAGCAGTGACTCCTGCTGGGGGGCCATGCCGATGCGGCCCAGCACGGCGACGTCGGCGCGGGGGTTCTTGCCCAGCACGGTCACCATCCCGTTGGACGGCTTGGCCAAGCCGCACATCATCCGCAGCAGGGTGGACTTGCCTGCACCGTTGGGCCCGAGCAGCGCGGTGACTCCAGCGCCGATGCTAAAGCTCACGTCGGATACTGCCACCAAGTCGCCGAACCACTTGGAAACACCGGTGGCTTGCACCATGGGTGGAGGGCTGGCTTGTTTGGGCCTGTTCGCTCCCGGGGGTGGCGGAGGGCCGGCTTGAGCACTCATCCGGCGACCTCGATTCGCTGGTACCGCCAGCGGGCGAACGCACCGAAGGCGACGATGAGCCCAACAAGCGTCGCGAAAATCTCCCAGGTACCGACGGCGCTGATGGAAGGCCCGCCGACGTCGGACTCTCCAAAGATTCGGTGAGCGGCCTCGAAGGACAAGCCAACCAAGTCGAGCAAAGCGTAGGAGTCACCCAGTTCAGCGGCCTCGGCGAGCCCGTCGCCTACCGCCGAGCTAGCCAACAGGCCGACAAAGATTCCCACGCTGGCTAGAGCACGCCGGCTGGTGAGGCTGGATAGCGCCAGCGACAGTGCCGTCCAGAAAACGGCTAGGGCAGCCCCTGACGCCAGGATGCGACCCAGTTCAGTCAGCCAGCCGGTCACGCCGTCGGGTCCCGCGTCGGCCAGGGTGAAGGCGATGAGCATCAGCAACGGAGGCCCCAAGGTCATCGTGCTCAGCAGGATGGCGACGGCGGCGAACTTGGCCATCAGATAGGTGTCCCGATTCAGCGGCGACGCCAAATACAGTCCCAGCATGCCGCTGCGACGATCGGTGCATACCGCCTCAGGGGCGACGAACGAGGTGAACAAGTAGAGGGCACCGGTGATGATTCCGTAGTAGTCGGCAGTGGAATCCAGGGCTAGCTCTTCGCCTCGGGGCAGAAAAGCGGCGATGCCGATGAACACGATGGCGGGAATGAACGCGATCAACAGGGCGAGTGCGGGTAAAACCTTCTGCCAATTGGACCGCTTCAGGCCCAGCACCCGTTGGATGGTGTGGTAGGCCAGGTTCAACATGGCCCGCCGAGTGCTGTGACGAGGCCCGTCGTAAGCCAGATAGCCGCGGTCGTGGATGCGGGCCTCGGTCATTGGGAGGCCTCGATGAACACGTCCTCGAGGGTGGTGCGACGGGGCTCTAGCCGGCGCAGCCCCAGGCCCAGATCGGCCACCAGGTCTCGAATTAGGTCGCTTACGGGATCCACCCCGGTCACAGTGAGGATGTGACCCTCGATGGTTGTCTCCGCGCCCTGAGCGGCCAAAGCCGTCGCCAGCGGCTGGGGATCAGAGTCCAGCTCTACTCTGATCCCGGCGGTGACCGACCCCATCTCTTGGAGACTGCCGCTGTGGCCCACCACGCCGTTGGTCAAGATCACCACTGAGTCGCACACCCGCTCCACTTCCTCCAACAGGTGCGACGACAGCAGGATGTCGATGCCGAATTCGCTGCCCACCCGGCGGATGAGGGCCAGCATGTCGTCTCGCTGCACCGGGTCGAGGCCGTCGGTGGGCTCGTCGAGCAGCAGAAGGTCGGGATCGTGGGCCAGGGCTTGGGCCATCTTCACCCGCTGGCGCTGACCGGTGGACATGGTGCCGATGGGCCGGAACCGCTCCTCGCCCAAGCCCACCTGCCACAGGGCGTCGCTGGCCCGCTCAGTTGCGGCCCGTCGGGGCAGTCCGTGGAGCTGGGCGATGTGGCGCACCAGGTCGGCAGCCTGCACGTCGCCAGGTAAGTCATGGTGCTCGGGGGCATAGCCCAGCCGGGCCCGCAGCTCGGGCCCGCTTCGGTCGGGGTCCACTCCCAGCACACTGAGGGTGCCGCCCTGGCGGGGGCGCAGCCCCAATATCAGCCCCATGAAGGTGCTCTTGCCCGCGCCGTTGGGTCCCAAAAGCCCGGTGATGCCTCGCCCCACATCGCAGTCCAGGCCTTGGAGCACATGGTTCGACCCGTAGCTCTTCTGCACCCCGCGGGCCGAGATGACGACGTCAGACACTGGGCGAAACCCTATCCCCGGTCTGACCCCGTCAGGTCGTCGGGGGTGGGGAAGTGGCAGGCAACCGGGTGTCCTACCCCCAGATCGAGCAACTCCGGGTCGTATTCGGTGCAAATCGATTGCGCCTTCCAGCACCGGGTGTGGAATCGACAGCCCGACGGAGGGTCTGCGGGATTGGGCACATCGCCCTCGAGGACTATTCGCCGCCGCTTGCGCTCTCGGGGAGGGTCGGGGACGGGCACGGCCGATAGCAGGGCCTGGGTGTAGGGGTGGGCGGGAAGCTCGTAAACCTGCTGCGCGGTGCCGACTTCGACGATCCGTCCCAAGTACATGACCGCCACCCGATCAGAGATGTGGTGGACCACCGACAGGTCATGGGCCACGAACAGATAAGTGAGATCGAGGTCCTTCTGAAGGTCTTCCAGCAGATTCAGAATTCCGGCCTGCACGCTCACATCCAGGGCCGATACCGGCTCGTCCAGAATCAACAGATCGGGCGAGAGGGCCAGGGCCCGGGCGATGCCGATGCGCTGGCGCTGGCCTCCGGAGAATTCGTGGGGGTAGCGGTTGCCGTGCTCGGGGTTCAGGCCTACCAGTTCTAGGAGTTCTGCCACTCGATGGCGCGCGTCATCCTCTGTGCGGTGAACGTGGAGGGGTTCGGAGATGATCGACGACACCGTCATCCGGGGGTCCAGAGACGCCATGGGGTCTTGGAAGACGATCTGCATGGCACGGCGACGGCTCCGCATCTGCCGCCGGTCCAGCGATGTCAATTCCACTCCGTCGAAGATCACCGACCCCGATGTGGGCGCGGCCAGCCGGAGGATGCAGCGGGCCACGGTGGACTTTCCCGAGCCGGACTCGCCTACCAGCCCCAGTGTCTCCCCCTTGTCGATGTGCAGCGACACTCCATTGACCGCTTGGACTGTGCCCACCACCTTCCGTCGGAGGCCCTTGGCTCGAATGGGAAAGTCCTTGAACAGCTCTCTCACCTGCAAGAGGGCGTTGTCAGCCGGTGTGTATTGGGGATTGCGGGGGAATGCTCGGTCGAGCGGCTCGAGCCGAGTCTCAACTGCGAGCGCAGGCTCGGCCTGCGCTTGGAATTCCTCGGTGCGGATGCAGGCTGAGGATTGGCCGTGCTCACCAACCGCCTTCAGATCAGGCACCTCTTCGTTGCAGGCATCGGTAGACCAATCGCAGCGGGGTGCGAAGGCACAACCCGGCGGAGGGGCCAGCATCGACGGCGTGGTGCCGTCAATGGGGGTGAGCCGCCTGTTCGCCGCCGAGTCCAGCCGGGGGATCGAGCCCAGCAGCCCGGCTGTGTAGGGGTGGGTCGGCCGGCTGTACACCGGGTCCACTGGGCCGGTCTCGGCCAGCCGCCCGGCGTACATGACCGCCAGACGGTGGGCCGTTCTGGCCACTATGCCGAGGTCGTGGGTGATGATGACCAAGGCCGAGCCCGTGGCCTGGCGGGCCCGCTCCAGCACCTCCAGTACCTGGGCTTGGATGGTGACATCGAGCGCGGTGGTGGGCTCGTCGGCGATCAGCAGATCGGGGTCGTTGGCGATGGCCATGGCGATCATGGCCCGCTGGCGCATTCCTCCCGACAGCTCGTGGGGATAGGAGTCCACCCGTTGGGGGGCATTGGGGATGCCCACCAGATCGAGCAGCTCGACAGCTTTCGACCGGGCGTTGGCTGCCTTGGTCCGCTGGTGGATGCGGACCCCTTCGGCGATCTGGGCCCCGACGGTCATCACCGGGTTCAACGAAGTCATCGGATCTTGGAACACCATGGAGATGGCCGAGCCCCGAAGCCGCTCGAGCTCCTTGTCGGCCATGGCCAGCACGTCGCGGCCCCGGTAGGAAACCGATCCGCTCACCCGGGCGTTGGGCGGCAGAAGGCCCAATGCCGCCATCACGCTCACCGACTTGCCCGAGCCCGACTCGCCCCCAATGGCCAGCACCTCGTTTTCAAAGACGTCCCAGCTCACCCCCCGAACCGCTTGCACGTCCCCGTCGGGAGTGGGGAATGTCACCTCCAGGTTCCGCACCGACAGCACCGGCACGTCGCCTCCTGAACTGGCCTGGCCGATCATCGTCGCTGCTCCCGGCGGGGATCGAGGGCGTCGCGCAGACCGTCGCCCACGAAGTTCACGCACAACACCAGCACCACCAGTACCGCTCCTGGCAGGTAGAAGAGCCACCATCGGGTGCGGGCGGCGTCGCGCCCCTCGTCCACCAGCGATCCCAGCGACACCTCGGGGGGCTGGATGCCGAAGCCCAGGAAGGCCAGCGCGGTCTCCAGCAGGATGGCGGTGGCCACGGTGAGGGTGGCGTACACGATGATCGAGCTCATGGCGTTGGGGATGAGGTGGCGGAAGATGATGCGGGTGTTCGACGCTCCCAGGGCCTCGGCCGCCTCGATGTACTCCTTCTCCCGAATGGAGAACACCTCGCCCCGCACCACCCGGGCCAAAGGCGCCCACAGGAATAGGCCGATCACCACGGCCACGAACATTAGGGAGCTGCCCCCGCTGGCCCGAGTGCGGGTGCCCAGCACCATGAGCACCGGTAGCAGGGGAAGGATAAGCAGAAAGTCGACCAGTAGCCCCAAGGCGCCGTCCACCCGGCCCCGGAACCACCCTTGGACTGCGCCCAGCACCGACCCCAGCACAGTGGCGATGCCGGCCACCACCAAGCTGACGTGGACCGACACCCGCAAACCCCGCATCGACTGGGCGAACATGTCATGGCCAATGGTGTCGGTGCCGAACCAGTGGTCGGCCGACGGCCCTTGCGACAGATCGGGGGACAAATCCTTGTATCCCCAGCCGGTGATGGGCTCGGCCAAATAGCTGAACAGATAGGCCACAACCAGCACGACGGCCGCCACCACCGCCAACCGGTGGGCCAGAAAGCGGCGGAGCACCAGCCGCCACTGTGAGCGGGCCTCCGTCTCGGCCGGGGCGCCGGCGAACACGCTGGCGGGAATGTCAGCCATCTCGCACCCTCGGATCCAAAAAGCCATAGGTCAGATCGGTCAGCAGATTCACGATGATCACCGAGATCCCCACCGCCAGCAGCCATCCCTGGGCAACGGCGACGTCGCCGTTGAGCAGGGAATCCAGGAACAGGCGGCCCATGCCCTTCCAGTTGAAGACCACCTCGGTGACCACCGTGCCCCCGATCAGCGTTCCGAAGGTGAGCCCGGTGTAGCTCACCACCGGGAGCAGGGCGTTGCGAAGGGCATGGTGGGTGATGACCCGCCGCCGGGGTACCCCCTTGGCTCGGGCGGTGCGGATGTAGTCGCTCTCCAGCACGTCCAGCATGGCCGAGCGCTGGAATCGGCTGGTGGCGGCCAGTTGGATGGCGATGAGGGTGAGCGCGGGGAGGATGATGTGGCCGGCCCTGTCGGCCCAAATCCCCCAGAAGTCGGCCTCAAGCCGCGGCGACTGCTCACCGATGGTGAAGAAGATCCGCCGGCCCCACCAGTCGTTGAACCGGATTCCCAGGTCCTTGAGCACCGCGCCCAGCCAGAACACCGGCATGGCGAAGAACAAAAAGGCCAAGAACGTGGAGATGTTGTCGAACGCGCCGTATTGGCGGACCGCGCTGACCACCCCCACAGCCACCCCGATGATCACTGAGACGACGGTGGCCGCTATCACCAGCCGCAGCGTGACCGGGATGGCCTCGCCCAGCAGCGTGGTGACCGGTCGGCCGTTGTCGGTAGAAGCGCCCATGTCGCCGGTGGCCAGATCACCGAGCCAGCGGCCGTAGCGCTCGATGAGGGGCTTGTCGAGGCCCAGGCTGGCTTCGAGGCGCTGGATTTGCTCGGCTCCTCCGGGTTGCGACAAGAGGAAGACCCGTTGCTCGGCGATGGGGTCGACGGTGGCGACCAGGAGGAAGGCCACCAGGGTGGCGAAGAATAGGACGACGACCGAGATCAGCAGCTTACGGGTGGCGTAACCGAGCATTTGCTTGAACGCTACTTATACCAGCCTCCGGCATAGTGGCGGGTCCTGTCCCGGCCCCAGCCCGCCGTCCTCCATAGAGTCCGGGCGGCGGGCGCCCTGAGCCGGGCCACCCCCCACTATGCCTGCCGCTGTTTGCTGCCCTCTCTCTTTAGTTTGAGAGGGACCATTCTTCGAGGTTCCAGGTGAAGCTTTCCAGGGTGGGGTTGTCTTGGATGTTC
>JAPPAP010000032.1 GCA_026705465.1 bacterium | reverse complement strand
CATGGTGGTGATGTGTTTGGTGGTCAGCGGTTGCGCCAACAGCCTCTCCCAGCCGGCCGCGCCGACCCAGACCCCGGCTGCGGAAGTCCAGCCCACTGCCGCGCCGACCCAGACCCCGGCCGCGGAAGTCCAGCCCACTGCCGCGCCGACCCAGACCCCGGCTGCGGAAGTCCAGCCCACTGCCGCGCCGACCCAGACCCCGGCCGCGGAAGTCCAGCCCACTGCCGCGCCGACCCAGACCCCGGCTGCGGAAGTCCAGCCCACTGCCGCGCCGACCCAGACGCCCGGCCGGTACAACGCCGTCGCTGGCGGTGATCTCCATTCGTGTGCCATCAGAACCGACCAGACCATCGCCTGTTGGGGCAGCAACTGGTTGGGGCAGGCCGATCCGCCCGAGGGCCAATACACCGCCATCGCGGCGGGCAGTAGTCATTCGTGTGCCATCAGGGTTGACCAGACCATCGCCTGTTGGGGCAGCAACTACGACATTTACGGCAACTACACCGGCCAGTCGGTTCCGCCCGATGGCCGATACACCGCCATCGCCGGGGGCAGCGCCCATTCGTGTGCCATCAGAACCGACCAGACCATCGCCTGCTGGGGCAACAACTATGAAGACTTCGGCGACTACACCGGCCAGGCCGATCCGCCCGAGGGCCAATACACCGCCATCGCGGCGGGGTGGGAGCACACGTGTGCCATCGGGGTTGACCAGACCATCGCCTGCTGGGGCGGCAACGACTTCGGGCAAGCTAATCCGCCCGAGGGCCAATACACCGCCATATCCAGCGGCTACTACCACCTATGCGCCCTTAGAGCCGACCACACCGTCAACTGTTGGGGCTTGAACCTCGACTGGAGTGCCAATTATGGAGGGCAGGCAGATGCGCCCGAGGGCCAATACACCGCGATCGCAGTCGGCGGCGGCCATTCGTGTGCCATCAGGGTTGACCAGACCATCGCCTGCTGGGGCTATAGCTACGACGGGCAGACCGATCCGCCCGCAGGCCGGTATACCGCCATCGGCGGCGGCGGCGGCCATTCGTGTGCCGTGAAGGCCGACGAGACCGTGGTCTGCTGGGGCGGCAGTCTGTACGAGCAGGCCGATGCGCCCGCAGGCCGGTATACCGCCATCGGCGGCGGTGCCCATCATTCGTGTGCTATCGGAACTGACCAGACCATCGCCTGCTGGGGCAGCAACGCGTTCAGGCAGGCCAATGCGCCCGAAGGCCAATACACCGCCATCGCCGGCAGCTTTGACTATTCCTGCGCCATCAAGATCGACCAGACCGTCACATGCTGGGGTGTCAACTACTTCGGGCAGGCTGGTGCGCCCGATGGCCGATACACCGCCATAGCGTCCGGCCGTAGCCATTCGTGTGCCATCAGAATTGACCAGAGCGTGGTCTGTTGGGGCGGCAACGCGGTCGGGCAGGCCGATGCGCCCGATGGCCAGTACACCTCCATCGCCGCTGGCTTTGACCATTCGTGTGCCATCAGAATTGACCAGAGCGTGGTCTGTTGGGGCGGCAACGCGGTCGGGCAGGCCGATGCGCCCGATGGCCAGTACACCTCCATCGCCGCTGGCCGCTTCTATTCGTGTGCCATCAGAGTCGACGAGACCGCCGTCTGTTGGGGCAACAACTTGTTCGGGCAGGCCGATGCGCCCGAAGGCCAGTACACCGCCATCGCTACCCGCTTGTACCACTCGTGCGCGATTAGGACCGACGAGACCGTCGTCTGCTGGGGCAACAACTGGGATCCGCAAGTGAACGCGCCCGCTGGCCGGTACACCGCCATCGCATTGGGCTTGCAATTCTCATGCGTCATCAACACCGACCAGACCATCACCTGCTGGACCAAAAGCGTCGACCAGCCCGCCGGAGTCTCCTAAGCGTCACGCCGTGCTGGACCTGGAAGACCTCTCCTGGCACGGGGCTCTCAGCATCATCTTCTAGCTAACTCTTCCGCAGCTATTCGGCGTCGGTGTCGCTGAGCAGCAGCCCGGGTATCTCGAGACATCGCATCAGAGCCCGAGACAGGAATCGAACCTGCGACCTGCTGTTTACAAGACAGCTGCTCTGCCGACTGAGCTACTCGGGCCTCTATCGCAGAGCATAAGGGGTGCGGTTTGGGGAGGGTGCTTGAATAAGGCCCTTGTGTGGGTAACGCTTGTGGAATGGCTCTCACGAGACGAGATCGCGCGATCTTGGACTTTGAGCGCACCTGGTGGCAGGAGACTGGGTCGAAGGAAGCGGCGATACGCGAGCGCTTCGAGCTTTCCACTACCCGGTACTACCAGCTGCTGAATGAACTATTGGAAGAGACGGATGCAATGGCGTACGACCCCATGGTCGTGCGGCGTCTGCGGCGTCTGCGTGAACGGCGCAGACGGTCGAAGTTCGGCCAGCCCTCGGTTGGTCGGCAACCGTCGCCGTAACAGTCCGGAGCCAGAGGCACTATGGAGTCGAACCGAGTCCCCAACAATCAGATGGCCCTCAAGGGGGTTGTGTTGGTTCTTGCCCTGATCGCGGCTGGCGCATTCGTTCTGGCCCGCGGTCTCGATGATGAGAGCGACTCTGAGCCGGCAGCCTCCCAGCCAACGCCGACGGCGACGATGGAAGCCGAGGAAATTCCGGATCCGGTCGACGAAACCCCGACGGACGATGGCGACACGGCCCCCACCCCTGCTCCCGCCCCTGAGGAGACCCAGGCACCAGACCCCGCCCCTGAGGAGACTCAGGCACCAGCTCCCGATCCCGAAGAAGAACTGGAGTGCCGCGATCCGTCCACCATCGGCGTTCTGGTGGCCAACGGCACCGACGTATCCGGGGCTGCTGGCCGGCTGTCGGGTGAGCTGAATACCGCCAACTACATAACACTGCCGCCCGTGAACGCCACTCCCCAGGTGAACTCGGCCTTCTACTATCGAGCCGGCTACGAGGTAGACGCTCAGTGCATCGCCAGACTGCTGGGCGAAACCGAGAAGCCGCTGTTCCCGATGCCTGATCCGCCTCCAGGAGGCATCACCCTCGATACATTGGGCAACGCTTACGTCCTAGTTCTGATCGGGCCCGACAGCCTCGCCCAGCGCCCCGGCTAGCCGGCCGCATGCCTCTAGCCCGGCGCCCCGGTTAGCCGGCCGCATGCATATTGTTGCCGCCCCCGACAAGTTCCGGGGGACGGCCACTGCCGCCGAAGTTGCCCGGGCAGTTGTTGTGGCCAGCGAGCAGATGGGGGCAACTGCCGATGCCGCTCCGATGGCCGACGGGGGCGAGGGCACGCTGGAAGTCGTGGGCGGGGCCAACCGGACCACCACCGTGACGGGACCGCTGGGCGATCCGGTGGAGGCCCCGTGGCGCCTTCACCGCCATACCGCGGTGGTTGAGATGGCCCAGGCCTCCGGATTGGCCTTGGTGGGCGGGGCCGAGGAGAACGATCCCCTCGGGGCTACCACCTATGGGACCGGGGAGCTGATCGAAGCCGCATTGGAGCGCGGTGCCCGGCGAATCCTGGTGGGCGTGGGAGGGTCGGCTACCACTGACGGCGGCTTGGGTGCCCTACGGGCGTTGTATCCGACGCAGCGGCTGAAGGGGGTGGAGCTGTCCGTGGCCTGTGACGTGAGGACCCGCTTTACCGATGCCGCTGAGCTGTTCGGGCCGCAGAAAGGCGCCAGCCCATCGCAGGTGGAGTTGTTGCGCCGACGCTTGGAGCGGCTCAGTCAGGTGTATGCCGAGACATACGGAGTGGAGGTGGGCGACCTGGAAGGCTCGGGGGCGGCGGGTGGCCTGGCCGGAGGCTTGGTGTGCGTGGGGGCCGAGCTGTGCAACGGCTTTGAGCTGTTGGCTGAGGAGGTGGACCTCTACGACCGCATCGAGCAGGCCGACTTGGTGGTCACCGGTGAGGGCGCACTGGACGCCACATCCCTTGAGGGGAAGGTGGTGGGCGGAGTGGGCGAGATGGCGGCAGCCGCGGGGGTGCCAGTGCTGACCATCGTCGGCCGGACGGACGGGGAGGCCGTCCCAGCCGGTGGAGATCTTGTCAGCCTCAGCGAGCGGTTTGGCGCCGATCAGGCTATGGCCGACACGGCCCGGCTCGTCGGCGAAGTGGTCTTGGACTACTTGCGGTCGTAGTCGGGCGATGCCGTCAGCGAGCCTGGCGAAAGTAGCCGGTGACCTCCACCAGGGGAGGGCGCTCCTGCATGGTGATCTCGGTGTCGCCGAAGCCGGGGCGGCGCAGCGTGATCGCCGTATTCACCAAGGTGCGGTCAGCTCGGTGGAGGGCCACCTGCATGACCTCGGTGGCCTGGGACGACAGCTCGTGCAGGGGTCGATTGCGGTGGACGCGGGTGCCCAGATCAACCTGGGCGATGGCGTTGTAACCGGCCAGCCGGCAAACGTCGATGAGCAGCCCCATTTCCACCCCGTATCCCTGGACGAACGGCACCCTTTCCAGGATCTCTCTCCTCCCGGCATACTCTCCGGCCAGAGGCTGGACGATGTCGCTGAGCTCAGGAAACAGCAGCGCGATGAGCGGCCGGGCCACCAGCTCTGTGGTGCGTCCTCCGCCCCGCTGGTCTGCTCCCACCGGCCGGTGGTAGAAGCCCTTGCAGTAGCCGATGGAGCGGTCGATGAGCAGCGGCCCCAGCAAGCCGGAGACGAAGTGAGAGCCGAAGTTGGCCACGTCGCTGTCGCACCACACCACGATGTCGCCAGTGGATACGTAGAGGGACTTCCACAGCGTCTCGCCCTTGCCCGGCTGGTTGCCCAGATGGTCGAGCACATCAGAGCACGCCACCACCGTGGCTCCCGCGTCCTTGGCCACCGTGGCAGTGAGATCGGTGGAGTGGTCATCCATCACGACCAGCTCGTCCACCAAGCCCAGCTTGTCCATGAGCTCGTTGCGGACCACCTCCACAATGCGGCCTACCGTGGCCTCCTCGTTGCGAGCAGGCAGGCAGACCGACACCGTGGTCGACCCCTTGTACTGCACCAGGTCGGCGGCAGTGAACTCTCCAGCCGCGAATCTCCGCCGCCCAGTCACCGTTGCTCCCGGCGTCCGAGTCGTTTCTCGCGCTTCATCTGAGGCTCACAAGTCGTTTCTCGCGCTTCATCCGAATAGCATCATGGCCCATGAGCGTGACCGTTCGGATACCGACCACCCTTCGTCCCCTAGCCGGAGGGGCCAGCGAGGTCACCGTGGACGGCGAGACCGTCCGCGATGTAATCGCCTCGCTAGATGCCACCCATCCCGGCTTCATGGACCGCCTCATCGACGAGGAGGGGGGGCTGCACCGGTACGTCAACGTATTCGTGGACGACGACGATGTGCGATTTGCCGACGGTCTGGCCACGTCGGTTCCCGATGGCCAGACAGTGGCCATCGTCCCTGCGGTGGCGGGCGGCTGATTTCCCACTACTGCCATGCTTGAGTTTGGGCCACTTGAGTTTGGCGTTCCCGCGACTCCTCGGTAACCTTTAGCAGTCTCATACTGAGAGTGCTAAAACTCGGCGATGAGCCGGGAGTGCGAAGAGTCGGCATAAGGCCGAAATTGCAAAAAGGGAGTGTTCGAGGATGCCCAAGATCATCTCATTCGATGAGCAGGCCCGGCGCGCGCTGGAGTCGGGAATGAACCAGCTGGCCGACGCCGTGCGGGTCACGCTCGGCCCCAAGGGCCGCAACGTCGTTCTGGAGAAGAAGTGGGGCGCCCCCACGATCACCAACGACGGCGTGTCCATTGCCAAAGAGATCGAGTTGGAGGACCCCTACGAGAAGATCGGCGCTGAGCTGGTCAAAGAGGTGGCCAAGAAAACCGACGATGTGGCGGGTGACGGAACCACCACCGCCACCGTGCTGGCCTGGTCGATGGTGCGCGAGGGCCTGCGGAACGTTGCTGCCGGGGCCAACCCCATGTCCATCAAGAAGGGCATCGAGACGGGGGTTGAGGCCGCAGTCGAGGCCATCCACTCCCAATCTGTGGACGTATCCTCCGACAAGGCTCAGATTTCGAACGTGGCTGCCATCTCCGCGGCCGATTCCGAGATCGGCGAACTGATCTCAGAAGCCATCGACAAGGTGGGCAAAGACGGTGTGGTCACCGTGGAGGAGTCGCAAACCTTCGGCCTAGAGCTGGACTTCACCGAGGGCATGCGTTTCGACAAGGGCTACATCTCTCCCTACTTCGTGACCGACGCCGAGCGGATGGAAGCGGTGCTGGACGAGCCCTACATCTTGTTCGTGGGATCGAAGATCACCGCAGTGCGCGACATCGTGCCGGTGCTGGAGAAGGTGATGCAGGCGGGCAAGCCGCTCTTGATCATCGCTGAGGACGTGGAGGGCGAGGCTCTTGCCACCCTGGTGGTGAACAAGATCCGAGGTACCTTCAACTCCACCGCAGTGAAGGCCCCCGGCTTTGGCGACCGCCGCAAGGCCATGCTCCAGGACATGGCTATCTTGACCGCAGGCCAGGTCATCAGCGAAGAGGTAGGCCTCAAGCTGGAGAACACCACGCTCGACCTGCTGGGCCGGGCTCGCAAGATCGTCATCACCAAAGACGAGACCACGATCGTGGAAGGTGCCGGCGACCGCAGTGATGTGGAGGGCCGGATCTCCCAGATCAAGGGCGAGATCGACAACACCGACTCCGACTACGACCGGGAGAAGCTGCAAGAGCGCCTGGCGAAGCTGTCGGGCGGTGTGGCCGTGCTCAAGGTGGGCGCCGCCACCGAGGTGGAGCTCAAGGAGAAGAAGCACCGCATCGAGGATGCGGTCAGCACCACCAAAGCGGCCATCGAAGAGGGCGTCGTGGCCGGCGGGGGCGTCACCCTGCTACGGGCCCAAGACGCGGTGAACGAGGCCGCCGACAGCCTGTCGGCCGACGACGAGGCCACCGGGGCCCGCATCGTGGCCAAGGCCCTGGAAGGCCCGCTGGCCCAGATCGCGGTCAACGCCGGCCTCGAGGGCGGCGTGATCGTCGAACGGGTCCGCAACCTGGAGGGCAACTCCGGGCTGAACGCGGCCACCGGAGAATACGAAGACCTGATGACTGCCGGGATCATCGACGCAGCCAAAGTCACCCGCTCAGCGCTCCAAAATGCCGGTTCTATCGCCGGACTGTTCTTGACCACAGAGGCCGTCGTGGCCGACAAGCCCGAAGAGGGCGGCGGGATGCCCGGCGGCATGCCCGATATGGACTTCTAGACGGTCTTGCTACTTGCGGCGGTAACGTCGCGGTATGGCCGAACTCCATCCGGTTTGTGCGCCGCTGGCGTTCCTGCTGGGAACGTGGCGGGGGACCGGTGCAGGGACGTACCCCTCCATCGAGGACTTCTCGTACGCCGAGGAGGTGTCCTTCGCCCATGTAGGCAAGCCGTTCGTGGCCTATTCGCAGAAGACCAAGAACGCCGACACGGGCCTGCCCCTGCACGCTGAGGCCGGATATCTGCGCCCCCAAGGCGATGGTCGAGTCGAGTTGGTGCTCGTGCAACCGTCGGGAATCGTCGAACTGCTGGAAGGCACGGTGGAGGACTGCGACGTGCAACTGGCGTCGACAGCGGTGCTTGGCACTGCCTCAGCCAAGCCGGTGACCGCTACCGAGCGACGCTTTTGGGTGGAGGGCGATGCATTGCGCTCCTCGGTGGCCATGGCGGCTATGGGGCTAGAACTCCAACACCATGTCCTCTCTGAGATGTATCGGCTGTCATGACCCGAGGGAGGTCCCAGCGCGTGTTGGTGCGCCACTGGGACGGTAGCGAAGAGCACCGCCGTCCCGATGACTTGGTGGTGGAGGAACCACTCACAATCGAGCTGGACGAGGTGACCGTCACCACTACGATGCGGACTCCGGGCCACGACTTTGAGCTGGCTGCCGGGTTCTGCTTCACCGAGGGCCTGCTCGGGGATGCGTCGATAACGTCCATTCGCTATTGCGCCACTGAGCCGGCTGCCGACACTGAGTTCAACCTGGTGACAGTGGAGACCGACGGTGCTCCGCCAGCCACCCCCCGTCTGGGGCTCACCACCTCGGCTTGTGGCCTGTGCGGAGCCGAGAGCATTGAGGCGCTGAGCGAGCGATTGGATCCGCTGCCCCCCAGCGAAGAGCCCATCTCCGCTGACGTTCTGGCCGGGGTGCCGGAGCGGGTTCGGGCCTTCCAAGACCTGTTCGGCACCACAGGGGGAGTTCATGCCGCAGCCGCCTTCACTGTCGATGGCCAGCCCACTCTGGTACGGGAGGACATCGGCCGTCACAACGCCGTGGACAAGGTAGTGGGCCGCCTGCTGCTGGACGGCGATCTGCCTGCGGTTGGTCAAGGGCTGTTTGTGAGCGGTCGGGCGTCGTTCGAGATGGTGCAGAAGGCATGGGCGGCAGGATTCGCGGTGCTGGTGGCGGTGAGCGCTCCCTCCGCCTTGGCGGTGGAAACAGCGGCGGCAGCCGGTCTGGGCTTGGCCGGCTTCGTCCGCGATGGCCAACTCAACTTCTATTTCCCATCTGAATAGGAATCCTGTCTATGCGCCCATTGCCCAAGCTCACCCCGGAAAACGAGTTCTTCTGGACTGCCGGGGCTGACGGCGTACTTCGATTCCAATACTGCGGACACTGCGACCGCTATCTTCACCCGCCCGGTGCGGTCTGCTCCCGGTGTGGAGGCGTTCCCGAGGTGAGGGATGTGTCGGGTCGGGCGACGGTAGTGGGGGTGACCGTCAACCACCAGCCGTGGCTACCCGACATGGAGATTCCCTATGCGATCGCGTTGGCGGCCATCGAGGAAGACCCCCTGGTCCGGCTCACCACCCTGATCGTGGACGCCGAGCCCGACGACGTGGTCATCGGCCTGCCGGTGTCGGTGCGCTTCGAGCAGCACAAGGATGTGTGGCTGCCGGTGTTCGCCCCCACCGGTGAACCGATGCCTGATGTGGAGGAATACCCCGAGCCCACTCCGGCCCCGGTGCGACCCATGCCGACAGCCGACAAGTTCGAGGCCCGAGTGGCCATTACCGGCATCGGCCTATCGGAGGTGGGACGCCGGTTGGGCCGCAACCCCATGAGCCTGGCGGTGGACGCCTGTCGGGCCGCGGTGGCCGACGCCGGGCTGACCATGGATGACATCGACGGCTTATCCACCTATCCCGGTGGCGGGGCCAAAGACGGTGGCCACTCCGAGGGCGGCATCTACCCGGTGGCTGACGCTCTTGGCATCGCCCCCACCTGGTTCTGCGGCACCATGGAGACCCCCGGCCAAAGCGGTGCAGTGGTCAACGCCATGCTGGCGGTTGCCTCCGGGCTGTGCCGCCATGTTCTGTGTTTCCGGACCGTATGGGAAACCACGTCAATCGCTTGGGGCAACCGCCAGAACACCGGGGTGGGCGGTGGGTCCCGGATCTCCGGGGAGATGGAATGGCGGCTGCCCTATGGGGCCATGTCGGCGGGTAACTGGATCGCGCTCATGGCCAGCCATTACTTCCACCGCTATGGCGCCACCCGGGAGCAGCTGGGGTGGATTCCGGTGACGGAGCGAGCGGGAGCGGCCCACAATCCGGTGGCCATCTACCAGGAGCCCATGACCATCGACGATTACTTGGATGCCCGCATGATCACCACGCCCTTCGGGCTGTTCGACTGCGACGTGCCCTGCGACGGTTCCACCGCGCTGGTGGTGTCGGCGGTGGACGCCGCGGCCGACGGCCCCCACCGCCCGGTGCTGGTGGAGGCGGTGGGCACCCAGATGCGGGAGCGGATGTCGTGGGACCAGGGCACGCTTTTGCACGAGCCCATGGTGAACGGACCTGCCGCCCACCTGTGGAGCCGCACGAACCTGAAGCCAGCCGATGTGGATGTGGCCCTGTTGTATGACGGCTTCAGCTTCAACGCCCTGTCGTGGTTGGAGGGCCTGGGCTTTTGCGGCAAAGGGGAGGGGGCGGCGTTTATAGAGGGCGGTACTCGCATCGCCCGCGATGGGGAGATCCCTCTGAATCCCCACGGGGGCCAACTCTCGGCCGGGCGGCTGCACGGCTACGGATTCCTGCACGAGGCGGTGACCCAGCTCCGAGGCCACGGCGGGGGCCGACAAGTGGACGACGCCGAGGTGGCGGTGGTCAGCACCGGCGGTGGCCATCCCGGTGGCGCGTTTCTCCTTACTCGGGGCTGACCTCCGATTCCGGGCGCCGCTTGGGTGCGGTGGCTCGTTCGCCTAGGGCTCGATGATCCCGTATTTGCGTTTGAGGGCAAGAATGCGCTCAACGGATTGGTAGATGCGGTCTTCGGAAATCTCACCGTTCTGTACCGCATCGATGATGGCCTGCTTGATGCCCTCGATTTGAACGGGGTCGTACGGAGCAGCCTGATTGGCCATCAGGATCACGTCCACGCCGGCATTGATGGCGGCGATCACCGCGTGCTCCATGGTGTATTCCTCGACGATGGCCCCCATCTGCATGTCATCGGAGATCACGACACCCTCGAAGCCCAAGTCGCCTCGGAGCAGGTCGGTCATGATCGGGGCGGACAGCGTGGCAGGGGTGGCGGTGGCGTCTAGGTTGCGGTTGACGATGTGGGCGGTCATCACCACGTCGTCGTAGCCGCCGTCGATTAGCTCCCGATAGGGGGCGAGCTCGTCCTCTGCAATGTAACTGGCGGTCACGTCGGTGACCCCGAGATGGGTGTCGCCGACGGCACTGCCATGGCCAGGGAAGTGCTTCAACGTCGGTATCACCTGGCCTTGTTGAAGGGCGCCGATGAATGCCTCGGCATGATCGGCCACCACTGCGGGATCGGCGCTGAACGAGCGCTCCCAGTACCCGATGGCCGGGCTCTCGGGGAAGACGTTGACATCCACCACCGGGGCGAGGTTCCAGTTGATGCCCATCTCGTTCATCTCAGCAGCCAGTGCCGCGATGATTGCGGCGGTATCGGAGGGCGCTCCCTGTCCGAGGGTCTGAGCCGATGGGACAGCCACGGTGAACCCGTATTTCTCCTTCAGCCGGTTCACAAACCCGCCCTCGGCGTCTATGGCCACGAAATAGGGGATGGAGGGCCGTGATTGCAGGTCGGTGACAAGCTGTCTGAGTTGCTCGGGCGAGACGATGTTGCGGGGCACCTCCCCCCCGCTGGGTCCGTCGTAGTCGAAGAGAATCACGCCGCCGGGCTTGATCCGGTCGAGCGCATCAGCCGTTTCGGTTTCGAGCTGTGGCCCGGGGATGCCGATCAGGAAAAGCTGTCCCACCGCATCCTCCAGCGACAGCGCTCGGGCAAAGCCAGTGGCAGTTGCTTGTGGAGTGGGCTCATCAGGTGCCTCGGTCACTTCGGGGATAGCGGTGGGGGTCGCAGTCGGCTCTGGAGGTGCGATGGTCGCGGCGGGGGTGGGGGTGGGAGACGGTGCCGGCGCGGTCTCCTGCTCATCCGATGAACCGCAGGCCACCGCCAACATCATCACTGCTGCCAAGGCCGCGGCCCACCGGAAAGGGATCCAACGTTGTCGGGAAGAGCTTTTGGGGAGGGTCATCGAGTTGCCTCTCGTGGTCGAATTGTTAAGGATATTTGGTCGAATAGTGATTTTTGTGCCATCGCCGTCCGGCGAAGGCACGCGTGGGCTTCGTCTCCTTGGTATGGGTCCGGGTCACCTGATAGGCAAAAGCCATGGCTGCATACATCATCGTCAATTACCAGGTCGACAACCCCGAGCTGTACGGGGAGTACATGCAGGGTGCCGCGGGCGCTCTGGGCATCGGAGACGGTGCCGAGTTGGTGGCGTTCGACACCGAGTCGGAGGTGGTCGAGGGCGACACCGCTGGACACCAGACGGTGGTGATCAAGTTCGACTCGAAGGAGAAAGCCCGCGAGGTGTGGGAATCTGAGGCCTACCAGGCAGTGGTGGGCAAGCGCCACGACGCCACCAGTCGTCACTTCGCCGTGCTGGTGAACGGTTTCGGCGACTGATTGGGATGGTCGGGATTCGACGGGGAATCGCGGCCTCGATCGCGGCCGTCGCCCTCGTTGCTGCCGCCTGTGGGGGCGGTGACGACAGCCAGGGCGGACCCACGGCTACCCCCTCGGCCTCGACTTCGACCATCGAGCCGACTGCTGCGCCGGTGGTCCCGCCACCGGCGGCCGCCCCGGAACTGGTGATCGGGCGAGTGCTGCCCGAAACCGGATCGCTGGCCGCTTCGCTCGGCGGCGCGCTGATTGCCGGGGTCGAGTTGGCGGTGGCCGACATCAATGCCCAGGGGGCAACGTCAAGTTGCTCGCCGGCGATTCGGCCACCGATCCGGACGTGGCCCCTGAGACAGTGAACCGCCTGCTGGGCGAGGGGGCCCATGTGATAATCGGGGCCGGCGCATCGGGGGTGTCGCAGTCGTTTATCCAGACCTTGTCCGATGCCCAGATCCCGCAGTGCGCGGCGTCCAACACGTCGCCGTCGTTCTCGACCCAGGCCAATGCCGACTTCTATTTCCGCACAGTCACCGTCGCAATAGGCGAGTCCCAGGTGATGGCCAACAGCATGGCCTCCCGGGGGGCTACCAATGTGGCTATCGCCAATCGGGCCGACGACTACGGCGCCTCGCTAGCCCGGCTGTTGGCCGACGACCTGGCCGAGTTGGGCGTGACCTCGCAGACTGTGACCTTCGACCCCGGAGCCCCCAGCTTCGACGCCACCGTGGCCCAGATTCTGGACATGGGGGTGGATGCCGTCGGTCTCATTGCCTTCGAGGAGGGTATCGCCATCACCCGTCGGCTTATCGAGATGGGCGTGCCCAGCTGGGCCATCCATCTCACCGCCGGGCAGTTCGACTTCAGTATGCCCGAACGGGTGAATCCCACCGACCCGACGGTTGTCGACGGGCTGCGGGTGCAGAGTCCGTCAGGTAGCGAGGAATTCAACCAGCGGGTGTTCGAAAAGACGGGGGGCAACGCCATCTACGGGGGGCAGGCCTACGACTGCGCGGTGATTCTGGCGCTGGCTGCGCTTACTGCTGGTGGAGTAGACGGCCCAACGATCATCGCCGCGGTGCCCGAGATAACCCGCAGCGGTCAGAAGTGCCGCTCTTATGGAGAGTGCGCCGAGTTGGTGGTCCAGGGAATCGACATAGACTACGACGGCGTGTCTGGCCCATTGGAAATGGACGATGTCGGCGACACCACCGTGGGCCGCTATGTGCTCGCCGAGGTCCGCAACGGCGAGTTGGAAGTGATCGAGACGGTAGATGTCACCATCGACCAATGACCGAACCATCGGCCCATGAGTGAGTCCCCGGCACCGGTGGAGCCGTCGATCGGGATCGGTGTCCTCCACCTGTTCGGCAAGCTCAGCCCGGAAGGCGACCATTCTCAGCAGAAGCGGGACATCAAGCGGGCGGTCAAGAACGCCGAGCGCATGGGTGTCCAAGTGGTGACGGTGGCCGTGCTTGGCCACAAGGCCGATATCGCGTTCATGGCCTTGCACGCTGATCTGTGGGAATTGCGGGATTTCCAGACAGATCTGAAACAAGCGGGGCTCGACATCGTTGACTCCTACGTGTCGCTTACTGAGCTGTCGGAGTACGCCGCCGGGCTGCCCGAGGAGACCAAGCAGGCTCGGCTGTATCCCCAGCTCCCCCCCGAGGGCAAGCCGGCGTGGTGCTTCTATCCCATGTCCAAGCGCCGCAACCCCGAGCAGAATTGGTACGAGCTGCCCTTTGAGCGCCGACGAGAGCTCATGTATGAGCACGGGGCCACCGGCCGCACGTTCGCCGGCCGGGTGCTCCAGCTCATCACCGGCTCCACCGGCATCGACGACTACGAGTGGGGAGTAACCCTGTTCTGCGAGCACCCCGACGACCTCAAAGAGGTGGTGTACACCATGCGCTACGACGAGGCGTCGGCCCGCTACGCCGAGTTCGGCCCCTTCTACACCGGCATGGTGGCGCCCATCGACCTCCTGCTCCGCCAACTCATGTAGCGAGGTCTTGCCATGAAAGCGAGGTGGTTTGGGATGGCTGCGGTGGGTGCAGCATTGGCCCTGGCAGCAACAGCATGCGGTAGCAGCAGTGATGACGGGAATGCAGCTCAGCCTGACAGAAGAGACCTCGAACTGGTCATCGGCTCAGTGTGGCCCGAAGGCGACCCGGAGACATCTTCAGTTTCTCCGGTGGTAGCCAGCATCGACTTGGCGGTGCAGGACATTCAAGCCGCGGGCGGGAATGTGCGGCTGTTGAGAGGAGATTACGGCACCGACCCCGACGCGGCTTCTGAGGCAGTCAACCGTCTGTTGGGCGAGGGGGTCCACGTAATATTGGGGGCAGGGTCGTCACAAGCGTCGCAGTCGTTTATTCAGACGCTGTACGAAGCCCAGATCCCCCAGTGCGCGGCATCCAACACATCCCCTTCGTTCTCCACCCAAGACAACGCCGCCTTCTTCTTCCGGACCGTGCCCCCCGACGAGGCGGTTTCGCCGATCGTGGCCACGCTTGTGGCGGCGGATGGGGCGACCCACGTCGCCATTCCGGCTCGAGACGATGACTGGGGCAATGCCTTATCCAACCTGCTTGTCAATAGCCTGGGCGAGTTGGGAGTGAGCGCTGAGATCATCTTCTATGACGCAGATACCACCAGCTTCGATCCTGTTGTTGCCGCGATACAGAGCACAGGGGCCGACGCTGTGGTGTTCGTGACCTTTTCCGAAGGCGCTGAGATCATCCGCGGGCTTGTTGAGGCAGGCATGTCGGCCAACACGATGTACGGCACCGACGGAATTTACGATCACAACCTGGCCCATGTGGTGAATCCATCCAACCCCGAGGTGCTCAACGGATTCTTGCTGGTTGCTGCTGGGGGCGATCCCTCATTCAACGGCCGCATTAGCGGGCTTACCGACGGCAATGTGGTCTGGGGAGGTCAGGCATACGACTGTGTGGTGTTGTCTATGCTGGCCGCCCTAGCCGCCAACTCCAACAGCGGGTCGGCCATTATCGAGGAGGTGCCAGGAGTGACCAAGGGAGGTCGGCAGTGCTTCTCCTATAAGGAGTGCGCCCTATTGGTCGTCGATGGAGTGGACATCGACTACGTCGGTGCCTCTGGTCCATTGGAACTGGACGGGGTCGGCGATCCGACCGTCGGCCGGTACTTCGTCGCCGAGTTGAACTACGGCGTGCTCACCGTTATCGCCAGCCACGATGTGGACCTGGCTGAAATGGGCTGAGTTAAGTGGTGTGTCGAGCCAGCCAGAAATGAGGAATCTTCTTATGCGACGGAGACGATTGATCTTGGTCATCGCACTAGCCGCGCTGATTGCGGCGGGGTGTGGCAACGACGACGACGGTGGCGATGTCGGCCAACCGGTGGACCCGGTGCAGACCGCAGAACCGGCGCAGACCGCAGAACCGGCGCAGACCGCAGAACCGGTGCAGACCGCAGAACCGGTGCAGACCGCCGCCCCGGCTCAAACCGCGGAGCCGGTGGACCCGGCGTCAGCGGAATTCGACCTGGTGATCGGGCAAGTGATGCCCGAAACCGGCTCGTTGGCCTTCCTGAACTCGCCGATGATCGAGGGCATCGGTTTGGCGATTGAGGACATTCAGGCTGCGGGCGGGAATGTGCGGCTCTTGACCGGCGACACCGCTACCGATCCCGACGTCGCCCCGGAGGCGGTCAACCGGCTGCTGGGGGAGGGGGCCCATGTGATTGTGGGTGCGGCGGCGTCAGGAGTTTCACAGTCGTTCATCCAGACCCTCTATGACGCCCAGATCCCCCAGTGCTCCCCGTCGAACACCTCGCCGTCGTTCTCCACCCAGGACAACGCAGCCTTCTATTTCCGGACGGTGCCGCCCGACCAGGCGGTGGCGCCGATCTTGGCCAACATTGTCGCCGCCGATGGAGCAACCAACGTGGCCATCCCAGCCCGGGCCGACGATTGGGGGAACGCCCTGTCAAGCCTGCTGGCGAAGAGCCTCACCGAGTTGGGAGTGGCCTACCAGATCATCTCCTACGACGAGGATGCCACCAGTTACGACGCCACGGTGGCGACGATCGAAGACATGGGGGCTGACGCGGTGGTATTGGTCACGTTTTCCGAGGGTGCGCAGATCATCCGAGGAATGCTTGAAGCTGGTATCCCACCCGGGGTCATGTACGGCACCGACGGCATCTACGACCGGAACCTGGCTGACACGGTGGACCCATCCAACCCCTATGTGCTCGATGGTTTCGTGGCCCTGACGGCGGGGGGCGGCGATGAGTTCAGCGGGCGCCTGATTGAGCGAACCGGCGGCGACGTGGCCTACGGGGGCCAAGCCTACGATTGTGTAGTGGTTTTGGCCTTGGCCGCGCTGGCCGCTGGTTCCACCGACGGACCCGCCATCATCGGCCAGGTTCAGTCGGTGACCCGGAGCGGCCAGAAGTGCTTCTCCTACGCCGAATGCGCTGGTCTGATAGCCGAGGGCACCGACATCGACTTCGACGGCGTCTCCGGCCCACTGGAGCTCGACGATGTGGGCGATCCCACGTTTGGCCGCTACATCATCGCCGAGTTCATCGACGGTGAGTTGACCGTCACCGGCAGTCAGGATGTCGACTTGGCTGAACTGGGCTGAGCCGAAGCCCAGCCCAGTTCAGGTGAGGAATGTTTTAGTTGTTGTAGGCCGTCTCGGCATGGAGTGACTGGTCGAGGCCGACGCTCTCGTCGTCGGCAGATGCCCGGATCCCCATGGTGCGGTGGAGCACCAAAGCGATGATGTAGGTGGCCACGAAGCTGTAGGCCATCACCGCCACGATGGAGATGATCTGGTTGCCGAGCAGTTCGCCGCCGCCGAAGAAGACACCGTCGATGAAGTCGGCACCCTCGTAGATGCCGGAGTCGGCAAAGAACCCGATCAGCACGCCGCCGATGATGCCGCCGAACATGTGGATGCCCACTACGTCAAGGCTGTCGTCGTACTTGTAGCGCAGCTTGAGCCCGATGGCCAGGAAGCACAGCACTCCGGCCGCGGCGCCGATCACGATGGAGGACATGGCCCCCACGAATCCGGCCGCCGGGGTGATGGCCACCAGCGCGGCCACGATGCCCGAGGCCATGCCCAATGCGGTGGGCTTGCCGTCTTTGATGGTCTCGGCCAGCATCCACGAGCACAGCCCGGCGGCCGCGGCCAAGAACGTGGTCAAGAAGGCATGGGAAGCACCGGGACCGGCTTCCAAGGCTGATCCAGCGTTGAAGCCGAACCAGCCGAACCACAGAATGCCAGCGCCCAGCAGCACCAGCGGCAGGTTGTGGGGGAAGTCCACGTCGCGGGGCCAGCCCTTGCGGGGGCCGAGAACCAGAACCAGGGCCAGGGCCGCCGCACCGGCGTTGATGTGGATGGCGGTACCGCCGGCGAAGTCGTGGGCCGGGAGCTGGAGGATCCAGCCCTCGCCGCCGTAGATCCAGTAAACGACCGGCGAGTACACGATGAACGACCACAACGGCACGAAGATGGCCCAGGCGGAGAACTTCATCCGGCCGGCCACTGCGCCCGAGATGAGCGCAGGAGTGATGGCAGCAAAGGTCATGCCGAACACGAACTCCCGCTTGCTCTCAAAATCATCAATACCGTTCAGCCAGGCGGCGTCGAAGTTTCCGAACAGCGGGAAGTCCCAATCGCCGGAGGCAAACCCGAAACCGACCACCGCCCACAGGATGGGAACGATGCCCAGGCAATACAGGTTCATGTTCATCATGTTGAGCACGTTCTTCTGGCCGACCATGCCCCCGTAGAACAAGGCCAGGCCCGGCACCATGAACAAGACCAGCGCAGCACATACGAGTACCCATGCGGTACTGCCCGCGTCACCGATAGCGAGATCCATCACACCCTCCGATAGTTGACAACTAATTCACGTTTGCCCTGCGGCACCGCCAGTATGTCAGGTTGAGCCGTTCCGGCTCCGAACCGTCCTCATCCAGTCATTTACGGCGGCGGCGGTGTACGAACGCCTTGGCCGCCCCCCACTCCAGTCCGGGAATCTGGAGGTCGGGGTGGATGTCGGCAAACGACGCAGGAGTCAGGTTGTAGATGTCCTCGGGAAACCGTTCGATGGCGAAGTCATCCCGCTCCACCGGGGTAACGCCAGCGGCGGTCAACACCTCCGTGGGATAGCGCACGGCTCGGCGCAGAGCGGCCAGGGGATTCTCGGGCTGGTCGTCGATGTCGGCGGCCAACAGCTGGGCCACCTCGCTGCCGATCTCTGATGCCGCAGCCACACCGGCGGCCTCGGCCGCCTCTCGGACCTCGGGGCTTGGGTTAGTCAACCGGCTCTCCACCGCCGATACCACCCACTCGGGCAAGGCCGCCTTGATCCCCTCCGCAAGTTCCCGAGCACACTCGGCAAGTTGCTGCTCGGCGGCCCCTAATTCGGTGTCCTCCAAGTCGGCCTCTTCCATCGCAGCGTCCTACAACTCGGCGGCCCGCAGCTCGGGGTCGGTCAAGGACGCGAAGACGACGGGCCGATATCGAGCACGTCGTTCAGATTGCCGGAGCGGAAGCCGTCAAGGTCGAGCGTGGCATACCGGTAGCCGGCCTGGCGCACCGCCTCCACCACCGCAGCCCGCTGGGCAACCACATCGGCCAAGCGCTCTTCGGGCACTTCGATCCGGGCCAGGTCGCCGTAGTGGCGAACTCGCAGTTCTGCGAATCCCAGCCTCCTGAGGGCAGCCTCGGCGTCTCCCACTGAGGCCAGTGCCCCCATGGTCACCGGGGTGCCATAGGGGATCCGGGAAGCCAGGCAGGGGGCAGCCGGCTTGTCCCAGGTGCGCAACCCCAGCCGCTGCGACCACTCTCGAACATCGGCCTTGGAAAATTCGGCGTCCACCAGGGGAAACACCGCACCCCGTTCCGCCGCGGCCCGCTGGCCCGGGCGGTGGTCGCCCAAGTCGTCGGTGTTCACTCCTAGCGCCACTGTCGACGACGTGGCCTCAGCCAGTGGGGCTACCGCATCCATGAGCGCGTCCTTGCACCAGTAGCACCGGTCGCCGTCATTGGCCACGTAGGCGGCGTGTTCCATTTCGTCGGTGTGTACTTCGCTCCACCGCAGGCCCCACTCGGCGGCCAGCGACGCGCAGTCCTCACGCTCAGCCTTCGCCAATGACGGCGATACCGCGGTCACGGCGTGGGCACGGTCGCCCAACACGTCGTGAGCCACCCAGGCCAAGAAGGAGGAGTCGACGCCGCCGCTGAAAGCAACCATCACGCTGTCCATCTCGGCCAGATCGCTCCGCAACCGCTCCCAGTCCCCCACGCCCCCATTTTGGTCGCTCACTGGCTGCTCGTGAAACGGGGAGCAGGAATATTCGATCGCCGTTGACGGCTCCACTAGGCATCCTGTACCGGGCAGTAGCGTGAAAGCAGATGCGGAGGCTTCTCGCGCTCGCTGGTCTTGTGCTCTGTCTGGTGCTGGCTTGGGTCGCCCCTTCCATGGCCCAGTCGGGAGGCGACGCCGACAGCTCTCAGCCATCGGTGCTGGAGGGCACCCTTCGAGTGGGCTTTGACCAGTTCTTCGCCGGGGTTGAGATCACCGTGGCCGACCAATCCGGCACAAAGGTCGGCCAGGCAGTCACCGACTCCGAAGGCCAATGGTCAGTGACAGTCCCCGGTGCTGGCGCGTACCGGGTCACCCTCGACGAGAGCACCTTGCCCGAGGGGATCGGGCTGAGGGAGGGGTTCGAATCCACCGTCGAGGTGGCTGTGACCGAGGGTGCCTCCCGAGCGGTGGTATTCGCAGTGGGCGAAGCCCCCAAGGGCACTCCATTCGGGGAGCGGGCGGCGCAAACGGTGTTCAACGGCCTGAAATTTGGCCTGATCATCGCCATGAGTGCCATCGGCCTGTCGCTCATCTACGGGACCACCGGCTTGGTCAACTTCGCCCACGGGGAGTTAGTGACCTTTGGTGCGGTCATCGCCTGGTACTTCAACAGCTCGTGGGGCGAGCTGAATCTGATTGTGGCCGCCATCGTCACCATGATCGTGTGCGGAATGCTGGGGGCGGGGTTGGAAACGGGGCTGTTCCGTCCGCTGCGGCACCGACGACTGGGCATTTTCCAGCTAGTGGTGGTGACCATCGGCCTGTCGCTGCTGGGACGCCAGGTGATCCAGCTGTTCTTCGGTGCTGAGCCCCTGCCCTACACCGACTTTCAAGTGCAGGAGCGATGGGAGTTCGGACCCTGGGCGGTGACCCCTCGGGAATTGGTGACCGTGGCGGTGATCATTGTCCTCTTGCTGGCCGTGGGGATGATGCTCCAGTGGACCCGTTTCGGCAAGGCCACCCGGGCGGTGTCGGACAACGCCAGCCTGGCCGAGGCATCGGGCATCAACGTGAACCGGGTGGTGTTGATGGTGTGGGCCATGGGGGCGGCCTTGGCCGGACTCGGCGGGGTGTTCCAAGGCCTCGACACCGATATCGATCCGTTCTTGGGTTTCCAGCTCTTGTTGTTGATCTTCGCCGGGGTGGAGCTCGGCGGGCTGGGCACGGCGTTCGGCGCCCTGGCCGGGTCGCTCATCATCGGCATGTCCACTGAGGTGAGCACCCTGTGGATCTCGCCCGAGTTGAAGTTTGTGGTGCCGTTGGCCGCGCTCATCCTGGTGCTGCTGTTCCGGCCCCAAGGCCTGTTCGGGATCAAGGCACGGGTGGGCTAGGTGGACTTCGACATCATCTTTGGCAACGCGGCCCGAGCCGCATTTGGGCCCGAGGCGGTGATCCTGGCCCTGGCCGCCATCGGTCTGAACGTCCATTTCGGCTTCACCGGCCTGTTGAACTTCGGCCAAGTCGGGTTCTTGCTGCTGGGGGCCTACGGCACCAGCGTCTCGGTGGCCACCTTCGGCTGGTCGCTGTGGGTGGGCATCCTGGTGGGCCTGGTTCTGTCGGTGGCGTTGGCAGTGGCCCTCGGCTTTCCCACCTTGCGCCTGCATGCGGTGATGTTCGCCATTGTCACCATTGCCGCCGCCGAGATCATCCGTATCCTCATCGGCTCCACCGACGCCATCGGCCTCACTGGAGGGCCGCTCAGCGTGAGCTTTGATGCCGGGGCGTTCTACGACCTGAACCCCTATCCCGACGGGCCCCACGACCGCTACGGCGTCGGCACGTTCGAGTTCACCGGCCAGCAGATGTGGGTCATCACCGTGGGCTGGGTGCTGGTGGCGCTGGTCAGCCTGGTGGTGTTCTTGATCGTGCGCAGTCCGTGGGGGCGGGTGCTGAAGTCGATCCGGGAAGACGAGGATGCGGCCCGGAGCCTGGGCAAGAACGTGTTCTCCTACAAGATGCAGGCGCTGATCATCGGCGGCGTGATCGGCGGTATGGGCGGGGTAGTGGATGCCATCAAGACCTCGGGTGCCGATCCCAACGGATTCCGCCCCCAGGTCACCTTCTTCGCCTACACCGCGCTGCTGTTGGGCGGTGCTGCCACCTATTTGGGGCCGGTGCTCGGCGCTATTTTGTTCTGGTTTCTGCGGGAGTGGATTGAGTCGTTCCTTCGCCAGCTGACTGCCGAGGCGTGGCTGCCGGACGCGGTGGCCGACTTCTTGAGCGGCTCTGAGGGAGTCATCAGCGTGGCCATGGTGGGCTTGACCTTGGTTCTGCTTATGCTGTTCCGCCCTCAGGGGATAACCGGCAATCGCATAGAAATGCAGTTAGATGCCCGATGACGTGATGCCGCGGCCGGAATCGGCGTCCGCCGACACAGCGATCGAGCCGATCCTGACCGTGCCCCCGGTGGCGGGCGTGCCCAAACCCCACCCGATCCTGGTGGTAGACGAACTCACCCGGAGCTTCGGGGGTCTGCGGGCGGTAGACGTCGACCATTTGGAAGTGGAACGAGGGGTGGTCACCGCCCTCATCGGCCCCAACGGTGCCGGCAAGACCACCCTGTTCAATCTGCTGACCGGTTTCGACCGGGCCGACACCGGGCGCTGGTCGTTCGACGGACAGCCGGTGTCCTCGCCGTCGCCCGACCAGCTGGCTCGCAAAGGCATGATTCGCACCTTTCAGCTCACCAAGTCACTGGCCAAGCTGACCGTGCTCGACAACGTGCTTCTCGGGGCTCCCAGCCAGGTGGGGGAGCGATTGTCGGCGGCCCCGTTCCGGTCGCGCTGGCAAAACCAGGAGGAGGCCAACATCGAGCTTGCCGAGGAGTTGCTGGATCGGTTCAACCTGGCCCACATGCGCGACGAACTGGCCGGCACGCTGTCAGGGGGCCAGCGAAAGCTCTTGGAGGTGGCTCGGGCGCTTATGGCCGACCCGGTGATGATCATGCTTGACGAGCCCATGGCCGGCGTGAACCCCGCCCTGGCCCAGTCTTTGATGCACCACATCACCCAGCTGGCCTTCGAGGGCTTGACGGTGGTGTTCATCGAGCACGCCATGGACGTGGTGACCGGCATCAGCGACTGGGTGGTGGTGCTGGCCCAGGGCAGGATCATCGCCGAAGGCCCGCCGTGGAAGGTCATCCACGACGACGAAGTCATCGACGCCTATCTGGGCCGGCGTCGAGCAGGGGGATGATCGTGGACAGCCCATCCCCTCTGATCCAGGTTGGCGACGTCGTGGCCGGGTACTTGCCCGGAGTCGACATCTTGAACGGCTGCTCATTGGACCTGCATCCCGGCGAGGTCATCGGGATCATCGGCCCCAATGGGGCGGGCAAGTCCACCCTGCTGAAAGCAGTGTTCGGTCTGGTGGACATCCGCTCCGGGACTGTCCGCATGGCCAACGAGGACATCACCGGCCTGCGCCCCCATGAGCTGGTGGCCCGGGGTATCGGCTTTGTGCCCCAGACCGACAACGTGTTCCCTCGGCTGACCATCCAGGAGAACCTAGAGATGGGGGCGTTTCAGAAGCCCAGCACGTTCCACCAGCGATTCGAGGCGGTAGCCGAGCTGTTCCCCCTGCTGGCCGATCGCCGGGACCAGCGGGCCGACGGGCTGTCGGGAGGGCAGCGCCAGATGGTGGCCATCGGGAGAGCGCTGATGATGGATCCCCAAGTGGTGCTGCTGGACGAGCCTTCAGCCGGGCTTTCCCCCGCGTACCAAGACCAGGTGTTCGAACAGGTCACCCGCATCGCTGACCACGGGGTTTCGCTGATCATGGTGGAGCAGAACGCCCGACGATGTCTGGAGATCTGCGATCGGGGCTACGTGCTGGATCAGGGGACCAACGCCTACACCGGCACCGGTCGAGAGCTTCTCGACGATCCCAAGGTGGTCAGCCTGTATCTGGGCACGCTGATGGGGTCTTAGTGGTCCGTACGGGGTTACGTCGCTATTGGAGCGAAGGACAACTAGCCTCGACGAGTAGTGGCGATAGGCGAGGCGAGAACGAGCGCACTGCGCCGCGATGAGCTGCTGGCTGATCGCAGCAAGGTGGGGACGGTTCTGTGCCGCGCGCTGGCCCGGCGGGTTGACGAGTGGCTCCAGGGCATCTTCGCCGATGAGGTAGCCGACCACGAGGGCATTGCGCTGGTGGCGGTGGGCGGGTACGGCCGGGCCGAGCTGTGTCCCTATAGCGACATCGACCTGTTGCTGTTGCACCGCGACCGCCCCGACATCGGCGACATCGCCACCCGGTTGTGGTATCCGATCTGGGACGAGGGGCTGAAGCTCGGCCATTCGGTGCGGACGCCGCGGGAGACCCGGGAATTGGCCAAGACCGACCTGGATACGGCCACATCGCTGCTGGACGCCCGTCATATTGCTGGTGATGCCGAGCTGTCCAGCGATCTGACTGCCGACAACGCGGCCCAATGGCAGCGCAGCGCTCGGCGGTGGCTCCCCTTGCTGGCCCAGGGGGTGGCCGAGCGCCATCGGCGCAGCGGGGAGGTGGCGTACAAGCTGGAGCCCGACCTCAAACAGGGCCGGGGTGGACTGCGAGACGTCCACGCGTTGCGCTGGGCCGAAGAGGCTGTGTTCGAGATGGACGAAACCGACAGCCGCAAGCTGTGGGCCGATTACGAGGTGATCCTGGCGGCACGAGTGGAGTTGCACCGAACCACCGACCGCCCCGGAGACCAGCTTCTGCTCCAAGAACAGGACGGCGTGGCCGCGGCATTGGACTATGAGGATGCCGACGAGCTGATGGCCGCCATCGCCAGCTCGGCCCGGTCGATCGCCTGGCGCAGCGATGAGATCTGGGCGTGGCTGCGGGACTCCGAGCTGCCCCCCGAGTGGCGCCGGAGGCTGCGCCGCCGCACCAGCCGCAACAACATTGCCCTGGATGCTGGCGTGGTGACCCACGAGGGCAGGGCGGTGCTGGCCGACGATGCCGATGCCGCTGATCCCTGCAATGCGCTGCGGTTGGCCCGGGCGGCTGCATCCCACGGGCTGCGTATGGACCGCCCCAGCTTGGAGCGGCTCCAAGCCCAGATGCCCCCCATGCCCGAGCAGTGGCCCGATGAGGCCCGCAAGATGTTTGTGGACCTCCTGTTGACCGGTGGCGCCGCCCCGCCGGTGATCGAGGCGCTGGATCAGATGGACCTCTTCGTTCGCATTCTGCCCGAGTGGGCCCCCAATCGCAGCCGCCCCCAGCGCAACGCCTACCACCAGTTCACCGTGGACCGGCACTTGTGCGAGGCCGCGGCCTTAGCCGCCGATCTGGTCGACCGGGTAGACCGCCCCGACCTGTTGGTGGTGGGGGCCCTGCTCCACGACATCGGCAAGGGCTACCCCGGCGACCACACCGAGGTGGGAATGGAGCTGGTGGCCGACATCGCCCACCGGATGGGGTACCCGCCCACCGACGTAGACGTGCTGGTGGCCCTGGTGGAGCACCACCTGTTGTTGCCCGACGTGGCCACCCGGCGCGACTTGGAAGATCCCGACACCATTGCCGAAGTGGCCCGCCAGGCCCGCTCGGTGGAAACCCTGCGCTTACTGGGAGCGCTCACCGAAGCCGACTCGGTGGCCACCGGCCCTTCGGCGTGGAGCTCGTGGAAGGCCAGTCTGGTACGCGAGTTGGTGGCCAGATGTGCCCACGTGATGGAGGGCGGAGATATCGACGAGATCACGTCGAGGTTCCCCACCCCCGAGCATCGGCAGATGATGGAGGCAGGCGAGCGCCTGGTGCTGGGTGAGGGCGACACGCTGCTGGTAATCGCTCCCGACCAGCACGGCATGTTCTCCCGAGTGGCCGGGGCACTGGCGCTGAGCGGACTCCGGGTGCTGTTGGCCGCGGCCCATTCCGAGTACGGGATGGCGCTGGAGCGGTTCCAGGTGGAGAGCACGCTGGGTTTGGAGATCGACTGGCCCCAGGTCACGGCCTACGTGGAGCGGGCCTTGGCCGGACGGCTGGCCATCGAGGCCCGGTTGGCTGAGCGAATCAGCACGTATGAGGTCGAGCCGGACTTCACCCCCCGTCCAGTGATCGCCCCCAAGGTCACGGTGGACAATGAATCCTCGTCCACCGCCACCATTATCGAATTGGCGGCCCAGGCCCGCATGGGGCTGCTGAGCCGGGTCACCAGCGCGTTGTCCCAGCTCGACTTGGACATCCTCAGCGCCAAGGTGCAGGACTTGGGCGGCGATGTCGTCCACGCCTACTACGTCCGAAACGGCGAGGGCGAGAAGGTGACCAATCCCGACCACCAACATGAAATCAACCTCGCCCTCCAACACGCCATCGACTCCTGCAATGCCTGACCAAGATGCTGTCCGGTTCCGACCTGCAACGCTTGACGATGATGGTTGCCCCTTCTGTCGTTGAGCGGCCATGACCTCTGACGGCCGGCCGGTAGTAGGGGAGGACGACCTGCGGCGGTGGTCAGAGGCCCTGGCCGGGATCGCCCGCACTGGCTTGGCTTTCACCGACAACAAGTACGAGCAGGAGCGTTTCGAGGAGGTGCTGCACGTGGCCGCCGACATGGCCGCCACGCTGAGCTCGGGCTGGACGCCGGACAACTTCGTGGACGAGTGGATGAAGTCGGTGGGCGACGGTGTTCCCGGCTACGTGACCCCCAAAGTGGCGGTGGGCGCCGTGGTGGGCAACGACGACGGAGAGATCCTGCTGGTGCAGCGGGCCGACTCCGGGGTGTGGCTGTATCCCACCGGATGGGCCGACGTGGGCTACTCCCCCTCAGAGGTGGTGGTGAAGGAGGTGCTGGAGGAGACCGGCATCGTGTGCGAGGTGGACCGGCCTATCGCCATCCACGACGGTCTGCGCCGGGGGTTCACCACCGTGCCGATGTACTCGATGGTCTTTCTGTGCCGGGCTGTCGGCGGCCAACTCGATCCCCATCCCCTGGAGTGCAGCGATGTCGGATTCTTCAGCCCCGACAACCTGCCCGACGGCGTCCACGGCAGCGACTGGTGGCTGTCCCATTCCTTTGCCGCCATCCGCGGCGAACCGGTCGAGTTCCTCTTCGACCGCCCCCGCACCCCACCCTGGCGCACTGACGGCCATCCCGGTTGACTCTTGGACCAGCCCCGGCTACCGGGATCAGGCCAAGGACTGGACTAGCTGGGCTGGTCGCGGAGGAACTGCTCGATCTGGTCGACGAACTCACCGGGGTCGGTGGAGCGCATCTCCTCCATCTCGCCGTTCTCCTCGGCTTCCTGGTCGTAGGCCTGCTCGAGCTGGGTGATGTAGTCGGAGGTCTCGTCGGCTTGCTCGGCTAGGTCGGACACATGGCGTTCGTAGCTGTCGGCCATCTCCTCCAGCTCTGAAGTGTCGGGAGAGATGTCCAACAGGGTTCCCAGTCTCCTCACCAGGGCGAGGGAAGCCTTGGGCGAGGGGATCTCCGAGGCGTACCCCGGTACCGCGGCCCACAGCGAGGCGGTTTGCAGTCCGGCGGTGGCACAGGCGTTGTGGAGCACACCCACGATGCCGGTGGGGCCTTCGTAGCTAGAGGGGGTGAGACCCAACTGGGAAGCCATCTTCGGGTCGTCGCTGCTTCCGTAGATGGGGGTGGGCCGGGTGTGGGGGACATCGGCCAACAGCGCCCCCAGGGTGACCACCAGCGGGCTTTCGAGCCGCTGGGCCATGTCTACGATCTGGCGGGAGAAGGTTCGCCACTTGAGTTGTGGCTCGGTGCCCACCAAGAGGGCGAGCTCGGTCTCGCTGCCGTCGGGCGTCTCGGCACCGGTGATGGTGGCCGCGATCAAGTCGTTGCTGGGCCAGATCAGCGAGCGGGAACCATCGTCTTCAAGGTGCAGGCGAGGTCGGGTATCGGCGAAGTCATAGAACGGCTCGGGATCCAGCTTGGCCACCTCGGTGGTCTCCCAGCGGCTGGCCAACCAAGCCAGCGCTCCCGAGGCGGCATCTCCGGCATCGTTCCAACCAGTGAAGGCGGCCACGAAGGCCGGCCGGTTGCGAGGAGATTCGTCCACCCAGGTGATCATCGTCACTCGCCCAACCTATCGCCCCGCTCGGAGGAACCCCATCTCGCGCCGGTAGTCTCGCTCCATGGCGGTTGAGATCACCGAGGCCACCGAGGTCACTGCCGAGCTGGTAGAGGCGTTCGAGCGCCTCACCCCCCAGCTCTCGTCGTCGAACCCGCCGCCGTCGGCCGAGGCGCTGGAAGCCGTGGCCACCTCCGATGCCACCCGGCTGCTAGTGGCCCGATCCAACAGCGCCATTGTGGGCAGCCTCACCTTGGTGCTGGTGCGCATCCCCACCGGGCTGCGGGCCATCATCGAAGATGTGGTGGTCGACGAGCAGTCACGGGGCCAAGGCGTGGGCCGAGCGCTCAACGAGGCTGCAATAGAACTGGCCCGCGAAACCGGCGCGGTGACCGTGGACTTGACCTCTCGCCCGTCGAGAGAAGCAGCCAACCGTCTTTATCTGAGCCTCGGCTTCGAGGTGCGCGACACCAACGTGTATCGCTACCAACTCTGAATTCGGGTGGCCGTGTGATTCGAGCCGCTACCAACTCTGAGTTGGGCCAAAGCGGCTAGCTGTCGTCGCTGCTGCCGTTGCCGTTGACGCTGACCGGGACCTCGTTGGGGAAGTGACAGGCCACGTAGTGGTCGGTCGCGATCTCGCGCAGCTCGGGCTCCTCTTCCGAGCACAGATCCTGCACCTTTTCGCAGCGGGTGCGGAACCGGCAGCCTGAAGGAGGGTTGATGGGAGACGGAAGCTCGCCCTCGATCTGGCGATCCGACACCGGGTGGTCGGGGTCGGGCTCGGGGATGGAGGCCAGCAGAACGTCGGTGTAGGGGTGGGCGGGATGGGCGTAGAGGGTGTCGGGCCCGGCCACCTCGCACACCTTGCCCAGATACATCACTACTACCCGGTCGGACACGTTCTTGACCACGGCTAGGTCGTGGGCGATGAACACCAGGGTCAGCCCGTAGCGCTCCTTCATCTCCTCCAGCAGGTTCAGGATCTGGGCCTGCACCGACACGTCCAGCGCGGAGACTGGTTCGTCGCAAATGATCACCTTGGGGTCGAGCACGAGGGCCCGGGCGATGCAGATGCGCTGGCACTGACCCCCGGAGAACTGGTGGGGGCGGCGGTCGGACACCACCTCGGGGTCGAGTCCCACCGCGTCGAGCACCTCGTTCACCTTTTGGACGGCCATTTCTCCGGCATCGTTGTGCCAGATGGACAGGCCCTCGGCCACGATGTCCTTCACCTTGCGCCGGGGGTTCAGCGACGAAATCGGGTCTTGGAAGATCATCTGCATGCGGGTGCGGGTGCGACGCAGGTCCTCTTTGGACAGTTCGGTCATCTCCACGCCGTCGAAGCGCACCGATCCCGCCGTGGGCGGGGGCAACTGCATCATGGCCCGTCCGGTGGTGGACTTGCCGCAGCCCGACTCGCCCACCAGGCCCAGGGTCTCCCCTTCGAGGATGTCAAAGCTGATCCCCGACACGGCGTGTACCACGGCCCGGCGTCCGGCGGGGAACTCCATCACCAGGTCTTCGACGGTGACTAGGGCTTCATCGCCCCTCATATGGACTTTGCCAGTTCCAGCCATTCGTGAGTCCTCCTCGAGATTGCGATCGCCGGACTAGGAGACCGCGGCGGCGGTCAGGTCGAGGCCGGCCGCGGTGATCCCAGTAGCCTGGTTGGCGGCCAGCGCTTCTGCGTTCTCCGGCGATCCCACCGGATAGAAGCAGGCTTGTCTGTGGCCGAATTGGCCGGTGTCGAACAGCTCCGGTTCTTCGGTGGTGCACTGCTCCTGGGCATATCGGCACCGGGGGGCGAACCGGCATCCCACCAGATCGAGCACCATGTCGGGCGGGCGACCGCTGATGGCGTCCAGCCGGGTGTGGCTCTGGTGCTCCACCCGAGGGATCGACTTGAACAGCGCCTCGGTGTAGGGGTGGTTCATGTGGTGGAACAGCGTGGTGGTGTCGGCGGTCTCCACCATCTTTCCGGCGTACATCACGCCGATGCGCCGGGCTCGGCCGGCCACCACGCCCAAGTCGTGGGTGATGAGGATCATGGCCATGCCCAGCTCCTCTTGGAGCGATGCCAGCAGGTCGAGGATCTGCTTCTGCACGGTCACGTCCAGCGCGGTGGTGGGCTCGTCAGCGATCAGCAGTTTGGGATTGCAGGCCAAGGCGATGGCGATGGTCACACGCTGGCGCATCCCGCCTGATAACTGGTGCGGGTACTCCTTGAGCCGCTTGCGGGGCTCGGGGATGCCCACCTGCACCATCAGCTCCAGGGCCCGATCCATGGCTTCCTGCTTGGAAGCGCCGAGGTGGTAGCGGATGGATTCAGTGATCTGGATGCCCACCTTCTTGACCGGGTTCAGCGAGGTCATCGGGTCTTGGAAGATCATCGCCATCTGAGTACCCCAGAAGTGCTTGGCCTCGCTTCGGCTCAGGTTGCGGGTGTCCTTCCCGTCGAAGAACACCTCGGAGCCGTCCGGCACGATGGCGTTGCTGGTCAAGATGTTCATGATCGAGCGCACCAGCACCGACTTGCCCGAGCCCGACTCACCCACGATGCCGATGGTCTCGCCCTTGTCCAGGGTGAAGCTCACCCCGTCGACTGCCTTCAGAATCCCGCGTGGCGTGTCGAAATAGGTGCGGAGGTTCTCCACCTCCAGCAGTGGTCGTTCAGCTGCCACGATGTTCCCCCGATGCTCCGAGCTGACTTGAAGTCGCCGTATTCAAGACTGCCGTTCCCCCCGTTGTCTTTGGGCTGATCTAGATGTGGCCGACATGGTACGCGAATCTCAATGCCTCTGGGAATCCCGCGGTGATCTGCCGTCATCCCGATACCGGTCGCCGAGCCGCCTTCCCATCCCGGTCAGGCCCCCGAAGAGACCGTACTTGCGTCGGATCTGCTCCCGAACCGACATCGGCTGGCCGAACTCATCCAGCACTTCCTCGAGCTCCCCGTCGGGATCTTCTTTGTCGCGGTCATAGGCGATGACCGTGGTTCCGGCCACCCAGTCCGACACTGTGCGGCGGCGGCGCTCGAAGGGGACTGTCAGGTAGGTGGCCGCATTCACAATGATCCCGCCAAGCACTACGGGGGGGACGAGCCACGACACCCCGCCCACCAGCCATCGGGCACCGCACCGGCCCAAACCGAGGTGGCTCCCGTCTTTGGTACGTACCGCTCGCAGCTTCATGAGGTCCATGGCCGGGGTCTGGCCCTCGTTCCAGCGCAGGAACACCATCGTGTACATGAAGTGGAAGAAGATGTAGCCCAGGATGGCGGCGGTGGCCCGGCCCCACGGCTCGGGTTGCCACCGATTGGACACGTCGTCCATGAACCACAGCAACTGGATGACGGTGAGCATCCACTGGATGAAGAACACGGTGACCGCATCGATTATCCGGGCCAGCGCCCGCCGCCACACCGCGGCCACGGGGTAAGGCTTTCCGTCGGGCCCGGCCACGATGGTCGCGCCCTCGGGGAACTCCTCGGTGCCATGTGGCTGCTTGAGTGGCTTGGATCGGGGGGATGTGGCAGATGCGACATCGGATCGATGCATGGCGCGAATCGATTCGGCTTCCGCCCGATCCACCCCTTCGGATCCTCCGGTCCACCAAAGCCTCACAACAGCTCTTCAACCAATTCCGAGGGGCGGGCAATGACGGCTTGATCACCCCGGACGACGATCGGCCGTTGCATCAGCTTGGGATGCTCCATCAGTAGGTCGACCACGGCGTCAGTGCTCTGATAGTCGTTGATATTCAGCCCGAGATCCTTGAAGTGGCCGTCTTCTCGAACCAGCTCGGCCGGTTCGTTGGGCAGCATCTCCAAGAAGCGCTCCAAGTCGTCTCGGCTTAGCGGATTCTTGAGATATTGGACGACGTCGAACTCGACGCCGCGCGACTCGAGGATCTCGAGCGCGCCCCGGGACTTGCCTCAACCGGGGTTGTGATACACGACGATCTCAGCCATCCCCCGACGTTATCTCAGTCCTGGGATTGCTTCTGTTCTGACCGATTTGTTGGAGGCGCGGATCGGCGGTTGAACACATCACCCTCTAGCATGGCTGTATGCACGACCTGGTGATCAAGGGCGGATTGATTGTGGACGGCACCGGGGGTGAGCCGTTCACCGGGGATGTGGCCATCGATGGGGACCGAATCGCGGGGGTGTACCCCGGTGGGAGCCCCGATCTGGAGGGCAGCGAGGTTATCGACGCTGCCGGACTGCTGGTGACTCCCGGATTTGTCGACTGCCACACCCACTACGACGGCCAAGTTACCTGGGATCCGATTCTGGAGCCCTCTGCTCACCACGGCGTGACCACGGTGATGATGGGCAATTGCGGGGTGGGCTTCGCCCCGGTGCGTCCCGGCACCGAGGAGTGGCTCATCCAGCTCATGGAGGGTGTAGAGGATATTCCCGGTGCCGCTCTGTCGGAGGGGATCACCTGGGAGTGGGAGACATTCCCCGAGTACCTCGACGCCTTGGAGCGCAAGCCCCTGTCACTTGACATCGGCTGCCAAGTGCCCCATGGCGCGGTGCGGGCCTATGTGATGGGGGAACGCGGGGCAAAGAACGAGCTGGCCACCCCTGAGGACATCGCCAAGATGCGGGAGATTGTGGCCGAGGCGCTGCGAGCCGGGGCCTTTGGCTTCTCCACGTCTCGCACCATCGCCCACATGGCCATCGACGGCGAACCGGTACCCGGCACCTATGCGGCTGAAGACGAGCTGTTCGGCATCGGCGAGGCGCTGACCGAGGTGGGCCACGGCCTGTACGAGCTGGCCCCCGCCGGAGTGGTCGGCGAGGACTTGGCCGCTCCCCACAAGGAGGTCGACTGGATGCGCCGCCTGTCGGCTGCCACCGGCCGTCCGGTTACCTTCGCCCTGGTGCAGGTGGACGCTGCCCCCGAGCTGTGGCGGGAGATCATGGACCTGTCGGCCGATGCAGTGGCCGAGGGAGCCCAGCTCCATCCCCAGGTGGCTCCCCGCTGCAACGGCATCCTGATCGGGCTTCAGACCAACCACGCCTTCAGCAGCCGGCCCAGCTTCGCCGAGATTGCCGAGCTGCCCCTGGATGAGCTGGTGGCCGAGCTGCGCCGTCCTGAGCGCAAAGCAGCGATCCTGTCGGAGGAGAGCTCGTTCACCAACCAGTTCGCCGAGTACATGGGCACCCAGCTCCATCGGATCTACGTGCTGGGCGATCCCCCCGACTACGAGCCCGGCCCCGAGCGGTCGGTGGCCGCCATTGCCGAGGCCCAAGGCCGGGAAACCGAGGACTTGCTGTACGACCTGCTGTTGGGAGACGACGGCCGGGCGCTGCTGCTGTTCCCGTTCCTCAACTACAGCCACGGCAACGCCGACGCGGTCCGAGAGATGTTCCTCCACCCATCCGGGGTGTCAGGGCTGTCCGACGGCGGGGCCCACTGCGGGGCGATCTGCGACGCCTCCATGCCCACTTGGCTGCTCACCTTCTGGGCCCGCGACCGCCAGCGGGGCGAGAAGCTCCCCTTGGAGTATGTGGTGCAAAAGCAGTCGCGCGACACCGCCCGGCTGTTCGGCCTCACCGACCGGGGAACGGTGGAGCCGGGCATGAAGGCCGACCTGAACATCATCGACCACGAGCGGCTCACGTTGCACCCGCCCAAGCTGGTGGCCGATTTGCCCGCAGGGGGTCGTCGCTTCGATCAAAGGGCGACCGGATACGTGGCCACCCTGGTCAGCGGGGAGGTCATTCGCCGCAACGGTGAGGACACCGGGGCCCGCCCCGGCAAGCTGCTTCGGGCGGGCGCCTAGAAAGAAACGCCAACAGCAAGACAGTGAGGTAAGACCATGCTGGATCTGGTCATCGCCAATGGCACGATCGTGGACGGCACCGGTGCCGATCGGTTTACCGGCCACATTGGAGTCAAGGACGGCAAGGTGGCGGTAGTGGACCGCAGCGGCGGTCCCGCCCCCGAGGCGGCTGAGACCATAGACGCCACCGGGCTGCTGGTGACCCCCGGGTTCGTGGACTGCCACACCCACTACGACGGCCAGGTCACTTGGGACGACATGCTCCAGCCGTCGTCCAACCACGGTGTGACCACCGTGGTGATGGGCAACTGCGGGGTTGGCTTCGCTCCGGTGGCGCCCGGCAAAGAGGACTGGCTCATCCAGCTCATGGAGGGCGTGGAGGACATCCCCGGCACCGCCCTGGCCGAGGGCATTACCTGGGGGTGGGAAAGCTTCCCCGAGTACCTCGACGTTCTGGACGAGCGCCGTCTGTCGATCGATGTGGCCACCCAGGTGGCCCACGGCGCGGTGCGGGGCTACGTGATGGGGGAGCGGGGGGCGAAGAATGAGCCGGCCAACCCCGAAGACATCGAGGCCATGTACGCCATCGTTCGCGAGGCCATCGAGGCTGGCGCGCTGGGAGTATCCACATCCCGCACTCTCGGCCATCGGGCTATCGACGGCGAGCCGGTGCCGGGCACCTTCGCCGCCGAAGACGAACTGTTCGGCTTGGGCCAAGCGCTGGCCGATGCCGGATCCGGGGTGTTCGAACTGGCCCCCGCCGGTGCCGCGGGCCTCGATTTGGTGGCCCCGCCCAAGGAGATGGACTGGATGCGGCGCCTGTCGGCCCGCTTCAACGTGCCGGTGTCTTTTGCCCTATTGCAGCTTGAGGCTGCTCCTGACTTGTGGCGCGAGATGATGGACCAGTCGCTGCGGGCGGTTGACGAAGGTGCCCGGGTGTACCCCCAGATCGCGGGTCGCCCGTTCGGAATGCTCATTGGCCTTCAAACCAACCACGCCTTTGCCAAGCGGCCCACCTTTGCGTCGCTGGCCCATCTGCCTTTCGACGAACTGGTGGCCGAGCTGCGCAAGCCGTCGGTTAGGGCCGCAATCTTGGCCGAGGATGATCTGCCCCCCGACCCGACGGTGCTGTTCGACCAGATGCCCAGCATGGTGGCGTCGATGATCCACAAGCTGTATGTGATCGGCGATCCGCCCGACTATGAGCCCACCAACGACCGGACGGTGACCGCCATGGCCACCCAACGAGGGGTGGACCCATTCGAGATGCTTTACGACCTCTACCTGGAAGAAGACGGGCACTCTCTGATGATGCTGCCCATGTTCAACTACGTGGAGGAGAACCACGACGTCATCCGAGAGCAGCTGCTGCATCCCGCCGGTGTGTCGGGGTTGTCGGACGGCGGGGCCCATTGCGGCATGATCTGCGACGCCTCGATTCCCACCTTCATGCTCACCCACTGGACCAGGGACCGCACCCGGGGCGAGCAGCTCTCCCTGGAGTGGGTGGTGAAGAAGCAGACTCACGACACCGCCACCCTCTACGGGCTGGGCGACCGGGGAACGCTTGAAGTGGGCAAACGGGCCGATGCCAATGTGATCGACCATCAGGCGCTGACCCTGCGCTCTCCCCGGGTGGTCCATGACCTCCCCGCCGGTGGCCGCCGCCTCGACCAGCGGGCAGACGGCTATGTGGCCACTGTGGTGGCCGGCGAGGTGACCCGCAGCCGCGGCAACGACACCGGGGCCCGCCCGGGTCGGCTGGTGCGCGGCGCCCGATAGCACTCCACTGGCCATGGGTATCGACTTGGACCGCTACCAGATTCGCCAAGGCAACGGCGATGGCATCCCGTCTCGGTTGCCCAAAGGCCGCTACCTGGAAGAGGAATATGCCGAGCTGGAGCGCCAGCGGTTGTGGCCGTCGACCTGGCAGCTGGCTTGTTTGACTAGCGATGTGGCCGAACCCGGCGACTGGTTTGAGTACCGCATGGGCGACCAGAGCTATCTGGTGGTGCGGGGCCACGACGGAGAGCTGCGGGCGTTTCACAACGCCTGTCGCCATCGGGGATTCCAGCTGTGCGAGGGCAAGGGAAACGCCGATGAACTCCGCTGCGGGTTTCACGACTGGTGCTACGGCCTGGACGGCTCTCTGAAGGAGATCGTGTACCGCAAGCACTTCGGGGTGGTCGCCAACGAGAACCTGTCTCTGGCCCCGGTGCGATTGGGCACTTGGCATCAGATGGTGTTCATCAACCCATCGCCCGACGGCCCTGACCTCGATGAGTTCCTCGATCCGGTGCCCGACACACTGGCCCCGTTCAATCTGGGGGAGCGTTCCCTGACGGCCTGCTGGACCATTCCGCTAGGCGGCAATTGGAAGACCACGGTGGACGCCTTCAATGAGGCCTACCACCTGGAAGGCCTGCATCCCGGCCTGCGGGGCTTCATGGATGCGCTCAACACCACCTATGAGCTGTGGGACAGGGGCCACTCCATGATGAAGATCCCCCTGGGGATCGGCTCACCCCGCTTCCCCGACGCCGATCAAGACGAGGTGGCCCGGGCCTTCGTGGACAACTACAGCACCATGCTGGGCCTCCAGCCCGACGACGAGGTGGAGCTCGCCGGTCAAAGCGCCCGGGACTGGGCGGTAGACATCGTGCGAGGCCGAGCGGCGGCCGAGGGAGTGGACTTCAGCCACTACACCGACGAGCAGATCCTCGACGACTACCACTATCTGGTGTTTCCCAACGTGGTGCTGAACGTACACAGCGACATGTTCACCATCTTCCGGGCTCGCCCCGGCGACCACGTTGGACAGTCGCACTTCGACTTCTGGCTGTTCCACCGGCTCGGCGATCGGGCGGGGTCGGGCACGCTCCCGGAGATGATCCACTTCCCCGAGGGGACGGTCATTGCCGAAGTGGTGAACCAAGATCTCGACGGAATCGGCCGGGTCCAAGCCGGGATGGCCTCCGACGGCATCGACGAACTGGTGTTGGGCGACTTCGACTGCCGACTTGTGAATATGCACACTGAGCTCGACCGGGTGCTGGCCCTGGATTAATCGAGTTTCCCCGATTGGGAACTCCATCGAAAACCCCAGGTAGAGCAAGAGGCTCTGGCGGAAGGGGGTCTGCATCGGCAATAATCGGAGGTTTATTCCTTAAGTCAGCGCTGGTGGGCATTTAACCCCTCAAAGCGCCGTAGTAATGAGCTTGGGAGGCGCCCCATGTCCAGTGTCGTCAGGGCCGCAATTGTGCAAGCCGCGTGGACCGGTGATCAGGAGTCCATGGTCGAACAGCACGAGAAATACGTGGCCGAGGCTGCCGCGGCCGGAACTCAGGTCATGTGCTTCCAAGAGCTTTTCAACGGCCCCTATTTCTGCCAGGTGCAGGACGCCGACTACTACAGCTACGCCGAAGCCATCCCCGACGGGCCCACAACCAAGCGGTTCCAGGAGATTGCGGCCAAGCATGGCATGGTTCTGGTGCTGCCTATGTATGAGGAGGAACAGCCGGGGTTCTTGTACAACACCGCGGCGGTCATCGACGCCGACGGCTCCTACCTGGGCAAGTATCGCAAGACCCATATCCCCCAGGTGAAGGGCTTCTGGGAGAAGTTCTACTTCCGCCCCGGCAACCTCGGCTATCCGGTGTTTGACACCGCTGTTGGTCGAGTCGGGGTCTATATCTGCTACGACCGCCACTTCCCTGAGGGGTGGCGCGCCCTGGGTATCAATGGAGCCCAAATGGTGTTCAACCCCTCGGCCACCAGCCGGGGTCTGTCGGCGTATCTGTGGAAGCTCGAGCAGACGGCGTCGGCCGCGGCCAACATGTACTTCGTCGGGGCCATCAACCGAGTGGGTGTGGAGTCGCTGGGCGACAACGACTTCTACGGCACGTCTTACTTCGCCAACCCGCGGGGCCAGTTCGTGGAAGATCCGGCATCGGACCAAGAAGAAGAACTGGTGATCCGCGACCTGGACTTGGCCATGATCGACGAGATCCGCTCCCTCTGGGCCTTCTACCGCGATCGCCGCCCCGACATGTACGGGCCCCTCACCGAGGCATAAGTCAGCCGCTGTGACCACCAACGCCGATTTGCACATGAGTCAGCTGTCGTGACCACGAATGCCGACCTGCATCAGCGCTATCGGGCGATTCTGCCCTCCTACGTCAAGCCGCTCTACGCCGAGCCCATCAGCATCGAGCAAGGCCAGGGGAGCTATGTGTGGGATGTCGAGGGCAACCGGTACCTCGACTTCTTCGGCGGTGTGCTCACCACCATGGTGGGGCACAACAACCCTGCGGTCACCACGGCCATCCAGGAGCAGGCCACCAAGGTTCTGCACACCTCTACGCTGTATCTCTGCGAGCCGATGATCGAGTTGGCCGAGGAGATCGCGGCCATCAGCGGCATCCCCGACGCCCGGGTGTTCTTCACCACGTCGGGGAGCGAGGCCAACGACACCGCCATTCTCCTGGCCACCAGCTACCGCAAGTCCAACGAGGTGCTGGCCATGCGCAACAGCTACCACGGCCGCTCGTTCACCGCACAGGCCATCACCTCGCACTCGTCGTGGTCGTCGACCGCGCTGTCGGGGCTGGCGGTGCACTTCGTCCACGGGGCGTATCAGCTGCGCAGCCCCTTCCGGCACCTGGACGACGACGAGTTCACCGAGGCCTGCACCGACGACCTCCGGCAGGTCATCGACATGATGACGACCGGGGAAGCGGCCTGTCTCATCGCCGAGCCCATCCAGGGGGTCGGCGGGTTCGCCACCCCGCCGGACGGTTTCTTCGGGTCGATGCACAAGGTGCTGGCCAATCGGGGAATCCTGTTCGTGACCGATGAAGTGCAAACCGGCTGGGGGCGCACTGGCGAGCACTTCTGGGGCTACCAGGCCCACGACATCGTCCCCGACATGCTCACCTTCGCCAAGGGCGTGGGCAACGGGATCACGCTGGCCGGCATCGTGGCCCGAGCCGAGATTATGGACACGATCTCAGCCCTGAGCTTCTCCACATTTGGCGGGAACCCGTTGTCGACCGCGGCGGGGTTGGCCACGTTGAGATACGTGCAAGAGAACGATCTCCAGGGCAACGCCCGGCGCATGGGAAAGCGGCTGGCCGACGCCCTGCGGCCAGTGGCCGAGAAGACGCCTTGGATCATCGAGCTGCGGGGCAAGGGCCTTATGCAGGCCATTGAGATCGTAGAACCGGGTTCCATTCAGCCCGACGCCAATCGGGCCGGCGAACTGCTGGAGGGCTGCAAGCGGCGGGGGCTGCTGGTGGGCAAGGGAGGCCTCTACGGAAACGCCCTGCGGATCACCCCCATGCTGGACGTGACCGAGGAGGAGATCGACGAGGGCGTGACCGCCATCTTGGAGACGATTGAGGAGATCGACAGGCAGGTATGACGCAATGACAACTTTCATCGAGGAGAAGTAGGGGGGCAGAGACCATGACCACGCTCATCAAGAACGGAACGGTGGTGAGCTCGACGGGGGCTGATCCGGCCGAGGTTTTGATCGACGGCGAGGTCATCGTCGCGGTGCTGCAACCCGGGTCCGACCTCGCCGTGTCGGCTGAGGGTGGGGCTGATCGGGTGATCGATGCCAGCGGCAAGCTGGTGGTGCCCGGCGGTGTGGATGTGCACACCCATATGGAGCTGCCGTTCGGGGGCACCATTGCGTCGGACGACTTCGAGACTGGTACGCGCGCTGCCGCTTGGGGCGGCACTACCACCATCGTGGACTTCGCCACCCAGAGCTATGGGCTCGACGTGCGCGAGTGCTTCGACGCCCGCATGGCACAGGCCGAAGGCCGGTGCGCCATCGACTACGGCTTTCACATGATCATCGGCGACGTCACCGACGCCGCCCTCAAGGAAATGGACCTGCTGGTCAACGAAGGGGTCACCAGCTTCAAGCTCTTTATGGCCTACCCCGGCGTGTTCTACAGCGACGACGGTCAGATCCTGCGGGCCATGCAGCAGTGCGCTGGAAACGGCGGGCTCATGATGATGCACGCCGAAAACGGCATCGCCATCGACGTGCTGGCCGAGCAGGCCTTCGAGCGGGGCGAGACCGACCCGGTGAACCACGGGTACGTGCGGCGAGCCGAGTTCGAGTCGGAGGCCACCCATCGGGCTATTCAGCTGGCCAAAGTGGGTGCCGCCCCCCTCTACATCGTCCACTTGTCGGCTAAGCAGGCGCTGGAGCAGGTGGCCATCGCCCGCAACAACGGCGGCAACGTGTTCGCCGAGACTTGCCCCCAATACCTGTACTTCAGCCTCGAAGAGCACCTTGACCAGGGCTGGGACGGCGCGGCCTATGTGTGCTCAACCCCGATCCGGTCCCACCACGACCACCACCAAGACGAGCTGTGGAAGGGGCTGCGCACCAACGACCTCGCCGTGGTCGCCACCGACCACTGCCCGTTCTGCATGAAGGAGCAGAAGGAGTTGGGCGTCGGCGACTTCCGGGCCATACCCAACGGCATCGGGGGCGTCGAGCACCGGATGGACCTGATCTTCCAGGGGGTGGCCTCCGGGGAGATCACCCTGCCCCGCTGGGTGGAGCTGTGCTCGACCACCCCGGCCCGAATGATGGGCCTGTACCCCCGCAAGGGCATCATCCAGCCCGGTTCCGATGCCGACGTGGTGATCTACGACCCCCAGGCAACCTGGACCATCAGCGTGGAGAACCACCACATGAACATCGACCACTCCGCCTATGAGGGCATCGAGGTCAGCGGCCATGTCGACACCGTGCTGTCGAGGGGCCGGGTCATCGTCGACGACAACCAGTACCTGGGCTCCATGGGCCACGGGCAATACCTGCGCCGCGGTCTCAGCTCCTACCTGATTTAGAACCTGGATTACCGGAGGGGGAATGCAGCAAATCCATCATTTAATCGACGGTCAGCACGTTGCTGGCGGGTCAGGCCGAACATCGCGGGTCTTCAACCCGGCCACCGGAGAGCAGACTGGCCAGCTCTCGCTGGCGTCATCCGCCGAAGTGGACACCGCGGTGGCTTCGGCCCAGGCCGCGTTCGAAGAGTGGGGCAATGTATCGGTTGCCCGACGAACCACCCTGATGTTCGCCTTCCGGAATTTGGTGGTGGACAACGCTGAGGAGATCGCCAGGCGCCTTACCTCCGAGCACGGAAAGGTTCACGCTGATGCCATGGGCGAAGTGGCCCGGGCCATCGACAACATCGAGTACGCCTGCGGTTTGGCCGAGCATCTCAAGGGAAGCCACAACGAGATGGCGTCCACCGGCATCGACGTCTACTCGGTGCGCCGTCCGCTCGGCGTGGTGGCCGGGATCACGCCGTTCAACTTCCCGGCCATGGTCCCCATGTGGATGGCGCCCAATGCGATCGCCTGCGGCAACACATTCGTGCTCAAGCCCTCTGAGCGCGACCCGTCAGCCCCGATGTTCATGGCTGAGCTGTTTCAGGAGGCCGGCTTCCCGCCTGGCGTGCTCAACCTGGTGAACGGTGACAAAACAGCCGTCGACCGGCTGCTGGAGCATCCCGATGTCAAGGCGGTCAGCTTTGTGGGCTCCACCCCCATTGCCCGGTACGTATACACCACCGGCACTTCGCATGGGAAGCGGGTGCAAGCCCTGGGCGGGGCCAAGAACCACATGGTGGTCCTGCCTGATGCCGACATCGAGTTGGCGGCCGACTCGGCGGTATCGGCGGCCTACGGCTCGGCTGGGGAGCGCTGCATGGCAATCTCGGTGGTCGCCGCGGTGGGTGATGCCGCCGACCCGCTGGTGGAGGCCATCAAGGTGCGCATGGAGAAGCTGGTCATCGGCGACGGCACTGATCCGGCTTCCGACATGGGTCCGTTGATAACCAGGGAGCATCGTGATCGGGTGGCGGGCTACGTCGGCTCGGCCGCCGAGCAGGGGGCAACGGTGGTGGTCGACGGCCGCAACACCCGGTTCGACACCGATGGCTTCTTCCTGGGAGTGTCGCTGCTGGACCGCGTCACCGCCGACATGGACGCCTATCGAGATGAAATCTTCGGCCCGGTCTTGAGCGTGGTGCGGTGCGACACCTATGCCGAAGCGGTTCGGCTCATTGCCGACAACCCATGGGGCAATGGCGCGGCGATCTTCACCCGCGACGGTGGTGCGGCCCGTCAGTTCCAAGAGGAAGCCGACGCGGGCATGGTGGGTATCAACGTCCCGATCCCGGTGCCGGTGGGCTACCACTCATTCGGCGGCTGGAAGGACTCCTTGTTTGGCGACACCACGATGTACGGACCGGAGGGAATCCGCTTTTATACCCGGCCCAAAGTTATGACTGCTCGGTGGCCCGACCCGGCGACTAGCCGCGTTGACCTGGGCTTTCCGACCAATGAGTGAGGACTTTGGCCCGCGCCATCGGATGAGGAGGTAGCGATGGACTTCGGAGTTGTTCTTCAGACCGATCCTCCGGCATGGAGGGTGGTCGAACTGGCCAAACAAGCCGAGACGCTCGGCTTCAACTACGGCTGGACTTTCGACAGCCACGTCTTGTGGCAAGAGCCTTATGTGATCTACAGCCAGATGCTCTCGGCCACCAATCGCATGATCGTCGGGCCAATGGTCACCAACCCCGGCACTCGGGATTGGACGGTCACCGCGTCGCTATTCGCCACCCTGAACGACATGTTCGGCAACCGCACTGTGTGCGGCATCGGCCGGGGCGACTCCGCCATGCGGGTCATCGGCCACAAACCGCGCAGCCTCACCACCTTGAGCGAGGCCATGCGGGTGATCAAGGACCTGGCCGAAGGGCGCAAGACCCTCTACAACGACACTCAGCAGCACTTCCCCTGGGCCGGGGAGTCGGAGCTCAAGGTGCTGATGGCGGCATATGGTCCCAAGGCGCTGCATCTATGCGGTAGCGAGTCGGACGGGTTTATTCTCCAGCTGGCCGATCCGGCGATTGCCGAATGGACCATCGCCGCCGTTCGCCAGGCCGCGGAGGAGGCGGGTCGCGACCCCGACAGCCTGTACATCTGCGTGGCCGCCCCTGCGTATGTAGGCGACAACATCGAGCACCAGCGAGAGCAGTGCCGATGGTTTGGTGGCATGGTGGGCAATCACGTGGCCGACTTGGTGGGCCGATACGGCGACCAGGGTGCGGGCGTGCCCCAAGCGCTCACCGATTACATCGCGGGCCGAGAAGGATACGACTACAGCGGGCACGGCAAGGCGGGTCACGAGCACACTGACTTCGTTCCCGACGAGATCATCGACCGCTTCTGCATTCTCGGCGACGAGGATGCCCACCTGGCCCGGCTGCGGGAGCTTGAGTCTCTCGGCGTGGACCAGTTCGCCATCTATCTCATGCACGACCAAAAGGACGAAACCCTCAACGCATACGGCCAGCGGATCATCCCGGCGATGAGCGGCTGAGAGCCAAAGAGGCTGGGGGCGAACGAGAATGGCGAAGATCGACATTGGGGCCGTGGCGGACGATCCTCTGGTTCGCGAGCACCGTCTCAAGCAGCAGGCGGCCCAGGAGGAGCGCCGCGACGCCGTGGTGCGAATCGTTCGCCAGACGGTGACCTTCGCGTTGTTCTTGGCCCTGCTGGCCGGGTTGTACACCGGCTACAAGGCGTTCGGCCAGGCCATCGACGACCGCCAGCACGATTGGGCGGTGGTGGGGTCGGTGCTGCCGCGCACCGACGACCTGAACATGCCCCCGGTGAGTGAGATCTTCGGCCAGTTCGGGGAGACCCCCGGGGGCCAGGACCAGATCTACGTGAAGATCCTGTTCGACGAGGCCCTCTTCACCCTCAGGGAGGCCTTTGCGGGCTTCATGGTGGGCCTGGTAATCGGCATGGCCATTGCCCTGGCCCTGGCGCAATGGCGCCGGCTCGAACAAGGCCTGCTCCCGTACGTAATCGCCAGCCAGACCATCCCGCTGATCGCTATCGCGCCCATCATTGTGATCTGGGGCCGCAAGAACTTCGACATCTTCCCGTGGGAGTGGCAGGACTGGATGTCGGTCTCCATTATCGCCACCTACCTCACGTTCTTCCCAGTGGCGGTCAACGGGTTGCGAGGGTTGCAGTCGCCCCGACCGGAGAACCAAGAGCTGATGGAGTCGTATGCCGCCAATTGGTCTCAGACGCTGTGGCGTCTGCGGCTTCCCGCCTCGCTGCCGTACTTGTTCGCCGCGCTCAAGATCGCGGCCACGGCCAGCATCGTGGGCGCCATCGTGGGTGAGATCTCCTCCGGGGTCTCAGGCGGGCTTGGCCGGCGGATCTTGAGCGAGGCGTTCAACTACACGACCGGTCCTGACCGTTTGTTTGCCAGCGTGCTGGGGGCCGCAGTCTTGGGAATCTTCGTGTTCTTGGTGGTGACCGGGGTGGAGCGGCTGGTAGTCGGTCGCCATAGCAGGGGAGCGGCGGCATGAACGTGATCGACATCCAAGGGGCGACCAAGGTGTTCAATCCTGGAAGAAGCAATCAGGTGGAGGCGCTGGCTGAGATCGATCTGGCCGTCGAGCCTGGGGAGTTCATCACCCTCATCGGCCCGTCCGGGTGCGGAAAGAGCACCCTGCTGCGGCTCATTGCGTCGTTGATCTCCCCATCCACCGGATCGGTGGAGGTCAACGCCAAGCCGGCGGAGCAGGCCCGCCTCGACCGGGACTATGGCATGGCCTTCCAAACGGCCGGCCTCTTCGACTGGCGCACGGTAACCAAGAACATCGAGCTCCCGCTCGAGCTGATGGGATGGTCGAAAGGCAACCGACGGCGTCGGGCCGCTGAGATGTTGGAGCTGGTCAAGCTCAGCGATTTCGCCAAGCACCACCCGTCGGAGTTGTCGGGCGGGATGCAGCAGCGGGTGGCCATCGCCAGGGCGCTGGCCTTCAGCCCGTCGCTGCTGCTGATGGACGAGCCGTTCGGAGCCCTCGATGAGATGACCCGCGAGCACATGCAGGACGAGCTGCTGCGGATTTGGAAGGAGACCGGGACCACCGTTGTCTTCGTCACCCACTCCATCCCTGAAGCGGTGTATCTCTCCACCCGCGTGCTGGTGATGTCGCCCCGTCCCGGGACGATCGCGTCGATCATCGATGTCGATCTCGGCGGCCGCAGCGCCGCCACTCGCGACGACCCCGCATTTTTCAACAAGGTCACCGAGGTGCGCGTCGCCCTTCGGAAGGTAGAGGAATGAACGCGCTGAAGGGGTTCTCCGCTCCCATCGTGGCCGGCGTGGTGCTGTTCGGTTTGTGGCAGGGCGTCCTGTCGCTGTTCAACCCCCAAGGATTCGTGCTGCCCGCCCCCTCTGAGATCGTCGGCGCGCTGATCGACAACTGGGATGAGGTGTATCAAGGGGCCCGCATCACCGGCTTCGTGGTGGTGTCCGGGCTGATCGCCGGGATCGTACTTGGTATTATCGCAGCTTTGCTTGTCACCCGTTTCCGGACTGCCAACGAGACCATCACGCCGCTGGCCGTGGCGGTCAACGCCATTCCGATCATTGCGTTGGCGCCGATTTTCAACAACTGGTTCGGGCTCACCTCGCCTCGTTCCAACCAGGCCATCGTGGTGGCACTGGTTTTCTTCCCTATCTTCATCAACACCACCAGGGGTCTCACCCAGGTGGACCGAAGCCAGGTCGAGCTCATGGAGTCTTATGCGGCCAGCCGGTCGCGCATCACCCGCGAGGTGCGAATCCCCAACGCCCTGCCGTTCTTCTTCACCGCGCTGAAGCTGTCAACATCGCTGGCGGTAATCGCCGCGATCGTCGCCGAGTACTTCGGCGGCCGACAAGACGCCCTGGGTCCGATGATCACGCAGTCGGCGGGCCTCACCCGCTACGACGAGGCATGGGCCGCTGTCCTGGCCGGCACCATGATCGGGGCCGTGCTTTATTTCGCCGTGCTTGTGCTTGAGCGAGTGGCCATGCCTTGGCACTCGTTGATCCGAAACCACGGCGACGACAAATGACCGCTAACTGCGGGTTGCTTACCGGCAATCCGCCTCTATGAAAGGAAATGATCAGCGGATCAGTGGTGCTACATGAAAAGACAAACCATCCACAAACGAACACTCTGGAGCATGCTCGCGGTGTTGCTTGCCTTCGCCCTTGTTGCCGTGTCCTGCGGCAACGACGACGATGACGTAAGCGAGCCAGCGCCCGCGCCAGCCACGGAGGCCCCCGCGCCGGCCACGGAGGCCCCCGCGCCGGAGCCAACCGAGGCTCCTGCGCCTGCGGAGCTGGTTGAGGTATCGCTTCAGCTCCAGTGGGTCCCGCAGTCGCAGTTCGCCGGCTACTTCGCCGCTCGCGACCTCGGGTTCTACGAGGACGTCGGCTTGGACGTGACCATCATCGACGGCGCTGTCGACATCGTGCCGGCTACGGTCCTGGACTCCGGAGCAGCCGACTTCGCCATCTCGTGGGTGCCGCGGGGCCTCGTGCCTCGTGAGGAAGGCCTGAACATCACCAACATTGCCCAGGTCTTCCAACGCAGCGGTACCTTGCAGGTGTCGTTCGTCGAAGCCGGTATCACCGGCCCGGCCGACCTCGAGGGCAAGCTGGTGGGGAACTGGGGATTCGGCAACGAGTTCGAGCTCTTCGCCGGCCTCGTCAGCGTGGGTCTCGACCCGCAATCCGACGTCACCCTGGTTCAGCAGGACTTCAACATGACTGCGCTCATCAACGGCGACATCGACGCCGCCCAGGCGATGATCTACAACGAGTACGCCCAGGTGCTCGAGACCATCAATCCCGACACCGGCGAGCTTTTCCAACCCGAAGACCTGTCGGTTATCGACTGGAACGACGTGGGCACAGCCATGCTGCAAGACGCCATCTGGGCCGACGCCGACAAGCTGGAGACCGATGCGGAATACCGCGACATAGCGGTGCGCTTCGTGGAGGCATCGCTGCGGGGTTGGATCCACTGCCGCGACAACTTCCAGCAGTGCGTCGACATCGTTGTGGCCGCCTCTCCGCCCTTCGGCGGACCGGCGCACCAGGCGTGGATGATGAACGAGATCAACGCTCTCATCTGGCCGTCACCCGGTGGAGTAGGCATCCTGGACCAAGGTCTGTATGACCAGACCATCGACGTGGCCACCTCGCAGGGCATCCTCCAGGCTGCCCCCGATGCTGGTGCGTTCCGTAGGGACATCGCCGAGGAAGCGATTGCCAACCTGGAAGCCGCGGGCCACGACGTGTACGGCAACGACTACGCCCGCCGCACCGTCGAGGTCAAAGAAGGCGGCAACTAGCCAACTTTGCACACCATTGATTCAATGAGCTGACAGTGCTCCCCGCCGGTCCCGTGATCGGCGGGGAGCCCGTCGGTTATCGCAACATTGATTCATTGAGCTGTCGGTGCTCTCTGCCGGTTATCGTGCTGCACCTTGGCGCGATTGAAGGGAGCAGCGCGTGAAATTCAGCTTCGGCCTTCCGCTGATGGCCCATCCGCAAAACCCCGAGTTCCTGGCTGCGGAGGCCATTGCGGAGTTCGCCCGGGCCGCGGAGGCGGCCGGGTTCGACTCCTGCTCGCTGACCGAGCACCCGCTGCCCAGCGACCCTTGGCTGGCTAGCGGGGGCCACGACGCCCTCGATCCCTTTGTGGCCCTGGCGGTGGCGGCCGGGGCTACCACGCGGCTGCGGCTGCTCACCAACCTGACCCCGCTGCCCTACCGCAACCCGGCCATCTTGGCCAAAACCGTGGCCACGTTGGACCGGCTCAGCAGCGGTCGAGTCATCCTCGGGGCTGGAGTGGGCTATCTGCTCTCCGAGTTCGAGGCAGTGGGGGTGGACTTCGACCAGCGCAATGCCCTGTTCGACGAGAGCCTCGAGGTCATGCGGCTGATCTGGACCGGAGAGACGGTGAACTACCAAGGGCTCAACTTCACCATCACCGACAGCACCGGCCTACCCACGCCGGTGCAGTCGCCGGTGCCGGTGTGGGTCGGGGGCAACTCCAAGTTGTCCCGCCGCCGGGTGGCGGAGAAGGCCCAGGGGTGGATGCCCATGCCCAACCCGGCGGCACTGGCCGCCCGCCGGCGCTCGGCCCACCTGGAAACGCTGGACGAGCTGGCCGAGATGATCGCCTATCTCCACGATCATGCGGCCTCCGTGGGTCGTACCGAGCCCATCGACATCAAGTACATGGACCTGGAAGTCGGGGCGGTGGGCACGTCGGGTTGGAATGCCGACCGCCATCGGGAGAACGTTGCCGCCCAAGCTGCTATCGGGGTGACAGGTATTTCGGCCCCAATTGCCGGCGACGCCCGTTCGCAAGTTGTCGAGGCTCTACAACAATACGGCGAGGAAATCATCGCCTATCGTTAGGGCCATGTTGAGATTTGTCGAAGGCACGTCCTGCGGTCGTTGTGCAGGGCTTGAAAGGGGTTTCCCATGTTGAGATTCGTCGAAGAGATCCTCCTGCTGTTGTTGCGCGACGACGATGGGAAGTTCGTCAACGTGCCTCAGTCGTCCATGGACCGGGCCATTGCTGGCGCGGTGTTGATGGAGCTGGCCATGGAAAATCGGATCGACACCGACCTCGAACACCTGATTCTGATCGATGGCACCCCGGTGGGCGACGACTTGTTGGATCCCACGTTGGCCATGATCGCCGAAGGGCAAGGGGCCGAAGGCCAGGAGAAGGACGCCCGCCACTGGGTGGAGCAGATGGCCCGTCAGGCGCCGGAGATCAGAGAAAAGGGGTTGGCTCGGCTGGTGGAGCGGGGCATCCTCGAGCGTGAGGACGACCGCTTCTTGTGGGTGTTCCGGTCGCGCCGCTACCCAATGGTCGACGGTGAGGCTGAGCGTGAGGTGAAGCTGCGGATTATGGGGGTGCTGTTCAGCAACGAGATCCCCAGCCCCCGAGACGTGGTGATCATCTGTTTGGCCCACGCCTGTGGAATCTTCAACGAGGTGCTCTCCAAGCGGGAATTGGAGCAGGCCACGGCCCGCATCGAGCAGGTTCGCAAGCTGGACCTCATCGGCCAGGCCATGTCCCAGTCAATCCAGGACTTTGAGATCTGGTTGGCCAACGCAGCCGTGCAAGGCCGCGGGTTCTTCTAGGAACAGCCATGGCTGAATGGTCGGTGGAGCAGTTCGGGGGAGTACTCGGTGCCCGCGTGACTGACATTGACCTCCGGGAACCGCTGGCCAACGGTGAGCGCGACGAGCTGTACAAGCATCTGTTGGAGCATCTGGTATTGGTATTTCCTGGTCAATCCATCGATGACGTTCATCAGATGGAACTCCTGGCCCCTTGGGGGCGGCCCTATATCCATCCCATCGGTCGGGTGGCGGGGGCGATCGAGGCCAAGGTAGAGCGCATCGTCGACGACGAGGAGCGTCCTCCCTTCCAGGACAAATGGCACACCGACGTCACCTGGGATCCCGACCCTCCGATTCTGGGCACTCTGCGGGCCATCGAGATGCCGGCCCGGGGTGGAGACACCATGTTTGCCAGCATGTACGCCGCTTACGAAGGCCTGTCGGAGACCTTGCGGGATCGCCTAGAGAGGGTTGCCGCCTGGCACGACATGGGTCCGGGCCAGGCGTTCAAGTCCAAGGCCGGAGTTGAGTTGTACGACCGCACGAAGGAGCAGTTTCCGGGAACCGAGCGGCCGGTCATTGCCGTTCATCCCGACACCGGCCGCCGCTATCTCAATGTCAACAAGAACTTCACCAGCCACTTGGTGGGCTTCGACCGGGCCGAAAGCGACGCCGTGCTCGACTACCTCTATGAACACGCCACCCAGCCCAACTACACCATCCGCTACGAGTGGACCGAGGGCGACGTGATCTTGTGGGACGAGCGGTGCACCCAGCATTTCGCCGTGGCCGACCACTACCCCCAGCGCCGCGAGATGGCTCGACTCACGGTGTCCGCCCCTGCCTGATCACCCCTTCGACGCTTCTGAGCGGACTTCACGATGGTGGCTAGGCTGCGCCAGTGGAGTTTGACGACGTGATGTTCGACGACGAGAAGTTCGACGTAGAGGCAGCGGCAGCAGGGGCATGGGCCCCCAGCCGGTATGGGTCCGACGATGTGCTGGGTACCTACAACGAGGTCACCGACCAGAAGCGAGCCGACGCCTTGGGGATGTTGGACCTGACCAGGCCGATTCGCACCTATTCGATGGGCGACGGCATCTGGCCCGGCTATCCGGCCTATAGCTCCCGGGAGTTCGTGCAGAAGCTGGTCATCGCCGGGTACGAGCCCGGTGAGGGGTTCGAGGGCGAGGTGATCCACGGTACGCAGGCGTTGGGGCCCTCGAAATTGGGCTATTCCGAGGAACGGGTGTCGTACACCTTCAACATGAGTACCAAAATCAACGGCTTCACCCACGCCGCGGTGGACGGCACCTTCTACAACGGCCACCAGGGGGCTGACCTAGCCCGCACCGAGGGGGTGACCGCCATGGACGTTCCCTCGTGGGGGGCGCCCCTGCTCACCCGAGGTTTGATGATCGACGTGGCTGCCCAGGTAGCAGCCACCACCGGTGATGCAGAGACGAACCAGGCCGGATTGCCCCGCCTGATGGACCGCCACCGCATCACCGTCGAGCAGATCGAAGGCGCCTGCGAACGCCAAGGCCTGCCCGATCCTGAGCCGGGCGACGCTCTCTGCCTGCGCACGGGGTGGATCAGCCTCACCCGGGACGATCCCGAGCGGTTCCTGGCTGGGTCGCCCGGCCCGTGGATCGCCGAGAACAAGTGGCTGGCTTCCCACCGTCCCGCTCTAGTGTCCACCGACAGCTGGATGTGGGGGGTTCACGACTTTGAAGCCACCGGGGGGTGGATGTCGGTCGGCCACCAGCTCATGCTGGTGAAGGAGGGCATCCGCCTCGGGGAGTCACTGAGTTGCGAGGAGATCGCCGCTGCTGGCGTGGACCGGTTCGTCTTCTGCCATTCCCCGTTCCGAGCGGTGGGTTCCACGTCGTGCTCGTCGCCCCCCATGGCAATAGCTAACCCACCGAGCGCCAACCCACCGGAGGAATCATCATGAGCATTTTCGACGGATCGCCCCTGGCCGGAAAGGTGGCCCTGGTCACCGGGGCCAGCCGGGGCATCGGCAAGGGGTGTGCCCTGGAGCTGGCCGCCGCAGGAGCTGCGGTCTATATCACTGGCCGCACCACCGGCGCGGGCCAGCATCCGCTGCCCGGCACGGTAGGGGCCACCGCAGAGGAGATCACCGCCGCGGGGGGTACCGCCACCGCGGTGGCGTGCGACCACCGTGACGACGACGCGGTGCGAGCGGTGTTCGACCAGATCGCGTCCAACCACGGCCGCTTGGACGTGTTGGTGAACAACGCCTTTGCCATTCCCGACGAGCTGACCGCCATGCTGCCCTTCTGGGAAGTGCCCATCTCCAACTGGGACGACATGATGGACGTGGGCACACGCTCGGCATACGTGGCGTCGGTGCTGGCCGCCCCGGTGATGATTGACCAGGGCGACGGCTTGATCGCCAACATCAGCTCCTCGGGGGCGGCGGAGTACGCCTGGCACGTGGCCTATGGGGTGGGCAAGTGCGCCCTCGACCGCATGACCGCCGACTGCGCCCGAGAGCTCCAGGACACCGGGGTGTCGATGGTGTCGGTGTGGCCTGGTTTCGTGCGCACCGAGCGCATTGACATGGCCGTTGAGTCCGGGGTGGAACTGCCGCCGAGCTTGGACGTGTCAGCGGCCGAGTCGCCCCGGTTCACCGGCCGAGCGGTGGCCGCTTTGGCCATCGACGCCGACCGATCCCGCCACTCCGGCCAGGCCGTCTCGGCCCGAGAGATGGCCGACGCCTACGGCTTCACCGACGTCGACGGCCGCTTGCCCGCTGGCCCCCTCCACGACCGCACCGGCTAGCCGCAGGGAGCGACCGATGACCGCCGTTGAGCCGTTTGCCATCGAAGTGCCTGATGCCGTGCTCGACGACCTGCATCGTCGCCTCGACGCCACCCGGTGGTTCGACCCGCTGCCCGGGGCCGGGTGGGACGAGGGCACCGATCTTGACTATCTCAAAGAGCTGTGCCGGTACTGGCGCCACGACTACGAGTGGCGGGCCGTCGAAGCCCAGCTCAACCAGTTCCCCCAGTACACCACCACCATCGACAACCAAAGGCTGCACTTCATTCACGCCCGGTGTCGCAACCCCGACGCCATGGCCCTGGTCATCCACCACGGGTGGCCCGGCTCCATCACCGAGTTCGCCAAGGTGATCGAGCCGCTACGGGAGCACTTCCACGTGGTGTGCCCCTCGCTACCCGGCTATGGCTTCTCCGGTCCCACCGCAGAGCCCGGCTGGACGCCCCGGCGCATGGCCGCCGCCTCACTGGAGTTGATGACCCGCTTGGGCTACGAGCGGTTTGGCGCCCAGGGCGGAGACTGGGGAGCCATGGTCACAACCCAAATGGCCTTGCAAGCCCCCGAGCGTTTGGTTGGCATCCACCTGAACCTGGTGATTGCACCCCAACCTCCGCCGGGAGCGGTGCGCGATCTCACAGAAGAGGAATTGGCCGACCGGGCCGAGGGCCGGGCCCGCAACCAGGTGGAGCGGGGATACCGAGAACAGCAGGCCACCCGCCCGCAGTCGCTGTCGGTGGGGCTGAACGACTCCCCGGCCGGATTGGCTGCCTGGATCATTGAGAAGTTCTTGGTGTGGAGCGACATCGGCCCCGACAATGACATCGAGGCCAGCTTCACCAAGGACGAGCTGCTGACCAACGTGATGGTCTACTGGGTGACCGGCACCATTGCCTCGGCCAACCGGCTGTACTACGAGACCCGCATCGGCGGCCGGGGATCCTCTGCCCCGGACCGGCGGGTGGAGGTGCCCACCGCCTATGCCCGGTTCCCCGGCGACGGCGCCAGCCCGCTCCGTCACTGGGTGGAGTACTGGTACAACATCGTCCGCTGGACCGAGATGCCCCACGGCGGCCACTTCGCCTCCCTCGAAGCCCCCGAGCTCTACACCACCGACGTGATCGACTGTTTCAACTCTTTGAGCTGACGTCTGTTGCCGATAGGCCGGTTTGCTTTGGGGCCGACAGCAGGCGTGTGGTGAACTTGCCGCCGTGCCCCAGTTGCATGACGTCGATTACACCCTCGAGTACCCCTATACCCGCACCACCGGGCCGGTCATCGGTCCGTTTCTGACCGGCCTGCGTGACGGGCGCATTCTCGGCCAGCGGTGCGGCGACCGGGTGCTGTGCCCGCCTATGGAGTTCGATCCGGACACCTTCTCCACTCTGGAGCCCGACCTGGTGGAGGTGGGCCCCGGCGGGGAGGTGGTGAATTGGACGTGGGTGGCCGAGTCCTCGGCCAAGCACCCCTTCGACCGGCCGTTCGGCTTTGCCTTTATCAAGCTGGACGGGGCCGACACCGCCCTCGTCCATGCGGTGGACACCGGGGGCGATCCCGAGGCCATGAGCACCGGCATGAGGGTGACGGCCCAGTACCGGGAGGAGCGCCACGGCTCCATCGCCGATGTGTACTTCGTACCTGAGGCCGACGCTGCCGACCAGGTGATCGAGCCCGGCGAGGAGCCGGTGACCATCACCGAGCACCTCATCGGCCTGCGCCTCAACGAGCCGCTGTACCCCCACCGGGCCCGGTTCGCCCAGGGGCTGCTGGACGGCAAGATCATCGGCCAGCGCAGCCCGGTCACCGGCAAGGTGTACGTGCCTGGACGGGGCTACGACAACATGTCCCGGGTGCTGTTGAGCGAAGCCGACGAGGTGGTGGTGTCCGACGTGGGCACCGTGGTGGCGTTCACCGAGCTGAACCCGGTGCAGTATTACGGCCAGACCGAGACCGAGCCCTACGTGCGATGCTCGATCCTGTTCGACGGAACCGACCAGCCGGTGATCGGCATCGACATCCGCGACATGACGGTGGAAGAGATGCGGGTAGGGATGAGGATGCGCTGCATCTGGCGCGACCCGGAAGACCGGTCGGTGGAGGACATCGACAACCGCTTCGGCAACATTCCCGAGTCGGTGTACACCCGGTTCGAGCCCACCGGAGAACCCGATGTGCCCGCCGACCAACTCAAGGAGCACTCATGGTAAGCCTGGCCGAGGACGTGGCCATCGTCGCGTTCTCGCAAACTCCATCCCACGCCCATTTCAACGACAGCGAGCCGGCCATGATCATGCCGTGCGTGAACTCGGTGATCGAGCAGGTGGGGATGGACCGCCACGACATCGACTTCACCATCGCCGGCAGCTGCGACTACCTGTCGGGGATGCCGTTCGCCTTCGTGATGAACATCGACGCGGTGGGGGCGTGGCCGCCGGTGTACGAGAGCCACGTGGAGATGGACGGCGCTTGGGCCCTGTTCGAGGGCTTCGTGCGGCTCCAGTCGGGCGACATCGACACGGTGCTGGTGTCGGGCTCGGGCAAGTGCACGCCGGGCAGCTATCGGGAGGGCTTCTCGCTTCAGACCGACCCCTACGTCCACGCCCCCATTGGGCTGGACCCCCGCACCCAAGCTGGGTTCCAGGCCCAGGCCCTCATCGCCGCCGGCAAGGCCACCGAGCGGGACTTCGCCGAGGTGGTGGCCCGCAGCCACGCCAATGCCAAGAACAACCCCTACGCCCAGCTAAGCGGGGACTTGTCGGTGGACGACTTGCTGGCCGAGCCTTACCTGCAACAGCCGCTGCGGCGCCTCGACTGCCCGCCGACCAGCGACGGGGCCGGGGCCATGATCATCGCCCGAGCCGACAAAGCCCGGGAGCTGTGCGACAACCCGGTATGGATCCGGGCCATCGACCATCGCATCGAGTCGCACCACCCCACCCTGCGAGATCTGACCGACTCGCCGTCGGTACGCATTGCCGCCGAGCGGGTGGGCCTCCACGACGGGCCGGTGGACATCGCCGAGCTGACCGTGACCTACAGCCCTGAGGAGATCATCTTGCGCGATGCACTCGGGCTCAACGGCGACACCGCGGTGAACCCGTCGGGCGGCCCGCTCACCGGCAGCCCGTTCATGGCGGTCGGACTCACCCGGGTGATCGAGCTGGCTCGGGCCATCGCCAACGGTGATGGCCGCCGGGGCGTGGCCCACGCCTCCAGCGGACCCGCTCTGCAACAGAACCTGCTCTGCGTTTTGGAAGGAGACAGCTGATGGCAGCCCGACCCTGCGCTGTACTGGGTATCGGTCAGACCAAGTACAAGCGGCGCCGCGACGACGTGACCCTGGACGGCTTGGTTCGAGAGGCCGTGCTGCGGGCTTTGGAGGACGCCGGAGCCACCTTTGACGACATCGACGCCATCGTGATCGGCAAGGCCCCCGACGCCCTCGAAGGCGTGATGATGCCGCTGCTGAGCCTGTGCGACGCACTGGGGGCCATCGGCAAGCCCATTCACCGGGTGCACACCGCCGGGTCGGTGGGGGCGTCCACCTCCATCTCGGCGGTGAACCTGGTGGAGTCGGGCATGTACGACACCGTGTTGACCGTCGCCTACGAGAAGCAGTCGGAGGGCAACGCCACCTGGGCGCTGTCGGGCGGCAAGAGCGGCGGTCAGGGTGCGGGCGGCACGTTCGCCCCGTGGATCCGCAACTACATCGCCCGCTCCAAGGCCCCCGAGCACATCGGGTGGATGGTGGCGGTGAAAGATCGGCTCAACGCCCTCAAGAACGAGTACGCCCACCTGCACTTGCCCGACATCTCCATCGAGAAGGTAAGGGAGTCGCCGATGTTGTGGGATCCGCTCCACTTCCTGGAGTCGTGCCCCTCTTCGGACGGGGCTGCGGCCATGGTGCTGGGCAACGACGACATCGCCAAGAAGTCGGGCCGCCCGCCGGCGTGGGTCATCTCCCACGCCAAGCGGACCGAGTTCGGCCAGTTCCCCGGGCGGGACACGGTGCGGCCTCAAGCCGGGGTGGAGTGCTCCGAGGCCCTGTATCGCAAGGTGGGCATCACCAACCCCCGGGAGCAGATCGACTGCGCCGAGCTGTACGTGCCGTTCTCGTGGTATGAGCCCATGTGGCTGGAGGGGCATTCCATCGCCGAAGAGGGCGAGGGGTGGAAGATGACCGATGCCGGTGACACCGAGCTGGGGGGATCGTTCCCGGTGAACATGTCGGGAGGCGTTTTGTCGTCCAACCCCATCGGGGCGTCGGGCATGATCCGCTGTTTGGAGGCGGCCAATCAGGTGCGGGGGACCGCCGGCGAATACCAGGTGCCGGGGGCCAAAATCTCCATCGGCCACGCCTACGGCGGCGCCGCCCAGTACTACGCCATGTGGATGGTGTCGTCTGAGCTGAACCCGGTCTTCTGACGATGGCCGGCATCGCCGACGGCCGAGCGGTGGTGATCACTGGAGCGGCCCGTGGACTGGGCCGAGCCCACGCCCTGGGGTTCGCCGCTGAGGGGGCCAGAGTGCTGGTCAACGACCTGGGGGTGGACCGCGACGGCTCGGGGGGTGCGTCAGAGCCAGCCCAAGAAGTGGTGGCCGAGATCCGGGCTCTGGGAGGCACCGCCGAGGCCAACGCCGCCGATGTGGCCGACTGGGATCAGGCCGAGGCAATGATCGCCCAGGCCATCGATACGTGGGGCTCCATTGACACACTGGTGTGCAACGCCGGCTTCCTGCGCGACCGGATGCTGGCCAACATGAGCGAGCCGGAGTGGGACGCCATCATGCGGGTCCACCTCAAAGGCCATTTCGCTCCGGCCCGCCACGCGGTTGCCCACTGGCGGGATCGCTCCAAGGCCGGTGAGGATGTGCGGGGGCGGCTCATCAACACCAGTTCCGGCGCCGGACTGTTGGGATCGATCGGCCAGGGCAACTACGCCGCGGCCAAAGCCGGGGTGGCGGCGCTAACCATTCAGCAGGCGGCCGAGTGGGGCCGCTACGGGGTGGCGGTGAACGCCATTGCTCCCGACGCTCGCACCCGCATGACCGCCGGAATCATGTACGAGGAAGAGGCTCCCGAAGGCTGGGACGAAAAGGACCCAGCCAACGCCTCACCTCTGGTTGTGTGGCTGGGGTCGGACGCCTGCGATGTGACGGGCCGGGTGTTCGAGATTGCCGGCGGGGCGCTCAACGTGTGCGACGGGTGGCAGCATGGGCACGTCGTCGATGTCGGTCGAAAATACGCTGCTGCGGAAATTGGTGAAGCAGTGCACACTTCCATTGCCGGTTCGCCGGATCCGGCTCCTGTGTATGGCGCGAGCTGAGTATTAGCTCGGTATCTCCCTAAAGGGGACGCCTTTGTCCACCCGGATGTCGGGGGGCAGGCCCAGCACCTTCTCACCGATGGTGTTGCGCTGGATGTTGTCGGTGCCGCCGCCGATGCGCGAAGCCCACTGACCCAAGAACTCGTATTGCCAGCGCCCCTCGTCACGGGCGCTGTCCCCGTGGAGCATCCCGGCCGCACCGTTCATGGCCATCACCAGGTCGCCCATCTCTCCGAAGTGCAGGGAGATGGCCAGCTTCATGGTGGAGCTCTCGGGGCCGGGCAGCTCTCCCCGGCTGGCCGCGGTCCGCACCCGGTACCCCTGATACTTGAGGATTTCCATTCGGATGTAGGTCTTGGCCAGTTCTTGGCGTATCACCGGATCGCGGTCGGTACCGGTCTGCTGGGCCAGCTTCACCAACTCCTTGAAGCGGGTCCGGGCATTGGATCCCCCGATCAGGGCCCGCTCGTTGGACAGGGTGGTCATAATCGGTCCCCAGCCGGTGTTGACCCCGCCGAGGATGTTCTCGTGGGGGATGCGCACATCCGACAAGAACACCTCGTTGAAGTGGGCCGCGCCGGTGATCTGCACCAGCGGGCGAACCTCGATGCCGGGGGTGTTCATGTCCACCAGGAAATAGGTGATACCCCGGTGTTTGGGCTGGTCGGGGTCGGTGCGGGTCAACAGGATGCCCCAGTCGCTGTACTGGGCGCCCGAAGTCCACACCTTCTGGCCGTTGACTACCCACTCGTCGCCGTCGCGCACTGCGGTGGTCCGCAGTCCGCCCAGGTCTGACCCCGCTACCGGCTCGGAGAACAGCTGGCACCACACCTCCTCGCCCTTGAGCATCGCCGGGAGGAACCGCTCCTTTTGGGCATCGGTGCCGTGGGCGATGATGGTAGGGCCGGCCATGCCGATGCCCACCGCGAACACCCCGGTGGCTGACACCCGCTTGGCCTCCTCCTCCTTGAAGATGCCCTCCTGGATGCCGCCCAGACCCCGGCCTCCGTACTCGGTGGGCCAAGTGATGGAGCCCCAGCCGCCGTCGTACTTCGTGCGCTGCCAGGCCTTGCACCGGTTCACATAGGCCATCTCGACATCGGGGTCGGAGATGGTGATGGCTGTTTGATCACGGGGGCCGCCGCCGTCAGCGGGAACGTTGGCGTCCAGCCACTCGCTGCACTTGGCCCGGAAAGCGGCTTCCTGGGGTGTCTCGTCAAAATCCATGCCGCGTTGATGGTAGCCAGAGGGTTCCCGGCAACCCATACCGGACAGCAGGGCGATCGGCAGTGTTTCCCAGCATTCGGGCTGAGCCGGGCGGGGATGCTTCAATGGCGGCGTGAAATTCTCGATGATTTTCGAAGCCCAGATGGCCGATCCGTCACGCGAGACCGAGCAGCAGGTCATCCGCGATTGTGTGGAGCAGGCGGTGTTGGCCGAGGAGGTCGGCTTCGACCGGGTGTGGGCGGTGGAGCACCACTGCCTGAAGTGGTACGCCCACATGAGCGCCCCCGAGATCTTCTTGACCTGGGTCGCAGCCAGGACATCCCGAATTCGAATCGGCCACGGGGTGGTGTGCATGCCGTTTGGTTACAACCACCCCCTGCGGGCGGCCGAGCGCATTGCCATGCTGGATGTGCTGTCGGGCGGGCGGCTGGACGTGGGCGCGGGCCGGGGAGCGACCCTCCAGGAGATGTCAGCGTTCGGCGTCAAGCCCGAGGACACCTACGCCCAGGTGGAAGAGTCGCTGCGGATCATCTCCAACTGCTGGCGGGACGAGGAGTTCGAGTGGGACGGCCTGCTGGACATCTCGCCTCATCCGATCCTGCCCCGTCCGGTTCAGGATCCCCACCCGCCGTTGTATCTAGCCTGCACCAAGGTGGACACGGTGAAGCTGGCCGCAGAGTTGGGCATCGGAGCACTGGTGCTGGGGTTCGCCGGGGCCGACGAGATCCGGTTGATGAAGGAGACCTACGACGAGGCCATCGCCACCCGAACCGGGGAGCGGTTCGTGAGCGACCATCCCAACGACTGGTTCTCGGCGCTGTGCCCCACCACGATCCTCGACGACCGGGACGAGGCGTTCCGCATCGGAGCCCGAGGTCAGCGATTCTTCGCCGAGGCCATCATGCACTGGAACTTGGGCACACCCCCGCCCCGGGCCGGATCAGAAGACGAGGACACCGCCGCGGCCATCGATGAGGCGGTGGGCAACGTCCACGCCAAGATCAGCGAGATGAACATCCCACTCAGCCCCAATGCCACCAGCACCTTCAATGTCGAGCACGCCTACGGCGACTACGAAGACGCCATCCGCTACGTGAGCGAGCTGGAGGCCGTCGGCTGCGACGAGATCATGTGCATGATCCAAATGGGCACCATCCCCCAAGAGGTCATGCTCGAAACCATCCGCCAATTCGGCCACCACGTGATTCCCCACTTCCGCGCCAAAGAGAAGGCCGCGGTATCGGCATAGCTGGCTACCCCGAGCGGTCGGGGCCGGCGCGGAGGATGTGAAACTTCACCAGGCAGCGCTGGTCGGTGACCATGGCTTGGCGGTACTCGTCCCAGTCGGGGTGCTCGCCTCGCAGAGTGCGGTAGTACTCGACCAGAGGCTCTATCGCTTCGGGGCCGGAGATGATCTCGGCTTGGCACTCGATCTGCACCCAGTCACCGAAGAAATTGCGGGGAAACACGCACAGCCAGCTTCGGGGGTCGCGCCGCAGGTTCTTGGTCTTGTAGGCCGTCTCGCGAGTGCTCATCACCACGGTGTTGTCCACCACCGCCAGGGTTACCGGGGACATCTGGGGAGTGCCGTCTCCTCTTGCGGTAGCTAACACCGCATTGGTGTTCTCCCGGACGTAGTCCAAAGCCTGGGCGGGATCCATATCGGCAGCCTACGGGGTGGCTCTACCAGTGGTTCCAGCGAGTGACCAACTCCAGAGGCTCCCGACGGGCGGGGCGGAAGTCGGTGCCGACGGTGTGGGCGAAGGGGATGAGGGCCAACTGCATCACCTCGTCGTAGGGGATGCCCAGCAGCTCGGCTGCTTCTTGCTCGTAACAGAGATGGATGGTGGTCCACACCGTGCCGATGCCCCGCTCCCGGGCGGCCAGCATGAACGACCACGCCGCCTGGATCACCGATCCCACATGAGAGGCCACCGTTACCGGAGGCTGGTCCCACACTCGACCGGCCAAGCATGGGATCAGCATTCCCGGCACCTGGTGGAGGTGCTCGAACAGGTGCCCGGTGGAGGCGTACATCTTCTCGTTGGTCGCCTCCATCTGGGTGCTGTCGGGAGGCACCAGACGGGGGAGCACGCCCAGGTAGTCGCCGGCCACCTCGCCGGCCCGGCGATACAGGTCGGCCAGCGCAGCGATCAGATCCGGCTCGGTGACCACCATGAACCGCCAGTTCTGCCGGTTCGATCCGGTGGGGGCCTGCACCGCGATCTCCAGGCACTCGGTGATCAACTCCGGCGCTACCGGCCGGGAGGTATCCAGGCGCCGGCGCACCGCTCGGGTGGTGGTGAGCACCTCATCGGCGCTCAGATTCAGATTGGTCATGCCACAGTTCTAGCCAGTCAGTGGGGCGCTCACCCTTTCGTAGACCGGAGTTGTACGGTGAAGGAGATGAGGGGGCCAGGAATGAAGCGGCTTTCAGTCGGACTCCTCAGCATCGGCATTTTGATGGTGGGCTGCGGTGGCAATGGTGGTGTTGCGGTTGTTGAAGATCCTGAGCCTTCGCCCAGCGCTGTTGCTTTGGGGGTCTCGGAGGAGGGTGGTGTTGAGGATCCTGAGCCTTCGCCCAGCGCTGAAACGCCTAGCACAGCAGCTTTGCTGCAAATGCTTGTGGAGTATCCGAAGACAGCCAAGTCCTTCAGGGCTTATTTTGAAGTCAGAGCGACCACTGCTCTTCATAATTTGACAGAAGAGAGGCTCCAAATTGAAGATGCGTTTACTCGCATAGGGATGCTGCAAGCAACAAATGGCGATAGCACTTTAATCGTGTTCGAACCCTTTGTGTCTTTTGATCGTCAACCTCCATCCTATTCTGAACCCATTGGATTCGACAGCTCAGGCTCTGTAGAGGGTTCACTGGAAGGTTTGGTGTACATTGATCGCTTCGTGGGTGGATCTCTATATGTTTCCTTGCCGCAAAATGAAATTGAAATGCAGGAGAGTGTTGGAAGTAGTTGGGCTAAACTTGACTCGGTTGACTTGTCTGAAGTACGGATAGATGGTGTCAACAATGTCAACCTGGGTGTATTGTTCGGCCATTTCAATGCGGCTGCGCCTCAAAATTTATCGTACCATTTGCAAGATTTGACAGACGATGTGTCCCACTCCATTAGATTTCGATCAACTCTGGAAGAAGTTCTGGCAACGGTTAGCGAAGCAGAACAAGACGCATTCTATAGCTCATTAGAACAGGCTTTGTTATCTGCCGGAATAGATTCCTGTTGCTCAAGAGAGACGTATGACACGTTGGAAATTTGGGCAAGTGCTAATCTAGGGCGCAATAATGAGGTACTTTCGGTGCATATAGATTATAAGAATTGGAACGGTATCCTATTTCCGGAAGACTTTGAAATTGAAGTTTCTAATGAAAGCATACTGGATTTAATTGACAATTTCGTTGTAACTTATACTGCACTTTTTGGTGAACATGGCCATCTGAAATCAATTGAGCCACCGCCGGAAGAACAAGTGACACCCTATCTTGGGTCATTTTCGAGTTTGGTACTAGGCTTGCGTTAGTACGATGAGACTCCCAGCGCAGCAATTTGATCTTCGAAAACGAACCTGTAGTGTAAAGGGACGAGGAGGCTGGCTGTGAAGCGGTTGTTGCTCATGCTGCTTGGCATTGGACTTGTGATCGCGGGGTGCGGTGAAGGCGACGTCAGCGACAGCAGCGTCGTGATCACTGTCGAGGACCCCGAGGCGGTCAACCCGGTGGATCTAGTGCTATCGGCGGTGGAGCAAACAGAAACTCTGCAATCTTTCCGGGCTGACTATGTATTAAAGATAACTGGCATGCCCTTCATTGGCGATATTGTCCAACCCATAACCATCGTACAAGCTGCCAACGGAGACAATTCGATTGAGTTTGATCTATCAGAGGCCACCATTGATGGCGAGGCCCCCCCGCCCGATCTAGTCGAATACGTATTTGAAATGCGACAGGTGGGCGATCTCCTTTACATCACGATGCCTGAAGAAGAAATGGGGAAATTTGCCAATACTCCATGGGTCAGTATTGCTAAAGATCAAGTCACTGAAGATGAGTTGGACTATTTTGAGAGCTTTGATCCAAAGGAACAATTGAATTATCTGTTGGGGGTTGATAAGGATGCAACCATTTCGCTAGGAGAGAAGGTCGAGGGTGTAACCGCCACTCGTATTCGTGGAGTATCTACTTTTGGACAAATGCTGGCGGCTCTTGATGCTGAGGAACAACAAGAGATGATTGATTCTATAGCCTCAGATCTTACATCGCAAAGTGCCAACAGTGACGAGGTACTCTCTAGCTTTGAAACGCTTGAATTTGAATTCGACGTTTGGATTAGCGAGGAAGGCTATGTTTTGCATGAGATTGTGGTCATTAGGAATTTATATGAGGTTATAGAAACTATTGACCCAACTGTGCGTGAGATGAGAGAGGTATTCGAGGATCTGGAGATGTCTCTTGAGATCCGCTATTTTGATCATGGCGCGCTGATCAATATCACCGCACCACCCCCAGAAGACGTCACACCATACACTGGCTCTTTGGACGAACTGTTGTCTTGAAGGTTGAGGTTTAGAGCGCGGGCATCTCAGGGTAGGCTTTGGCCATGGCCCTGGCGCTGGACCGCTATCCCGAGGTCACCTACGACGGCTCTCCACCTGAGATCAGCGACCTCGAGGATTTGCGCTTGCTGCGGAAGTGGGAGGCGGCCATCGGCTACCGCATCTTTGCCGCTATGCGCTGGGGGCAGACCGGCGATGGCCATATCACCGCTCGCGACCCGATCCTCACCGACCACTTTTGGGTGCTGGGCTACGGCATCCGCTTCGGCGATGCCACCATCGACAACCTCACCCTGGTGGGTCCCGACGGCGAGGGCGTTGACGGTCCCCTGGACATGGGCGTGAACTTCGCGGCCTACTACATCCACTGGCCGATCCTGAAGGCCCGCCCCGATCTGGCGTCGGCCGCCCACACCCACACTCCCTACGGCACGCCGTGGTCGGCCAATGTCGAGCCGTTTCGGGCCATCAGCCAGGAATCGTGCGGGTTCGTGTTCGACCAATCTCTCTACGACGGTGAGAATCTCGAGGTAAACGACGTCGCCGGCGGCGAGTCCATTGCCCAGGCCATGGGCAGCAGCCGGGTGTGCATCCTCCGCAACCACGGCCTGCTCACCGGTGGCCGCTCGCCTGGAGAGGCCGTCGGATGGTTCGTGGCCGCCGAGCGGGTGGCCGAGGTGCATGTAAAGGCCCCCGATGCCAAGCCCATCAGCGAGGAAGCGGCCAAAGAAGTGGAGGCTTCGCTGTACTCAGCAGACAATGGCTGGCGGATGTTCCAGTGGCTGGCCCGAGATCTGGTGCCCGACCCCTCAGTGGTGTTGGGCTGAGCGTTAGTCGGCTTCCATTTCGAAATTGGAACGGGAAGCGAAGGCTGTCTCCAAGGCCGACAGAGCGGCTTGTTGGCCCAACCCCAGCCGATCGGCCTCAGCGGCGAACACCTCGGCGGCATCGGCCAGCTGGCGCTCCACCACGGAGAACGCCACTGGGGGCTCGTCGACCACGAATGTGCCCGCCCGACCTCGGCCTTCCACGATTCCCTCCCACTCCAACTCCCGATAGGCCCGGGCCACCGTGCCCGGCGCCAAGCCCAGTTCTGCGGCCAGTGCTCGGATGGCCGGAAGCCGCTCACGGGGCTTGAGCCGGCCCGACGACACCATCAACCGGAGCTGGGCCCGCAGCTGCTCATAGGGGGGGATCCTGGCGCTCTCATCTATCCAGATCCGCATGGAGAGATTGTACCAATGTATTGATGCATAAAGCACAATAACACGAGATTTCTCAAGTTTTTGGCAGTTGTTGCCTATTTTGTATTGACCTGATAGCGTCCCCAGCGGCGACCAGAAAGGACGGGATCAATGAAGCTCATCACCGCGGTGGTAAAGCCGCACCAGGTCGAAGACATCAAGGAGGCGCTGGCCGAGGTCGGTGTCCAGGGCATGACGGTGAGTGAAGCCCAGGGCTTTGGTCGCCAAGGCGGTCACACCGAGACCTACCGCGGCACCGAGTACAAGGTGTCGTTCACGCCCAAGTCCCGCATTGAAGTCGTGGTCGACGATTCCTCTCTGGCCGCGGCCACCGAGGCTATTGCTGGTGCCGCCCGCACTGGCAAGATCGGCGATGGCAAGATCTGGACCTCCTCGGTGGAAGGCCTGACCCGTATCCGCACCGGCGAGCAGGGTGCCGACGCTCTCTGATTCACTGCGTCTGACCCTTCCAAAACGGTGCCGCACCATCGGCGTTGGTAGCGTCGCGGCTCGGTGTATCTCGACTACACAGACGAACAGCGTGCCCTGAGCGCTGAGCTGAGGCAGTACTTCACGGGCCTGATGACCGACGAGGTCCGCGTAGCCCTCATTGGCGCTCATGAGACCAGCCCGGTTCGGCGGGAGATCTTCCGCCAACTGGGGCGGGACGGCATGCTGGGTATCGGCTGGCCCAAGGCCTATGGCGGCCAGGGGCGGTCGGCCATCGACCAGTTCATCTTCTTCGACGAAGCCCAGCGGTCGGGCTGCCCCATGCCGTTTGTGACCCTCAACACCGTGGGGCCGACGCTCATGGCCCACGGCTCCGAAGAGCACAAGGCGGCCTACCTGCCCGGCATTTTGAGCGGCGACATCGAGTTCGCCATCGGCTACAGCGAACCGGGAGCGGGCACCGACTTGGCTTCGCTCACCACCCGGGCCGTTCGAGATGGCGACGAGTGGGTGATCAACGGCCAGAAAATATTCACCTCTGGGGCCAACGAGGCCGACTGCATCTGGCTGGCCTGCCGGACCAATCCCGATGCCCCCAAGCACAAGGGCATCTCCATCATCATCGTTCCCACCGACAGCCCCGGGTTTTCCTTTACGCCCATCGTTACCGTGGGCAACTCCACCACCACCGCTACTTACTACGACGAGGTTCGGGTGCCGGCCGCCAACCTGGTGGGGGCCGAAAACGAGGGGTGGAAGCTGATCACCAGCCAGCTCAATCATGAGCGGGTGGGGCTGGCCGCGGTGGGGGCGCTGTCGTTCCAGCTCTACGAGGAGGTGCTGGCCTGGGCGGGCGACACTCCGGCTGCTGACGGGGGTGAAGCAACCGTATTGGACCAGGGATGGGTGCAAATGGACCTGGCCCGGTGCCACGCCAAGCTGGAGGCCATGAAGCTGCTCAACTGGCAGATGGCTGCCGCGGTGGCCGCCGACTCGCTGGCCCCGGCTCGGGCGTCGGCGGTCAAGGTGTACGGCACCGAGGCGGTAAGCGACATCTACCACCTGCTGCTGGGAGTGCTGGGAGCGGGGGCCCACGTCCGGGAAGGCAGCCCGCGTGCGCTGCTAGCGGGTCGGGTGGAGGCCGCCGCTCGCACCGCCCAGATCAACACCTTCGGCGGAGGCGTGAACGAGGTCCAGCGGGAGATCGTGGCTTGGACCGGGTTGAAGATGACCAGGGGCGGTCGGCGATGAACTCCATGCTGGGCGATTCGCAGGGGAGTGGCTCTCCATGAACTTCGATTTCAACGAGTCGCAAGAGGCAGTGGCCTCGCTGGCCGAGCAGGTGTTCAGCGGCTCTGCGGACGCCGACCGGGTGGCCGAGGTGGAGCGCACCGATGAGCGGTTCGACCGGGAGCTGTGGACCGCGCTGGCCGGTTCCGACCTGCTGGGGGTGGCGATCGGCGAGGAGCACGGGGGACTCGGCCTCGGCATGGTGGAGACCGCTCTGGTGTTGCGGGAACAGGGCCGGCGGGTGGCCCCGGTACCCCTTTGGCCCACGCTGGTGCTGGGCGCCATGCCCATCGCCGAGTTCGGAACCCAGCCGCTGCGGGACCGCTGGTTGAGGGCGGTGGTCTCTGGACAGGCAGTGCTCACCGGGGCGCTGTCGGAGTGGGGGGCTGACGACGCCCTGTTTCCGTCGGTGAGCGCAGCCCGCCTTCTCGATGGGAGCTGGGAGTTGAACGGGTCGAAGCCAGCGGTTCCCGCCGCCGGGGTAGCCGATGCCGTAGTCGTGCCGGCCCGAGTGGTGGGTGGAGACGACGAGTTGGCCGTGTTTGTCGTCGACCTCGACGCCGACGGGGTAGGGGTGGCGCTCAGCGAGACCACCAGCCGGGAGATCCATGGCGAACTGACCTTGCGGTCGGTGGTCGTGGGCGAAGATGCGGCGCTGGGCGGGGCCGACGGTCGGTCGATGGTGGAGTGGACGCTGGCTCGGGCCCAAGTGGCGGCGGCCGCAGTGGCGCTGGGGTGCTGTGAGGAGGCCACCGCCATGGCCGCGGCCTACACCTCGCAGCGCGAGCAATTCGGGCGCCCCCTGTCCACCAATCAAGGGGTCGCCATGCGAGCGGCCGACTGCTACATCGATACCGACTGCATGCGGGTCACGCTGCTCCAGGCTGCCTGGCTGATCGACGAAGGACGCTCACCCGAGGAGGTCGCTGACGCCGCTGCGGTGGCTAAGTGGTGGTCAGCCGATGCCGGCCAGCGGGTGGTGCACGCCACCCAGCATCTGCATGGGGGGATGGGGGCCGACGTCGACTATCCCGTCCACCGCTACTTCCTGTGGGTCAAGCAGCTGGAGAACACCTTTGGCGGCGGCAGCCGCCAGCTGGCGGCCATCGGCCGTGCCTTGGCTGGGTAGCTGTTACCAGCCCTTCCAGTCAGGTTCGCGGCGCTCCTTGAATGCGTTGACTCCTTCGTCGGCGTCCTCGCCGGCCATGAGGATTTCCTGGGCCCAAGACTCCATCTCGAACATGGTCTGGCGGCTGGTCTCGAAGCTGCGGTTCACCAGCAGTTTGCTCATGGTCAGGCTCTTAGTGGGCTGGGCGGCCAGCCGGTCGGCCCAGGCCCGGGCGGTGGGCATCAGCTCCTCTGGAGGTACCACCCGATTGATCAGGCCCATGGCCGCTGCGTCGGCGGCGCTCACGTCGTCGCCGAAGAACATCAGCTCCTTGGCCTTCTGCGGTCCGATCAAGCGGGGCAGCAGGTACACGCCGCCGGCGTCGGGCACCAGGCCCCGGCGCACGAATACTTCGATGAAGCGGACCCCGTCGGCGGCAACCACCAGATCGCAGGCCACCGCCATGTGTACTCCCATGCCCGCAGCGGTGCCGTTGACGGCGGCGATCACCGGCTTCTCGCAGTCCAAGATGGCCGATATCAGCTTCTGGGCTCCGACCTTGATACCTCGAGCCACCTCCATGATGGCCCGGTCGGGGGCTCCGGGGGGCCGTACCTGGTCGGGCCGGGCCACCCGCAGGTCGGCCCCGGTGCAAAAGCCCTTCCCCACCGCAGTGAAGATCACCGCCCGCACCGACAGGTCTTCGCTGATGCGGGCGAATTCGTCAGCCAGGAAGTTCCGCTGGTCGGGGGTGATGGCGTTGTGGGCGTCGGGCCGGTTCAGGGTGAGGGTAAGCACCCCGCCGTCTTGGGCCGCCAAGATGTCGCCGCCGAGGACTTCGGTGACGGTGCCACTCTCGTCGTTGCTGCTCATCTTGTCGGCTCCTCGTCTAGCGTGGCCGTTCGTGCCCAGGAAATCATCGCCGAACTTCCTGCCCACAAACGCTAGGTGACCGCAGCAGCGGCTCCCCAACCGATCACGCGCCATCCGGCGGTAGGGCTGACCGCGCTGATCACTGCCGCCTCACTTACCGGCATCGGTCTGTCGATCATGACAGTGGGATATCCGGCCCTCGGCGAAGCGTTCCCCGGCACTTCCGACCCGACCCTGTCTTGGGTGACCAATATCTTCACCATCGTCGGGGCGGCCACCTTGGTGCCCGCTGGCGCCCTGGCCGACCGGGTGGGTCGTCGGCGGATGCTCCTGTTCGGCACCTCGCTCTTCTTGGCCGGTTCGGTGGTGGGCGGGCTGGCCCCCTCCGTGGGAGTGTTGATCGGGGCAAGGGCGGTGCTAGCAGTGGCCTCCTCGGTCATCAACACCGCTGCGGTGGCGCTCCTGTTGGCCACGATGCCGGCCAATCGGATGCCGCTGGCCATCGGCATCTGGGCGGTGGCAGGCGGCACGTCATCGGCAATCGGCCCCCCGGTGGGCGGCCTGATGATTGAGTGGCAGGGATGGGAGTGGATGTTCTGGCTGAACGTCCCGTTCTGTCTCTTCGTGTTGGTGGCGGTGCCGCTGGTCTACGGTGAGTCGCGCAGCGCCGAGGACCGAGCTCTGCCCGATCCGGTGGGAGGCGTGTTGGTGGCGGCCGCAACCGCCCTGGTCACGCTGGGCATCGTGCAGAGCGACCCGTGGGGCTGGCTCGACTGGAAAGTGACCGGCAGCATCATCGGGGGATTGGCCGTGTTCGGGGTGTTCGTGCAGAGGTCGCTGTATCACCCCAATCCGCTGGTGGAGCTGCGAATGTTCCGCATTCCCAACGTCCGCCGGAGCAATCTGGCCATGCTGATCTTCGCGTCGTCATGGTTCGGGATGTTCTTCGGTTTCACCGTGATCATCATCCGATCTTGGGGGTGGACACCCATTGAGGGCGGGTTTGCCATTGCGCCTCTGGCGCTATTCGCCGGACTGGTCGGCGTGCTCATTGGCCGAATCGCCCATCGCACCGGCCATCGCATGTTTATTCTCCCCGGCACCGCGATCTACGTCGGTACCACCATGGCGCTCTGGGTGGTGTTGGGAGAAGAGCCCAATGTGGTGGCGTTCGTCATCGGCATGGCCGTGATTGGGGTGGCCACCGGCATGGTCTTCCCGTCTCTAATTGCTGCCGCGGTCCACGACGTGCCGCCCCACCAGCACTCCCTGGCCACCGGCATAAACTTCACCGCTCAGCGGGTTTCCACCACCATAGGCGTGGCCCTCGGCCTCACCTTCGCCACCACCGCTGCGTCGGCATCTGAAGCCATCGACCTGCTCATGGGCATGGTGGTGGTCACTGCATTGCTATCGCTGCCGTTCAGTGCTCGGATCGACACCCGCCACCGCCAAGCGTCAAGCTGAGGGCATGTTCATCGCTATTGCCGACACGATCACCCTCGAAGACTCGGGCAACTTCCGGGAGTTCCATGTGGCAATCGACGGGGACGTGGCCGCCGCGGTAGCCGCCTTCGACGGCCAGGCCTCAGCCTCGGAGCGGGACAACCACCTGTGGATCGACATCGCCTTCGTGCAAGAACTGGCCGGCGACGCTGCCGACGTCGAGTGGCAGGCCCAATTCGACGGAATGCTGGCCTACGCCAACTCCAAAGGCTGGATCGACGAGGCTGCTAACCGGGTGGAGGCCCACATCCAGCCACCGTGCTCATGAGTTCGCTAGAGCAGATCTTCTACGCAGGAGATGAGCTGTCGGAGGTTTCGGACTTCGAACACCTCGTGGCAGTAGGGGGCGTAGGTCGACATCTCTGAATCCTCGGTGTCCCACTGCGCTCGAGGTTCGGGGTTGAGCCAATAGATTCGGCGACAGCGGCGGGCGATGGCTTCAAGAGCGCCGGGGCGGGCGTCACGGTAGTTGGTCCGGGCATCGCCGGTGATGAGCAGTGTTGGAGCGGGTCCTCTGTTCGATTCGACCACCTCGTCGTGGAACTGCTGGAGCACTGCGCCGTAGTCGGAATGGCCATCGTCAGCGATCACGTTGGTGTTTCGCATGATCTGCCACGGTTCGATGCTGTGATCGGTTCGGTTCAGTAGGTCGGTGATCTCATCGGTCCGATCCACGAACACAAACGACCGAGCTTGGGCCAATTCAGCGGAAAGGGCCGACATGAGCGTGAGGGTGAACAGGGAGAATTCGGCCACCGAGCCGCTGATGTCGCACAGCACCAGCAACTCAGGGCGATGGGGTCGGGGTCGGCGAAACGCAAGGTTGAATGGCACACCGCCCGTTCCCAGTGACTGACGGGTGGTGCGACGGATGTTGACCCTTCCTTCACTGTGAGACCGCCGTTTGCGGGTCAGTCGTGCTGCCATCACTCGTGCCAGAGGACGCACTGCCTCGCGGACCCGATCCAACTCAGCCCGCGATGCATTGAGGAATTCGATGTCCTCGGTGGGTCCAGCCAAGAAGTCCTCGTCGGGCGGCCCGAGACGAGCCCTCACTTCAGCGGCCATGAGACGCTTGAGTTGGTCGATCCGAGCTCGCAATTCAGCCGACGACAGAGAGGGATCGGCCCGGCGAGCATCGCTCATCATGCGGGCCAGATCAGCTCCCCTGTAGGCCCGTTGCAGGTGGTGGCCCTCGGTGCGCAGGTTGCCGTCCAGTCCGGCATGTTGGTCCACCAAGTTGACGGCTAGAGCCCGCAGATCACCGGCAGCGATGGTCAGGCTGGCGGCATCTGCCAACCCAAGGGGGATGCCGGATGGCCGTGACTCGGCCGGGTGAGGGGGAAAGTGGCGGTCGAAAGCGGCGTCGAACAATTCGTGGTGGCGGGGACTCTTGACCATTGTGGCTCGAAGGGCCACCCGCAACTCCGACCGCCGTCCTAGGTCGATGGCTGAAGCAGCTCGAACCGCGTCGATGATCTCTACCACGGCCACCGTCGCACCACCGGCCTGCAACGACCGGCCCAAACGGATGACCCGCTCGGCCACTGCGTCGCCGCTCAGAGCTTCAGATGCCATTGACCAACCTGCCATCTCCAGTGGCTGCCGCAGTGGCAATCATCGCATGGATATGGCCCGACTGATGCTGGCGGCGGTATCCAAAAGACGGGGCAGGAACTCTGCGGTGAGCTCGTCCAAGCTGGTGCGTCCGACATGGGTGGATACGTTCATGGCCGCGATTGCGGTCCCCGCGGCATCACGCAGGGGGGCTGCCAACGAGCGCACGCCAATCTCTAGTTCCTGATCCACCAACGACCACCCCAGCTGGCGCACCTTATGCAGTTGCTCGAGCAGTGCCTTGCCACTGGTCACCGTGTACTCGGTGGTCTGAGACCGATCGCTGCGGCGAAAAAGCTCGAGCACTTCGTCGTCGTCCTGCTCGGCCAGTAGCACCCTCCCCATCGAGGTTTGGAATGCTGGAAACCGCGACCCCAAGCCGATGGCCACGGTCATGATGCGCTTAGTGGGCACCCGGGCGATGTACACGATGTCGGTGTCGTCGAGCACCGACACCGACGACGATTCGCGAACCACCTCGCTGAAGGATTCCAGGAAAGGCTGCGCGATGTCGTTGAGGTTGAGCGACGCCACGTAGGAGTAGCCGATGTCGAGGATTCGGGCGGTGAGCTCGAAGTAGCGGCCGTTGCTGCGAACATAGCCCAGGTCCTCCAGGGTGAGTAGGAGCCGTCGGGCCGTTGCTCGGGTGAGCCCGGTGCTGCGGGCAACGTCGGAGAGGGTCTGTCGGGGAGCGTCGGCGGAGAAGGATCGGACGACGGCAATGCCCCGGGCGAGAGATTGCACGAATTCGCTCATGTCCTCACTTGACCCCGGGGACTGGTTGCCATATTGTTCTTAATACGAACATATGTTCGAATAGCGAACATAATGCCAACATAGTTTGCGGTATGGATGGAATCAAGACATGCCGTGATGCGCGAGGAAGGGGGACTCGGATGCAAGACCAGTTGGGTGGGCAGTACTCCACGGCATTTGGCTCATTGGGCCAGTACGAAAAGGGTGGGGTCGAGGTCATCAACGACAATCCCAAGCACTATGCCTTCTCCAATATGTTCGAGGTAGCGACGGGGGCCAAGCCCTATGAGAAGGTGGCAGTGGCCAAGAACCTCGAATACGTGCTTGAGGTGATCCGGGCCGAGGGCACCAGCGGATGGCGGGCCACACCGCACGACGAGTTTGCCTTGGTCATGGACGGGTCGCTGGAGGTCGAACTGCTCGACCCCGATGAGCAATTGGTGAGTGACGATGCCTCTGGGTCCATCGGGCTTGAAGGAACACCGGCGGGAAAGCCCATGGGGCGAGTCCAGGCCGGTCGGGGCCACATGACGCTGTTGCCCGCGGGCAAGGCCTACCGACTACACAGCGACGGGGTGGCCGTCGTGCTGCTGCAAACCATCGAAGGCCCCGACACGGTGTATCGCTGGGCCGATATCTGCCAGACGGTCTGAGAGGAGCACAGCAATGACCATGATCGAGACGACTATGACTGAGACAGGTCCCAACGCAAGCGGCTACAAGGATTTTTCCATTGGAGGCTTCACCTTCAGCCGCGACGAGTACTTCGCCACCATCACCTGGCCCACCGGCAGCCACCAAATGGACATTGGCCAATGGCTCCGCTGCGTGCAGCGGGACGTGGCCTGGGGCTTCTTCTACGGCATAGTCAACTTCGACGCGGTGATCGGCACGATGAACCACTACGGCAATGTGGACATGTTCGCTGGTCGATTCAACGAGGCTTATCGCCGGGCCGAGGTGGACTACAACGAGAACTTCGACCACGACGAGTTGATGTCCTGCTTTACAGCCATGCTGTCGGACTGGACCAACGAGGGCTACGACCCGTTTGCTGCCCCCATGGAGACAGGCAGCGCGTATGGTCCCAGCCGGGGTGAAAACGACATGGCGGTGACCCGCAAGCGGGTGGTGGCCCAGCGCATGGTGGGCGTGCCCGGCGATGAGCCCATCCGCTCCGATGAGTCCGGATTCCCCATCAACCGGGGATTTGCCGATGTCCCCCAAGACGAGCCGGTGATTTCAGCCGAACCCGGCTACGAGGATCAAGTGTGCTCATTCAACCTGTTCGCCTATCTCTCTCGCTCTGATGTCACCTGGAACCCATCGGTGGTGTCGGCCTGCAAGGAAAGCCTGTATTGCCCGACTACGGAGGAGTTCATCTTGCCGGTGATCCACGGCAACGATCGGGTGGAGTGGTTTGTGCAGCTCAGTGACGAGATCCAGTGGGACGTAGAGGACCGCGACACCGGGGCCAAGCGGGCCCGGGTTGTCATGAGGGCAGGTGATGTAGCTGCCATGCCCGCTGATATCCGCCACCAGGGTTATGCCCCCAAGCGCTCGATGCTGCTGGTGTGGGAGAACGGCTCCCCCCGTATCCCCGAGATGATCGCCAACGGTGAGGCGCCGGTTCATCCGGTGGACTTCTAGGCCTGGATCCGAGCGACTTAGAAGGCATTAGGCGGCGATGGGCGAATTCCTGTCACTCCAAGAGGCGGTGAGCCGCTATGTGGAGGACGGCCAGACCATCGCCCTCGAGGGATTCACCCATCTGATCCCGTTTGCTGCCGGCCATGAGGTCATCCGCCAGGGTCGCCGGGACCTGACCGTGGTCCGCATGACCCCCGATCTGGTGTATGACCAGCTCATCGGGGCCGGCTGTGTCCGCAAGCTGATTTTCGGATGGGGAGGAAACCCCGGCGTCGGGTCGCTGCACCGGATGCGCGACGCGGTGGAGAACCAGTACCCGTGCCCCGTCGAGGTGGAAGAGCACTCGCACGCCGGGCTGGCTGAGCGGTGGCGGGCTGGGGCGGCCGGGTTGCCCTTCGGCGTGCTGCGGGGGTATGTGGGCACCAGCCTGGCCGACCACACCAAGACCATCGCCGCGGTCTCCTGCCCGTTCACAGGCGAGGAGCTCACCGCAGTGCCGGCAATCAACCCCGATGTGGGGGTCATCCACGCCCAGCAGGCCGACCGCGATGGCAACGTCATGTACTGGGGGATTACCGGGGTGCAGAAGGAGTGTGTGCTGGCCAGCAGACACAGCATCGTGACCGTGGAAGAAGTGGTGGACGAATTCGCAGTCCGCACCGGTGGTGTAGTGCTTCCGGCATGGGCAGTGGACGCAGTGGCGGTGGTGCCTGGCGGGGCTCATCCTTCGTACGCCCATGACTACAGCGATCGGGACAACGCTTTCTACGCCGCCTGGGATCCCATTGCCCGAAGCCGCGACGCCTTTGCTGATTGGCTGGCCGGCGTGACCGAGGGGATCGCGTGAGTAACCAGTGGACATCGGATGAGATGATGGCGGTGGCTGCAGCCCGGGAACTGACCGATGGCGCGGTGTGCTTCGTAGGCATCGGGCTCCCCTCCACCGCAGCCAATGTTGCGTGGAGGATGCACGCTCCCAGTGCTGTGCTCATCTATGAGTCTGGCTGCATTGGGTCGCGGCCCGATCGGTTGCCGGCTTCCATCGGCGATGGCGTTCTCTCGGAGAGCGCGGTGGCCAACGTCGGAGTGGTGGAAATCTTCAGCTATTGGCTTCAAGCCGGGCGTATCGACGTGGGGTTCTTGGGAGCTGCCCAAATCGACCGGTTCGCCAACATCAACACCACCGTCATCGGCGCCTACGACAGGCCCTCGGTGCGGCTTCCTGGTGCCGGAGGCGCCCCAGAGATCGCGGCCAACTGCGGCGAGGTGATTATCACGCTGCGCCACAGCCGTCGGGCGTTTGTAGAGGAGCTCGACTTCGTCACTTCGCTGGGGCACGGCACGGGGAACGGTTGCCGGGAGCAGATGGGGCTTCGGGGTCGAGGTCCGTCAGCGGTGATCAGCGATTTGTGCGTGCTGCGTCCTGACCCAGTCACCAAGGAGCTGACCTTGACCAGTGTTCATCCCGGTGTGTCGATAGACGACGTGCGGGATGCCACCGGCTGGGATCTTCAAGTGGCCGATGAGGTTGAAGTCACACCGGTGCCATCTTCCGACGAGCTCACGGTCCTACGGGATTTGAAGGCCGCGTCATGAACTTCACCTACGACGTTTTGGCAGGCCGGGTGGTGTTCGGCATGGGATCGAGGCACAAGTTGGCCGACGAGTTGGCCGCCTTGGGCAGTCGCCGGGTGCTGGTGGTGGCCAGCCGGGAGGAAGATCAGTTGGCCGCCGAGGTCAATGCCATTTTGGGTGGCTTAGCGGTTGGGCGTTTTGATGACGTCACCCAGCATGTGCCAATCGCCCAAGCTGATGCGGCCATTGTCATGGCTCGTGACGTTGAGGCCGACACGGTGGTGACGATTGGAGGGGGATCGGCTACCGGGTTTGGCAAGATCATCGCCCGAACATTGGACGTCAGGTTGATCGCGGTACCGACCACCTATGCCGGATCGGAGATGACCGACATCTGGGGCCTCACCGATGGCGACCACAAGCAGACCGGCAAGGATCCTCGGGTCAAGCCCAAGGTAGTGGTCTACGACCCGGAGTTGACCCTCACGCTGCCCGCTCACATCGCAGGGCCGTCGGGGATGAACGCCATGGCCCACGCGGTGGAGGCTCTGTATGGACCGGGGGCAAATCCAGTGGTGTCGGCCATGGCCATCGAGGCCATTGCCGCGCTCCACACCGGACTGCCGGTTGTAGTGAATGAGCCCGACAACCTGGACGGCCGCTCGCATGTGCTCTACGGCGCATATTTGGCCGCAGTTGCCCTGGCCGGCAGCGGAACCGCCCTGCACCACAAGACCTGCCATGTACTAGGCGGGATGTTCAATTTGAACCACGGCGACATGAACTCTGTGGTGCTGGGCCATGCCCTGGCCTACAACGCCCCGGCCATCCCCGAGTGCATGGCTCGTATCGCCGGTGCGCTGGGAGTCGATGCTCCCGGCGTGCCTGGCGCCATGTTCGACTTGGCCGCCGCCATCGGTGCGCCAACCAGTCTCGAGGCTATCGGCATGCCCGCTGAAGGTCTCGATGAAGCGGCCCGACGGGTCGTAACCGAAGCGGCGGCCAACGTGCGGCCCCCTGAAGAAGGCGGCATCCGGCAGATGCTGGACAACGCCTATTTCGGACGGAGGCCGGGCGATCCGCCATCAACAAAGGGAACCATTTCATGACAAATCAACAGAATCCGGGCACGTCCCGGCGGGAGTTCATCCGCAACGCCGCAGTGGTGGCGATTGGCGGTGGACTGGTGGCCGCGGCCTGCGGCGACGACGACGATGCCGCTGTGCCCGCGGCCACCGCTGCCCCAGCCACTGCCGCGCCGACTGCGGCACCGACGGCTGCCGCGCCGGAAATCCCGCCGATCAAGATCGGCTACGTCACCCCTCGCACCGGCCCGCTGGCCCCCTTCGGTGAGGCGGACACCTTTGTGCTCGGAGCGATGGCCGCGGCTCTGGGCGGCAACGTCGAGATCGCCGACAAGGACGCCGAGTCCGATCCAGCCAAAGCTGGCGAGGTTACCGCTGCCCTTATCAGCGAGGGCGCCGACATCGTGTTGGCCGCAGGAACCCCGGACATCTCGGTGCCGGTTGCAGCAGCCTGCGACTTGGGCGAGGTGCCGTGCCTGACCAGCGTGGCCCCGTGGCAGGCCCACTATCTGGGCACCGGTGGAGGTCTCGGACCCGACTTTCCCGAGCCCCCGGTGGCCTCGGAGTGGAACTACCACTTCTTCTGGGGTCTCGAAGACATCATCGGTAACTTCATCGAGCTGTGGAATCAGGCCGGAGTGGCCAAGGTCGTGGGCGGCATGTGGCCCAATGACCCTGACGGCAACGCCTGGAGCGATCCGGTGGTGGGCTTTCCGCCCGCATTGGAGGCCGCTGGATTCACTGTGGTGGACGTTGGTCGATTTGACCTGGCCACTCAGGACTACAGCGCCATCATCAGCCAATTCAAGGATGCCGGGGTGGAGATCGTGTCTGGCGTGGTGCCCCCGCCGGTGTTCGCCACCTTCCAGTCTCAGGCCTTGCAGCAGGGCTTCAACCCCCCGGTGATGACGATGGCCAAGGCGCTGCTTTTCCCCTCCGCGGTGGAGACCTATCCCCAAGGCGAAGGACTCAGCTCAGAGGTCTGGTGGACTAACCGCCATCCGTTCTCGTCGAGCCTCACCGGACAGAGCGCAGCCGAGCTTGCCGCGGCCTTCGAGTCGGCCACGGGGGACCAATGGACCCAGCCGCTGGGATTTGCTCACGCTCTGTTCGAAGTGGCGGTGGATGCCGCCAAACGGGCTGGTTCAGCCGACAAGCAGGCGCTGATCAACGCCATCGGGGCTACCAATCTGGACACCGTGGTTGGCAACATCAACTTCAACGCTTTCCCGATTCCCAACTTTGCCAAGACACCGCTGGTGTCGGGGCAGTGGGTTGCCGGAACGAAGTATCCGCTGGAGTTGGCCATCAACGTTAACTCCGGTCTACCCGGCGTCCCCAAGGATGCCGACATCGTTCCCATAAGCTGATCAAAGCGGACGCGGACTGACTGTCCCAGCAGTCGGCCTGCGGCCGGTAGGGGGTGAGCTGAGGTGTCAGCGCTGCTGACCGTCGAAGGGCTGGTGAAGTCCTTCGGGGTGAGGGTGATCGACGACCTGTCGTTGTCGGTGGAACCCGGTGACGCCCTCGGCGTGGTCGGCCCCAACGGCGCGGGCAAGACCACCATGCTCAACCTGCTGGCTGGCGACTTGTCACCCGACGAAGGGCGAGTGCTGTTCCAAGGGGAGGACGTCACCCGGACTCCGGCCGAAGCCCGCTGTCGAATGGGTATCGCCCGCACCTCGCAGATCCCCCGGCCGTTTGAGGGGATGACCGTGTTCGAGAACGTGCTGGTGGGGGCGGTGTTCGGCTCCGGCGTGCCCCGACGGGAGGCCGACGCGGTGGACATCGTGGTGTCGTCGCTGGAGCGGGCCGGCATGCTGGCCGATGCCAACCGCACCGCCGGATCGTTGCCGCTGTTGGGACGCAAGCGGCTGGAGTTGGCCCGGGCTCTGTCCACCGAGCCGACCATCCTGTTGCTCGATGAGATTGCTGGGGGCCTCACCGAGGGCGAAGTGGACGAGCTGGTGGGCACCATTCAGTCGATTCACGCCGATGGAGTCACCATCGTGTGGATTGAGCACATCGTTCACGCTTTGCTGCGGGTGGTGGACCGGATCATGGCCATGAGCTTTGGGGTCAAGATCGCCGAAGGCGAGCCGGAGACGGTCATGGCCAGCCCCGAGGTGCAGGAGGTGTACATGGGGGTGGAGCCGGAGTGAGCCCGCTGTTGGAGGTCTCGGAGCTGTCGTCGGGGTACGGCGATTTTCGGGCTCTTTACGACATCTCGATCACGGTGAACGAGGGCGAGACCTTGGCGGTGATCGGGGCCAACGGTGCCGGCAAGACCACGTTGCTGCGGGCCATCACCGGGCTCGTTCCGACATGGTCGGGATCGATTCGATTCGACGGACAGGACCTGCTTTCGGTTCCGGCGCATAAGCGGGTGGCCGAGGGCATCACCATGGTGCCCGAGGGCCGACTGCTGTTTCCCAGCCTGAATGTGCGGGAGAACTTGTTGGTGGGAGGCCACGGTCGGCGACCCGGACCTTGGACGGTAGAGCGGGTGGTGGAGGTGTTCCCCCTGTTAGCGCCGCTTTTGGGCCGTCCGTCGGCGGTGCTGTCGGGCGGCGAGCAGCAGGCAGTGGCCATCGGGAGGGCGCTCATGGCCAACCCTCGGCTGATCCTGTTCGACGAAGTATCGCTCGGCCTGGCCCCGGTGGTGGTGCGCCAGCTCTATGCCGCACTGCCCGAGATCACCGCCCACGGGGCCACTGCCCTGGTGGTGGAGCAGGACATCGGCCAAGCCATGACAGTGGCCGACCAAGTGGTGTGCCTTCTAGAAGGGCGGGTGTCGCTTGAGGGGCCGTCGGCCGATCTAGACCGCGCCGACATCACCGCGGCTTACTTCGGCATGGGACACCGTCCCGAGACCAGAGCAGACGGGGTCGAGAACTGATGGAGTGGGTTAACGCCATCGTCCAGGGCATCTTGTTGGGTGGGCTGTTCGCCCTGTTTGCCACCGGATTGTCACTGGCCTTTGGGGTGATGCGCTTCGTCAACCTGGCCCACGGAGACCTGGCCATCCTGGCGGCCTTCCTGGCGGTGTCGTTCGCCTCCACGTTGGATGTCAACCCCTTCGTGACCATGGCCTTGGTGGTGCCGATTATGGCGGCGGGCGGATATGTGCTCCAGCGGTTCGGATTCAACTGGTCGATTGGCGCCGATCCCCTTCCGTCCATCCTGGTCACCTTTGGATTGGCGGTGGTGATCCAAAACGCCTTGCTTGAGCAGTATTCGGCCGATTCCCAAGGCCTCGATGTCGGCTCATTCGAAACCCGCAGCATCGAGTTCACCGATGACATTGCGGTGGGCTGGTTCCCCGTGCTGATTCTGGGGGTGGCAGTGGTGGTGCTGGTGGGCCTTCAGCTCTTCTTGTCGTTCACCCGGATGGGCCGGGCATTCCGGGCCACCTCCGACAACCCCTCCACTGCCCGGCTAATGGGCATCAACGACCGCAATATCTACGCCGTGGTCATGGCCATCGCCTTCGCCACCGTGGCGGTGGCCGGTCTCTTCTTGGGCATCCGCCAGACCTTCGGTCCCACCGACGGGCCGGCTCAGCTCATCTTCGCCTTCGAGGCGGTGGTGATCGGCGGCTTGGGCTCTCTTTGGGGCACGTTGCTGGGCGGCATCATCCTGGGCGTGGCCCAGACGGTGGGCAACCAGGTCGATGTGGAGTACAACGTGCTCTCCGGGCCGCTGTTCGGCCACCTGATCTTCTTGGTGGTGCTGGCGGTGCGACCATCGGGCCTGTTGGGACGGAGGCAGGGATGAGCGGCTATCGCATCTCCCGACGCACCCCGGAGTCCACCGTTGGCCTCATCGGCTTCGGCGCCTTGGTGGTGGTGTTGGCAACGCTGCCGTGGTGGGATTCCGACGGCAGCCTCCAAACCCCGCTGGTGGCCATCTTGTACTACCTGGCCCTGGCCCAGATGTGGAACCTGCTGGCTGGGTTCGCGGGCCTGGTCTCCATCGGCCAGCAGATGTTTGTGGGCATCGGCGTGTACGGGCTGCTCCAAATGGCCGAGGTGGGAGGCGTAGACCCGTATGTGGCCATACCGCTAGCTGGGCTGCTGGCTGCGGCTCTGTCGATACCGGTGGCGGCGTTCGCCTTCCGGCTGCGGGGCGGCTACTTCGCCATCGGCACCTGGGTGGTGGCCGAGGTGATGAGGCTGCTGACTACCGAGAGCAACGATTTCCGGGGCGGCGACGTGAGGGCCCTCACTCGGGAGTCGCTGGGCGGCTATTCGCTGGAGACCCGGACCAACTCGGTGTACTGGCTGGCCCTGGCCCTGGCGGTTGGGGGCACGGCCATCGTGGTGCTGGTGCTGCGCAGCCGGCTGGGATTGGCTTTACGGGCGGCTCGGGACAACGAAGGGGGAGCCCGAAGCCTGGGGGTGAGCATTGGGCGAGCCCAGTTGGTCACCTGGGTGGTGGTGGCGTTTTGGACCGGATGCACCGGGGCGGTGATTTTGCTCCACACCACCTCGACCACCGCGGGGTCAGCGTTCAGCGTCACCCGGTGGACCGCGCTGGTGATATTCATGGTGGTGATCGGCGGGGTCGGTTCCACCACTGGGCCGATCATCGGCGTGCTGGTGTACTGGATCATCGACGAACAGCTCGGTGACGCCGACGCCTGGCGGTTCATCATCCTGGGCGGCATTGCCGCGGTGATGGCCACGGTGGCTCCCAAGGGCGTCTATGGGCTGATCCAGCAGTGGCGTCCATTGCAGTTCTTCCCGGTTCGCCGAAGCTTGGCGGGAGGACTGAGCACAAATTCACCGCCTCAATCGGCAGAGCCAGAAGCAGTCGTGGAAGAGGGTCAGTGACCGGCGAGGTGTTCATTGTCGACGCGGTGAGGACGCCGATAGGCCGCATCGGAGGTGGATTGGCCGGAGTTCGGCCCGATGACCTAGCCGGCGGGGTGATTGCCGCGCTGATTGAGCGGTGTCCCGACCTGGATCCGGCTCAGATCGACGACGTGTATTTCGGCAACAGCAATGGGGCAGGGGAAGAGAACCGCAACGTGGCCCGGATGGCCAGCTTGTTGGCCGGGCTGCCCACCTCGGTGCCTGGTGTCACCCAGAACCGGCTGTGCGGGTCGGGATTGGAGGCGGTGGTCGGAGCTAGCCGGGAGGTGGCGGTGGGCGATGCCGACGTGGTGATTGCTGGCGGAGTGGAGTCGATGAGCCGGGCCCCCTGGGTAGTGGCCAAACCGGAGCGTCCCTACGAGCGGGGTCATCAGCAGATGCACTCCACCACACTTGGGTGGCGGATGGTGAACCCCCGCCACCCCGACCAGTGGACGGTGGCGTTGGGGGAGGGGGCCGAAATCCTGGCCGATGCCTATGGGATCTCCCGGCCAGTGCAAGATGCTTACGCCCTGCGCAGCCATCAGAAGGCTGTTGCCGCGTGGCGGGCAGGCCGATTCGACGATGAGGTGGTGCCTCCGTGGGACGCGGAGCTGGAGAGGGACGAGTGCATCCGCCCTGAAACCACCGCCGACGCACTGGCTCGGCTGCGGCCGGCGTTTCGATCCGACGGCTCGGTCACGGCGGGTAACTCTTCGCCGATGAACGACGGCGCTGCTGCCCTGCTGCTGGCCTCGGAGGCTGGGTTGGATTTGATCGGGCGACCTCCGCTGGCTCGAGTAGCCAGCCGGGCTGTTTCCGGCGTTGACCCCCACATGTACGGCATTGGCCCGGTGGAGGCAGTCCACACCGCCTTGAAGCGAGCCGGGATCAACTGGTCAGACCTGTCGGTATTCGAGTTGAACGAAGCGTTCGCGGCCCAGACGCTGGCTTGTCTCAAAGAATGGCCCGAGTTGGACCGGGGCATCGTCAACCCCAATGGCGGGGCTATCGCTATCGGCCATCCGATCGGTGCATCGGGGGCTCGAATATCGGTCACCCTGACCCACCAGCTCAAAAGGACTGGCGGATGGGGCGTGGCGGCCCTGTGCATCGGCGTCGGTCAGGGCATTGCCTTGGTGTTGGAATCTGCCTAATCGTCAGCCAGACAAACCCCACAGAACCAGGAGGAATCGTGGCCAATATCACCCCCGCCGAGCATCTCGCCGATGTGCTGTCTCGCTATGAGGATTCGCCCAATCCTCGGTTGGCCGAGATCACCACTGCGGCTATCCGTCATCTTCTGGCCTTTGTGGAGGAAGTGGGTTTGACCCGCCAAGAGTGGTTCGCTGGCATCGAGGCTCTGACCGCCACCGGGAAGATGTGCGATGAGCAGCGCCAAGAGTTCATCTTGATGTCTGACACTCTGGGAGTGTCGATGCTGGTGGAGATGATCAACCACGTTGCCGCCGACGGGAGCACCGAACCCACCGTTTTCGGCCCGTTCCACATGGAAGGCGCCCCTCGCAAAGAAATGGGGGAGAGCATCGTGATCGATCGGATGCCCGGCGACAAGCCGCTTGCGATGAAGGGGTTCGTACATGATTTGGCGGGCAATCCGGTTGAAGGCGCGGAACTAGATGTGTGGCAGACCGCCGCCAACGGGCTCTACGACGTGCAGGATCCGGAGCAGACGCCGATGAACATGCGGGGGGTGTTCACCACCGCCTCCGACGGCGCTTACGAAGTGGTCACCACCCGTCCCGTGGCGTATTCCATCCCCGGCGATGGGCCAGCCGGGGAGCTCTTGTTCGCCAACGGCCGTCACAACTGGCGTCCGGCCCACGTCCACTTCGTGGTCTCCGCCTCCGGATACAAGCCAGTCATCACCCACCTGTTCGACCAGGACAGCGATTACCTCGACACTGACGCGGTGTTCGGTGTCCGAAACTCCCTGGTGGTGGACATGAGTGACGGCGAATGCCGCTACGACTTCGTACTCGAGCCGCTCGGCGGTTGACGTTCAGCCCTTGAGGTTGGCGAACAGCTCGGCGACCAGGGGTTGGGGGGCGCCGTGGAGGGAGAGGTGGACGCGGTCGGCCAGACCGCCGAAGCGGTTGTGAATCTCCGCGGCAGCTTCGGCCGGGGTGCCCTGAATGCTGAGGGTGTGGACCATCTCGTCGTCCCACACGTCGCCGATGTCGCCCCAGCGGCCCTGTTTGGTGAGGCGATTGAGCTCGTCTTGGAGCTCGCCCCAGCCGTGGGCGTCGAGCACCACCCGGTAGGCCGGAGTGGAGCCGTAGAAGCCGAGGTTGGAACGGCAGAGCTGCTCCACTCGCCAAGCCTCTGACTCGTCGGCGTCGTCTCCGTACAGCCCGACAATCACCCCCACGCCGAAGAGGAAGTCGTCCCGGCTGCGCCCGGCGGCGGCTAGGCCCGCTTCCACTGCGGGCAGTGTCTTGGTCCGCAGGAAGTGCTCGGAGCAGAACGGGTGGATCAAGATGCCGTCGGCAGTCTCGGCCACCATCTTGGTCATCTTCGGACCCAGCGCCCCGGCCCAGATGGGCGGCGTCCCCCACTCCAGCGGCTCGGGCTCGAAGATCGGAGTGGAGAGGGTGAAGGTGTAGTAGTCGCCCTTGAAGTCGAGGGCATCGCCGTCCTGCCACCGGGCGAAGATGGCCTTGGTGGCGGCCATCAGCTCCCGCATCTGGGCCACCGGGCGGTCCCACACCGCGCTGTAGCGCTTGGTGATGTGAGGCTTGATCTGCGACCCCAGGCCCAAGGCGAACTTCCCATCCGACAGCCGGTGCAGGTCGAACGACTGGTAGGCCAGGTGCATCGGGCTTCGGGGCAAGGCGATGGCCACGTTGGTGTAGAGGTCGAGGCTGGTGTCCTGGGCCGCACTCAGCAGCGGGAAGAACACGTCTCGCTGGCCCTCAAAGGTGAACACCCCGTCGACCCCCATGGCCTCGTAGGCCTGGGCTTGGTCCCGGGCCCCCGCCAGATCAGCGGATAGCGGCATGTCGAACTTCATGGGTTAGGCGCTTTCTAGGCGGGGGAACATTGGGAAGGTGACCTCTTCAGCGCCTTCCTGTTCGGGCAGGCCGCCGGCGAAGATGGGCCACACCGTCTCGGCGGTGTGGGGGTGGGGGAGCGACCAGTCGAACTCGTCGTCGATGTCCAGCATGTTGGTGAACGGCCACATCAGGCCCCGGAAGTAGACGTAGGTGCCGTTGTGGACCTTCTCCTCGAAGGTCCAGGTGTTCATCAGCCGGTAGGCGTCGCCCTGGGCCTTCTTGATCGCCGCCAGGATCTCGGGCATCTCCTCCCGGTCCACCGGCACCAGCTTCCCGCCGGGCCGGGGCTCGAACACCGACATGGCCTCCAGCCAGGCCAGGTTGTCGGCCGGCACTGAGAAGGTGGTGGACAGGTCGTTCACCCGGTTATGGATGCCGGGGCGGAACACCAGGCCCACCACCAGGTTCTGGTAGGGGACATCGGCGGCCACGTGGCTCCAGGGGATCCAGCTCTGGGCCAGCGACGAGAACTCCCGAACGATCATGTGGCGGCCGTTGGGCAGCGGGTAAGGGCCGGTGTCCCCTGTGCCCAGCCGGGTGTCGAGGTACAACAGAAACAGGTACTGCTGGAGTCCGGCCACGAATCGGCGGGCCGTGCGGTTGTCGCCGTCGCCGTCCATCGGCCAGGCAGCCTCATAGAGGGTGTCGATGATCTCTGGGTCGCAGGTCCGCAGCGTGTCGGCCGCGTCCCAACAAGAGCGGAAGCCGTCGCCCCGCCAGGGCTCCACCCAGCGGATCCAGTAGTCCATGAGGAATCGCACCCGATCTTCCACGTCTTCCACCTGGGTGGTGAGTCCCATGGCCGACAGCTCTTCCAGCGCTCTCCAACCGCCGAACGGGATGCACACCAGGGCGAAGGGGTGGGCGTTGGTGGTCTGGGTGCCCGGACCCCGCATCCTGGCCCCTAACTCGGAGGCCTCCAGTACCTCGTCGCAGCGGGCCAAGATGTCGGGCCACCGCAGCCAGGCCTCCATGCCCGAGTAGCTGGTGTACTCCCGCACCGGAATGAGCCCAGAGGTGAGGCCGGTGCGCCGCTTGGAGTTCTCCGACACCAGGATGTCCCAGAACTCCACCATTCGGTTCAGTTCCTGGGTGTCCAGCGGCATGGTCTGCGGCATGGCTGATGAGACTAGCCAAAGGCGCTTCAACTGCATTCAGTCGGAAAGGCGAAGTTCTTGCGTGGTTTGGTTTGGCAGCTAGGTGTGTCGTGAAAGGCAGGCTCGGCCTACGATCCTTCAATGCTTGCGGCGATTATGCGAGAAACGGGCGACGTCAACCTCGAGGTGTGCGACGACGTTGAGTTGGTGGAGATGGGCCCCGACGACGTGGCCATCAAGATCACCCACACCGGAGTGTGCCACTCCGATGTTTCGGCCATGAACGGGACCATTCCCCAGGCCCCGCCGGCGGTGCTTGGCCACGAGGGCGCGGGGATCATCGAGGAGGTCGGTTCCAACGTTGACGAATTGGCCCCCGGCGACCATGTGATCGTGGTGTGGTCGCCTTCATGCGGGAATTGCGTGTACTGCACCGGTCGCCACCAGCCGAATCTGTGCCCCAACATCGCATTGGCTTCGATGGCTCGCACGAAGTTCCGCCAGGCAGGCACCGACCTGTTCGGCATGGCCGGGGCGGGCACCTTCGCCGAGAAGCTGATCATGCCCCGCCAGGGCGTGGTGAAGATCGACCCCGACATTCCGTTGGACGTGGCCTCTCTCATTGGCTGCGGGGTGATGACCGGCGCCGGCGCCTCGCTCAACACCGCCAAGGTGAGCCCGGGCTCATCGGTGGTGGTGTTCGGTGCCGGCGGTGTGGGCGTGGCCGCCATCCAAGGCGCCCGGATCGCCGGCGCGGCCGAGATCGTGGCGGTGGACAAAAACCCGGCCAAGCTGGACGAGGCGATCTCCTTCGGTGCCACCCACGCGGTGTTGCCCGAAGATCTGGAGGACGCCAAGAACGAGATCACCGGGGGCGATGGGTTCGATTTCGCCCTGGAGTGCGTCGGCATTCCCGCCTTGATGCGCACCGCCTACGACATGACCCGTCGGGGCGGCACCTGCTGCATCGTGGGTGTGGGCCGGATGGAGGAGATGGTGTCGTTCAGCGCCTTCGAGCTCTTCTACAACGAGAAGACCTTGATCGGCTCCTACTACGGCGGCACCGACGTGCGCACCGACTTTCACAAGCTGCTGCGGTTGTGGAAGAGCGGCAAACTCGACTTGGAGCGCATGATCACCCGGCGCATCACCATCGACGAGATAAACCCCGCGCTGGAAGCGGTGCGCAACGGCGAGGTCGTGCGCCAGGTCATCGAGTTTTGATGCCGGTGCGATTCACGGGCCTGGGGGTCGATAACTGATGGGCGGCGTTGTTGGCCGGGGCAGCCCGGTGTTCTCCGGCATCTCCGGCCAGGGTCGGCTGATGCGCTTCGACACGCCCGATGACGTGATCGCCGTGCTAGACGCCGGAGACGATGTCGCCTCGGAGACGGTGGCACTGGTGAAAGACGCCGGGGCCACATTCTTGGCCCCCATCGAGGCCGACCTGGCCGGGATTCTGTGCCGATCGGGCGACATCGAAAGCCACCTGGCCATCATCAGCCGAGACTTCCAGATCCCGTGTTTGATGGGGGTTGAGTTCGACGGGGATGAGCCAGCCGACGGTGCTCCAGTGGTCATCGACACCGACGCGGGCACCATCTCGGTGGACGGGCAGGGCTAGGCAGATGGCCGAGCGCCTGCGGGCCGATCTGGTACTGGAGTACCCGTTCACCCGAACCACCGGCCCGGTGATCGGGGCTTTTCTGACCGGTCTGCGGGAGGGGATCGTTTTGGGCATCCGCCGCCCCGACGGCACTGTGCTGTGCCCGCCCACTGAGTATGACCCGGAAACATCAGCCCCGTTGACCGAACTGGTGGAGGTGGGGCCGGGCGGTGAGCTGGTGAGCTGGACCTGGGTGGATCCGCCCCGGTCGCAGTCGCCTTGGGACCAGCCCCACGGCTTGGGCATGATCCGCCTTGACGGGGCCGACACCCCCATGGTCCACGGGCTGCTGGTGGGCGGCCCCGACGAGCTGTCGGTCGGAATGCGGGTGACCGTTCGGTGGCGATCGGAGCGCGAGGGACATATCGCTGATCTGGAGGGATTCGTCCCCGAGGGAGCGGGGCAATGAGCGCCGATCCGAGCATTCCTCCTGCCGCGCTGTCGGGTGAGGTACGCCTGCCCGAGAAGCTGGCCGATGTGGAACCGGTGCGTTCGGTGCGTACTCCAATCCGCTTGGAGTACGACTTCATTCCCGGTTCGGCCTCATCCGGATATTTGAACGCCTTTGCCGACCGCAAGATCCTGGGCCAGCGCTCGCCGGTGGATGGGGCGGTGTTCGTGCCGCCTCGAGGGGTGGATCCCCGCCACGGCGCGGCCACACCCGACTATGTGGAGCTGCCCGACACCGGCCATGTGGGGGGCTTCTGCGTGACCCGACTGCCCATTCCGGGTCGGGATGACTTGGAGATCCCCTACGTAAGCGCCTGGATCCACCTCGACGGCGCCGACATCGGCTTCCTCGGGTTGGTGGCCGGGATCGATACCTCCGAGGTGCGCATGGGGATGCGGGTGCGGGCGGTGTGGAAGCCCGACGACCAACTGGGCCGCACCGCGGAGAACATCCTGTATTGGGAGCCCACCGGCGAGCCCGACATACCGGTAACCGCCGCGGGCACCAACGCCTGGCACGCCAAGCAGGCCGCTGAGTCGGGAGAGCAAGCTGCGGGGGAGGAGGGGTGACGCGCGACATCGCCGTGGTGTCGGTGGCCCAGAGCCAGGAAAAGGCCCTCACCCACACCACCGAGGTGGAGTTGATGGTGCCGATCATCAACGAGGCCCGGGGCGCGGTGGGCTTCACTCAAGACGACATCGGCTTCACCTGCTCGGGAAGCAGCGACTTCCTGGCCGGGCAGGCGTTTTCGTTCGTCCACACCTTGGACGCGGTGGGCGCGGTGCCGCCCATCAGCGAGAGCCATGTGGAGATGGACGGGGCCTGGGCGCTGTATGAGTCGTGGGTCAAGCTCCAGATTGGCGGCATAGACACCGCGCTGGTGTACAGCTACGGCAAGTCGTCGCCCGGATCGCTGCGCGACGTGCTCTCCACCCAACTCGACCCCTACTACCTGGGGCCGCTATGGCCCGACGCCTTCGCCATGGCCGCCCTCCAGGCTCGGATCATGCTGGAGTCGGGAGTGGTCAACGAGCAGCGTTTGGCTGAGATCGCGGTCCGCAGCCTCAACGGCGCGGCCGACAACCCGCTGGCCGTGCGGTCTTCCGCTGACGCCACCGTCGACTCGGTGCTGGCCGAGGAACCCATTGCCGACCCGCTGCGGCCCAGCGACTGCGCGGCCTCCGCCGACGGAGGCGTGGCCGTGGTGTTGGCGGCCGGCGACCGGGCCCGGGAGCTGTGCGAGCGACCGGCGTGGATCAGAGGCATCGACCATCGAATCGACCCCCACCAACCGGGGGTGCGCGATCTCACCAGGGCCCCCAGCGCCCGCAAGGCGGCCGTGGAGGCCGGGGCAGGCAACGATCGTTTGGACGCCGCTGAGCTGGCCGCTCCGTTCACCACCCAAGAACACATCTTGGAGGCCGAACTCGGGCTGGGCTCCGATACCGCGGTCAACGCCACCGGCGGAGCATTGGCCGGCCACACCATGATGGCCGCCGGCCTCATGCGCATCGCCGACGCCGCCCGCCAGATTCACGATGGTCGGGCCGACCGGGTACTGGGCCATGCCGCGTCGGGGCTGTTTCTCCAGCAGAACCTGGTGTGCGTGATGGAGGGGGAGTGATGGCTGAGCGCACCGCAGTGCTGGGTGTCGGCCAGACCAAGTATCAGACCACCCGGGGCGACGTGTCACTGCCCGGCCTAGTGCGGGAGGCCGCCTACCGGGCGCTGGAGGACGCCGAGGTGGGTTGGGACGATATTGATGCCGTGGTGGTTGGCAAGGCCCCCGACTTTTTCGAGGGTGTTATGCAGCCCGAGCTGTTCCTGGCCGAGGCGCTGGGCGCGGTGGGCAAGCCGCTGCTGCGGGTCCACACCGCAGGATCGGTGGGCGGGTCTACCGCGGTGGTGGCCGCCTCGCTGGTTCAAGCCGGCATCCACCGCCGGGTGCTCACCCTGGGATTCGAGAAGCAGTCGGAGTCCAACGCCACCTGGGCGCTGTCTTTGCCCCAGCCGTTCTCGGTTTCGATCAATGCCGGGGCCGGCGGCTACTTCTCGCCCATCATCCGCCAGTACATGGCCCGCACCAACGCCCCCGAGCTGATCGGCTGCATGGTGGCGTTCAAAGACCGTCAGCACGCGCTGCGCAATCCGTATGCCCACCTGCAACAGCAAGACCTGACCTTCGACCAGGTGGTGGAGTCGCCCATGCTGTGGGAGCCGATCCGGTTTTCCGAGACCTGCCCATCGTCCGACGGGGCCTGCGCGATAGTGCTGGGCGACGAGGCCGCCGGGGACGCTTCGACCAAGCCGGTGGCCTGGATCCACGGCGCGGCGTTGCGCAGCGAGGCCAACAACTTCCCGGGACGCGACGAGGTGAATCCCCAGGCCAGCCGGGACTGCGCCGACGACGTGTTCGCCCAGGCGGGCATCACCGATCGGAGGGCGGAGATCGACGAGGTAGAGATCTATGTGCCGTTCTCGTGGTACGAGCCGATGTGGCTGGAGAGCCTGGGATTCTGCGAGATCGGAGACGGCTGGAAGCTGGTTGAGGACGGGGCCACTCATCTCGACGGCGGCGATTTGCCGGTAAATTGCTCGGGCGGCGTGCTGTCGTCCAACCCCATCGGAGCGTCGGGCATGATCCGATTCGCCGAGGCCGCCCTCCAGGTTCGAGGCATGGCCGGCGACCACCAGGTGGACGGCGCCCGCAAGTCCTTCGGCCACGCCTACGGCGGTGGCGCGCAGTATTACGCCATGTGGATCGTGGGCGCCGACAAGCCCACTTCCTAACGATGAATGTACCTATAGACGGGCGGCGGGACCTGTCTCCGAGGCGGCTCTTCACACCGGCAGGCTGGCGGGTCCTGTCGCTCTACGGCGGCCTGGCGTGCTTCGCGTGCGCCAGGTCCGCCTCCGGCGCCACCCACCAGCCCGCCTACCCTGTTCTGGCTCCGACACGACCCGCCGCCCTCTAGGGCTACTGTCATTGGCGTATGCGGGGCTTGTCGCTTTTGCTGGTGTTGGTTCTTCTTCTGACGGCGTGTGGTGGTGAGGACAAGGGGGACCTGGTGGCGTTTTGCGAGTTGGCCGAAGACGGTGTGGGCATGCGGCCGGCTGAAGGGGAAGTCGAATTGACCCAGTTGGATGCCCTAGAAGATGCCGCACCGCCGGACATTCGTGAGGCGGTCACCACCGTGGCCAACGCCTCCCGGGAGATCGACGAGATCGAAGATCTCCAAGAGCTATTCGAGCGGGCCTTCGCCCTTGAAGAAGCCGTCGCCCTAGCCCGCCAAGAAATCCGCGTCTACACCCAACACCACTGCCTGTAACGGACAGGAGGTTCGATGGTGACGGGGTGGGGGTTGGTTGGGTAGGGTCGGGGTGTCTTTTTGGGAGATGGGAGGATCCGATGGGATACCGGGTGGTCGTGGACTACGACCTGTGTGAGAGCAACGCCATTTGCATGCAGGTCGCTCCTGACATTTTCGAGGTACGCGACGACGATTTTCTGTACCTGCTGAACGAGACCCCGGGGGATGAGGCCCGCGAGCGAGTGAACGAATCGGTCCAGCGCTGCCCCAAGCAGGCCATCTCCGTGGCCGAGGAGTAGGCGCCCGCTGCGCTCACTAGCCGTTGTTGGAGCGTCGCTGGCCGGAACCCGAGCAGCGGAGTCGCTCCGGCGAGAAGGATTCGACGGGACTATCACCATCATTGGGGATGAGCCCCACCAGCCCTACGACCGGCCTCCCCTGTCCAAACAGCTCCTGGCCGGGGAATGGGAACAAGACCGCATCGCGCTGTCCGACGATGACTCGCTCCAGGAACTAGGCGCCGACTGGCGACTGGGCCGCCGGGCGGTTGGACTCGATGTGGCCAGCCGCACTATCGCCCTCGACGACGGTTCGGCGGTGACCGCCGACGGCATTCTCATCGCCACTGGGGCCCGGTGCCGGGAGCTGCCCACCAACGGGCTGGGCGGCATCTACACCCTGCGGGACTTGGACGACTGTCTGGCCATCCGGGCCGAGCTAGAGGCCTCTCCACAGCGGGTGGCAGTGGTGGGTGCTGGATTCATCGGCGCGGAGGTGGCGGCCACCGCCCGGGAGCGGGGTTTAGAGGTAACCGTGATCGAAGCCCTCCCGGTGCCGTTGGGCCGCGTTCTGGGCACCGAGGTCGGCACCGTATGCGCCGACGTGCACCGGGACCATGGGGTGGACCTTCGCCTCGGCGTGGGCGTCGACGGCTTCGAGGGCCATGGCCGGGTGGAACGGGTGAATCTGAGCGACGGAACCACTGTGGAAGCCGACGTGGTGGTGGTGGGCATCGGCGTGATTCCCAACACCGAGTGGCTGGAGGGCTCGGGCCTGACCTTGGACAACGGAGTGGTGTGCGACGAGACCTGTCTGGCCGCGCCGGGAATTGCCGCCGCCGGGGACGTGGCCCGCTGGCCCAACCGCCTCTTCGGCGAGACCATGCGGGTGGAGCATTGGGACAACGCCATCGCTCAGGGCCAGCATGCGGCGCTCCGCCTGCTGGCCTCCGACGGCGAGGTCCAGCCTTACGCCCCGGTCCCGTGGTTTTGGAGCGATCAGTACGACCGAAAGATCCAACTGGCGGGACGAGCCGCCCCCGACGACGAGGTGCGCATCATCACCGGGTCGACCGAGGAGCGGCGGTTCGCAGCCCTTTACGGCCGGGCTGGCCGACTGGTGGGCGTCCTCGGGTTCAATCGACCCCGCCACGTGATGAAGTATCGCAACCTCATCGAACAGGGCACCAGCTTCGAAGAAGCCATCAAGATCGCCGAGCAGGAGTAGCGATTCGGGGCATCAGCTTCGAAGACGCACTGGCGGTGGCAGAGCAAAGCGAATAAGAGTGGAGGCATGGGCACTCCCGGTGAGTTCTCCATCAGTGAGCTGGTAGCCCGCACCGGAGTACCGGCTGCCTCTATCCACCACTATCGACGGCTGGGTCTGTTGCCCCTGCCCCGACGAGCCGCCGCCAACCGCTTCCTTTACGACCAACGCCACGTCGATGCCGTCGAGCGGATCAGGGATCTGCGAGAGCGCCACCGTCTTCCGCTGCGCCACATCGCCCAGATCATGGACGCCGAGAGCACCGACAACGCCGATATGGCCAAGGTGCCCGACAGCGGGGAGCAACTGCGCGACATGGCCATTCAGGAATTTGCCCTGAGGGGCTACACCGAGGTGAGCGTGGCCGACATCTGCACCTTGGCCGGAGTGGCCAAAGGCACCTTCTACCGCCACTACCGCTCCAAACAAGACCTGTTCTTTCACGCGGTGGAAGCGGTGGTGGACAACACCGCCGAGGAGTTCGCCGCCGCAGTAGCCGGTCAAGTCGGATTGAGCCGCCAAGAGCTCACCCGCCGTTTGGCTGAAACCCTGCTACCCGGCCTGCCCATCATGCTGGAGGTGGCCAAGCGCTCGGTGCAGGGCCAGGTGGAGCACGCCGCCGCCGCCCAGCGGGTGTTCTGGCGACTGGCTGAGCGACTTGGGGAGGCTTTGTCCGATGATCCCAGAGGCCACCGGCTCGCCGGGGCCCTCATAATGGACGCTATCGCCCACATATTCGCCGAGAGCCTGATGGGCCGTTTCGCCGATCGTCCCAAGTTCGAAGACGGCGGAGCCGTCAATGCCTTGACAGCTTCGGATTGAGCGCGTACAAAAAGGTGACCTGATGGTCATTCTTTTGTTTGCAATTGGGTAACGATTGTCAGATCAATGTCATAGAAAGTCTTGTTAGCCCGCTGACCAGCGGGTTAGCCCGAAAAACAGCGGGGGTGCTGTGCAGGCTGAAGTCGGGTTCGACTTGAACTCGATCATGGACCAGAGGGGAAGCGAGAACTTCCCGGTTGCGTTGAAGGCAGTGCCGGCGCGCGCCCGCGCCCATCTTCTGGCCATTTACGGATTCGCCCGACTGGTGGACGACATCGGAGACGAATTTCAAGGCGATCGCTTGGCCGCGCTGGACTGGATCGAAGCGGAGCTCCAACGAGCACGCACCGGCGATGCCACCCACCCCGTGATGGTCCAGATCACTCCTCTTCTCGACGAACTTGATATCGACGATGAGCCGTTCTTGGCGCTCATCGAGGCCAACCGAGTCGATCAGCGCAAGACCCGCTATCAGACCCAGGCCGAGTTGGCCGAGTACTGCACGCTTTCGGCCAATCCGGTGGGTCGGCTGGTATTGGCGGTGTTCGGCGCGGCCACCCCCGAGCGCATCGCCCTCAGCGATGCGGTGTGTACTGGCCTGCAACTGGTGGAGCATCTCCAAGACATCGGCGAGGACTACACCCAAAAGGGGCGCATCTACTTCCCGGCTGATGAGATGGCCCGCTTCGGCGTGGTCGAGGAGGATCTCGGGGCGGCCCGGGCTTCGGACCCACTCCGCCGGTTGGTGGCCCACCAATGCGACACGGCCCGAGGGCTGCTGAGTCGGGGAGGGCCGCTGGTAGCCTCTCTCAGCGGTTGGGCCAAGGTGACCGTGGCCGGCTATGCCGGCGGCGGAATGGCCGCTCTGGACGCCATAGCCAGGGCTGACTACGACGTGCTCAACAAGCTGCGGACCCCATCGAAGGTCCGCACGGCGGCCCACGTGGTTCGCCTCGTCACTCCTGGCCAGGCGACCGATGCCAAAGCGGTTCGCGCCGTGCAGGACATGGCAACACGCTGGAGGCGAGGGTGAAGGCGGCCGACGCCTATCAGCGGTGTGAGGAGATCACCCGAGCCGAGGCCCGCAATTTCTCCTACGGCATCCGCCTACTGCCCAAGCCGAAGCGCCAGGCCATGTCGGCGCTGTACGCCATGGCCCGGCGCATCGACGATGTGGGCGATGGCCCACTGCCCCAAGATGAGAAGCTGGCCCACCTGACCGAGATACGGGCTGATATCGACACGCTGGCGGACGGCGGGCTCCGCGATGCCAACGACCCGGTGCTGGTGGGTCTGCGCCATGCCATCGACCGCTTCCCCATCCCGACGGCGGCACTGAACGAGATCGTTGCCGGTTGCGAGCAGGACGCTACTGGGAAGGTGTACGCCACCATTGAGGAGACCGAGGAGTATTGCCGACTGGTAGCCGGATCGGTGGGCCGCCTGTCGCTCGGGGTTTTCGGCACCAGCGGCGATCCCGAAGAGGCCGCCGAGCTGGCCGATGTGCTGGGTGTCGCTCTTCAGATCACCAACATTCTGCGAGACATCGTGGAGGACCGGGGCATGGGCCGGACCTACCTGCCAACCGCGGACATCGAGCGATTCGGCTGCGCCCCCGATCTGACCGGCCCGCCCGACGCAGTGGGCAAGCTGGTGGCCTTCGAGGCGGAGCGAGCCGAACGGCACTTCGCGCAAGGGCTGAAGCTGCTCGACATGCTGGATCGACGCAGCCGGGCCTGTACCGGTGCGATGGCCGGGATCTACCACCGCCTGCTGGCCCGTATTGCTGCCGCGCCAACTGAGGTGCTGGAGAGGCGGATGTCATTGCCCACCAGGGAGAAAGCCTGGGTAGCCCTTCGCAGTCTGGCCGGAGTCACCACATGAGTTCGTCCGTGACCCTCACGCCGAGCGCCAAGCCGAAGATCGCGGTGGTCGGAGGCGGGCTCGCCGGGCTGGCCGCGGCGGTGTCCGCCGCCGACGGCGGAGCGATGGTGACGCTCTATGAGCGGGCTCCCCGGTTGGGTGGTGCTACCTGGTCGTTCCAACGCAACGGCCGCTGGTTCGACAACGGTCAGCACGTCTTCATGCGGTGCTGCACCGAGTACCGGGTCCTGTTGGAGCGCCTGGGAGTGGCCGACCAGGTGACCGAACAGCGCCGTATGTCTGTTTCGGTGATGCGCCCCAGTCGCCGTCGGGCCCGCATATTCCGAACCGGCGCCCCGGCCCCCCTTCATCTGGCCCGCTCACTGCTGGGCTACAGCCCGCTCTCGGTGGCCGATCGGCTGCGGGCGATTCGCTCCGCGCTGGCCTTGCGTCGCCTTGATCCTGATGATCCGAGCACCGACGAGATGAGCTTTGGGGGATGGTTGCGATTTCGCGGCGAGACCGATCGGGCTATTGCCGGGATGTGGGATCTCATCTGCCTGCCCACCGTGAACCTCCGGGCCGACGATGCCTCGCTCAGCCTGGCTGTCAAGGTGTTCCGCACTGGGCTCTTGGACAGCGCCGATGCTGGCGATCTGGGCTGGACCCGAGTGCCTTTGGCTGCTCTCCACGGGGATGCCGCGACCCGGGCGATCACCGCCCAAGGCGGCCAAATCCAGCTTCAAGCCCACGTGGAATCGGTGGGTGAAGGACCCTCGGTTACGGTGGACGGGCGGCGGCTTGACGCCGACGCGGTGATTCTTGCCGTGCCCCACGATGCTGTGGACGGCCTGCTGCCTCCCAGCACCGTGCCGGGGCAATCCGAGCTGGTCGACCTCGGGGTATCGCCCATTGTCAACGTGCATTTCGTGTTCGATCGCCAGGTCATGGATGTGCCCTTCACCGCAGCTCTGGACTCCCCGGTGCAATTCGTGTTCGACCGAACCGAGGCCGCCAACTGGGCTGAGAATGACCCGGGGGTGCGGGCTAGCGCTGGGGATGGCGGCGAGCAGGTTGTGGCGGTGTCGCAGTCGGCGGCTTTCGATGAGATCGGCGAGAGGCCGGCGGAGATGATCGAGCGCTACCGGTCTGCTCTCGCCGAACTGCTGCCGTTGTCGGCTGAGGCTGAGGTGATCGACGCCGTGGTCACCCGAGAACACCGGGCCACCTTTGCCGGGCGTCCCGGCACCCGGCGACTTCGTCCCGGTCCGGCCACTGCCATCGACGGGCTGTTCTTGGCCGGAGCGTGGACCGATACCGGCTGGCCTGCCACCATGGAAGGCGCGGTCCGCTCCGGCAAGCTGGCGGCCGATATGGCCCTGGATCACTGCCGCACCGCAGTTGCATCCAGGCCTGCCCGATCATCCGACGACAATTCTGGTCACCACATGGGCGTACCAGAGTCAGGGATTGACCAAGAGAGGATGAGCGCGTGAGTAGGGAAGTACCGGTTCCCGGCATCCTTAAGCGAGCCAGGGATCTGGTCGACCCGGCCATCGCCGCCGCACTGAGCGGGTTGTGTCCTGAGCTGAGAGAACCCGCCGAATACCACTTCCAAAGCCCAGGCAAGGGAACCCGCCCGGCGCTGGCCATATTGTCGGCCGAGGCCGTGGGCGCCCCATCAGACACCGGAGTGCCCGGAGCGGTGGCCATCGAGTTGATTCACGACTTCTCGCTGATCCACGACGACATCATCGACAACGATGCCGAGCGTCGACACCGGCCCACGGTATGGGCCAAGTTCGGCATCGGGGCCGGCGTGGTGTCGGGAGACGCTCTTCACAATCTGGCCTATGAGGTCTTGCTGTCCGACCCCACACCGCCCAGGGTCAAGGCGGCCAAGCATCTGACCGGAGCTGTTTCGGCAATGATCGCCGGCCAGAGCATGGACATGGCTTTCGAGGACAAGCCTCTCGTCACCCTGGAGGAGTGTCTGGCCATGGAGCAGGGCAAGACCGGGGCGCTGTTGTCGTACGCAACCTCGGTCGGGGCGATTCTGGCCGAGGCCGACGACTCGGTGGTCGATGGGCTGTCCGAATTCGGGGCCCAGATGGGAGTGGCGTTCCAAGCAGTGGACGATCTTCTGGGCATCTGGGGCGATCCCGAGCGTACCGGCAAGCCCTCAGGGGCCGACCTTCGGGAGCGCAAGAAGTCGGTGCCGGTGGTGATCGCCCTCAACAGCGGCACCTCGGTGGCCGACGAGCTGGCTGAGCTGTACTCCCGTCCCGAATGGGATGCCGGAGGAGTGGACGCAGCCCGAGCATTGGTGGAGGCGGGGGGTGGCCAGGAAGGCACTCAGGAGTTGGCCCGGACCCACTACGACCTGGCTGTTTCCGCTCTCGATTCTTTGGCAACGCGCGAGGAGGTCGTAGACGAAGTGATGGAGGAGTTTCGGTTGCTGGCCGATTTCATCGTGGGAAGGGATTTCTGATGGGCGTTGAGCAATCTTTGGCCAAGGCCACTGAACGGCTCCTCAGCCTTCAAGACACCCAGGGTTGGTGGAAAGACGAGCTCGAGACCAATGTGTCGATCGAGGCCGAGGATCTATTCCTCCGGGAATTCTTGGGCATCGCCGACCCCGAGGTCACCCGGCAAACGGCAAACTGGATTCGCCACAACCAGCGAGCCGACGGCACATGGGCCACCTTCTACCAGGGTCCGGCCGATCTGTCGGTGACCGTGGAGGCCTATTGGGCGCTGCGCTACGCCGGAGATCCCGCTGATGCCGACCACATGGCCAAGGCCGCCGCTTACATCCGTGCTGAGGGAGGGCTGGAGCGCAGCCGGGTATTCACCCGAATCTGGATGGCGCTGTTCGACCTCTGGCGATGGGAGGATCTGCCCGCTCTGCCCCCAGAAGTGATCTTTCTGCCCAAGCAGGTTCCGCTGAACATCTATGACTTCGCTTGCTGGGCCCGCCAAACACTGGTCGCTTTGACTGTGGTGGGCGCTCACCGCCCGGTTCGGTCTATGGGACTGAACCTGGACGAGATCCGCACCGGGGCCATCCCTCCAGAGCGGGAGCTCGCCCCGCTTGGGAGTCCAGCTCGGCGATTCCAGCGTCTCGATCAGGTGCTGCACCTCTACGAGAACCGCCCGCAGCGGCGGGTACGGGAGTGGGCGCTCAGCAGGGCCGAGCAATGGATCATCGCCCGTCAGGAGTCTGACGGTTGCTGGGGTGGCATCCAGCCGCCGTGGGTGTATTCGCTGTTGGCTCTGTACGTGCGGGGCTATTCCCTGCACCATCCGATCTTGGCCCAAGGGCTGGCCGGCTTCGACGCCTGGACCATCGTCGAAGACGACATGCGTCGGCTGGAGTGCTGCCAGTCGCCGGTTTGGGATACCTGTCTGGCGCTGCTCGCGCTGGCCGACGCAGGCGTGGACCCCGAAGACCCGCAGATGATGGCGGGGGCCCGCTGGCTCATCGACCAGGAGGTCCAGATCGTGGGCGACTGGGCCGAGCAGCGCCCCCATCTGGCACCGGGAGGATGGGCGTTCGAATTCGAGAACAACTACTACCCTGATCTGGACGATACGGCCGAGGTGGCCCTCGCCCTGCGTCGCATCCGCCATCCCGATGCCAAGCAGGTGCAAAAGGCATTGGACCGGGCGGTGATTTGGGCCCAGGGCATGCAATGCTCCGATGGGGGCTGGGCTGCATTTGACGCCGACAACTGCTCTCCACTGGTGGCTGAGCTGCCGTTCTGCGATTTCGGAGAGGTCATCGATCCGCCGTCGGCCGACGTGACCGCCCATGTGGTGGAGATGCTCGCCGAGCTGGATGGCGACCAGATGGGCTTCCCAGTCGACCGGACTGCAATGGCCCGTGGGATTCAGTGGCTCACCGCCCAACAAGAGGAGGACGGCTCCTGGTATGGGCGCTGGGGGGCCAACTACATCTACGGCACCGGGGCGGTGGTCCCGGCGTTGATCAGCGCCGGAGTGCCGGCCGATGATGACCGGGTGGTGCGAGCCTGCCGGTGGCTGGAGTCGGTGCAGAACCACGATGGCGGGTGGGGCGAGGACATGCGCTCCTATGTCGACGACAACTGGCGAGGGCGGGGGGAGTCCACTCCGTCGCAGACGGCGTGGGCGCTGCTGGCGCTGGTCGCGGCGGGCCGGGCCGACGAGGAGGCGGCTCGGCGAGGGGTGGCTTGGCTGCTGGAAAACCAGCGCGACGACGGCGACTGGGACGAGCCCTGGTACACCGGCACCGGCTTCTCTGGAGACTTCTACATTCGGTACCACCTCTACCGCCTGGTGTTCCCGTTGATGGCTCTGGGCCGCTGGATGCAGGCGACAACGGGGGAGGGGTGACCCTGGTGGTGCTCTGTCCGTTGGCTATGGAGGCCCGAGCCGCCCGGCGGGGAATCCGCCGAGCTGGAAGCGGGGCGACGGTGGTGTGTACCGGTATGGGTCCGAAACGCAGCCGCACAGTTGAGCCGCGCAGCGGCCCGGTGGCGGTGGTCGGCATGGGCGGGGCGGTGGTTGACGGCATCGACCCGGGCGACGTCGTGGTGGCCACCGAAGTGTCGGCCGACAATGTATCGCCGATTGGCTTGCCCGGAGCAGATGCGGTGGCCAAGAGCCTGCAATCTGCCGGGTTTACCGTGCACACCGGTCCGGTGGCCAGCGTGGCTGAGTTGGCAATCGGCCCCCGCCGAAAAGAACTGGCTGACCGGGGGGCGGTGGCGGTTGACATGGAGTCGGCCTGGCTGTTGGAGCATCATCGCGGTTCGGCCGCGGTGGTGCGGGTGGTGACCGACACTCCCAGCCATGAGCTGCGGTCTGTGGTTGCTCCCGCGAGGATCTATCGAGCATTGCGGACAATCCGCCGGTTGACGCCGGTGCTGTCCAAGGAGGTTTGCTGACATGCCCATCCCTGTTCGCCAAGCGGTGAGGGTTGGCACCTACGTATTCAAGAACAAGCTGCGCCGCCGTGAGAAGTATCCGCTGATCGTGGAGCTGGAGCCGCTTTTCGCCTGCAACCTGGAATGCCCCGGCTGCGGCAAGATCCAGTACCCCACCGAGGTGCTGCGCAAGCGGGTCAGTGTTGACGAGGCCGTGGCGGCCATGGAGGAGTGCGGGGCCCCGATGGTGTCTATCGCCGGGGGCGAGCCGCTGCTGCATCCGCAGATCGACGAGATGGTGGACGAGCTCATCAAGCGCAGGAAGTTCGTGTACCTGTGTACCAATGCGGTGCTGCTTCGGCGCAAGATGGACAAGTTCACGCCGTCGCCCTATTTCTCGTTCGTGGTCCACGTGGACGGGCTCCAGGAGCGCCACGATCTGGCCGTGGCCCGCGAGGGGGTGTTCGACGAGGTCGTGGAGGCCGTCAACGAAGCCAAAGAGAAGGGGTTCCGGGTCACCACCAACAGCACGTTCTTCAGCACCGACAGCCCCGACGACGTGCGCAGCGTGCTCGATTTCTTGAACGACGATCTCGAAGTCGACTCCATGATGATCTCGCCGGGCTACGCCTACGAGAAGGCTCCCGACCAGGAGCACTTCTTGCCGGTGGAGCAGACCAAGAGCCTGTTCCGGGATGCCTTCTCCGACGGCAAGCGCAAGAAGTGGCGGCTGAACCATACGCCCCTGTTCTTGGACTTCCTCGAGGGGAAGGTGGAATACGAGTGCACTGCGTGGGGCATTCCCAGCTACTCAGTGTTCGGCTGGCAACGGCCCTGCTACCTCATGGCTGACGGCTATACCGAGACCTACCAGGAGCTGATCGAGACCACCGACTGGGACAGCTACGGCCGGGGGAGGGATCCCCGCTGCGAGAACTGCATGGCCCACTGCGGCTACGAGCCCACCGCGGTGTTCGCCACCATGAAGTCGCTGCGTGAGTCCATTCGGGCCGCGGTCGGTACCAACTAGCGCGTCCGGCGGGGCGGCGGGTCCTGTCTCCGAGGCGGCTCGGCGGACGGTGCCGCCGAGTCCTGGCCTCGGAGCCACCCCCCGCCCCACCTCAGGAGTTTGTTCCTCCGATTTCCTCCTGGACTCGTCTTCGCAGTTGGACGTTGATCTTTAGGCGTTCTAGGTGTTGGGCGACGATGAGGGGACCTTGGAGGACTGGGTGAGCTTCTAGGAACTCCTCGACTTCGACGGCCAGCTCGGGGGTGGAGAGGGCGCTAATACCGCCCAGCATTCGGGGGACGATGGCCGATGGGAGGCGCTGGTTGATGTCGTCCCAGTGCTCGACGATGAATGCCCAGGGCTGGGGGCCGAGACTGCGGTTCTCGAGACAGCCCCGGAGCACGAATCCGGCATCTTGGCTGCGCACGGTGCCGTCCAGGGTGGCCGCCAGAGTGCGGTCCATCAGAGCGGGGTCGTCGAAGGTTGTGAGCGCCATCAGATAGCGCAACTCGAGCTGCGGGGTGGGGGCGTTCTCGTAGCGCTGACGGATCTCCTCGTAGTCGGCCCCGTCACCGGTAGCGGCCACTACCGCGATGGCGGCCGCGGCTAAGGCGGGGTCGACGCTCTCGGCGGCCATCAAATCTCGGCACTGGGTGATGGCCTCGGCGTCATTGCCTCCCACGGCCAGGGTGCGGACCAATACGCCCCGCAGTTCGCCAACGCGGTCATCCTCGCCGGCCACTGGATTCCAGCCCACCCGGCCCCAGGCCGGGCCGGCCATGTGCTTCACTCGGGCCTGGAGTCCGGTCCTCCCCGCGTCGGGAACCATGTGGTCGAGGGTGCCCAGCGTGCCGGCCAGGCGTCGCCACACCGCTAAGTCATCCTCCGGAGCAGCCATACGCTCAGCGAACGCCAGGAATTCGGCCACGCCCAATCGGTCGGCCACCGTCAAGGCCCATTGGTCGTCTACCAGCACGTACCGCTGGAGCGGGTCCAGATCGGGGCCGCCATCCAGTAGTTGATCGAGCAGCCCACCCTCATAGGCCACTCGGTAGAAGCCGTCGGCGGTGGGATTCACCATGACCCAAGCAGGGTTCTCAGCATTCAGAGCCACCGGGCCTTCCAGCACCAGCCGCTCAGTGTGTTCCTCGGTGTCGGTGCCCACCGCGGCTACCACCGGCACCTGCCAGAGGGCGTCGTCGGGCTGCCCGTCGTAGCGGAACCGGCTTTGGCTGAGTGTGACGGTGCCGTCGTCGTTGGCCGAGGCGGACACCACTGGGTGGCCGCCCTGGAAGATCCATGAATCCATCACGTCGCGGGCGGGCTCGCCGGTGGACTCGGTCAGCGCATCCCACAGGTCGTGAGTCTCGGTATTGGCGTAGGAGTGGCGCTGAAGGTAGTGGCGGACCCCATCGCGGAACTCGCCGGCCCCGAGGTATTGCTCCAGCATCCGCACCGCGGCGGCACCCTTCTCGTAGGTGAGCAGGTCGTACATGCCCTCGGCGTCGGCGGGGGAGACCACCGGGTACTCGATGGCCCGGGTGGCGGCCAGGGCATCCACGTCGAAGGCCGCGGCCCGAGACAATCCGAAGGCCAGCCACCGCTTCCAATCGGGGCGGTAGGCGTCCACTGCCAGCATCTCGCAGAAGGTGGCGAACGCCTCTTTCAGCCAGATGCCGTTCCACCACTTCATGGTGACCAGGTTCCCGAACCACATGTGGGCTAGCTCGTGGGCGATCACGTCCACCGCGGTCTGGCGCTCCTGCTGGGTGGAGGAGTCGGGATCGAGTAGCAGCAGGATCTCCCGAAAGGTGACGCAGCCCATGTTCTCCATGGCCCCGAAGGCAAAGTCGGGGATGGCCACCAGGTCGAGTTTGTCGCCGGGGTAGTCGATGGCGAAGTAGTCCTCGAAGAAGCCGAGGCAAAACGCCCCTGCGTCCAGGGCGAATTCAGTGAGGTGTCCCTTGCCAACAGGGTGGACTATGCGCAATGGAGTGCCGTTGACGTCCACTGGGTCGGTGGCCTCCAGGGGGCCGACAATGAAGGCCAGCAGGTAGGTGGACATCTCCATGGTGGGGGCGAAAGTCACCGCTCGGCGGCCGTCGCCGGTGGGCTGGGAGTCGCTCTCGGCCCCGGAAGACACCGCCATCAGGTTCTCGGGCACCACCAGGGTCACCTCGAACACCGCCTTGAGATCGGGCTCGTCCCAGCACGGAAACGCCCGCCGGGCGTTGGTGGACTCGAACTGGGTGGTGGCGATCACCCGCCCATCGCCATCGTCGTCGGTGAATGTCGAGCGATAGAACCCCCGAAGCTGATCATTGAGCGTGCCCGTGAAGCTGAGCTTCAACCGGGCTGGCCCCGGCGACACAGGCTCGCCCAACCGCAGCACCGCCCGCTCGTGCTCGTCGTCGATGTCAATCCCCGCCAGTGCCACCCCGTCCAAGTCCCCGCCAGCGATCTCCAATTCAGCGGCGTTGAGCACGATCTCGCCCACCGGCTCCAGCACCTCGACGTCCATCGCCACCGTCCCCGCAAACGTAGACGCCTCCAGATCAGGCTCTAACCGCAGCTCATACCGCCGCGGCACCACGTCTCGGGGCAACCGATAGGGGTTCGATGAGTCTCCGGCCATCGGGAGATGTTAGATAGAGGATGGTATGGATTTCCGATTCGGCATGGTTGGACACGGCCACATCTCCGGGCAGTTCTTGGCCGCCATAGAGGTCGTGGAAGGTGCCGAAGTCGCAGCGGTGGCGGGGAGGAATGCAGAGCGGGCCAAGGCATTTGCCCGAGCGCAAGGCATCGCCGCGGATTACGGATCGGTGGGTGAGATGCTGCAAGCCGAACAGCTTGATGCGGCATACATCTGCACCCCCCACCCGTCCCATGTTGAAGCAGCCCTGGCCTGCATTGAGGCAGGGGTTGCCGTCTTGGTGGAGAAGCCGCTCGCACCCAACCTGGAAGGCGCAACTCGGATCGTGATCGCGGCCCGCGATGCGGGCGTGTTCGCCATGGAAGCCATGTGGACGCGGTTCCTGCCCATCTACGAGGCGGTGCGTCGTTGGGTCGACGAGGGTCGCATCGGGGAAGTTCGGCAGGTGACGGCCTCTTTCGGCTTCGCTGCCCCGGTAATGCCTGAGCATCGGTTGTTCAATCCGGACCTCGCCGGGGGCAGTCTCCTTGACGTCGGGGTGTATCCGTTGACCATCGCCCATTGGCTCTACGGATCCCATCCCTCGGAGTGCGGAGTAGTTGGCCGAGTGGGCGAGACCGGCGTGGACGAGATCGTGTCCATAGCCGCGTCGTATCCCGGCGGTGGGTTGGCTCAGCTTGGCTGCGCCACCGTGGCCAACCTGGACCTCAATGCGGTGATCAGCGGCACTGCAGGGTCGATTGAGATCCCGGTCTTCTTTGCCGCCGACCGGGCCATCCTGCGGGCCGGGGGCGAAGAGGAGACCGAGGCAATTCCCCATCGGGCCAACGGGTTCGAATATGAGATCCAAGAGGTGGTCGACTGCGTGCGGGCCGGGCGCAGCGAGAGCGAGCGCATGCCGCTGTCTTTGACGTTGGAGATGGCCGGCTTGTGCGATGAGATCCGAGGCAAACTCGGAGTTGTCTACCCCTTTGAAGAAGGCGGTTCATGATGCAGTACGTCGAACTTCCCGGTGTAGATGCTCCTGTTAGCCGTGTGGTCCAAGGGGCGATCAGCCTGTTCGCTCTCGACGAGGAGACTCGCCTGGAAATGCTCGATGCCGCGGTTGAGGGGGGAATCACTGCATTCGACACCGCAGTCAACTACGCCTTCGGCGACATAAGCGTTGACGCCATGCTCGGCCGGTGGATCAGCCACCGAGGCGGCCATGAAGACATCGCCATCATCGCCAAGGGGTGCCATCCTGCCCCACCCGAATGGACACACCCCCGAGTAAATCCCGAGGCAATCGTCGAGGACATCGACAAGTCGCGACAGCAGATCGGCATCGATCGGCTCGACCTCTGGATGTTCCACCGCGACGACCCGACCGTCGAGATCGGCATTCTGGTTGAGGCGGTCAACGCCGCCATCGACCGGGCCCACATCGGGGCGTGGGGGGTGTCCAATTGGACGACGGCTCGCATTGAGGCGGCGTTGGACTATGCCGATGCCCATGACTTGAGGGGCCCGGTGGCCAATAGCGCCCACTACAGCCTTGCCAACCAGCTCGATGATCCTTGGCCCGATGTGGTCACCCTCACCGGACCTGAACGGGAAGCCGACCGGCAGTGGCATCAAGACCGAGAGGTGGACGTGGTCGCTTGGTCACCCCTGGCCGGTGGCTTCCTGAGCGAACGGATCAGCCGGGCTGAGTTGGAAGCCGCCGAGGGATTCATCGCCGACACCGCCCGGTGCTATTTCAACGACGACAACTGGGCTCGGCGAGAGCGGGCCGCCGAGGTGGGCCGCCGACTTGGCCTGAACCTCAGCCAAGTGGCGCTGGCCTGGGCGCTCCACGCCGACTTCAGCCCCCTGGTCATCGTGGCCAACGCCACAATCGGCGAAGTGGAAGAGAACATCGCCGCTGAGGGCACAGTTCTGGCTGACGCCGACCTCGATTACATCTTCTCCGGTTAGCGGCGAGGGAAAGCGGAATGGGCAAGCTGGCCGTAGTCGGGATCGGCAACGCCATTGTCGACGTGATCAGCACCGAGGAGCACGACTTCATCGATGCCCAAGGCCTGGTCAAAGGAGCGATGACCCTGATCGACGCCGACCGGGCCGAGCAGCTCTATGGGGCCATGGCCCCGGCCATTGAGACATCCGGAGGCTCGGCGGCCAACACGGTGGCTGGGGTGGCCTCGTTCGGGGGGCAGGTGGGCTACATCGGCAAGGTGCGCGACGATCAGCTCGGCGAAGTATTCGCCCACGACATTCGGGCGCTGGGGGTGCGCTTCGAGGTGGCCCCGGCCATCGCCGGGCCCCCCACCGCCCGGTGCCTCATCATTGTGACTCCCGACGCGGCTCGAACCATGAACACCTATTTGGGGGCTAGCACCGAGCTGCATCCTGACGACATCGACCCCACCCTGGTGGGCGCGACCCAAGTGCTCTATTGCGAGGGCTATATCTGGGATGTGGATATAACCAAGGAGGCCATCCGGAAAGCCATCTCAATCTGCTCGGCCGCTGGGGGGACGATCTCGTTCACGCTGTCCGACAGTTTCTGCGTGGAACGGCACCACCAGGAGTGGCTCGATTTGGTAGACGGTCCCATCGACCTGCTGTTCGGCAACGAGCACGAGATCTGCACGCTGTATGAGACCGGTGACGATTTCGAAGCCGCGGTGGCCGCTGTGCAGGGGCGGTGCGCGGTGGCCGCTCTAACCCAAGGTGAGGGTGGCTCGGTTTTGGTCACCCCCGATGAGATCATCGAGGTACCGGCTGCCCCCGCATCAAAAGTGGTGGACACCACCGGGGCGGGGGATCTGTACGCTTCGGGATTTCTCTACGGCTGGACTCGGGGGATGGACTTGGCCCAGTGCGGTTGGCTGGGCTCGTTAGCCGCCACCGAGACCATTAGCCAGTTCGGCGCCCGCCCCTCTGGATCGCTGGCCAGTTTGGTGCCCTAGCTTCCCCTCCATAGCGGTGAGGGAAGTGTCACCGGCGCCACCTACCATCGGGACATGAACCCATTCGAGCGAGCCGAGCAGGCCGGAGTCGAGCTGTTCGAGCGATTAGGCGATCGCTTTGATGCTGCGGTGGTGTTGGGCTCGGGTTGGGCCGATGTTGTCCAGGAGTTGGGCACCGTGGAGGAAGTCGTGGCCTCCGAGACTGTCACCGGATTCCACCAGCCGTCAGTACCCGGTCATGGGGGCACGCTCAGCTCGGTGACTGTGGGCGACCGGCGGGTGTTGGTAATGGCCGGCCGGGTACACCTCTATGAGGGCCATTCCCCGGCAGATGTAGTCCACGGCGTGCGGGCCGCGGTGGCTGCGGGGTGTTCCACAGTGGTCCTTACCAACGCGGCCGGTTGCATGAATCCGGCGTTCGGGGTGGGCCAGCCGGTACTTATCAGCGATCACATCAACTTGACCGGGCAGTCTCCGCTGTTCGGCCCGGCGCCTCCCGATGGTTACGCCATTCGCTTCACCGACCTGACCGACCTTTACTCATCCCGAATCCGCGGGGCGGTGCGTCTGATCGATCCGTCAATTGGCGAGGGGGTGTATGCCGGATTGGTGGGGCCGCACTTCGAAACCCCGGCGGAAATCACCATGCTGGCCCGCCTGGGGGCCGACTTAGTGGGCATGTCCACGGTGCTGGAGGCCATCGCCGTCCGCCATCTGGGGGCCGAAGTGGCCGGAGTATCGCTGGTCACCAACGCAGCCGCAGGCATGGGCGGCGCGCTCGACCACCAAGAAGTGCTCGACGCGGGCCAAGCCGCTCAGGGCCGGGTCTCCGAAGTCTTGCGCACCGTTATCCAAGCGCTGTGAGTGCCCAGGCCCCCACGCCCCAGGAGTGGCTGGCCGCCGACCCCGACCCGGTGACCCGGGCTGAACTCGAGCTGCTCATCAAAACCGGCGATCAAGCCGGGGTCGACGACCGCTTCGGCAACCGACTCCGCTTCGGCACCGCCGGCATCCGCGGCCCGATGGGCGCGGGCCCCAACCGCATGAACCGGGTAGTAGTTCGACAGACTGCGGCGGCGTTGGCTGCCCATATTGGCTCGGGCGCCAAGGTCGTGGTCGGCTTTGACGCCCGCCAGAACTCCGATGTGTTTGCTGACGACGTGGTTACGGTGCTCGCGGCTGCCGGTTGCCGCCCCGTGATGCTGACACCAAAGACACCCACCCCGGTACTGGCCTTTGCCGTGGACCATCTCGGGGCCGACGCCGGCGTCATGGTCACCGCCAGTCACAATCCAGCTGGCGACAACGGTATCAAGGTGTACTTGGGCGACGGAGCCCAGATCATTCCGCCTCATGACCAAGCCATCGAAGAGGCAATGGCCTCCCAACCGCTGCCTCCTCGGGAATTGCCGCTGGCAGCGGGGGAAAGGGCCGATGTAAGCGTCGAATACTTGACCGCCATCTTGTCCAATGTGGCAATCCGCGGACCGTTCCACCCTCTTGCCTACACCCCGCTCCAGGGTGTCGGTCTACCCCTATTGAGCCGGGCCCTCGATTCCATCGACAATGGACGACCGTATGCGGTGGAAGACGAGGCTGAGCCCGACCCTCTCTTCCGCAACGTGGTGTCGCCAAATCCGGAAGATCACGACACCTTGGCCAAGCTCATCCACCGCGCCGAGCAGATCGACACGCCGCTGGCGCTGGCCACCGACCCCGACGCCGATCGGTTGGCTGCCGCCGTCTGGGCCTACGACAACGAGTGGCGCATCCTGACCGGCGACGAAATAGGCGCTCTGCTGTGCGATTGGATGCTGCGGACCACCCCCGGCGGCACCGAGCGAGTGGTGGCCAACAGCATTGTGTCGGGTCGGCTGGTGGGCCGCATCGCCGCGGCCCGTGGGGCCACCCACGTGGAGACGCTGACCGGGTTCAAGTGGATCGCCCGAGCGGCCGACAACTTAGAGCCCCGAGACGACGACCTGCCGTGGAGGCTGGTGTTCGGCTATGAGGAGGCGTTGGGTTTTGCCTGCAACGAACAGGTGAGGGACAAGGACGGCATCAGTGCCGCGGTGCAGTTTGTGGCCATGTGCCGAGCGCTGGTCATGGAGGACGGACGAACCCCTATTGAGCGGCTTGGAGAGCTGATGGACGAGTTCGGCCTCCACCGCAGCGATCAGGTGAGTGTGGGGTTGGACGGGCGGGCTGGCTCAGAGGTGATGGGTGTGATTCGGGACGGGCTGCCCCACCGGTTCGGCAACGTCGAAGTCGTAGAGACAACCGACTATCGAGACGGGGTTGGGGGGCTGTACCCCGCCGATGTGCTCCGCTTCGATCTGGCCGACGGCAGCCGGGTTTCGCTGCGCCCCAGTGGCACGGAACCCCAGATCAAGGGCTACATCGAGGTGGTCGGCGACATCCAAGTGCCAGACCCCCTCCTTACTCTGAGCGAGTCGGTTCGAGAGTTGATCTATGAGGCCAGTTCGGCGATCTCGGATCGCTGAGCAGGGGACATAGCCCAATCGGCCGCAGCCACGTTGGAGGCCACCTGGGAAGGCTTGGTGGCTCCGCAGATGACGGTGGCCACCGCCGGGTTGGACACCAGCCACCCGATGGCCAGCTCCAAAATGCTGTGACCAGAGTCGGCGGCGTAGTTGGTGAGCCGATCCACCGCAGCCAAGTTGCCCTCGCTCAAGAACATGTCTCGCATCTCGCCCTTCCAAAGGGAGAGCCGCGATCCCTCAGGGGGCGTCATCCCCGAGTACTTGCCGGTGAGCAGCCCGGACTCCAGGGGGAAATAGGGAACCACCGTCATCCCGGTGCGCTCGCAGGCGTCTGCCACGCCCTCATCCTCCACGTCACGAGTCAATACTGAGTAGTGGTTCTGCACGCTGGCGTAGTTGCCCGCTTCGGCTTGTGCCGCGGCGAGCTCCGCCTCGTCGATCTGCTCGGCGTTGAAGTTGGAACAGCCGATCTCCAGAATTTTGCCCTCATCGACCAGTTCCTGGAGTGCTCCCAGAGTCTCCGCCTGGGGGGTGTCGGGGTCGGGCATGTGGAGCTGATAGTGGTCGATTCGGTCGGTGTTCAGCCGGGTGAGGCTGGCCTCGACCGCTTGGCGAATCCAGGCCGGGTCTCCACCCCTTTGCCCTTCGGGCAGAGCACCGGGGTGGCCGAACTTGGTGGCCACAATCACCTGATCGCGCCGGCTGCCCAGCGCAGCGCCGAGAAACTCTTCGGACTTGCCCCGCCCGTACAGGTCAGCGGTGTCGAAGTAGTTGATCCCGGCATCCATCGCGGCATCGACCACCGTCTGGGTGGCATCGGCATCGATGGTCATGCCGAAGTTGTTGCACCCCAGCCCGATCACCGAGGCCGACAAACTTCCAATACTGCGTTCTTCCATTGGGCTGACCTTATAGGGGGTAGCGGTGGGCGGCCTGTTCGTAGACGTCGGGAGCGAGTTCGCCTTGGGGCCGCCCGGAGCGGACGGCAGCCACCTCGTCGACGGCCACCGTGGCGCTCCTCAGGCAACAGGCGATGCCGACGGTGGGGTAATCGCCAGTGGCGACCACCACATGGCCATAGCGGTCGGCAATCCCGAAGGAATCGGCGAAGCCCGGTTCGAACAGCGCCGGCGACCGAGGGCGGTCGAGCCACAAGAGGCCGATCTCCACGGCATCGAGCCGGTAGGCCGAGGGAGTGCCGACCGAGGCCAAATGGGCTCGGATGGCATCGGTCTCGCTTCGCGGGCCCTCGATGCTCACCATCCGTCCCCCCTCGAATGTCAGCACCACCGAGGAGCGGGCGTACCAGCCCATCGGGAGCCAGATATCGCCCGGGGACATCACCACAGTGCCCTTGGCCGTTCCCAGAACTGGAGCCGTCCCGATCATCCCTCGAGGCCACTGGGCATCCTCGCCCGATGTTGTCGCTATCCCGTCGTGCTTCCAGCGGCGAGCGCCCTTCAATCCAATCCTCAAGTTTGTGCCCTTGTCGTCGCCCACATGCAGATGCTGCCCGGCTGCCAGAAGCTCCATGCCCCGCTTCACCCGGCGGCTCAGACCGACGTGGGGCACCACTCCCCGCAGTTCGCCAGTGTTGTGGGCTACCACCGACAACACTCGGCTGTTCGGGGGGACGAACGTTTCCCCTGCGTCTGAGTAGCTATTGAGAAGGTTGACGATGATGTCGGGCGGGGTCAGATCAGCATCCATTCCGCCCTTTGGTTGATCGTCGACCAGCACGGTTCTCGGGAGAGATCCGACCTTGTTGAGGGCTTGGACAGCAGAATTCAGAAGCGCCGGATCGGTGTCTTCATCGGCCAGCACTATGGCTGGGCGGCCCGGGGCGGCCCGACATAGCTCCAACTGACGGGCCATGACTTCAACAGCCCGTCGATTGACACCACCTGATTCCATTCCTCACCTATCTACTGCGGTTCCACAAGGTGGTGCAACCGGGGTATCCGTTATTTCTGGCTGCTGCGAAGGTAATTTCTTTTCTATGTCGCGAAAGTTCTGCGCGCGTGTGTCGTGCGGGGCCCGTGCCTCGGCGATCCTGTTGATCAATGCCCGGGAGTTGGCAGCTCATGTCGTGGACATCCGGGAGGACACCGGCATTGCTGGCGTCCCGCTGTGCCGGGCCCATGCTGATGCGGTGGTCGTTCCGCTGGGATGGACCCTGGCAGATTCGCGTTCCCCAGTTTCGGAGCCCGAGCTGGTGCTGATTGACGACGCTGCCTCCGACTCGTCGGAGTCTTCTGGCACCCTCCGACTTCCCACTATGAAGGAAGCGGATGAGGAGGATCTGGAAGAGGCCGCGGGAGGGGAGATCCCACCGTTGCTCAGTCGGGCGTTCCGGGCCGCTGGCCTGGACTGAGCCGAAGCCACCAGCACGAAATCCAAGTTTGGGGGGCTGGCTTCTAGCGCAGGTCGCATCTCGAACCGTAGGCTTCGGCCATGACCATCGTCGACATCCACGAGAAGCCCAGTGATCTGCTGCTTCCCGACCCCGACCCCCAGCGCATCCGCTACACGCTTATTTCCGTTGACGACCACCTTGTCGAGCCTCCTTGGCTGTTCGAGGGACGGGTGCCGGCCCGATTCGCCGATCGGGCACCGAAGGTCGTGGAGAGCGAAGATGGCGGTCAGCACTGGGAATTCGACGGGGAAATCTACCCCCAGCTCGGATTGAACGCCTTGGTGGGGCGGGCAGACCGCAACGACTTCACCATGGAGCCGGCCCGATTCTCCGACATGCGCCGGGGTTCCTGGGACATCAAGGCTCGCATCCACGATATGGACCTAGGCGGCATCTGGGCGTCGATCTGTTTCCCCAGCCAAATCACCGGGTTCTGCGGCAGGGTTTATTCCGATTGCTCCGATCCCGAGCTGGGCCTGGCCGTGACCCGGGCGTTCAACGACTGGGTGTATGAGGAGTGGTGGGGCTCCTATCCCGAACGAATCATCCCCATGGGCATTACCTGGCTCAAGGACGCCGATCTGGCCGCGGCCGAAATCCGCCGCAATGCGGAGCGGGGGTTCGTGGCTGTCACTCTCCCAGAGATACCCCACAACATAGGCCTGCCTTCCATCCACAGCGACTGGTGGGAGCCGGTATGGAAGGCGTGCGAGGAGACCGACACAGTGATCTGCTTGCACGTAGCGTCGTCGGGTCACGTCATGCCCACAGACCCAGGCGGACCTTCAATTGGTGTGGGGGCCACCATGTTCCAGATGCACGCCTATGCCGCCGCGGCCGACTGGGTGTGGTCGGGCATCCCCGTGCGTTTCCCCAACATCAAGATCGCCATGTCGGAGGGGGGGTGTGGCTGGGTGCCCATCATGTACGACCGGCTCAAGCACCAGATTGAAATCTCGGGACATGGCCGGGGTTTGTGGCCCGGAGGTACCGACATTGGCCCTCACGAGGTGCTGATGCGCAACTTCTACTACTGCACCATCAACGATCCGTCGTCCATCGACGCGGTGATCGCTATGAATCTCGACCACACCATGGTGGAAACCGACTATCCCCACGCCGACTCCACCTGGCCCGGATGCCAAGACACCCTGGAGTCGAAGCTTGGCCATTTGAGCGATGACGTGATCCGCAAGCTCACCCATGAGAACGCGGCTCGCCTGTTTCGCCACCCGCTGCCCGACGACTGCCTGCCGTAGCTCAGACTCCACTTTGGGTTGCTGTCCAGACATGATGTGGAGGCAGCGGTGAGCCGATTCGGGCACCCGGTGATCGACGCCGATGGCCATGTGCTGGAGATCACCGCGGCTCAACAACCCCACTTGGAGCGGGTGCTGGGCGCCGATCTGTATGGGCGGTACCTCTCGGAGGGCCTCCCCATGCGCAACTCACAGATGGCTCGCAGCCTCGACGAGCGCCGCCGGACCCGCTCGCCGCAGGGGGCTTGGTGGGGGACGCACACTGCCAACGTGCTGGACCGGGCCACGGCCATGCTGCCCGCGCTGCTCTACGAGCGTCTGCCCGAAGTCGGCATCGACTACTCGGTGCTGTACCCCACCAACACCCTCACCAGCTGCGCGGTGGAGGACGCCGACTATCGCACTGGCCTGTGCCGGGCGTTCAACGAGTTCTACGCCGACGTCTACAACCCCTACGCCGACCGAATGGCCATGGCCGGGATCATCCCGGCCCACACCCCCGAAGAGGCCATTGCCGAACTGGAGCACTGCGCCGCGCTGGGCCTGAAAGTAGTGGTGTTCGCCGAGGGGGTGATGCGTCCCATCGACCATCCCGACCTTCAGACCCGATCGGGATGGCTGTGGCCCGGCCAGCACCACTGGTTCGACTGCTACGGGCTGGACTCGGCCTACGACTACGACCCGGTGTGGCGACGCTGTGTGGAACTGGGCTTCGCCGCCACCTTCCACGGCGGACTGTCCTTCCGCCCCGGCGTCCACACCTTCGTTTCCAGCTATACCGCCAATCACATCGGTCAGTTCCAGGCCCTGATGTACGAACTGTGCAAAGCGCTGTTCTTGGGCGGGGTCACCCGCCGCATCCCCGAACTGCCGTTCGTCTTCTTGGAATGCGGCGTGTCGTGGGGCACCCAACTGCTGTGCGACATCATCGAGCACTGGGAAAAACGCAGCTGGGAGGCTATCCAGCGCAACTTCGACCCTGCCCTGCTCGACATCGACGAGCTGGGGCGATACTTCGAGCTCTACGGAGACAACTTTCGGGCGACTCTGGGCGACGACCTGGCCTCCTACGCCCACGAAATGCCCATCCACGGGGGCACACCCGAAGACCCAGATGAGTGGACTCAGCTGGCCGTTAGCTCAGAAGAGGAGATCGCCGAGTCGTTCGCTTCGTCGCTCTACTTCGGATGCGAAGCTGACGACCGGGGCGTCCATGTGGCATTTGGGCCGGCAAACCCCTGCGGGGTGCGGCTCAATGCCGTGTTCTCATCTGACATCGGCCACTGGGATGTCACCGAAATCGAATCGATCATGGACGAGGCTCACGGCTTGGTGGAAGAGGGACTGATCACTACGGAAGACTTCCGGGCCTTCGTTTTCGAAAATCCATTTCGAATGTATACGGCTATCAATCCCGATTTTTTTGCCGATACCGTGTTGTCCGGATATGGCATTTGAGCTTCCCCCCCTTCCCTATAGCCAGAGCGCGCTCGAACCCTATGTGAGCGCCGACACGATGAGCTTCCACTACGGGCGCCATCACGCCGGCTACGTGGCCAACCTGAACCGCTTGACCGCGGATACCCAGTGGGAGGGTGCCGAGCTGGAAAAGGTGGTCTTGGGCGCCGAGGGCGCAATCTTCAACAACGCCGCCCAGATCTGGAATCACACCTTCTACTGGCAATCGATGAGCCCCGATGGCGGCGGTGCCCCCTCGGGACCGATGCGAGAGGCCATCGACGCTGCATTCGGCTCGACCGATGAGTTCCGTCGCCAGTTCGCCGACGCGGCCGTGGGCCTATTCGGCTCCGGGTGGACCTGGCTGGTGGCCGACGAAAACGGCCTCGCCATCATGCAGACGGCCAACGCCGATCTGCCGCTGCTACACGATCGCCGGGCTTTGCTGGTGGTGGACGTGTGGGAGCACGCCTATTACCTCGACTACCAGAACGCTCGGGCCGCTTATGTGGAGGCGTTCTTAGACCACCTGATCAACTGGGAGTTCGCGGCCGAGAATCTCGCCGCTGGCTGAGGGGAAGTTTCCCGGCCCGTCCCGCTAGCATCGCCGCTTATGGCGACTGCTGAGATGATCCAGCCCATTGACCTGCTAGACGGGTACATGTACGCCCACGACCCGTACCCGGTGTACTCCTGGCTGCGGGAGAACGACCCGGTGTATTGGGACGCCAAGAACGAGATCTGGGGGGTATCCCGCCACGCTGATGTACTGGCCGTGGAGAAGAACACCGACCTGTACAGCTCGGCCTCCGGCAGCCGCCCCAAGATCGAGATGTCGGACTCCATGATCAACATGGACGACCCCGACCACCAGCGCCAGCGGATGTTGGTGGCCCGGGAATTCACTCCTCGGGCCGTTCGCAAGCAGGAGGACAAGATCAAGGCGGTGGTCACTGAGCTGATCGACCGGGTGGCGCCCCGGGGGTGGTGCGATGTGGTGTACGACCTGGCTGCTCCGCTTCCGGCCTACATGATTGGCGAGCGGCTGGGCTATCCCCCCGAAATGTGGTCTCGAGTTATGCACTGGTCGGAGGCCACCATGCAAGGCGGCGGCGGACCCGCGTTCCACACTGTGCAGGGCGACCGGGCCATCGAGGACTGGATGGGCGTCACCTACGAGCTGGTCCAGAAGCGCAAGGCCGACCCCCAAGACGACCTCATCTCCATGTGGTGCCACAAGGAGCTGGATGGCAAGCCGCTCAGCGACGAGGACATCATGCACGAGGTGCTTCTGGTGCTGGACGGCGGAGCCGAGACCACCCGCACGGTGATCGGCACCACCTGCCTGGCGCTGATAGAAAGCCCGGACCAGCGCCAGATCCTCATTGACGAGCCCGAGGTGATCGGCGAGACCGCGGTGGAGGAGTTCATCCGCTATGTGTCGCCCATCTTGAACATGCGCCGCACGGTGACCACTGCCCATGAGTTGCACGGCAAGACCCTAAACGAGGGCGATCAGGTGTTGTTGATGTATGCCTCGGCCAATCGCGATCCCGAGGTATTCGAGAACCCCGACGAGCTGGATGTGCGACGCGACGCCCGCCACCATCTCTCCTTCGGCTTCGGCACCCATTTCTGCTTGGGGGCGTCGATGGCTCGGTTGCAGCTCAAGGTGATGTTCGAAGAGCTGACCCGGCGGCTGCCCGACATGAGGCTGGAGCCCTTCTATGAGCCCCAGTACCGCGCCGGCGCATTCACCCGGGGGCTGATAGGTCTGAACGCGGAGTTCGACCGCAGCGAGCCTGAGGGCGACGGTGCTCTGGGCATGTTCCCCATTGCGGTGCAGTAATGGGAACGGCGGCGGCTGAGTCGGCCATTGAGATTCCGCCGATCATCTCGGTAGACGACCACGTCATCGAGCCGCCTCATGTGTGGCAGTCTCGGCTGCCCTCCCGCTACGCCGACATCGGCCCCCGAGTAGTGACCGCCCCATGCGAGATCTCCTATGTGGGAGGCGTGTTCTCGTGGACTGAGGGCACAGGACGGCCCACCGCGTATTGGTACTACGAGGATCTTCACTATCCGATGGTGCGCACCCACTCGGCGGTGACCTTCCCCCGCGATGAGCTCCAGATGGTGGGAATCACCTTCGAGGAGATGCAGCCTGGCGCCTGGCAGGTTGATCCCCGGCTGTCCGACATGGACATCGGCCATGTGGACGCCTCGCTGTGCTTCCCGTCGTTCCCCCGGTTCTGCGGCCAGGCCTTCGCCGAGGCCTCCGACATGGACCTGGCCCTGCTGTGCGTGCAGGCCTACAACGACTGGATGGTGGAGGAGTGGTGCGGCCCTTCCGGCGGGCGGTTGATCCCGCTGTGCCTCATCCCCCTGTGGGATGTGGAGCTGGCCGCAGCCGAGGTCCGGCGCAACGCCGAGCGGGGCGTGCGGGCGGTGTGCTTTTCGGAGATTCCGCCCAACCTGGGCCTGCCATCGATCCACTCCGGTTACTGGGACCCGTTCTTCGCCGCGTGCGAGGAGACGGCCACCGTGGTGTGCATGCACATCGGGTCGTCTTCGAAGATGGTGTCCACTTCGGCCGACGCCCCCGGCGCGGTGGGCTCGGCCCTGGTGCACTCCAACGCCACCTACTCGCTGGTGGACTTTCTGATGTCGGGGGTGTTTGTTCGCTTCCCCGGCCTCAAGGTGGCCTACTCAGAGGGCCAGATGGGCTGGCTGCCCTACATCTTGGATCGGGTCGACGTGGTGTGGAAGGAGAATGCCGCCTGGGGTGGGGTGGCCGACAAGGTGCCCGAGCCGCCGTCCACCTACTACCGGGATCACGTGTTCGTGTGCTTCTTCGACGACAAGGTGGGTCTGGCCAACATCGACGCCATCGGCCTGGAGACCATCACCACCGAGACCGACTACCCCCACTCCGACTCCACCTGGCCTCACTCCAAGGAGCTGCTGGCCTCGCAGATGGGGCATCTGACCCAGCCCGAGGTAGACGCCATCTGCCGGGACAACGCCATCCGAATGCTGAGCCTCGACCTGCCCACCGCCGCTGAGCTGCGGGGTTGAGCAAGGCTGATGGCGGCAGTCAGCCCCGAGTTCGAAGAGCTGGCCGCCGAGTTGGGCCAGCGCATCATTGACGCCGGACTGCGGGGGCTGGTGCTGCGGTTCGGCGACCAGACCCGGATCGTGGGAGTGGCCGACCGGATGCCCCCAGCAGCCACGCTTGAGGCGTCTCTCGACGAGCTGCACGCGGCGTTATCGGGTCAGCGCACTGGAGAGGAATTGCGGGCTCTGCGTTGGATCGGAAATCCAGATTCCTATATCGCTCTGCTCAGCTCAGGCTGAGCCGGACAATTCTCCCAGCAGCGCTTCGGTGCGAGCTCGGGACTGGTCGTCGGTGTCGTAGATGAAGGCTACGAAGTCGGTGACTCCGGCATTTCGGACTTGCTCAAGCTGGGCGGTGACCGCGGCCTCGTCACCAGTGATGGCCAGATCCTCTACGCCGGGCTTGCCTTCCCGATCGAGCATGCCCCGATAGGAGGGGATGTCCTTGTAGTGGGCGAAGGTGCGGGCGGCAGCCGCATAGCCGGCTTCGACGTCGTCGACAACGGAGACGGGGAATCCGGCCGCCACCCGGGGCTGGGGCCGTCCAGCAGCTTCCGCGGCGGCGCTGATGGTGGGCACCACGTAGTCGGCCAGCGTATTGGTCCCGGTGGCCCACACGAAGGTGCCTGAGGCTAGGCGTCCGGCGTGGCCCAGCATGATCGGCCCCATGGCGGCCACAATGATCTCAGTGTCGGGTGCGTGCGACAGGCCTCGCCACCGGGTGGTGTAGATGTCGCCCTGGTAGTTCATGCCCTCGCCCCGCAGCATGGGCCCGGCGATCTCCAGGTACTCCTTCATTTGGCGGGCCGGACGGGCGTAGGACAGGCCCATCAGGTTCTCCACCATGCCCTGGTGGCACAGGCCAATGCCCAGGGTGAACCGCCCATCGCATGCTGCCTGGGCGGTAGCGGCCTGTTGGGCCAGGGCGAAGGGGTGGCGCATGGGGGTGGGGGTCACCCCGGTGGCGATCTCGATGCGGCTGGTGGCCGTTCCCACCACCGCGGATGCGGTGACCGCGTCGATCTCGATGTTGGCGATCCACGCCGTGTCCAGTCCCAGAGCCTCGAACCGCTGGGCGTTCTCCACAATTTCGTCCAACCCCGGTGGCCCGCTCATCCCCGGCACCGGCGGATCGCCGGTGCCTTCGGCTGCCATTGCCCCGATCCTCATGCCCTGCATTCACGTTCTCCCTTAATTGTTCGAGCGGGACGATGGTATCGGGCGCTCGCAGCGCGGCAGCAGGCCAGAAGCAGGGTCGCTAAGACGACCGGAACGGCGCTCCACAGTGGGGCCAAGGCTGCCAACCCCGCTCCTCCCAAAGGGCGTAGGCCATGCGGTGTTGGTCGGCGGGGGAGGCGTCGCGGGGGTCAACCCCCTCCAGATGGGGATAGTGGCGGCTGGCCACACCGTTCCAGGTGGGCTGATTGAACTGGAAGGCGCCCAAGTACGGTCCGGCGGGGTTGTAAGCCCTGTAGTCTCCGGTCGATTCGCAGTTGATCAGGTGGTCCCACTGCGCTTGGGTGGTGCCCGCGGGGATCGGAATCGTGGCTGGGTCTGTCGTCGCGGTGGGCGCGGGGGTGCTTCCGGGCAAGAGCGCGGGCAGTGACGCGCCGCAGCTTGGCCACGGTCGCCATCCCAGCTCTTCGTAGAGGAGATAGGCCATGCGGTCTTGGTCGGCGGGAGCGGCGTCGCTGGGCTTCACGCCCTCTAGGTGGGAGTGGTGGCTGCGGGCCAGTCTGTCCCAGGTGGATTGCCTGAATTCATAGACACCGTGGTTGATTCCGTTGGGGTTGGAGTACTGGTAGTTGCCGCTGGCATTGCACTGACGGAGTTGCTCCCACTGCTGCTCGATGGTGCCGGCGGGTAGGTCCGCTGCGGTGGGCGGCTGCGTCGGTGCAGAATTGGTGCAGCCGTTGGGAACCAAATGGGTGTCGACGTCGAATCGGCATCGGTAGTCGTTCAGCTGCGTTAGTTGGGCTGCGATCTGGGTTTCATGCGTTGTGATCTGTGCTCGTTGGGCTGCGATCTGGGTTTCCTGTTCGGCGATCTGCGCTCTGAGACGGGCAATGACTGCATCCCGCTCATCGGGGGCCTGTCCGCCAGCCGAAGAACCGACCATCCCGAAGACAAGAGCGATAGCCACCACCAACGACCCAAGACGAAACCAGCGTTGACGTGTGGTCATGGTCCTTGTCCTCTTAGGCCGCTTGGCGGGGGTCGGTGTGGCCGAGGATGTTGACGTGGCGGAGTTCGCGCACCTGGTCGGGGGGGAAGGCCTCGCGCTGGTGCATGGTCTGGGTGTTGAGCCAGAAGACGGACTCCCCGACGCTCCAGTGATGCTCGTACACGTATCGGTCTTGGGTGCAGTGGGCGAACAGCTCGGCCAGCAGGGCGGCGCCCTCATCGGGGCCGTGGCCTTCCACGTCGGCGGCGAAGTCGGGACCGGTGTTGGGCCACACGCTGCGGCGGCCGTTGCGGGGGTTGGTCTGCACCAGGGAGATGCAGGTGCGGTCGGCCAGCAGCGACTGGCCGTCGCTGGCTTTGAAGTAGCTGCCGAAGTCCAGGCCGTCGCGCAGGCGGTAGACCACGCCGATGTCGTCGATGCGGGCCTTGATGTCGTCGTCGAGGTCTTGGTAGGCGGCGACCAGGTTCAACCACTTGGTGGTGCCGCCCGATGACGGCAGCATCACGGCGTCCAAGTACAGGAACTCGATGAGCGGCGGGGTGAAGCTGAGGTCGGAGTGGAAGGTCACCACGTCGGTGCCCCCGGTGCCGACCACCCCGTCGACGTCTACATTGGACACCCGGTTGATCCCGGGGAATCCCGGAAGGCGGGACTTGTCGGCCAATGTGGGTCGCAGGGGGCCGAACGATTCGCAGAAATCGGTTACTTGGGCGGGGGTGGGCGGCTCGGGGTTGCGGAACAAGAGCAGCAGGTGCTCGTCCACGGCGGACAGCAGTTCATCGGCCGTCTCGGAGTCCGGCGGTGCGGCGAAGTCGTATCCGTCAACTTCAGCGCCGAGAACAGCGTCCAGCGGGGTGATCTTGAGGCTCATCGGGGACTGTCAATAAGCTTGGCCCGCTCCACTTGGGGATAGCCGTCCACCCAGGTGGAGGGGTCGTCCCAGCGGCCCAGTGGGGGCGGGTGCTCGTCGGGGTCGAGCTTGTCGTAGGGGCCGAGGCTGAAGAACAGGTACTCGCAGCCATCGGGCCCTGAACGCTCCGGGCCGTAGGCGAATCCACCCCGTACCCAGCGCAAGTCGCCTTCCTGGTAGGGCTCCTCGCCCTCCACGATGAACTCCCCCTTTGTCACCAAGTACACCGTGTCGGACAAGTGCCAATGGGCCGCGGCGTTGCGGCCTGCCCACGACTTCACATGCATGACCCGGTTGCCCGATGCCGGATCCACCAACCAGCGCACAAATGGACCTGGTTCCCGGTCGGGCTCGTCAGGGTCGGCGAAATCCTCCCATTCGATGTCGGCAATGCGGATCGGGCGCCGCTCGCCGATGGGGTTGTCGCTCACGGGTACAACGCTAGTTGCCGGTGCTATCTGGCTCTGCGGCGGGGGAGATGAACTGGAGGATACGACTGGGGGGCAGATATTGCTCGGTGATCTTGATTCCCCAGGGGGCGAGGGCGTCTTCGATGGCGTTGCACACTGCGGCGGGGGAGCCAATGGCCCCGCCTTCGCCCACGCCCCGCCAGGGAACGTCGCCCTGAGAGGGCCCCTCGAGGTGCTCGATGTCGATCCGGGGGATTTCGGCCGCGGTGGGGAGCAGATAGTCCATGAACGTGGATGTGGTGCACTGCCCACTGTCGTCGTAGACGATCTTCTCCAAGAGGACGCCGGATATCCCTTGGGCCACTCCGCCTCGGATCTGGCCCTCTACCACCGCGGGGTTGATCATCTCTCCGCAGTCCTCCACCACCAGATAGCGAGGCACGGTCACCAGCCCGGTGCCAGGGTCCAGCTCCACCCAGCAGACGTGGGTCGACTGGGTCCAACCGCCAGCGGGGGTCTCAAAGTCGAACGATGCGTCGAATCCGTCGCCCAGTGCTTCGTCGAGGGTGAACGGGGCCATGTAGGACAGTCGGGCCACCTCGGCGACGGTCTTGGAGCGGTCGGGTGAGCCCCGCACCGCCACCACGCCATCGACGATCTCCAGGTCGCCAGGGTTGGCCTCGAGCAAAGTGGCCACCACCGACAGCAGCTTGTTTCGCACGATGCGGGCCGCGCCGAGGGCGGCGCCGGCGCCCAGCGTGGCGGCCCGGCTCCCTCCGGTGCTGACCATGTTGAAGGGCACCTGATCGGTGTCTCCGCACACCACCCGCACGTCGTCGATGCCCACGCCCAGTTCGTCGGCCACCACCTGGGACAAAGTGGTCTCGTGGTTCTGGCCATGGGGCTGTTGGCTGGTGAACAGCGTCACCGAGCCGTCGGGCTCCAGCTTCACGCGAGCCCGCTGCATCGAACGCTGCTCGTAAGTGAATCCCAGCGCCTGGCCGTAGTCGGTGGGACCGGGGCCGGGCTCCAAGTAGGTACACAGGCCGATGCCCAGATGGCGCCCCTCGGCTCGGGCTTCGGCTTGGGCGGCTCGAAAGCCCTGGTAGTCGGCCAGTTCCACCGCCCGGTCCAGGGTCTGGTTGATGGTCATGAAGTCCAGGGTGGGGCCGGTGAGCATGGCGCCGGGGAACTGCTCGTCTCCCATGTAGTTGCGGCGGCGTACCTCCAGCGGGTCGAGATCGAGCCGGCGGGCGATGAGGTCCATGAGCCTCTCCCGCACCCAGCACTCGATCTCCCACGGCCCCCGGTAGGCCACGAAAGAGGCCTTGTTGGTGGCCACCACCGACCCGCGGAACTGGTAGTGGCGCACCCGCAAGGTGCCGGGCAGCAGCACCTTGATGATGTTGGCGAACAGCGACATCGGAAGATTCAAAAACGGATAGGCACCGTGGTCCATCACCAGATCGGCCCGCAAGCCGATCACCACGCCGTTTTCGTCGAGGGCGGCTTCAATGCTCACCTGCTCCTCGCGGGCATGGCCACCGGCCACCAGGTTCTCGGCCCGATCCTCCACCCAGCGCACCGGCTGGCCCAGCAGGCGTGCGGCTGCGCACACCGCAACGTCCTCTCGAGTGGGGTTGGACTTCAGGCCGAATGACCCGCCGATGCTGTCGCAAGTTACCCGCAGCTGGGCGGCCGGCAGCCCCAAGATGGCCGACAGGTGCACCCGCAACGCGTGGGGATTCTGATGGGACACCTCGTAGTGGAGGTTGCCGGTAGACGGGTCGTACTCGGCCAATCCACACCGGGTCTCCAGGGGGACGCAGGTGTGACGGTGCTGGGTGAGCGTCTCTGATATGACATGGGCGGCCGATGCGAAAGCTTCGTCGGGGTCGCCCCACACCTCCCCTCCCGACCAAAGCACATTGTCGGGGGCTTCGTCCCACACCGCGGCGGCGTTCACGCCCATTGCAGCGGCAGTGGTAATCGGGGGCAGCGGCTCGATGTCGACCTCCACCTCATCGGCGCCGTCTTCAGCGGCGGCTCGGCTGGTGGCTATCACGATGGCGACGGGATCACCGGCGAAGCGCACCTTCTCGTCGGCCAAAGGCAGATGAGCGGGCACGATCAGCGGGCCGGCTATGCCCAGTCCTAGGGGGGAACAGCACTGGGCGAAATCTTCAGCAGTCAGCACGGCTACGACGCCTTCGGTATCCATGGCGGCATCAGTATCGACAGAAACCAACTGCCCGTGGGCCACTGGGCTGCGGACGAACACTGCTTCCAGCAGGTCGGGACGGTTGATGTCGTCCACAAACCGACCCGCGCCGGCCAGCAGTCGGGGATCCTCCCGTCGGGGAACACTGGAGCCGGTGAACCGCATGGTCGCCGAGCGTATTAGCTTTCTCCCCGTGGAAATAGTGCTCGACGGCCCGGTGCTGGCCGTGGACATCGGCGGCACCAAGGTGGCTGTCGGTGTGGTCGCCGCTGATGGGGAAGTGCTCTGCCAACGGCGAGGGCCGTCTCAGGCTGCTGACGAAGAAGCGCTATTCACCCTGATTGTGGAGTTGGCGCGGGAAGTGCTCGAGGAGCACAGCCAGCCGGTGAGCGTGTGCGGGGTGGGCAGCGGCGGGCCATCCCGAGACAACCATCGACTGCTGTCTCCGCTCAACATCGCCGTGTGGCGGGACTTTCCCCTTCGAGATCGACTGTCTGAGGCCCTCGGGATGCCCGCGGTGGTGGACAACGACGCCAAGGCTCTGGCCTTGGCGGAAGGATGGGTAGGCGGAGCCGTTGGGGAGGACAATTACCTGGCCATGGTGGTTTCAACCGGCATAGGCGGCGGCATCGTTTTGAACGGGCAGCTGCTCGACGGCGCCGACGGCAACGCTGGCCACATCGGCCACATCTTCGTGGCCGAGGGCGGACGGGCCGATGCCGCCGGTGCGGTGGGCCTGCTGGAGGGCCAGGCCTCGGGCACGGCCATCGCCGATCTGTTGGATGGGGTCTCCCCTGCTGATGCGCCGGTGGAGATGCGCCGTCGAGTGGGCACGCTGGTGGGTCGGGGAGTGGGTTCGGTGGCAAACCTCTTGGACCTTCGCCTGGCCGTGGTCGGCGGGTCGGTGGCCCTGGGCTACGGCGACGACTTCTTCGACGCCGCCCGAGCCGAGATCGACCGCGTCTGCCGCCTGGTCCATTCCCGAGGAGCTCGCATCATCCCCAGCCCTCTCGGTGCCGATGGCGGGCTCATCGGGGCTGCTGCCGTTGCTGGCCGGCCCCGAGCTGATTGAGCGTCAGTCGCTGAACGTCTGGATGCGGAGATGGCGGGCCATGGCTGAGCCGGCGGGGCCGAGGAGCATCTGAGCCCGCAGGTTGCGCTTGTGGAACAGCGTGACCAGGGCTTCGTCGTAGCGGTCGGTGTCGGCGTTGGCCAGCACAAACTGCTCGAGCTCGGCCTCGCCTGCCAGCCATGACTCCGGTCGGTGCCCCAACAGCTCGTGGAGGTCGTCCAAGTCGGCCTCGGAGACGGCGTCGCCGATCTCGTCGATACGGGCGGCGTGGCGGGCCATGCGGAACATGGTGCGCAGCTTGTAGCGCAGGTATTCGTCCTCGATCTGCACGGTGCGCAGATTGCGCACCAGGTGGTTGAGCACCACTTCGGCTCGGGACTCCCGGGGTTCGGGCATCTCCACCTCTGGCAGCTCCACGTCGAGGATCTCGGCCAAGGCCTCGGTGGCGAAGAGGTTGGTCTCGTAGCACCACTGGAGGTTGGTCATCAGGTCGGAGTCGGGGGCTGGCTGTCGCAACGCGGCGCTGAACGGAAGCTGGTTGGAGAGGGTGAACATGAAGTGGTGGCGCTGAATGGCGTCCAAGTCCACCGGCTCGCCGGCCAGCTCGCCGTAGCGGTCGTACAGCTTGGCGAAGTTGCCGAACCCGAGCACGGTGTCCCGCTGGCGCCACGCGGCCAAATCCATCATCGGGTCGCCGATATGACCGATCTCCACGTCGAGTACGGCCAGCACCCGGCCGTCTTGATGATGGAACTGTCCGGTGTCCCACACGATGACCGACTCCCGGCCCCGGGAGAACGGAGGATTGCGGTGCAACCAGCCCAAGCTGAACTCCAAGAACGGGTCGGGGAGCGTCTTCACACTGCGGTACAACTGCTCGTAGCGCCTCAAACCCAGCAAGCCCGACTCCTCGGGTCGGTCGGCACGCATGATGCCCCCGTCAACGAAGGGCTGGATGTCAAGGGCGTGCATCCGGGCCAGAATGTGCAGGTAGTCGTCCACCACCGCGTCGCGCTCGGCGTCGGTGCAGTTCTCGAAGTGGTTCTCGCCGGGAACCCGGTCCATGACGTAGGCCGCTGGCTCGTCGATCCATCCGTACACGTGGGCCACCGGGATTCCGTGATCACCGAGCAGGGATTGCAAACGCATTTCGTGGTCGAGTGGGAAAACCAGTGGCATATCGGTGCGATCACCCCGCACGCACAGCTCGAGTCGCTCGCCATTGCGCTCTAGATCGGCGAACCATACCGGCCGCCACCGGGCCTGACGATCGACATGGGTGACCGTGCCCCCCAAATTGTCCTCCAGCCAGGCCACCACCTTCTTGGTGGCGGCATCAGTGTCCATGGGGTCTTTGGTTACGGTCACTGCGGGCTACTCCTTGGCGAGTTTGAGGCGATTGGAGATGTTGTTTCGTTGGATGGCGGAGGAGCCACCAATGATGGGCATGACCAGCACGTCGCGAACGTAACGCTCCATGTCGAAGTCTTCCACGTAGCCATAGGCGCCCATCACCTGCTGCATCGACAGCACGATGTCCTTGGCGGTGTCGCACACAAACAGCTTGGCCATCGAAGTTTCCACCGACGCCGGCTTCTCCTCATCCAGCAATCGGGCGGCGTGGTAGGTCATCAGGCGGGAGGCTAGGAGCTGGGTGCGGCCTTCGGAGAGCATGTGGCGGATGGACTGGTGGCTGCTGATGGGCTTGCCGAACTGCACTCGCTCCTGGGCGTAGCCCCAGGCGTCTTCGACCGCTCCCGTGGCGATACCCAAAGCCATGGCGGCCACCTCAATTTTCTCCACATCCAGTCCGGGGCCAGCCAGTTTGGTCCAACCCTGGTTCCAACCTTCGTCGCCGCCCACGATGTTGTTGGCGGGCACCTCCACATCGCTGAAGGTGACATCGGTGGTCATCGACCCCTTGAGGCCCATGGCGTGCTGGGGCTCGATGGTCACCCCCGGATGGCGAGGGGGGATCAACACAAACGAAAGGTTGTGGTAGCGCTCGCCATCGGGATTGCTGTTGACCAGGGCGTAGATGTAGTCGGTGTAGGTGGTACCCGAACAGAACCGCTTGGCTCCGTTGATCCGCACCACGTCGCCGTCGCGTACGGCGGTGGTGGTGACGCTGGCCAAATCGGAGCCCACATCGGGCTCGGTCAACCCGTAGGAGAACAGCATCTCGCCCCGGGCCACCTTGGGAAGCCACTCCTGTCGCTGTTCCTCGCTGGCCGTGTCCACCAGATTCATGCCCGCATAGCAGGCGCCGTAGATGTAGCCGCTGCCCACCGCAGTGCTGCGACGGCACAACTCCTCGATCACGATCATGGTGGCGGTGATGTCTCGCCCCGATCCTCCGTAGTGCTCGGGGATGGTGATGCCAAACAACCCGAGGTCGGCCAGCTTGTACAGGATGCCCCGGTCGAATTGGTTTTCCCGGTCCCACTGCCGGGCCACCTCCCGGGGCATCTCGGTCTCGACGAATCGCCGTACGGTCTCCCGCAACAGCCCGTGGTGCTCGGCTTCTTGGGGGTAGTCCACGGTCTTTGTTCTACCGACCGATGAACTTGGGGGGCTCTTTGGCCAGGAAGGCGTCAAGGGCGATCTTGAAGTCCTCGGTCATCATGGTGATCCCTTCGGTGGACGCGGCCCGGTCCGCCACCGCAATGGCCACTTGGCGCATCCCGGCGTTGATGGACGCCTTGGTGAACTTGATGGCCATGCGGGCACCGTCGCGCATCCGCTCGGCCATGGCCTGCACGGTGTCGTCGAGTTCGTCGCCGGGCACGCACTCGGTGATGAGGCCGATGTCGGCGGCCTCGGGGGCCTTGACGAGATCGCCGGTGAGCAGATAGCGCCGGGCCCGGGCGTAGCCCACCAGTTGGGGCCAAAGCAGGGCGCCCCCGTCGCCAGCCACCAATCCCACCGATACGTGGGGATCGCCGAATACCGACCGCTCCGAGGCGTACACAAAGTCGCAGTACAGAGCCAGCGAGCAGCCCAAACCCACCGCAGGGCCATCCACTTTGGCCAAGATGGGCTTCTCCAGAGCGAGCGCCGTTTCGGTGATGCGCCGGTCAGCCCGGATGACCCGCTCCACTTCGGAGACGTTTCCGGCCAGTTGGCGCAGCCAGGGAATATCGCCGCCGGCGCAGAACGCCCCGCCCGCCCCGGTGAGGATGGCCACATCAGTGTCGGGGTCTTGATCTAGGTCGGTGAATACTCGGGTCAGGTCGTCGTGTAGTACCGGGTTGATGGCATTGCGGGCCTCAGGCCGGTTGAGCACCACCGTGGTGATGCGGTCGACAGTGGACACTTCCAGCGCGCCGTAATTGTCTGGGTTCATGGGCCTCCTCCTGCAATTGTCAGGATGGGTTCTGGATTTTTGCGCTTCAAGGTGAATCTGCCCGGCAATAGTGCCAGACTTCGCTAGAAGTCGACGTTTTCAAGGAGGAGATGCGCAATGGCGACCTGCCAGCCGGCAATTTTCAACGAAATGGGCAAATACCAGTGGTACGTGCACCTGAGCCGCGGCGACGGGGCTGACTTGGGGGGCATCAAGTCGGCGATCTCCGACTGCCGCAGCAACTGCGATGCCCAGGGGATCAATCTGGTGATCGGGCTCGGCCCCACGCTGCTGGCCGACCTGACCGACGACGTTCCCGACGACTTCCAGCCCTATCACACGGTGGAGTCCATCGACGGCAGCGGCCGTGAGGCCAAGGGCACCCAGGAGGAATTGCTCCTGTGGATGACCCACGACGAGAAGGACATTGTGTGGAAGGCCCAGTGGGACGCCCGCATGGCCCTGATCGCCTCAGGCATGAGCGTGGCTCGGGAAACCCCCACCTTCATCTACGGCGAGAGCCTGGACATGACCGGTTTCATCGACGGCACCGGTAATCCTGAAGACGAGGATCAGCCCGCGGTGGCCATCATTCCCGACGGCGATGCCGGTGCAGGCGGCAGCTTCATTATCGCCCAGCGCTGGGTCCACGACCTGGTGGCCTGGGAGAAGCTGGACGTGCCCACCCAAGAGGTGAACTTCGGCCGGACCAAGGCCGACTCCACCCGCTTGGACGAGCAGGCCCCGCACTCGCACCTCTCCCACGTGGAGCTGCGCGACGGCGAGACCGCCGATGCGTCCAAGCCCAAGCGGGATGAGATCGCCCGCCGGTCCACGCCGTATGCCTTCCACGATGGCACCGTGGGCCTGTACTTCATGGCCTTCTGCAAGACCCAGGCGCCGTTCCGGGAGCGCATGGATGCGATGTATGGCCGCAATGGCCAGGTGCGCGACATGCTCACCGACTTCTCGAACCCGGCTTCGGGCAGCTACTACTTCGCTCCTTCCGTGGAGTGCCTCGACTCAAGCTTGGCTTAGACGTCATTCCAACCGGCGTGGCGGCGGGTCCTGTCCGGGCCCAGCCCGCCTAACCGTTGAAACGCATATCCGGGCGGCGGGTCCTGTCTCCGAGGCGGCTCGGCGGACGGTGCCGCCGAGTCCTGGCCTCGGAGCCACCCACCGCCCTACCGTAAGTACGGCCAATTTCTGGGGGGTATTGGTGATTGTGGTTGACGCCATGAACGTGATCGGGTGTCGACCCGATGGGTGGTGGGCCGATCGGGACGGCGCGTTGATCCGTTTGGTCGAAGACCTTGGCGATGCTGGCGTGCCTGCCTTGGTCGTGGCCGATGGCCGACCGGTTCCCAGCTTGCCGGCCGGCTCTCATGGTGTCGTCGAACTGGCCTATGCCTCTCGCCGCGGCCCGAATGCGGCCGATGATCGCATTGCCGATGAGGTGGCGGCTATGGACGACCCTTCGGCGGCCACCGTGGTCACCTCCGACCGGGAGCTTGCCCGCCAGGTGCGCCGCCACGGTGCCGTCGTCGTCGGCGCCCGAGCTTTCCGCGACCGCCTGGACCGCCGCTTGGGATAGGCCTTGACTTCCTCAGCGGAGAATTTGGCAGGGGGGTAGGGTGACGGGAACAACTGAAGTCCAGGGGAGGAGGACTTGTGTTCCCTTCACGATTCGACTTAGTCGTGGCCCAGTCTGTCGGCGAGGCGGTGGAGGCCAAGGCGGACGCGGGGGAGGGCGGCCGGTTCCTGGCCGGGGGCCAGAGCCTGATCCCCATGATGAAGATGCGGGTGGCGTTTCCTGAGACGCTCATCGACATCAACCGCATCGCGGGCCTCGATGCCATTGAGCAGTCCAACGGCCATCTTCAAGTGGGGGCGCTGGTTCGCCATGCCGATGTGGTGGCCTCGGATGCCACCTTTGGAGCCATTGCCGCCGCGGCCCCATGGGTGGCTGATCCCCTGGTCCGCAACCGGGGAACCATGTGCGGTTCGGTGGCTCATTGCGACCCGGAGGGCGACTGGAACTCGGTGCTGTTGGCCACCGGGGCCGACGTTGTGGCGCAAGGGCCCAACGGCGAGCGGTCGATCTCCATCGCCGACTTCGTCGACGGGGCATTTACCTCCACGTTGGGAGAAGACGAGTTGGTGGTCGGGCTCCGCATACCGGTTCCGTCGGGCCGCTCCGGCGGGTCCTATCTCAAGCTGGAGCGCAAGGTCGGCGACTACGCCACCGTGGCCGTGGCCTCTCACCTGGAGTTGGATGACTCCGGGGCCATCTCGGCCGCCGGATTGGCCCTGACCTCGGTAAACCCCATCAACACCAAAGTGGCCGACGCCGAAGCGCTGCTGGTGGGCCAGCAGCCCTCTGAGGACCTGTTTGCCGAAGCTGCCGAACTGGCCGCGGCCGCCGCCGAGCCCCGCGATGACGTCCGGGGGACCGCCGCCTGGAAACGCCAGGTGGTCCGCACATACACCAAACGGGGGCTGGCCGCGGCCGCCCAACAGGCCGAAGGGAGCTGACAATGGAAATCACCATCACCATCAACGGTTCCGATCACGCCAGCGACGTTGAGCCCCGCACCCTGCTGGTGGACCACATCCGTCGCACGGTCGGGCTCACCGGCACCCACGTGGGCTGCGACACCACCAGTTGCGGCGCCTGCACGGTGCTGATGGACGGAAAGCCGGTCAAGGCCTGCACGGTGCTGGCCGCACAGGCCGACGGCACCGAGGTCACCACCGTGGAGGGCCTCAAAACAGCCGACGGCCTGCACCCCATCCAGTCGGCGTTCACCGACGACCACGGCCTCCAGTGCGGGTTCTGCACCCCAGGGATGATGCTGGTGGGCGCCTCGCTCATCGCCGAGAACGCCGACCCTTCGGATGATGAGGTGCGCTGGGCCATCTCAGGAAACCTGTGCCGGTGTACCGGCTACATCAACATCGTCAAGGCCATCCAGACGGCAGCGGCCCGAGTGGCCGAGTCGTCCAACGGAAGCTGAGGAGCAATCATGGCTGCACCAACTACTCCCGCTGAGATCGGCGGCATCGGCCATAGCGTCCAGCGCAAAGAAGACGCCCGGCTCATTGAGGGTCAGGGCAACTTCCTCGACGACATCGACCTGCCCGACACGTTGCACATGGCCATCCTGCGCTCGCCGCTGGCCCACGCCCGCATCAACGGCATCGACTCCTCGGCGGCCACCGCCATCGACGGGGTGCTGGCCGTGGTCACCGGCGATCTGATGGACCAGCACGGACTGGCCTGGATGCCCACCCTGTCGGGCGATACCCAGGCGGTGCTGGCCACCGACAAGGTGCGCTACCAAGGCCAGGAGGTGGCCGCGGTGATCGCCACCGATCCCTACATCGCCACTGACGCCCTCGAGCACATCGTGGTGGACTACGAGGAGCTGCCTCCCATCACCACGCCCCAGCAGTCCTTGGAAGAGGGGGCGGCGCTGATCCGGGACGAGAAGGAGGGCCAGACCGACAATTTGGCCTACACCTGGGAGACCGGCGACCAGGGCGCCACCGAAGAGGCCTTTGCCCAGGCCGATCGGGTGGTCACCTTGGAGACCCACTATCCCCGCTCGCACCCCGCTCCGCTGGAGACGTGCGGCATCGTGGCCGACGTGAACTCGGTGACCGGACAGGCCACCATCTACATGACCTCGCAAGCCCCCCACGCCCACCGGACGCTGTTCGCCATGGTGGCCGGACTGCCGGAGCAGAACATCCGCATCGTGAGCCCCGACATCGGCGGCGGGTTCGGCAACAAGGTGCCCATCTACCCCGGCTATGTGGTGGCCACCGCGGCATCCCTGCTCATCGGCCAGCCGGTGAAGTGGGTGGAAAGCCGCACCGAAAACCTCATCTCCACCGGCTTCGCCCGCGATTACTACATGAAGGGCGAACTGGCCGTCACCGACGAGGGTCGCATACTCGGGCTGCGGGTGGACATGCTGTCGGACCAGGGGGCGTTCTACTCCGACGCCCAGCCCACCCAATTCCGGGCCGGGCTGTTCCACGTGGTCACCGGCAGCTACGACTTTCCCGCCGCTCACATCAACTGCAAGGGCGCGTTCACCAACAAGGCCCCCGGCGGGGTGGCCTACCGGTGCTCGTTCCGCATCACCGAGGCCTCCTATCTCATCGAGCGGCTGGTGCAGACCGCGGCCTATGAGGTGGGCATCGACCCGGCCGAGATGCGGCTCAAGAATTTCATCCAGCCCGAGCAGTTCCCCTACGAGACGGCCACCGGCTTCGTGTACGACTCCGGCGACTATCCCACCGCCCTTCGCACCGCCATGAACGAAGTGGGCTATGAGGATCTGCGCCGGGAGCAGGCTGAGGCCCGGGCCGAAGGGCGGCTGATCGGCATCGGCATTGCCCACTTCACCGAGGCGGTGGGGGCGGGGCCGTCGCGCACCTACGACATTGCCGGGCTCAAGATGATCGACTCGGCCGAGCTGCGGGTGCACCCCACCGGCAAGGCCATCTTGAAGCTAGGGGTTAAGACCCAGGGCCAGGGCCATGAGACCACGTTCGCCCAGATCGTGGCCGAGGTGCTGGGCATCCCAGCCAACGACATCAAGGTGGAGCACGGTGACACCGACCACACCCCCTACGGGCTGGGCACCTACGCGTCCCGTTCCACCCCGGTGGGCGGGGCGGCCACCGCGGTGGTGGCCCGCAAGCTGGCCGAAAAGTCCAAGAAAATCGCCGCCCACCTATTGGAAGCGGCCGATGAGGACATCGAGCTGGCCTCGGGAGTGTTCTCGGTAGCGGGCAGCCCAGACCGGTCGGTCACCATCCAAGACGTGGCCCTAGCCGCCTACACCAACCTGCCCGAGGGCATGGAGTACGGCCTGGAAGACGTCACCTACTACGACCCGCCCAACCTGACCTATCCCTACGGCAGCTACATCGTGGTGGTGGAGGTGGACCCCGACACCGGCGTGTGGGAAGTGCAGCGCATGGTGGCGCTGGACGACTGCGGAGTGCGGATCAACCCGATGATTGTGGAGGGCCAGATATGCGGCGGCCTCACCGAGGGATTCGCCATGTCGGCCATGCAGTGGATCACCTTCGACGACGACGGCAACTGTATTGGGGCCAACTTCATGGATTACCTGGTGCCCACTGCCTGGGAGACGCCCCGGTTCGAATTACTGGCCACAGAGGTGCCCTCGCCCCACCATCCCATCGGGGCCAAGGGAGTGGGCGAGTCGGCCACCGTGGGGTCGCCCGCCGCGTTTGTGAACGCGGTGATCGACGCAGTGGCGCATCTCGGGGTTCGCAACATCGACATGCCGGTGTTGCCCGACCGGGTATGGGCGGCTATCGACGCCGCCGTTTGATCACATGAATGGAGCCGTGGCGCTTGTCCGGGCGGCGGGTCCTGTCGCCGGAAGCGGCCTGACCGTCGGTGCGGTCAGGTCCGCCACCGACGCCACCCACCGCCCTGGTGGGTCCCCAATCTCGTGAACGTCGACGTCTTGGCTCGGGCGGTGGAACTGCGTCGGCTGCGCCAGCCCTTTGTGCTGGCTTCGGTGATCTGGCGCCGAGCGCCGTCGTCGGGCCAACAAGGATCGCAGGCGGTGATCCTGTCCGACGGCACGGTGCGGGGCTGGCTGGGCGGGGCCTGCGCCGAGCCCACCGTGATCATCGAGGCGCTGGCCTGCTTGGACCATGGCCAGCCCCGGCTGCTCTGCTTGGGCCTGTCGGACGGACGTGACCGCAATCGCAGCCCTGCCCTTGGTCAGACCGATGAAGACAGCGACGGACTGCGCTCGATTGCCATGGCGTGCGATTCGGAGGGAGCGATGGAGATCTACCTGGAGCCGAACCTGCCCGCCCCCCAAGTGGTGGTGATCGGCCGCTCCCCGGCGGTGGACGCCATCGCCGCAGTGGCTACCGCCATCGGCTGGGATGCAGTGATCATTGACGACGGCGGCCAGCCCGACGACCACGAGCGCCCCGAACTCGTGCGCACAAGCCTCGATCTGAGCAGCCTGACTATCGACCAGGCCACGGCAGTGGTGGTGGCCACCCAGGGGCACTACGACGATGTGGCTCTGGCGGCCGCGCTGGGCACCGACGCCGGCTACATCGGCTTGGTGGCGTCGGCCAAACGGGCACAAGCCATGAGTGACTACCTCCGCACCCAGGGATTCGGCGACGACGATCTGATCCGCATCAGCGCACCGGCCGGCTTTGACCTCGGTCGCATTCCCAATCGGGAGATCGCCGCAGCGGTTTTGGCCGACCTGGTGGCTCGCCGGGCTGAGGGACAATTGGCGCTGGACTCAGCTGGTGTTTCTCAAGAACGCCCCGAGGAAGCGGTCGACCCGGTGTGCGGGATGTCCGTGTTGGTGTCCGATGCCCGCTATCACACCCTCCACGACGGCAGCGACTACTACTTCTGCGCTGCCGGCTGCCAACAGCGCTTCGAGGCTGAACCCGCTGTGTTCGTCTCCTAGACCGTGGCGGTTCAGGCGGCGGGGTGGAGAACCACGTCGAGGGTCTCAGGGGAGCGCAGCACGATGCCGGTGTCGGGAGGCACGTCGCCGGCGAACTCGAAGCTGTCGAACCGGTCGACCAAGTACTCCAGGGTGCGCTCCATCTCCAGCTTGGCCAGCAGCGACCCGGTGCAGGTGTGGGGGCCGGCGCCGAAGGCACGAACCGGGCCGATCGGGGTGTAGTTGGGGCGCTCCGCCCCCTCGAAGCGGCCCACGTCGAACACCTCGGGGTTGTCGAAGCGGTCGGGGTCGTGGTTGGCGCTGGCGATGAAGCCCATGAGCTTGCTCTCGGCCGGGATAACGGTGCCGCAGACCTCCATGTCCTGCTTGGCCATGCGCACAATGGCCTGCACCGGAGGGCGGAATCGGAGGATCTCGGTGGCCGCCGAGCTGGCCAGGGCCGGGTTGTCCTTCAGGCGTTGCCATTGCACAGGCTGCAGGATCAGGTGCTTGACCAAATTGGCCAGTGCCCGATCGGTGGTCTCGATACCGGCCGACAACAAGAATGCGGTGAAGCTGCGGACTTCGTCATCGGATAGCCGCTCGCCCTCGTACTCCATGGAGCACAGGTCGGATAGAAGTTCGTCGCCGGGGCAGGTGCGGCGCTCGGCGATGCTGGGGGTGACGAAGTCGTAGAGCTCGTCGCGGGCCTCTTCACCTTTGGCATGGACCACCGGGTCTTGGGCAAAGTTGGAGGTTCCCGCGGCAACGATGTCGTTGTACCAGGTGCGGAAGTTGCTGGCCGCGCCCATGTCCATCAGCTCGGCGATAGCGCCCAGCGGAACCGGCTCGGTGAGCCCGGTGCGCAAGTCGGCCGTCTCGGGGGCGACCGGAAGCTGGTCGCCGTACTCGTGGACCAGACCGGAGACGATCTCTTCGATGGTGGACCCGAGGTAGCGGGGGCCGCGCAGACGCTTGGCCAAGATGGCGTCCTTGCGGCGGTGCTCATCGCCCGACATCTGCAAGATAGCCCGGCCGAAGATGCTGGAGGTGCCCGGCCGGTTCATCAGCGGCCCGTAGCTCTCGCCGTCCTCGAGCATAGCGGTGATGTCGTCCCACCGGGTCAGCACCCAAGCTTGGAGCGGTTCAGCCCACACCACCGGGGCCTCCTCCCGCATCCGGCGGAAGATGGGGTAGGGGTCGGCCCCCACGTTGTCGGCCAGATAATCGGCGAAGTCTTCGGCGATCATGCTGGTGTCCGACAACGCGGGGGCTCCCCTTGTTCGATTAGCCGATCTCGATTCCGTACTCGCCGTCGAAGCTGTCGGCGTAGAAGCTGAACGGATTGGCCGCCACCATGCCGCCGGAAGCAGCGTCGAGTGAGAACGCCGCGCCGCACTGGCTGTGGTGCGGGTGGGCCGCCCAGTCGATCGGGCAGGTGATGCCCATGGTGTCGAAGCTGCCCTTGAGGGCTTCGGTCAGGCTCTCACGGCTCAGCTCGCCGGTCTCGGCGGCCCGCTCCACGGCCTGGTGGAACACGTAGCCGTTGAGGAATCCGTGAGCGAAGTTCAAGTTGAGGTGCTCGCCGTCGTAGCCGGCCAGCGAGGCGCATTCCTCCATCAAAGCCGAGGCCTCGATGTTGTTATTGGCGGTCAGGAACGAGTGAATGCCAAAGGTCTCATCGCTCACCGACTCCGGGCCTTCGGTCCAAATCGAGTTGGCCGCGATGCCGTGGATGCCGATGATAGGTACGTCGGTGATGCCCACGTCGGCCATGCCCTGCATGACCACCAGGCCGGCGCCCGGAGACCCGTGGAGGGTGACGTAGTTCACGCCATGGTCGTCGATGCCGGCTTGCAGCTCCACCATCTGCGCGGTCACTTCAGAGGCACCCGGAGCCACGTAGAGGGTGTTGACGTAGGTTCCGCCACCCTTCTCCACCGACTGCTCCACATAGGCGGCGAACTCGGTGCCGGAGGGCACCTCCAGGCTGATACCCATGACCACGGCGTTCTCGATGCCACCGACGGTGGCTGCGATGTGGCCGGCAGCCAGGTCGGCCTGGTCGCCGTAATGGGCCAGGTTGTTGAAGTACTGGTCGCCCTCAAGCTGGATGTCGATGGTCTGGGGTGGGCCGATCACCGGCAGGTTCAGAGTCTCGATATCGGGCTGGAGCTGGGTGCTGATGTGCGAGCCGCCCAAGCCGACCAAGGCAAGAATCTTGTCGTCCTCGGTGAGCTTGGTGAAGTTGATGGCCGCGTTGTCGGCGTTGAACTGGTCGTCTTCAGGCAGGTACTCGAACATGCGGCCCAAGGAGCCACCATCACGGTTTGCGCACTCGAAATATGCCTCGCTGCCGTGGCTGTTGAACTGCTGAGACGATGCGGTCGGCCCGGTGAGGTCGCCCATCCAGCCCACCTTGATGGAGCTGGAGGTGACGCCGTTGTCCGGATTGTCGGGCACGGTCATCTCCATGGGAGCCTCTTCCTCAGCGGGTGCGGGTGCCTCTTCCTCCGCAGGAGCAGGCTCTTCCTCGGCGGGTGCGGGCGCAGGAGCCGCACCTCCGTCGTCATCGTCGTTGCCGCAGGCCGCCGCGATCAGTGCGAACGCGAACAAGGCTGCAACAAGCTTCAGCCAGCGTCGAGTCATAGGTATTTCCCCTCTTGTTTCTGTTTCCACCGCTTGGGTGGCCCTACTTGGCAGTCCAATATTTGAACGTCCAACAATAGGCATTACAACGGGTCACCCTAATTCAAATCGGGTGACAGGCACTAAATCTGGGACGATCTCAGTTCTCGGCCATCTCGGTACCGAGGTATGCGGCGATCACACGTTCGTCTTGTTGCATCTCGGCCGGTGTTCCCTCCGCGATCTTCTGGCCGAAGTCGAGCACCATCACATGGTCGGCGATCGACATGACCACGCTCATGTCGTGTTCGATGAGGAACACCGTCATATTGAGCTCGTCTTGGGCGGCGTAGATGTAGCGGATCATGTCTTGCTTTTCGTCCACACTCATGCCGGCCATGGGCTCATCGAGCATCAACAGCTCGGGCTCCATAGCCAACACCCGGCCGAATTCGATGCGCTTTTGTACTCCGTAGGGCAAGTCGCCTACTGAGTCGCGACGAAACGCGCCCAAATCCAACAGGTCGACCACTCGCTCAATGGCTTGTCGGGCGGCCAACTCCCGTTTGACTGCCCCTCGGGTAAACAGCCCGCCCTGCATGAGCCGGGTGTGCTCGTGGATATAGCGCCCCAGCAACAGGTTGGTGAGCACGTTCTCGCCCATGAACAATCCCAGGTTCTGGAAGGTTCGAGCTACACCCAGCCGGGCGATCTGGAAGGGTCGGTAGGCCAAGAGATCCTCGGCGGGCTCGCCTGCGGGGTGGAATTGCACCTTTGCGCCGGGCAGCGGCTTGTACACCCCGGATATGGCGTTGACCAGCGTTGTCTTGCCTGCGCCATTAGGCCCGATGAGGGCGAACAGCGACCCCCGCTCCACCCGACCGCTGATCGAGTCGCAGGCCCGCACCCCGCCGAACTGCACGGTCACGTCGTCGAAGCTCAAGATGGCGTCGCTCACGAATCGCCCCCTGTCCTCTTGCGCCCCCAGCGCTTCCCACCGCTGGGGCGTTCGATGGCGGCGTAGGAGGTGTGGGCCTCACCGCCGCCGCCCAGATAGAGCTCTTGGACCATAGGATTACCGCGGAGTTCGGCCGCGCTGCCCTCCATGAGCACCCGGCCCAACTCCAGCACGTAGGCGTCGGCCGCGTGCTGGAGTGCCAGACTGGCGTTCTGCTCGATGACCAGGATCGATGTGCCTCGAGTTTCGTTGATCTCGGTGAGCAGCTCGAACAGACGGTGGACGATTTTGGGGGCCAGCCCCAACGACAGCTCATCACAGATCAGCAGGGATGGCTGCGACATGAGGGCCCGCCCCACCGCCACCATCTGCTGCTCGCCTCCCGATAGCAGTCCCGCGGTCTGGCTGAGCAGCGGACGCAGTTGGGGGAACAGATCCAGGTTCTGTTCCAGCGAATCGTCGATGCCGGAGATGTCGCTGCGACTGGCTGCCCCGCACAGCAGGTTCTCCTTCACCGTCAGGTTGGGGAACAGCTTGCGGCCCTCGGGCACCTGGGCTACGCCGGCGGAAACGATATCGGGGCTCTTCTTGCCCAGGATCGACTCGCCGCCCAACTCGATGCTGCCCCGGCGCACCCGACCCTTGTGGAGGTAGAGCAGTCCGGTGATCGACCGGACCAGGGTGGTCTTTCCCGCTCCGTTCGCCCCCAAAACCGTGACGAAGCCGCCGGAGGGCACATTGATCTTGACGTCATCCAAGGCGGTGACGCCTCCGTAGACCACCGTAAGGCCCTCAATCGTCAGGTCGAGTCCGCTGGCGTTCATGGATTGCTCCTGGCCAGTGTGCGGCCCAGCCAGTTCTTGAAGTCCCGCCACATCCCGGCCAAGCCATCAGGCTTGAACATCAAGATGATCACCACCAAGAACCCCTTGATGGCCAAGTCGATCTCGCTGGGATAGTCGCTGAGGAAGTCGATGTCCCTCACGAACCAGAGTTCCTCCCGGGCCCACTTGAACCACTCGGGCAGGAACCAGAAGAACGCCGAGCCGAAGATGGCCCCCTGGATGCTGGAGAAGCCGCCGACCACGATGATGATGGCGTAGTTCAACACCGTTTGAACGTTGAAGCTGTCTTCGCCCCGAGAGCCTATGTAGAACGAGGCCAGCACTCCCGACATGGACACAATCGCAGAAGACAAAGCGAAGGCAAAGAGCTTGGACCGGGCCACGTTGATGCCCAGCAGCGAAGCGGAGACGTCCCGGTCGCGCACCGCGGCGAAGGCCCGCCCCTCGCGAGTGCGAACCACGTTCACCATGAACAGAATCGAAAGCACCGTGATGGGCATGAGCACCCAGTACCAGCGGAACTGGCCGGTGATCACGAACTCGCCGTTTTGGTCGGGGTCGATGCCGGGCAGCCAGTGCAGCCAGGAGGCGATCCGCGGGGAGTTCTCGCCCTTGAAGCGGATGCCGACGAAGCCGAAGTACTCCTGGAGGTACTCCCGCCACACCAGCATCATCACGAAGTGGAAGCCGAAAGTGGCCAGCAGCAGGTAGAGGTGCTTGAGCCGTAGGGCGGGCAGACCGGAGATAGCGCCCACTACGGCCCCGGCCACCGCCGCAGCTGGCAGGGCCAGCCACATGTTTCCGCCGCTCCACTGCACCCCGACGATGCCGCCGACGATGCTACCCAAGGCCAGAAACGCCACATGGGCCAGGCTGATCTGCCCCGAGTAGCCCACCAGCAGGTTGAAGGCCGCGGCGCCCATGGCGAAGATGAGCACCAGGTTGACCACCGCGAACCAGGTGGCCCACGGGAAGCCCATGGGCGGCGTGAAGTCGGAGGCCAAGATGAAGGGCAGTACCAGCAGCCCGAAGGTGGTCAGTGCAGCCCACGACCGGTCGCTGGGGGTTCGCCACAAGCGCATGTCCTCGCGGTGGGTGAGTTCGCCCCTGGGCGTCCATTTCCAGGCCAGGCGGGCGACGACAGCCAAGACCACCACCGTGATCAGCGCCTTCCACCAGAAGTTCACATCGCCGGTGGTCGATCCCAGGATGAACGGGACCACCGCGGCGATAGCGAATGGGAGGAACCGCTGGAGTGTCGACGGGCGGTAGGTCTGGGCTGTCTGCTGGGTCGGGGGGTTTTCCGTGGCCGTCATAGGTCGCCCCGCAATAATGAGCCTTCTAGTTCCCAGCTCATACCCGCTCCAGGTCCTTCCGGCCCCAGAGACCAGTCGGTCGCACCAGCAGCACCACAAACATCACCGAGAAGGCCACCGGCTCACGCCATTTGGTGCCCAGATGGCCGTTGGCGAACTGCTCGATCACTCCCACCACCAGGCCGCCGACAATGGAGCCGCCCAGCGACGTGAGCCCGCCGACCACCGCGGCCGGGAAGGCCCGCAACCCGATGGCTTCGATGCTGCGGTCGATGGCGCCGGTGACGTGGCCGAACAGCAACCCCCCGATTCCGGCCATGACCATTGCTGCGGCCCAGGTCATGGCGTAGACCTTGTCGGGGTCGATGCCCATGGCCGCGGCGGCCTCGATGTCGTCGGCAACTGCCCGCATGTGCAGTCCCAGCCGGGTGTACTTGAAGAATAGGAAGAACAGCAGCACGCACCCCGCCACCACGGCAAAGATGATGATGTCGACATGCCTCACCGTGGCACCGCCGATCTCGAAGCTGCCCTGGGGCAACAAATCGAGGCGGCCTCGCTCGGTGGGGCCGTAAAAGATCAGCAAGAGGGCGCGGATGATGGTGGCGATGCCCAGCGTGATGAGCACAATGGCAAAGAAGCCCTGGCCCACCATTCGTCGCATGATCCCGTAGTGGACCAAGAGGCCGAACACCAGCATCACCAGCAGCAACACAAAAACGCCCAAGAAGAAGTTGAGGTTTTCGGATATCAGGAAGGTCAGCGCGAAATAGGCCCCGAGCATCAGAAATTCACCGTGGGCCAGATTCAGTACATCGGTGCTCTTGTAGACGAGCACGAAGCCAAGAGCCACCACGGCGTAGATGGCTCCGAGGGCCAAACCGCCGATCAACAACTGCAAGTTGACGCTTGGATCAGCAGTGAAGTTGCCGAAAGCTAGAAGCATGGCCCCCCTAAGGCCGACCGGGTGTTGCCGGCCAACAGGGGGCGACGGTAGTTTTCGCTGGCTGAGGTCGGCAAGTCTCTGGGTGCACGCCTAGGTCAAAGGAAGCTTGCGAACTGGGAGGATATGGCATGTCTGAGGGCTCAAACGGACTGTCTGAGCGCGTTGCACGCTTGGAGGCGATTGAGGAGATTCGGGATCTGATCGCCCGCTACGGGATGGCAGTGGACGATCGGGATGTGAACGGCCTGGCCGACATGTTCACCTCCGATGCCAAGTTCGGCCTGGCCGATGGCATGGTGGCTAACCAGGGGCGGCAGGCGGTGATCGACTTCTACACCGACCGCATGGCCGCGTTCGGAGCCACTTATCACTACCCCCACAGCCACGTGATTGATTTCGACCCCGACCGCCCCGATCACGCCACCGGTATGGTCAACGCCCACGCCGAGCTGGCTCTCGACGGTCGCACGCTGGTGACCGCGCTGCGCTACTTCGACGAATACCGGGTGGAAGGCGGCCGTTGGTGCTTCGTGGAGCGAAAGGTGGCCATGATCTACTACATGGATATGGCCGAGTTGACCGACGGAGGCTTGTCAGAGTCGGATCGCAAACGCTACTTCGGTACGGTCGGCCCTTCGGAGCTTCCCGAGAGTCTGGATACCTGGAAGAAGTTCTTCGCCGAAGTGGGCTGATCAGGCTACCGACATGCCGCCGTCGATGACGATGGCGGTGCCGGTGGTCCACGACGATTCGTCAGAAGCCAGGTGCACGGCGAGTTGGGCGATGTCTTCGGTGGTGCCCAGCCGGCCGATGGGGTGGCGGATCACGGCGGCCTCGATCATCTCATCGACGGTGGCGTCGGCCGCCACAGCGGCGGTGGCCGAGAAGCCGCCCCGCTTCTCGTAGGTGGCTCGCACCAAGGGAGTCGGCACCGTGCCGGGGCAGATGGCGTTGACCCGGATGCCGTCGGGTCCATAGTCCACCGCCATCTGCCGGGTGAGGCCGATCACCCCGGACTTGGCCGCGGCGTAAGCGGCAATGCCCGGTACTCCGATCACTCCTCCGACGCTGGCCTGGAGCACTAGCGATCCGCCGCCGGCTTTGATGAGGTGGGGTATGGCGAACTTGACTGCCAGCCATTTGCCGGTGAGGTTCACCCCGATGACCCGGTTCCACTCCTCCAAGCTGAGATCGCCAGCCCGGCCGGGGCCGTCGACACCGGCGTTGGAGTACACCGCATCGAGGCCTCCGAAGGCGGTGACGGCCCGCTCGGTCATGGCCTGGCAATCGTCGGGCTGGGTCACATCCACCTGTTGGCTGATGGCCTGGTCTCCGATCTCAGCCGCAGTGGCGGCGGCAGCGTCGCGGTTGATGTCGGCGCACATCACCTGGGCCCCCTCGGCCGCGAACAACTGGGCCGCGGCCTTGCCGATGCCCGAGCCTGCGCCGGTCACGATGGTTCTCTTGCCTGTCAGTCTTCCGGTCACGGCGGGGAACCCTACTAGCGTCTCGGCATGGCTCAGGAGTTGGTGCTCGCCGAGGCGGATGTCCAAGAGGAGTTCTTCGAGCGGGGGTGGACCGACGGGCTTCCGGTCATTCCGCCCACCCCGGAGCGAGTTGAGGCCATGCTCGACTATGCCGGAGTGGGGGCAGCCGACATCGTGGGCAATGTGCCGGAGCGGTCGCGGGAAGTGACCGCAGAGAAGGCCGCCGTCAACGCGGTGATGGCCGGGTGCCGCCCCGAGTACTTCCCGGTAGTGCTGGCTGGACTGTCGGCCATGTTCGATCCCCAGTTCGGATGCCACACCGTTGTGACCAGCACCGGCGGGGCCGCATTGTGCGCGGTGGTGAGCGGGCCCTTGGTGGCCGAATTGGGGTTCAACACTGGGCGAAATGCCCTAGGGCCGGGCCACCGGGCCAACGCCACGGTGGGGCGGGCGCTGCGGCTGGTGGCCATGAACGTGTTGGGGGCCCGGTCGGACACCCTCGACGGATCATCACTGGGCCACCCCGGCAAGTACACCATGCTGGTGGCCGAAGAGCCCCCGCCCGAAGGGTGGCCACCGCTGCGGGTGGAACTGGGCTACGGAAAGGACGACACCACGGTGACCATGTTTCCCTCCGAGAGCCCGCATCAGGTGGCCAACCACCTCAACGGCGACCCCGAGGGCATCCTGTTGACCTTCGTCGCCGCCATGACCGGCCCGGCCACTTACCCAGTGGCCAAGAAGCACCAAGTGCTGCTGGTGATCGGCCACGAGCACCGCCAGATCCTGGCCGAGGCCGGCTGGACCAAGCTGATGGTGCGGGAGTTCTTGGCCGAGCACAGCAGGGTGACTCCCGAGCATTTGGCCGCGGGCGGGGTTCTGCTGGAGTTCACCGCCCAAAACGACATGACCCCCGACGCCGATGGCAAGCTCAACACGGTCCGAGGGCCCCACGACATCTTCCTGGTCACTGCGGGCAGCGCGGGGGCGGGATGGTCGGCCTACATCCCCAACTGGGCGCCGACGGTTCACTCGGTGGCGGTCACTCGAAGGGTGGCCGCGCCGGGCGACGGGCTACCCTTGGCGTGAGGAAGGAGTTCTGGTGTCGTCTGTAACCGTGTTGTCGCCGGTCTATGAGGAAGCCCAGGTCGAGCAGGTGGCCATGGCGCCTCGCCAGATGCCGACCGAGCCTGTGGTCATCGGGGTGATTGACAACGCCAAGAACAACGCCAAAGAACTGCTTACTTACCTGGCCGAAGGATTGCGGGAGCGCCTTCCGGTGGCCGACATCGTGGTCCACTCCAAATCGGCGGCGGGCAAGCCCATCGACTCCGATGACGCCGAGATGCTGGCCGCCCGATCCCACCTCATCATCTCTGGCCTTGGCGATTGAGGCGCCTGCACGGCGTGCAGTCTGCACGACGCCGTTCACATGGAATCCCGCGGTATCCCCTCAATGCTGCTGGTTACTGAGCCCTTCCAGCCGGTGGTCGAGTCATTCGCCCCCACCGTGGGCATGGCCTCCTACCCCGCGGTCACCGTCCCCCACCCTGTCTCCACCCTCGACGACGAGTCCCTCCAAAAGTTGGCCACCACCGTCATCGACGAAGCCGTCGCCCGCTTGACCGCGGTGTAAGACCCTATTTCCAGGGGTCGCGGAGGAAGGCTTCGAACTGGGTGGCTAGGTCGTCGCCGGTGGGGAGGAGGTCGTCGGCCTCATCGATCTGACGTTCAAGCTGGGCGACGTAGTCCTTGAGGTCGTCGTCGCCCGCTACCGCAGCGTCCACCCGCTCCCGCCAAGCGGCTGCGGCCTCGTCGAGCTCGGCGTGATCGGTGATTATGCCGGTGATCAGCTCGAATCGCTTGAGCAACGACCGGGTGGCTTCGGGATTGGGCGGTCCGGGCACATAGTGGGGGACAGACACCCGTAGAGAGATGACCGGTATGCGGGCCTGGTCCAAGGCGTCATGGAGCGCGCCCACCAGGCCAGTCGGGCCCTCGTAGGTGGGGCGGCCCAAGCCGAACATGCGGGCGAGATCGGCACTGGTGGAGCTGCCCACCACTCCCAACGGTCGTGTGTGAGGGGCGAGACCGACCATGGCCCCCAGGGTGACCACCAACCCGGCCTGGCACTCAGTGGCCACTTCCACCAGGTAGTTGGCAAAGGTCCGCCACCGCAAGTGGGGCTCTACCCCGTCCACGATGACCAGGGGGTGCTTGGCGCCGAAGCGCTCCACTGCGTCTACCTGGGTTGACGGCCAATCGATGACCCGTCTGCTGCTGTCATCCAGACGGACTTCGGGGCGTCGATCTTGGAAATTGAAGAACCCCTCGGGGTCGATGTGGGCCAGCGGTTCGACGCTGTTGGCGCTTTCCTTCATCAGACGCACCGCAGTTGTGGCGGCATCAGCAGCGTCGAACAGTCCCTCCAGGGCCACCACCATGACCGGGTTGGTTTGGGAGGGTTGGTCCACCAGCCATTCCAGTTCCACCGCCATGGCCCAAGGTTCGCACCGGCACAGCGGTGGGGCAAGCCGGTTAGCGGTGAGCCAGACTTGGCATGTGGAAGGGCTCGGAGTCTTCGACCTCAATGGGAAGGTGGCGTGCATCACCGGGGCGGCCAGCGGGATTGGCGAAGCGGCCGCGGAGACGCTGGCCGCGGCGGGGGCTGCGGTGGTGCTGGGCGACATCGACGGAAAGGGAGCAACCCGGGTCCGCAACCGCATCGTTGACGGCGGTGGCCGGGCGACAGCTCATCCAACCGATACCACCCAGGCTGGGCAGGTGAGCGAGCTCGTGGCTGTGGCGATGGACGAGTTCGGGCGGCTGGACGTAATGGCCAACGTGGCCGGGGTGGGCAGCTACGGCGATGTGGTGGACGTGACCGAGGCCGAGCTGGATCGGGTGCTGGCCATCAACTTCAAGGGGGTGTTCTTCGGCTGCCAGGCGGCCATGCGGGTAATGGTCCCCCAGGGGTCGGGATCGATCATCAACGTATCGGCCACCGCCATCAACACTCCGGTGGGGGGCCTGTCGGTGTATGCGGCCACCAAGGCGGCGGTTGCCATGCTCACCCAGTCGCTGGCGGTGGAGGCCGGACCCAGCGGTGTTCGGGTCAACACCATCGCCCCTGGCTTCACCCTGACCAACTTCGTGGGCGGCCATCTGCGGGACACCGAAGGCCATGTCGACCCGGCCGAGATGGACAGCTATCTCAAGCTCATGCGGGACCGCTCTCCATTGGGCGAAGTGTGCGAGGCGTCTGATCAGGCCAACCTCATCTGGTTCTTGGCCTCTGACGCCTCCCGCTATGTGACGGGCCAGATCCTGCGGGCCAACGCCGGCCAGAGCATCACCTGGTAGCAAGTCCCGATGACCCCGAAGCGCACGGTTGAATTGCGGGCCAACGGGGCTGAGTACGCCGCTGAGGCCGAGACCCGCACCACCTTGGCCGACTTCTTGCGTCGCCAGTGCGGACTGACCGGCACTCATCTGGGATGCGAGCACGGGGTGTGTGGGACTTGCACGGTGCTGGTGGACGGCGACGCGGTGCGATCGTGCCTCATGCTGGCGGTGCAGGCCCACGGGTGCGACGTGACCACCATCGAGGGCCTGGTCGACATGTCCGACCCTGGCAACCCGGTGTTGGGTCCGGTGCAGCAGGCCTTCGCCGATGCCATGAGCTTTCAGTGCGGTTTCTGCACCCCGGGCATCATCATGTCCACCGTGGCCTGGCTGGCTGACCGGGCCGTCGATGCCGGCGAGCCCTCCGACCACGAGATCCGGGAGTTCCTGGCCGGGACCCTGTGCCGCTGCACTGGCTACACCAGCATCGTCGAAGGTGTGCGCCTAGCCGCTCAGCGGTCTTCGGGCGGGCCGTAGCCACCGCCCCCGGGGGTGGAGACCTCGAATCGATCCCCAGGCAGCACCTCGGTGCGGAAGACGCCGGGGTGGTTCTCGACGGTGCCGTCGGTTCTCAGGACGCGGTTGACGCCCACGGCCCCGGATGAGCCTCCCTCAATGCCGTAAGGGGCGATTTCCCGCCGAGATGACAGCACGTTGAGGCTCATGGGCTCTTCGAATCGGGTGCGCCGCACCACCCCGTCGCCACCCCGATGCTGGCCAGCGCCTCCGCTGCCCCGTCGGATTGAGAATTCCTCCACCACCACCGGGTGGCGCTGCTCCAACACCTCAGGATCGGTGAGCCGGGCGTTGGTCATACCGGTGTGGACGGCATCGCAGCCGTCGCGTTGGGCGGTGGCCCCAGCGCCGCCGCACACGGTTTCGTAGTACTGGTGGCGCTGGTTTCCCCACACCACGTTGTTCATCGTCCCCTGAGCAGCGGCCACCGAGCCCACCGCGCCGAAAAGGGTGTCCACGATGAGCTGAGACGTCTCCACGTTGCCGGCGAACACCGCAGCGGGCTCTACCGGGCTGATCATGCTGGGCGATGGCGTGATCAACTCCACCGGCTCCAGGCAACCGCTGTTGAGCGGGATGTTGTCGTCCACCAGGCAGCGCAAGACGTAGAGCACCGCGGCCCGGCAGACCGGCTGGGGGGCGTTGAAGTTCCCCGGGTGCTGGTCGCTGGTGCCGGTGAAGTCAACGGCCAGCGACCGCTGGCGGCGATCCACCCGAAATGCCACCGACACTTGGGTGCCGTCGTCGAACTGGGCGGTGAACGAGGCGTCCTCCAGGCGATCGATCAGGCGGCGGACGGACTCGGCGGCGTTGGCCCTCACATGGCTCATGTAGGCATGGACGGTGCTCAAGCTGTAGTAGGCGATCACCTCGCGCAGGGAGACGGCCCCCTTCTGGCAGGCGGCCAACTGGGCCTTGATGTCGGCGATGTTCACATCGGGGTTGCGGGCTGGCCACTCGGCATCGGTGAGCATGGCCCTGATCTCGGCCTCCTGAAATCGCCCATCCCGGGCCAGAACCTCGCCGTCGAAGAGCACCCCCTCCTCAGCGATGTTCGATGCGTGGGCTGGGGCGGAGCCGGGAACACTTCCGCCGATGTCCGCGTGGTGGCCTCGGGAGGCGGTGAAGAACAGGACCTCGTCGCCGTCGGCATCGAATATCGGCATGACCACGGTCACATCGGGCAGATGGGTGCCGCCGTTGTAGGGGGCGTTTGTGATGAAGGCGTCGCCGGGTGCCATGTCGGGATGGCGGGCGATGATCGCCTTGACCGCCATATCCATCGACCCCAAGTGCACCGGCATGTGGGGGGCGTTGGCGATCAGCTCGCCGTATGGGTCAAAAATGGCGCAGGAGAAGTCCAGTCGCTCCTTGATATTCACCGAGGCGGCAGTGTTCTCCAGTGCCACCCCCATCTGCTCGGCCACGTTCATGAAGAGGTTGTTGAAGATCTCCAGCATCACCGGATCGGCTTCGGTGCCGACGGCCGCATCCGGGCGGGGCACAACCCGGTTCAGCACTAGTTCGCCGCTGGAGGCCACTGCCGCGGCCCAGCCTGGCTCCACCACCGTGGTGGAGTGGGGGTCGACGATGACCGCGGGACCTTCCAGGATTGTGCCGGGGTCCAGACCATCCCGGTTGTAGAAGGGAGTGTCGACGGCCTGCCCCTCAAAGCTGGCCGAATGTTGAGCCAAAAGATGCGGATCGTCTGAAGGTTCCGCGGGGTGAGCGGCGGGCTGATCGCTCAAGGTCTCCGAGAGGCCGCTGCGGCCAATGGCCTCCACTTGAATTGACTCCAGCACGATGGGCGTCTCCGGGGAAGCGAACCCGAACCGGGCGCGGTGCAGATCTTCAAAAGCGGCCACCACCGGCGGGTAGTCGTCGGCGGTGACTTCGAGCGCGGTGTCGGATCCCTCGTAGCGCAAGAAGAAGCTGGCCTCGATATGGATGTTGGAGTGGGCCAGGTCGGCGGCCACCTCGGTGTAGGCCGCCGCGGCCAGCTCACCGATGTCGTGGGCGATCGCCGCCAGCAGTTCTTCGGTGAGCAGTTGGCCCACGGCCCGTTCGGTTACCGAGCGCACGTCGGCCAGGCCGATGCCCAGCGCTGAGAGCACGCCGGCGTGGGGATGGATCAACACGGTGGACATTCCCAGCTCATCGGCCACCCGGCAGGCGTGCTGGCCCCCGGCCCCGCCAAAGCAGGCCAGCGTGTAGGCGCTCACGTCATGGCCCCGCTGCACCGAGATGGTCTTGATGGCGTTGGCCATGTTCTGGACCGCCACATCCAAGAACCCCTCGGCGGCTCTCTCTGGGGTCCAAAGTTGTCCAGTGGCTTCGGTGATGGCCGCAGCGAGATCGGCGAAGGCGTTCTGGGCCGCAGCGGCTTCAAGGGGTTGGTCGCCGTCGGGCCCGAACACCGCCGGGAAGTGGTCGGGGTGCAATCGGCCAAGGACGACATTGGCATCGGTCACGGTGAGCGGACCGCCGTTGCTGTAGCAGGCTGGGCCGGGTTCGGCGCCGGCCGAATCGGGCCCTACACGGAAGCGGCTGCCATCGAACGACAGGATCGACCCTCCGCCTGCGGCCACGGTGTGGATCAGGATCATCGGCGCCCGGACCCGGACACCGGCGACAACGGCGTCGGTGGTGCGCTCGAAGCGGCTGTCGTAGTGGGACACGTCGGTGGAGGTACCGCCCATGTCGAACCCGATCAGCCGGCCGTGCCCGGCAGCTTCACCGGTGCGGGCCATGCCCACCACCCCGCCGGCCGGGCCGGACAGCAGCGCGTCCTTGCCCCGGAAGTTGTCGGGATGGGCCAAACCGCCGTTGGACTGCATGAACAACAGCGAGGTGTCGACTTGGTCCTCGACGGTTTGGATATGGCGGCGCAGCACCGGCGTCAGGTAGGCATCGGCCACGGTAGTGTCGCCTCGGGGCACAAGGCGGATGAGCGGGTTCACTTGGTGGCTAGCCGAGACGTGCTCAAACCCGACTTTGGAAGCAATCTCCACCAAGCGAGCCTCGTGTTCGGAGTAGCGGTAGCCGTGCACTAACACGATGGCAGCCGATCGCATCCCAGTCTGGAGGGCGGCGACCAACTGCTGGCGAGCATCGTCCTCGTCCAGAGTGCGTTCCACGGTGCCGTTCGCCTGAACCCGCTCGTCTACCTCGATGACCTGGTCATACACCATGTCGGGCAGCACGATGTCGAGGGCGAACAACTCGGGCCGGGTCTGGTAGCCGATGCGGAGGGCATCGGCGAACCCCTTGGTGGTGACCAGAACGGTGGGTTCCCCCTGGCGCTCCAACAGGGCATTGGTGGCCACGGTGGTGCCCATCTTCACCTCGGCCACTTGGTCCGACGGGATCGGTTGGCCGGGAGCCAGCTCAAGCAGCGACCGGATGGCCTCCACGGCGGCATCGCGGTATCGGGGGCTCTCTGACAGCAGCTTGGCAGTAACGATCTCTCCGTCGGGCTGCTGAGCCACCACGTCGGTAAACGTGCCGCCCCGGTCGATCCAGAAGCGCCAGCTCTGCCCTTCCATTCGCCCGCTACTCCCCAAAATCGGCCACGACGCGGTCGGCTACGGCGATGGCATCGGCGATGGCCTCGTCCTGGTTGATGTAGCGGTAGGTGGCCAGCCGTCCGGCGAAGTACACCGGGACATTGAATTGCTCGGCGATCTTCTCGGCCAGCTCGGTGTTCCGGCGCTCGTTGGCTCCGTCGGCGGTCAGCACCGGATAGTGGCGTCGGGGGGCGCCGGGCATCTCCTCGCTTACCACGGTGCCAGTGATCTGCTGCCCCGTGGCGTGCTTGGTTTCCACCGTGCGGGTGTAGGCCACCCGGGTCGATGGGCGGTTGGTGACGTACGCCGGGGTGACAACACCGCTGGGTTCGTCGGCCGGGTGGTAGTGGGACACCATTTCGATGCCCCGCCACTCCAGCTCTCCGGGACAACGGGCGAAGTCGTCCAGCGCCGCGGTGACGATCACCGCGTCGTAGTCCTGACCGAGGCGGTCGGCGTCGTCCACGGTGACCTCGGTGTTCAGCGTGATCGCCACGGTGGACAGCACCGACTCGATCACCTCGTTGATGCCGTTGGCCGGGAAGTACTGCCACCGGTCCCGGAAGAGCCCCCGGTGGCCGTCATGACGCAGCTCCACCCGCTTGGGGGCGAAACGAGCTGAGAGCTCGGTGGCCGGACGGCCCCATTGCTTGGCGGTGTAGTCCCGTATGAACAGGTCATAGAGGGTGCGGCCCATCATCGACACCACGTAGTCCTCGAAGTTCTCGCCGGTGGGCTCAGACGGAAGCGAGGCCAGCTCCCGCTCCACGGTCGGCCATATCGGCAAATCCCTCAGTTCCGCCACCTGTGGGGGCCACGACAGCAGGAGACCTTCATGGTCATCATCGTCGGGCGACAGGAATACCTCGGTGAGCACCTTGTGGTCGTAGGGCCGGTTGAGGCCGTGGGCATTCACAAACTTGTTCACGGCGGCGTTGGAGGTGTGGAAGATGTGGGCACCGTTGGGCTCGTACACCACCCCGTTCATGGTCTCGGCCCGAGAGTGTCCGCCCACCACGCCGGTTTTCTCCATCACCTCCACCGCGAACCCAGCGTCGGTGAGCAGGCGTCCGGCCACCGCACCCGTCCAGCCCGCTCCAACGACAGCAATCCGTCGCCTGGTCACAAGAGTTGCCGATTCTGAACGACTTGGGGACACGCCACTAGTTTGGCCAGCAAGTGAGAGGTTGGCTCAGCCAGGGGTGGGGGGCTGTGCTACCTCTGCACCTGCGGCCTTGTCAGCGACTGCCGTCGGCATGCCGATGCCGAGAAACCCTTCGATGCGGGCTAACCGCTGGCCGTTCGCTGCTAGTCCCGTCTGGAGCTTGTCGGTGGCTTGGCTGAAGTCGTCGCGGAGCTTGTCGGTGGCTTGGCTGAAGTCGTCGCGGAGCTTGTCGGTGGACCGCTGCTGATGCCAGATGATGGCGAGCACAGCCAACGCCACTGTCGCTACCTGAGCGATCACCTCAATGCTCATTTTCTGACCCTAGCTACCGCCGTGCCAGACTGCAACCCAATAAATGGAAATTACATGAAATATATAGTAACTCTTTGGTGAAGAGGGCTGTAGGCAAGCGGGACCAGAAACTCCAGTCGAGAGTCTCGGATACGGTAGGGGGGTAGTAGACCACTAATGAGCCCATTGGGCTGGAAAACGACGATAGCGCAGGGGTAGGCCATGTTGGATTGTGTGATTCGAGGCGGGTTGGTGGTCGATGGCACCGGAGCGCCGGGTCGAGTGGCCGACGTGGGCGTGCGAGATGGTCGCATTGTGTCCATCGGGCAGTCGGATGAGGCCGCCAGCCAGGTGATCGATGCCGACGGGTTGGCGGTGGCCCCGGGGTTCATCGACGTCCACACCCATTACGACGCCCAAGTGCTGTGGGATCCCCACCTCACTCCGACGTCGCTGCACGGGATCACCACTGCCATTGGTGGGAACTGTGGGTTCACCATCGCTCCGATGGTCCCCGACGAGGCTGACTACGTGATGCGGATGCTGGCCCGGGTGGAGGGCATGCCCACCGAGTCGCTGGAGGCGGGGCTGGACTTCGGGTGGTCGTCGTTCGGGTCTTGGTTGGATCGCCTGGAGGGCAACGGTTTGGGCGTTAACGCCGGGTTTCTGGTGGGCCACAGCACGGTGCGCCGCCTGGCGATGGGATCGGCCGCGGTGGGCGAGGAAGCTAGCGACGGGCAGCTCGAGGCCATGAAGTCGCTGCTGGCCCGGAGCCTGGCCGAGGGCGGTTTGGGTTTCTCCACTACCAGGGCGTCGGCCCACAACGACCACAACGGCGACCCGGTGCCGTCTCGGTCGGCCACCGACGCCGAGATGGTGGCGCTGGCCGGGGTTTGCCGGGATTACCCCGGCACCACCCTGGAGATCATTCCCAGCATCGACTACTTGTGGTCGCCAGAGGCGTACGAATTGATGACCGCCATGGTGCTGGCCGCTGATCGTCCGATGAACTGGAACCTGTTCAACGTGCGGCCCGGCGAGGATGACTACCTGGAGAACCGCCTAGGGTCCGCCGACTACGCCCGACAGCAGGGCGCCACCGTGGTAGGGCTCATGCTGCCCGATGTCATGCAGATGCGATTGAACTTCGCCACCGGGGTGCTGTATGACACCCTGCCCGACTGGGCCGAGATCATGCATCTGGACCACGCCGCAAAGGTTGAGGCCTTGGCCCGTCCCGAGGTGCGCCAGCGGCTGGTGGACGGCGCGGCCCAGGCGTCTCACCGCACCTGGGTGCGGTGGGCCGAGACCACAGTGGTGGACGTGTCCTCCCCCTCGTTGGAGGCGCTGGTGGGGCGCACCATCGGCGACCTGGCCGCGGAGCGGGGCCAGGAGCCATTCGATGTGATGTGCGACGTCTCACTGGAAGACGACCTGATGACCGGGTTCGGACCGCCGGTGGTGGGCGACGACGACGAGTCGTGGAAGAAGCGGGCCGAGATGCTGGGCGACCCCCGAGTGCTGGCGGGGGGCTCTGATGCCGGAGCCCATCTGGACATGATGATGACTTGGGGCTGCACTTCGGCGCTGGTGGGCGACACGGTGCGGGATCGAGGACTCCTCAGCTTGGAGCAGGCGGTGAACTTGGTGACCGACCGACCGGCCCGCCACTACGGGCTTCGGGGCCGAGGGCGGCTGGCCGAGGGCTGGTGCGCCGACATCGTAGTGTTCGACCCGTCCCGCCTCACCAAGGCCCCGGTTACCACCGCCTGGGACATGCCCGGCGGGGGATGGCGGCTGACCGGTGGCGCCGAGGGTATCGAGCACGTGCTGGTGAACGGGGTGGAAACCCAGCGGGCCGGTGTTCTCACCGAGGCCCGGCCCGGCACCGTGATCCGCTCGGGCCGCGACACCGACACGGTGAGCGCCGCCGGTCCCTGATTTCCCCCTGACCACCCGGATATCGGCCGGGCGGGGGCGGGGGAGTAGAAAGAGCGGGTGATCGAGGGTCCTGATTGGCGGGTGCCGGTGTCAGTGCAGGCGCTGGGCTATCGGGACTACCGCCTGTACTGGACCACCAGCGTGGTGTCGAACGTCGGGTCGATCATGTACCTGGCCGCCATCGGCTGGCTGGTGGAGGACATCACCGACGATCCCTGGAAAGTGACAGTGGCGGCCATCGTGGGACTCGTGCCCCTGCTGTTAATGAGCCCGTTCGGGGGATCGCTGGCCGACCGCTACAGCCGCACCCGTTTGTTCTTGGTCACGGTGATCGGTCAGATGGTGGTGGCAGTGGCTCTGGCTTGGGTGGTGCAGATCGACGCCGAGACGTTCTGGGTGCTGGTGGCTTTCTCCTTCGGCGGAGGTGCCACCGCGTCGGTGGGAGCACCGGTACAGCAGGCCATCGTGGTGGAACTGGTGCCCGGCGGGGTCATGCGCAACGCCGTCTTCTTGAACTCCACCCAGTGGAACATCTCTCGCGCGGTGGGCCCCATGCTGGGTGGCTGGCTCATCCAATTCTGGGGGGCGGCGTCGGCCTTCTGGTTCAATGCGGCCAGCTTCACCGTGCTCGTCATTGGATTGAGCTTGTTGCCGCCCCGGCCGCCGCCGGGAGCATCGTCGAGCCAGGGTTTTCTGGCTGATTTCCTATCGGGACTCCGCTATGCCCGCAGCATCGAGGGCATCCGGGTTGTGATGCTGGCCAGCTTCATGTTGGCTGCGGCCATTTCCCCCACCCAGTGGCTGGCCCCAGTGATAGCCGACGATGCTTTCGGAGTGGACGCCGCCGGCTTCGGCTTTCTGCTGGGAGCGTTCGGAGTCGGGTCGCTGATTGGTGCGGCGCTGCTGCTTCAGTTCGACCGGGGAAACCCTTACAGCCGACTCGTAACCATTGGAATGATTGCGGTAGCGCTGTTCACCTTGGTGCTGGCGGTGGTGCCGACCTTTGCCCTAGGGGTGGTGGCCATGGGCGGGGTGGGCTTGGCGTTCATGGTGACCATGCCCACCTTGACCAGTGCGCTGCAAAGCCATTGCGATGATGCCTATCGGGGCCGGGTGATGAGCCTGTGGATGATGCTGTTCGGCCTGGCTGCGCCGCTCAGCATCTTGGTGCAAGGAGGGATAGCCAGCGTCATCGGCATCCGCTGGGTGCTGGCCATCACCGCCATCGTTGTGGCCGCCTACCTGGCCGGCCAGCTGGCCCGCGGCCGCCTCCATCACCTCGACACTGCCGGCTGAGACACTGCCGGCTGAGCCCGCGGCTGGCTCCTGCCTGGGCTACTGGAGGATGCCGTTGGGGCGGGGAACGCCCTGTTCTTCGCAGTAGCGGTAGTACATCTCCAGGTTGGACTGGTAGTTGGAGATGTACTCCACGTTGCCGTCGGGGTCGAGGTATTCCACGTCGCCATAGATGGCTGACACCAATTCGGTGGGCTCGGTGTTGTCCTCGGGCACGAACAGAGTGTGGATAGACCCTGGCGGTTCGTAGAGATAGCTGCGCCCCTGGTTCATGAAGTCGTTTTCCCGGTAGCCCCAGGCCCCGCTCAAAGTGAAGGCCAGCACCGGTCCCCGGTGGTGGTGGGTCTGCACCGTCATGCCGGCGGGCATGAAGCCGTGCAACACGTAGAGTCCGTCTTCGGCGTTGACCTGGAGCAGCCGCATCCGCGCTCCCAGCGCGGTGTTCTCCACGAACGGCACGTCGTCGATCCCCACATGTCGGGCCGATGGGACCACTTGGTCTAAGAGACTCATCCCAGCAGGCTAGCCGTCCGCCCCATCGAGGATTCCGGCCAGCCAGGCGTCGGTGCGGTCGTTGGCGGCCCGGGTCATCTTGGTGGGAAACACGGTGAATCCGTGGGGCGAGGCCGGGAAGATAGCGACCTCGGCGGGGTTGCCTTCGGCCCGCCATCGGGCGGCCATGAAAAGGGAGTCGTCGTAGAGGTAATCCAGGGTGCCTACGGTGAACAGCGCCGGGCACAAGTCGTTCAGGCCGGCGTACAGCGGGGAGATGTCGGGATTCTTGCGGGCCTCGGTGTCGTGGTCGCCCACGTACAAGTCCCGAAAGCTGGTGTTGCCCAGCTTGATCTGCGACGGAGTGCCGCTCAGGTCGTACACCCCGAACACCAGGTTGGCCCCAATGAACTCCCCGGCGGCGTCGTGGCGGTCTCGCAGCCGCACCAGCGTGGTGGCGGCCAGGTTGGCCCCGGCTGAGCCCCCGCCGATAAGCAGGGGCGCCGGGCCGAACTCGTCGCGTCCCGGCCCCAGCACCCACAGCGCGGCGGCCTCGCAGTCGTCGGGGCTGGCGGGCCAGGGATGCTCGGGAGCCAGCCGATACTGGGCGCTGACCACCGCGATCTGGTGAGTGCGGGCCATGGCCTGGTTGCGAACGTCGCCCATCCTGGGGTGGCCCATGAAGAAGCCGCCGCCATGGATGTCGAGATACACCGCTCGGGCCGGGCCCTCGGGGGAAAAGACCCGCAACTCCAACTCATCGCCCGCCGCGCCGGTGTAGGTGCGGACGTCGACATTGTCCACGGCCGAGAAGGACACGAGATCGCCGCCCAACGAGTCGAGATCCCGGGCTTTGGCCAATCCCTCGGGCGTCGACAGGTCGTTGACCATCGAGTCAAACGAGAACTGGGACAAGAAGTCCAACGCCTCCGGCACGTATTCATCGAGGGCCGGGTCGTAAAGCTGGCTCAAATCCATAAGGTGGTTCTAACATCCTCCCGACTCCCGATAACAGCTGCGTTTAGGCGCTCCAAGGCCTGTCGAATCGCGACATCTGTTCGCGGCCGGTTGCCAAGGGGCACCCATTCGCATCACCGCAATACAAAAAAGGGGAAAACCGTGTCGAGTTCTGGTTCGATTTTGGGGAATTCTGTCGTCCGCCGCGAGGATCCCGGGCTGTTGACCGGCGCAGAGCGCTATTACGACGACTTCACTCCCGAGGGCACCGCCTACGTCACGTTCGTGCGCTCGCCGATGGCCCACGCCGCCATCGAGTCGGTGGACACCAGCGAGGCCGAGGCCATGGACGGCGTGCTGGCGGTGTACACCGGCGACAACATCGGGCTGCCGGCCACAGCCGGGTTCCCCATGCTTCCGGTGTTCGAGCGTCCGCAGATCGCCGGCGAGCGGGTGCTGTTCGTGGGCGACATCGTGGCCGCCGTGATCACCGAGACCCGCGAGCAGGGCATGGATGCTGCCGAGGCGGTGTTTGTGGACTACGACCCGCTACCGGCCAACGCCGATCCCGAGAAGGCCATGTCAGAAGGCGTTGAGGTGCTGTGGCCCCAGAATGAGGGCGGCAACCTCGCCTTCCACACTGAGCTGGGCGAGGACGACGGGTTGGCCGAGGCTGCCCATGTGGCCGAGGTGAAGATGGAGAGCCAGCGGCTGGCTGCGGTGCCCATGGAGCCCAACGGGATTCTGGTAGAGCCCGGCACCCCCGAAGGCGGGATGACGGTGATCTTCCCCAGCCAGGCCCCCATCGGCCTCAAGGACGGGTTCGCCGGCCTCTTCGGCCTCGACGGCGACAACGTGCGCCTGATCGCCCCGGCGGTGGGCGGCGGTTTCGGGGCCAAGACCGGCCTGTATCCCGAATATCTGGTAGCGGCCAAGGCCGCATTGGATCTGGGCCGCCCGGTGAAGTGGACCGAGTCGCGCTCCGAAGACATGGTGTCGCTGGTGCAGGGCCGGGGCCACATCTTCACCGCCAAGATGGGGTTCGACGGCGATGGCCGCATCACCGGATTGAACCTGCACTGCTTGGCCGACTCCGGGGCCTATCCCGCTATCGGCAGCTTCTTGCCCATCCTCACCCAGACCATGGCCCAGGGCGTGTACCAGATTCCCAAGATCAGGTTCGTGGCCGACGCGGTGGTGACCAACACCACGCAGATCGCTGCCTACCGGGGAGCGGGCCGACCCGAGGCCACCCAGATTCTGGAGCGGGTGCTGGACGTGGGCGCCGACGAGCTGGGCATCGACCCCGCCGAGATCCGGCGGCGCAACTTCATCGGCGCCGACCAGTTCCCCTACGCCACCATCACCGGTGCCAACTACGACTCCGGGGAGTACGAGAAGGCGCTGGACGCTGCGCTGGAGGCCTCGGGCTATGCCGATCTGCGGGCCGAGCAGGCCGCCCGGCGGGATTCGGGCGACTCCAAGCTGCTGGGCGTCGGGGTGTCGTCGTATGTGGAGATCACCGCGCCGCTCGGCTTGCACACCGAATACGGCCGGGTGGACGTGCTGAGCGATGGCTCCGCGGAAATCCGGGTGGGCACCAGCGCCCATGGCCAGGGCCACGAGACCTCCTTCTCAATGATCGTCAGCGATCTATTGGGCGTGCCCATGGAGAGCATCAAGCTCATCCAGTCGGACACCGACGAGATACCCCGAGGCGCGGGCACCCTGGGTTCCCGCTCGCTTCAGACCGCGGGCAGCGCCGTCTACAAGGCCAGTGAAGAAGTATTGGCCCAGGCCAAGGAGCTGGCCGCCCAGCAACTGGAAGCCAGCGCCGATGACATCGTGGTGGGCGAAGGCGGCCTGCATGTGGCCGGTGTGCCTGCCCAGTCGGCGTCTTGGGCCGATCTGGCCTCAGCGGCCGACGGCGGTGTGATCACCCACGAGCTCGACTTCGACCAGGGCGGGGCCACCTTCCCGTTCGGCACCCACGTTGCCGTGGTCGAGGTGGACACCGAGACCGGCGGCGTGGAGTTGCTGCGCCACGTGGCGGTGGACGACTGCGGCACCATCTTGAATCCGCTGCTGGTGGCCGGCCAACAGCATGGGGGCGTGGCCCAGGGCGCGGCCCAGGCGCTGTTCGAGTGGGTGCAGTACGACGAGGACGCCAACCCCCGTACCGCCAACCTGGCCGACTATCTCATGCCCAGCGCGGCCGAGCTGCCCAGCTTCGAGGTGAGCAACACCGAGACGGCCAGCCCGATGAACCCACTGGGGGCCAAGGGCATCGGCGAGTCGGGCACCATCGGCTCGACCCCTGCCATCCACAATGCGGTGGTCGACGCCGTTTCCCACTTGGGAGTGGCCCACATCGAGATGCCCACCACCCCCGAGCGCATCTGGCAGGCCCTAGCCGCCAGCTAGAGGTGTGTCGCCGGCTTTGTGCCGGCTTCAGTCGAAATCCAGGCCCAGCAGCTTGATGGCGTTGCCGCGGGCGATCTTGTAGACCGACTCGGCGTCGAGGTGGCCGAACAGGCGGGTGGCCACCTCTTTGGTGTTGGGCCACGTGCCGTCGGTGTGGGGGTAGTCGGTCTCGAAGGTGATGTTGTCGATGCCCACCCGGTCGAGCATGTCCATGCCCACGCTGTCCTTGAAGAAACAGCCGTACACCTGGCGGTAGTAGTAGTACGACGGCGGCTCGGGGATGTTGTTCTTGGCCCCACTCCACCCGGCGTGGGTCACCCACACGTCGTCGGCCCGCTCCAGGGCGTAGGGGATCCACCCGATCTGGGCCTCGGCATACATCAACTTGAGGTCGGGATAGCGGTGCAGCACGCCCGAATAGAGAAAGTCGACCAGTGAGGCCGCGCTGTTGCAGAAGATGAGCGAGGCGGTCACCGCGTCGGGGGCGTCGTCGGCGGGCGAAACGGTGCGGGTGCCCGAGCCGATGTGCATGCACACCACGGTGCCGGTCTCGGCACAGGCGGCGAAGAACGGGTCCCAGTAGCCCGAGTGGATGCTGGGCAGCCCCAGCCAGGTAGGCAGCTCGCTGAACGCCACCGCCCGCACGCCTCGTTCTGCGTTGCGGTAGATCTCAGCGGCGGCCAGTTCGGCGTCCCACAGCGGCACTAGGCACAGCGGAATGAGCCGCCCCCCGGAATCGCCGCACCACTCCTCGACCATCCAGTCGTTGTAGGCCTTGACGCACAGCAGCGAGAGCTCTTTGTCCTGGCGCTCGTTGAACAGCTGGCCGCAGAACCGGGGGTAGTTGGGGAAGCACAGCGAGGCGTCGGTGTGGTTCATCTCCATGTCGGCCACCCGGGCCTTCGGCTGCCAGCAGCCGGGGCGCATCTCGTCGTAGGTGATGCCCTCGACGGATACCTCGTCATACGGGTAGCCGGCCGCGGCGATAAGCCGCTTTATGGAGTAGGTGTGATCTTCGTACAGCCACCAGGCCACCTTGCGGCCCTCGGTGCCGGGTCGCTCCCGGTAGGTGCCGCCGTCGAGCACAACCTCGCCCTGGGGCAGGTACTCAATACGGGGGCCGACGTCGCGGTATTTGGCCGGCAGCCGGCTCGACCACAGCTCGGGCGGCTCCACCACGTGGTCGTCCACGCTGATGATGCGGGGCATCTCGATGTCAGTCGAGGATGTAGCGGGCGACTCGGCGGTCATGGTCATGCGGTGGCTCCGGCCGGCTCCGCCGCTCCCACCGTGGCCAGCACGCTGTCGACGAACTCAGGCACCAGCACGTCGAGCTGCGCTTTGTTGAACGCCCGTTGGTGAATCACATCGGCACCCTTGTAGGCCAGCAGATCGGCGATCTGGTCGATGCAGTTGCCGGGATACCACTTGTAGGTGGCGAAGGCGGCCACCGGCTTGTGGTGCAGCGACGGCAATGTCATCAGCTTGGCCGTGCCGCCGGGTCGGTGGCCGAACAGCACCAGCCCGTCCACCCAAGTGCCCACCGCCAACAGGTCGGCCTCGGCGATCTCGGTGAGCTTGATCCCGTGCACCGGGCGCACCGACACTTCGTAGCCGGCCTGGCGCAGCTCTCCGCCGATCATCTCCGCCGCCCGCTGGGTGTTCCCCGTGCGGCTCTCGAAGATCACCACTGCCTTCACTGCCGAGTCCTCATTGCTGGAACCTCACGGGTTGACTTCTAGCAGCTAAGTCTCTCAAGTGCCACGATGGTGCCATGGGCAAGTACGGGTACTACGTGATCGACGCCGACGGGCACGGGGGTGAGCCGCCCCAGTGGCGCCACGGGATCAGCGCCGAATGGCGGCCGCAGATGGTGGAGTACGTGGCCAAGATGAAGGAGATCTACGGCGACTTGCCGGGGGCCGGATCGCCGGTGCATACCGAGGACGACCAGAACTACGGCCAATACGCCGCAGGCGAACTGGATTTCGAGACGCCCCTTCAGCGGGAGGGAATGGCGGTGCCTGGGCCTCGGATGACCGACATGGACCTCGAGGGCATCGATGTGACCATCATGTTCCCGCCCGGCTCCGGCGAGGAGTGGGCGCTGGGCGACCCCGGCTTCGCTGACGAGCTGTGCCGATTGCTCAACGACGCCCGGGCCTCGTACGCGGCCCACGATCCCACCCGCCTCAAGCTGGTGGCCAAGCTGCCCTTGATCGACCCGGAGCGGGCCGCGGCCGAACTGGAGCGGTGCCTCACTCAGTATCCGGACCTGTTCGTGGGCATGGTGACCGCCCAGCACGTCTTGGACCGCAACCTGAACCATCCGGCCCTCGACGCGGTGTGGGAGGTGGCCGACCGCCATGGGGCCGCGGTGTGCGTGCACGGCGGGGGACAGGCCCCCGACCAAGTGCCCATCGTGTTAGACCGCTACGACACCCGCTTGGAGAAGCATGCCGTCACCCACCCGTTCGGGGCCATGCTGGCCACCATGAACTTCACCGTGGGCGGGATCTTGCACCGGTTCCCCAACATGCGGGTGGGCATTATGGAGGCGGGCTGCGGCTGGCTTCCGTTCTGGTTGGAGCGCTTGGACGAAGAGTACGAGCTGATGCCCGACCAGGCCCCCATACTGGACCGCAGGCCGTCGGAGTACTTCTTGTCGGGGCAGTGCTTCGTGGGGGTGGAGTCCACCGAGTCGGCCCTGCCCTACGTGATGGACGAGGTGGGCGACGATGTCCTGTGCTACTCCTCGGACTACTGCCACTGGGACTGCGACTTCCCCCACTCGGTGAAGCTGCTCGTGGAGCGCGACGATCTCAGCGACGAGCGCAAGCGCAAGATTCTGACCGACAACCCGGCCAAGCTTTTCGGAATCCCAGTTCCCGGCTAATCGGTCCTTGGGCCGAACCAGTCGGGGAGGTCCACTGGGGGGTGGGGGAGTTCGGTGATGCCGCGTTCTTCGAGGATGGCGGCGTACTCGGCTTTGTCGGCGGGGGCGGGGCGGGAGTCGCCGAAGTAGATCTCCAGGATCTCGGCGCCCTCGTCGCCCACCTTGATGGGGCCGAATGAGGCCAGGTGGGGGAGCTTGATGAGAGTGCCGGCCCGGCACACCTCCTCGTCAAACACCACCTCACCGTCGATCACGAACACGAAGTGGTCGCTGTTGTGGCCATGGCGCTCAAGCACAAGTCCGGGGTCGTAGCGGGTGTGGTACACCGCCCGCTCCTGGGTCAGCTCCATGAGCTTCAGCCACACCGACACCCGGCGCCCATCGGCGTGCTGCTGGCTCTTCACCTCGGCGAAGTCCATGTCTTCGGCATGGATGTAGGACACCTGGGGTTGTGGTTCGGTCATCGAGGTGCTCCTTTGGGATCGGGCTGTGCCCGCAGAGCCGTCACCGGAACATCTGCAACGCCTTGCTGTCGGAGGCGTCTTCAGGGCGGTCGTCGTCAGACTCAATGGGGTTCAGCTCGTCGGGCGGGGTGAGGGCCAAGCTGATGGGGGAGTCCAGCTCGAATGGATCGTGCAATCCCAGTTCGTCGCCCATATCCCGCAGGGCGGGTAGCACCTCAGTGCCCATCAGCTCGATGCACCGCAGCGAGTCATCGTGGTTGACGCCGCCGTCGTTGCCCCACAGCATGAGGATCGACGGGCGGCAGGTTTCCAGCACCACCCGCAGCTCGCGGATCACCTCGTCGGGGGTTCCGGCCACGATCTCCCGGGCGGCCAGCTGCTTCTCGAATGAGGCGGCCCGTGAGCCCCTGATCTCGGCGTTGGCCATCTTGGCGTAGTCCAGCCGGCGGGCCGACGAACCGTAGCCTGCTGGGCTCGTCCAATAGGGGTGGCCGATGCCGGTGAACTCCCCCTGCATCCACATGAACTCACGGGCGTTCTCCCGGGCCTTGTCGCCGTCTTCTTGCACGTGGACCCGCAGCAAATAGCCCCGGTTCTCCGGCCCTGGCTCGTAGCCCACCGCTCGTGCGGCCTGGTCGTAGATCTGCCACAGCTCGCCGGTGAGGTGCAGCGGGGTATTGAGCGAGATGTAGGGATAGCGGTGCTGGGCCGCCCAGCGGATGGTCTCGGCGCTGAACACGCCGGGCACCCAGATGCGGGGGTGGGGCTTTTGCAGCACCCGGGCCCAGGGGTTTACCACCCGGTACTGGAAGTGCTCGCCCTCCCAGGAGAATGGGCCGTCGTCGGTCATGGTCTTCACCAGCAGGTCGTGGGCCTCGTTGAACCGCTCCCGGTTGTAGGCCGGGTTGGCGTTGAGGCACACCGACTCCTGTCCCGCGCCTCTCACGATGCCCGAGATCAGCCGGCCCTTGGAGATCATGTCGATCATGGCGATCTCCTCGGCGAACATGAGCGGGCTGTCGTAGGTGGGCAGCGGGTTGCCGAGCTGCACGATCTTGGCCCGCTCGGTGATGGCGGCCAGGATGCTCGACATGACCGTGATGCGGGCCTGCATGCAAAACGGGGCGTTGTGGTGCTCGTTCACCATGATCCCGTCGAAGCCCACCTGCTCGGCCAGCTTGTACTCCTCGATGCGCTCGTTGAACAGGCGGCTGCCCTCCACCGGGTCGTAGTACTTGTTGGAGAACAACACCGAGGTGAAGCCCTCCTTCAAGCCCTCCTCGGCCGGGTAGGCGCTCATGGGCTGCTCGGTGAAATACGACAAGAACATCAGTCGGCTCCTCCGGTGATTTGTGCAGCGCCTCCTGAATTGGCGGTGCCACTTGTGATGATGGTGGCAAGCGATTCGGGGGCTTCGAGATCGATGGCATGTCCGCAGTCCGGCACGATCTCCAAGCGGGCATCGGGCAGGGCGTCGACGTAGGCGTGGGCGCACTCCATGGGCACCACGGCGTCGCTGTCGCCCCACACCACCAAGACGGGGACCGTGACGCCGCCCAGAAGGGGGCGCAGCCGCCGGTTGTACATGTAGGGCTTCCACGCCACCCGGGTGGTCATCTCCCGGTTCATGTCCCACACCAGCAAGGTTTCGTCGCCCAGCGGATGCTCGTCGGGATCGTCGCCGTTGCTGTGGAAGACGGACTCGTACACCTCCGAGTTGGAGAAGGCGGCCTGCACGTAGCCTGAGTGCGACACCAGGAACTGGTCGAAAATACGGCCCTTTTCGGGCAACAACCCGGCCGCCCCCACCAAGACAAGCCGCTTGAGGAGCTCAGGGGACATGGTGGCCAGCTCGGCCGCCACCCACCCCCCGAACCCGCAGCCCACTAGCTCGACAGGGCCAAGGTCTTTGGCCCTCAGCCACTGGCCCACCAGCAGAGCCAGGTCGCGGGGATGGCGGGCCCAGTCGGGTCGTTCCGACCCCTCCGCGCCGCCATAGCCCGGCAAGTCCGGCGCATGCACGGTGTATCGCTCGGCCAGAGCTTCGTGAATGGGCATCCACCCGGGATTCCCAAACGAGTGGTGCAGCATCACCAGCGGGTCCCCCGACCCCCCGGTGAACTCCCGCATCCCCAGCCCGGCAACGGTCGTCGTGACGGTTTGCATCGCCAAGACGCTATACCGCTCGCACCGTCAGCCGCCGGGGTTGGCGGGCAGGTGGTCGAATTGGCCTGCGGGGCGGGTGCGGGCGTACTCCTCGACGATGGGGCGGAGTTGGGTGGGGCTGGCGCCGTGGAGGATGACGCCATCACAGCCCAGGTCGAACTGGCCCCGGATCTTTTCCACGCAGTGGGCGGGGGTGCCGGTGGCGGCGGGGGCGAGCCATTCTTCGGGGATCAGCTCGGCGATGTGCTCGAGTTGGTCGGTGGTGGCCACCTGGTCGATAGCGCCTTGGAAGTTGGCCACCAGGTCGTCGGCCAGGAAACGCTCCAGGGCGGCGGGGTCCCAGTTGTTGGTGCGGGCCATGAGCTCGGGATAACCCTGGAGATAGGTGGCCATGCGTCCCACCGTTTTCTTGAGTCGGATGTCTTCAGGGAGGTGGTCGCCGATGGTGGCGAAGCAACTCCACACCTTCACCGAATCTGGGTCGCGCCCTGTCTCTTCGGCCGATCGCTTGACAGCGCCCACCACCCGGGCGGTGGTCTCATCGGTGAAGAATGTGTGCAGCACCACCGCGTCGAAGCAGCGACCGCCCAGGGCCAGGGAGTTGGGGCCGAAGGCGGTGAGCGCCATGGGGATGTGCTCGCTGCTGGCCCCCATGAGGGTGAGCACCGGGTAGTTCCCGATTGGGCCTTCGTGGTTGAAGATGGCCTCGCCCTGCCAGAGCCGACGCATGATGCCTGTGAAGTCCTCCATCTGGGCGGTGGTGATGGCGCTGAGGCCGAATGCCTGCGACAAGCGGTCGACCCCCCGGCCGATGCCGAGGCAGAAGCGCCCGCCAGTGAGCTTGTGCATGGTCATGGCGTAGGCCGCGGTCACCACGGGATGACGGGTGTGGTGGTTGGTGGCCGCGGTGGCAATGCCCATGGATTCGGCAGCAACGCCCACCGCCCCCGAGAGGGTGGCCGCCTCTTTGATGTTGAACCGCTCGCTGATGAACACGTTGCCGATGCCCAGCTCCTCGGCCTGGCGGACCTCGGCGATCAGCTCCCGAGGCGATTCCGGCGCCCCGGCCAGGGTGTAGAAGCCGAGCTCGTTCATCTGGGGCATTAGGAGTCTCCTCGTTGTTCTGCGGGCGGGTTGAAGGTTAGGCCAAGTGGTTGATTGGCGACGCTGCCGGAAACTGTCACCGGGGGTTTCTAGGATGCGGACCTATGGAGATTGTTCTTCTCATCGTTCTTGCGGTTTTGGTGGCCGCCTTCGCCGTTGTCGTGCAGCGGTGGCGCCTGGCTGGGGGAGGGGCTGCCGCTGGCGACACAGGTGAGCTAAGGACAAGGACGGCCCAGCTGGAGACCCAGCTATACGAGCGCGATCGGCAGTTCAATGAGACTCGAAGCGAGCGCGATGCAGCCCGGACCGAGTTGGAGAAAGTCCGGGGTGAACGGGAGGACGCTCTACGAAGACTGGCTGCTGCGGAGGCCGAGCATGAAGCTCGCACGGAGGAACTGGCCAAGGCCCGAGAGGAGGTGGAGACCCAGTTCAAGGGCATCGCCGACGATGTGACCAAGGCCAACAGCGAGGCTTTCCTCAAGCAGGCCAAAGAGCAGTTTGAGAATCAGAAGAAGCTCAGCGAGGCCGACTTGAAGCAGCGCCAGCAGGCCATCGACGAGCTGGTCAAGCCGGTCAAGGAGAACTTGGCCAAGTTCGAGAAGCGGGTCAACGAGATTGAAGAGAAGCGGGAAGGAGCCTACGAGGGACTGACGACGCAGATCGGACAGCTCCGAGAGGCAACCGGCGGATTGAGAGAGGCCCTGCGCTCGCCGCAAGTGAGGGGACTATGGGGGGAGCAGACGCTGCGCAACATCCTCGAGGTGTCGGGAATGCGGGAACACATCGACTTTGTCGAACAGCACACCGTTGCCACCGACGATGGCAGCGTGCGGCCCGATGCCGTGGTCCGGGTGCCCGGCGGCGTGCAGGTGGTAATAGATGCCAAGACCCCACTGGACTCCTACCTCGAAGCCCACAGCGAGAAGGATGAACAGCGTCAGGGTGAGTTGCTTCAGAGCCATGCCCGATCTCTGATGGGGCGCGCAAAGGAGCTGGGGGACAAGGACTACGCCGCGGCGATAGGTGGGTCCCCCGACTTCACGGTCATGTTCGTACCGGCTGACCCGATACTGGATGCCGCGGTAGACGTGCAGCCCACCTTGTGGGAAGACGCCTGGCAGAAACACCGGGTGCTCATTGCCACGCCCGGACTCTTGTTGGCGTTTCTGCGCACCGTGGCTCTGGCCTGGCAGCAGCAGGATCTCCAAGAGAACGCCCAAGAAATTGCCGATGGCGCCACCGCCTTGTACGACAGCCTGAGGGTCTATGCCGGCCACGTTGACAATGTGGGCAAGGGATTGCAGCGGGCGGTGAAGGCCTACAACGACAGCATTGGCTCATTGGAGGGTCGAGTGCTTCCCCGGGCGCGCAGATTTGAGGAATTGGGCCCAGTGAGCGGAGTCAGAAGAATCGAGGGTGTCTCACCGGTGGAGGCGTATCCCCGAGCCGTGGCCGCGGCTGAGTTGGTGGAGGCTGAGGCAGTGTCGGAGTTGACCGAGCCCAGCGATCCTGAGGACGACTAGCGGTCGGTCAGCAGGCGAGGGGGGATAAGCCATTCCAGCAGGCCGGAATTGTCGGGGTTGAGGTTTATCCGGGCCAAGGCCCCGGTGGGCATGCGCAGCTCGCCACCGGTCAAGTACTCCAGGGCGCTGGACATGGTCGGTTCGTGCCCGACCAGCATGAGCAGCGGAACCTGCCGCTTACAGGCCAACGTGACCATGTCGTCCATTGTGCCGTAGTACAGCTCATCGGCAGTCTCGGTCGGACAGGTCCAACTCCCGGCGGCAATGGCGATTTCCACGGTTTGGCGAGCCCGGACGGCTGGTGAGCACAGCACCAGATTGGGAACATGGCCAGCTTCGGCGAGGAAGCTACCGACGGCGGCGGCGGCAGCGCGCCCCCGGTCGGCCAGCGGTCGGCTGAGATCGTCGGTGGCACCGGCGTCCCAATCGGATTTGGCGTGTCTCAGGAAAATGACTGCGGACATACCACTAAGGGGTGGGGTGATCGGGGACTTGAGGATTCCAAGCGGCACCGTTCACATGGGTGCCGCCGTCGGCATAGATGGTGTTGCCGGTGATGTACACCGAGTCGTCGGAGGCCAAGAACAGCGCTACCGGGGCGATATCGGTATCGGGATCGCCCATCCGGGGTACGGGCTTGAGCTCCAACAGTTTGGTCGCATTGTCGGGGTTAGCCGAGGCAAACGCTTTGTAGGCATCGGTGGCTGCACCGGGACAGATCACATTGCAGCGGATCGCGTGGCGTCCCCATTCGACCGCCGCGGTTCGGGTCATTGTGCGCGCTGCCTCTTTGGCCGCGTTGTATTCCAGGGAATAGCGGTGGGCGTTCACCCCGTTCAGCGAGCAGATATTGATGATCGACCCGCCCCCTTGGGCAACCATCGGCTCGAATGCGGCCTGCATGGTCCAGAAGCAGGCCAGATATCCCACATTGATGCCGTGCATGATGTTGGCGTCGGTCTTGAACTCGAACCGCTTGTAGGTGCCGCCGCCCCAGGCGTTGTTGACCAGGCAGTCAATGCGCCCGAACTGCTCCAGTGCCGCTTCCACGCAGCCCACCGCCTGTTCTTTGATTCCCACATCTGTCTGTATGAAGTGGCCCTGGCGACCCCGCTCTTCAACCTCGGCCACTGTGCGGGGTCCGGTATCGGGGTTCATCTCGGCCACCACGATGTCGGCACCCTCCTCGGCGAATCGACGGGCAATTGCTGCTCCGATGCCCTGCCCTGCTCCGGTGATCACCGCCACTTGATCTTCAAGCCGTCCCATGCGATCACCCTAGAGGGTTGGGCCTACGCTATTCCCGGTGGAACAGTCGGTATACGACGCAGTGGGCGGTCAGGCGTTCTTCGACCAGTTGGTAAACCGCTTTTATGACGGTGTGCTCGACGATCCGGTGCTGCGCCCCCTGTATCCCGAGGACTTGGGCCCGTCTCGAGATCGACTGGCTGGATTCTTGGCCCAGTACTGGGGGGGACCGCCCCACTACAGCGCTGAGCGGGGTCATCCCCGGCTGCGGATGCGCCACGCACCGTTCGAGATCGGTGCCGCAGAACGAGATGCCTGGATGGCCCACATGCAGGCATCGCTGGCCGGAGCTGAAATGCCCGACGACATCCGCGGCGCCATGCTTGACTACTTCGAGTCGGCGGCCACCCACCTGATCAACAAGCAGCCCCCCGCGGCCCCGACCGATACCCGGCGGCTTCCGGTCGAGTAGGGAAAGCTGCCCGCGGCCCCGTTAGATTCCCGGCGAGTGCCGATCAGGTGGCCGCCGCCACTTTGTCGGCGATGACCGGAGACGGCTGGCTCACCGTCTCCAGGTCAATGCTGTAGAGCTCGGCCACGTTGGTAAGGGTGAGCTTGCGCCGGTCGGCCTCACTCACATCCGCATCGTTGAATTCGTTGGCGGTGAACTCGCGGGACCGGGGCCAGGTGGCCGCCCCGTGGGGGTAGTCGCTGGACCACATGAAGTGGTCGCTGCCGGTGAACCGCAGGTTGTTCAGCCCGATGGGGTCTTCGATGTAAGTGAGGTATACGTTGCGCCGGAAATACTCCGATGGCTTCATGGTCAACTTGTCGTCGATTCGGCTCCATGCACCGCTGTAAGTCAGGTCGAGTCGCTGTTCGAGCCGGGCGGCGTAGTCGATCCCCCCCTCTGCGGCCACGATTCGCAGGTTGGGATGGCGCTCGAACACCCCGGCGGCGATCAATTCCGCTGTGGTGTGGGCTAGCTCGTCGCGCGCCGTGATCCCAAAGTAGTAGGTACCCTCCACGGTCACCCCGTATTTGCTGATGGCCTTCGTTTCGTGGCCGCCAAAGATGTGGATGGAGATCGGCATCGACCGGTCGGCAGCGGTGGCCCACAACGGCTCGTAGCGGTCGGAGAAGAAGCTGAACTCCCGGGTGGCAGGCGGCGAGCTCCAGATGATGGCGCCCCGCAGCCCCATGTCGCCGCAGCGGTTGAGCTCAGCCACACCCACCTCGATATCCCAAGTGGGGATCATGGCGATGCCGATGATCCGGTCGGAGTCGATCGCGCAGAACTCGGCCAGCCAGTCGTTGTACACCTGGATGCAGGCCAGCTGGAGCTCGATGTCGTCGTATTGGAGTAGCGACAGGCCCGCGGTGGGGTAGACCACGTCGGCCACCGTGTCGTCCACCCACATGTCGGCCAACCGGGTCACCGGATCGTGCCCGCCGGTGGCTCCGACCCAGGCATCAGGATCGGCGGCCAGGGCGGCATCCACTTCTTGGGTGGAAATGCCGGCATTGCGGGAAAGAGTGAGGTTCACCCCCCGACCCATCTCCGGCGCCTCGAAATACCAGTAGTGGTTGTCGGGGTCTTGTACTGCTCGGGGGGCCCGGTCCCGCAAGTGTTTAGGCAAGCGCTCCAGCCACAAGTCGCCGGGTTCGACGACGTGGGAGTCCGACGAGATCAGCACATCGACAACCGTAGTTGTTCTCCCAAGAGGCGGAGGCAGCCGGAGTGGTTCTCCTAGGAGGCAGAAAGGTGGGCCGTGGCGCCGCGACCCAACACTCGCAAGAACACGCCGGAGCGGGGCTTGGGGGCAAAGAAACTCGATTTCGGGGGCATCAGACCACCCTCATCGGCCACTGCCATCAGCTCGCGCACCGACAGGGGGAACAGCGCGAAACCCACCCGATTGTCGGCATCGCACCGGCGGGCTAGCTCGTCGAAGCCCAGTGAGGCGGGAACATAGTCCACTGCTCCCGGCTGGCCGAGTTCGTCGGCTCCCAGCACAGGGTCGAGGATGGATCGGCGCAACCGTTCCACGTCTAGACCATTCACGGCTCCGTTACCGATCGCAGGGGGCAACTCCATCTGGTGCCACGAACCCCCTAGGTATAGCCCGGCCAATCCTCTGTGTTGGGGACGGGCTTGCATGGAAGAGAAGACCGATTTCACCTCCACTACGTCGTCCAGGGCGGCCAGGCAGTCTTCAGCACTGCGATCGTGTTGGTCGACGGCCAGCCGATGGAATGCCTGCACATGGAGTTGCTCATCGGGGAACACCACGGCCAACGTCCGAGCAAGTGCCGCGTTGTTCGGGTCGGCCGCCATTGCTCTCACCGCGGCGGCCGAGCGATGGTGGCCGTCAGTGACGTACAGCACCTGGTTGTCAAATGCTGCGACCAGCGACTCCGTGCGATCGTCGGGGACCGCCCAAACCTGATGGCGCACCGCGGTGGATCCGAACTCCAGATCAGCCGGCGCAGCGGAGGTGATGTCGAACAACTGGTTGTAGAGCTCAGTAGTTGACCGAACGGCCATGGCCACCGGACTGGAAGTGGCGCCCACGCCTTGAAGATGAGCGGTGAGCAGGTCAGCCCGCTCGTCGTGAACGTTTTCGTGGATGCGGATGCGACCGTCGTCAAACCCCCGTACCGGCACTGTGCACACCACCCCCGTCTGAGTGCCCTGCTTGTGGGTCAAGCGATACAGATAGAGGGCTGGCCGGCCGGTCGGGACGAATGCCTTGGCATTGAGCAGCCGGGTGAGGGCGGCGGCGCCTTGGGTAACCAGATCTTCATGCGAGAGGTCGGCGTTGTCGAAGAGATCCTCACGGCTTCTGGTGACGTTCATGTAGCTGTAAGGGTTTGATGCCACCAGGGCCTGACGCTGTACCGGCGAAAGATTGTCGTAGGCCCGGCTGATCACCCGATCAGCCCAGTCGGGGTGCACCACCCAGCCCGCGAAGGGGGCGACCAGCGGCTCGCACTCAGCCTGTAAGGAGTCGCTGGGGCGTGCGCCGGTCATTGGTCCGTAGCCGAGTGGGTGTCGAGCACTGAGGCGCAGATCACATGTTCGATGGATCCAAGGGCGTCCAATAGCTCTCCGTCGATGGTTCCTGCGACCTCGATGACGGCCACGGCCGCCTCCGAGCCGGAGAAGATCCGGTTCTGCATGTTGGCTACGTTCAGATGCCGACGGCTCAGCTCTTGAAGCACGCAGGCCAGCACCCCTACTCGGTCGTGGTGGCGGACGCTGAGCGTGGCCGTTCGGTTGGGCACCCGCTCCAAGTTGACGCAGTCCAGAACAACGCCGTTTCGATAGGCCTCGATCACATCGGCGGTGCCCTCGGCCACCGCCATCTGGGCTTGGTCGGTGGAGGCTCCGATGTGGTGGGTGGCCGTCACCTTCGGGTGGCGGGCCAGTTCTGAGCTGATCTGTCCGACGCTGCCTGACGGCTCGTTGGCGAACACGTCGAGGCCGGCCCGCAGTTCAGTGGCGTCCAGCGCGGCCAGCAGTGCGGCCTCGTCTACCACCTCACCTCGGCTGGTGTTGATGAGTACCGCGTCGGGTTTCATTGCGGCCAGGAACTCGGCGTCCACCATGCCAACGGTGTCCTCGCCACTGGGTACGTGAACCGACACGATGTCGCTGGTTGCCAGCAGCACCGACCGGTCGGGCACTTCCTCCACTCCGATGTCGGCCATCCGGCGACATACCTCGCGGGAGCGATCGGCCCGAGCCTCGGCGATGACCCGCAAACCGCATGCACTGGCCCGTTGGGCTACTTCGAGGCCGATGGCACCCATGCCGATGATTCCCAGCGTGGAGCCGAACAGGCCCCGGGCTTTGCTGTAGGTCTGCTTATTCCAATCTCCCGATCGGAGATCGGCGGTGGCGGGGGCGATGTGTCGGTCGATGGCGAACATCAACCCGATGGCCAGCTCGGCCACCGCAATGGCGTTCCGGCCCGGCACATTGCACACGAAAATCCCGAGTTCAGCGGCACGATAGGCATCGATGGTGTTGGTTCCCGCTCCAGCCCGCACCACCAAGCCAAGCCGGTCACCGGCCTCTAGGGCGGTGGCAGTCACCGTGGTGCTGCGCACCACTAGCACATCGAACCCGGAAATGTGCTCGGACAGAGTGTCGGCAGTCAGCGAGGGATCGACCACGCACTCGTCCCCGCCGCCCCGCAGGCGCTCGACAGCGCTCTCAGCCAGACTGTCAGCAAAGAGGATTCGCATGACTCGGACTCCGGGATTGCTCTACAGGCGGTTGGACACGGCACAGATCGGCCCGAGCCCCCGTACCGCATAGCGGAACTGTTCCGTTCTACGATACACGCCTTTGCTGAATGATGTCCCGCGAAATAGCGGAAACTATCAGCACATTCCTTCACACGACGTTCTCTGTCAAAGATACCGGCAGCAGTGGTCGGGCCGGTAGTTTCGGCGCCGTGGCAGACGGGCGCAGTCGGGGAGCGGTGCCCCGACGGGGACGGCTCGGGCGCACGGCCAAGATGGCCGGGTTGGGCGCCCGCAGTGGCGGGCGATGGGCGATGGCCCGAGCCCGCCAAGTGTTCGCCGACGCCGAACGAGCTGAAGCCCTGGATGCCGAACGAGAGCTACGAACCGCCGCTGATGTCGTCGAGGTTCTGGGCAACATGAAGGGCGCCCTCATGAAGATTGGCCAGATGGCCAGCTATCTGGACGTGGGCCTGCCTGAAGCCACCCGGACGTCTTTGGGCCAGCTCCAGGCCAACGCTCCGCCCATGAGCCCGGCCCTGGCTGAGTCGGTGATAGCCGCCGAACTGGGTGCACCTCCCGACGAGCTGTTCGAGGAGTGGGATCCGGTGCCGATTGCGGCGGCGTCTATCGGCCAAGTCCATCGGGCCCTCACCCCCGACGGCCGGGCTTGCGCTGTCAAAGTCCAGTATCCCGGTGTGGCTGAGGCCATCGCCGCCGACCTGGGCTCGGCCAAGATGGTTTTCCGGGCGCTCTCGGTGCTGTTTCCCGGCCTGGACCCGGCCCCCATCGTGGAAGAACTGCGCCAGCGGCTCACTGAGGAGTTGGACTACGAGCACGAGGCGTCCAACCAGCGCCTGTTCGCCGACCACTACCGGGGCCATCCCTATATCGCCATCCCCAAGGTGTACGACGACTTGAGCACCGCCCGAGTGCTCACCACCGAATTGGCCACCGGCGCGACCTTCGAGGAGGCGCTGGGTTGGACCCAGGAGGAGCGAAACCGGGTGGCCGAGACCATCTATCGGTTCTCGATCGGGTCGATCTACCGCCTTTGGGCGTTCAACGGTGATCCTCACCCGGGGAACTATCTTTTCCACCCCGACGGCTCCGTTACCTTCTTGGATTTCGGCTTGGTCAAGCGGTTCACTGAAGAAGAGACCGCCCAGTTCGAGCGAATGCTCACCGCCATGGTGATCGAGCGAGACATCCCCCGATTCCGGGCCGAGTTGGTGAGCGCCGGACTGCTGCCGGCCACCGCCCCGTTCAGCGATGACGAGGTGCAGGCGTTCTTCACCCATTTCTACGAGTTCGTGCTGACTGACGACACCCGGACCTTCACCCAGGAGTATGCCGCCGCGGGAGTCAGAGCCATCTTCGACGCCTCTGGCGAGCACGCCGAGCTGAAGAAGGTGCTCAACGTGCCGCCCTCGCTGGTGGTGCTCCAGCGGATCAACTTGGGCTTGATATCGCTATTTGCCCAACTCGGTGCCACCGCCAATTGGCGGAGTATTGCTGAGGAGCTGTGGCCGTTCACCGACCGGGCGCCGTCAACCCCGATGGGCGAAGATGCGCAAGCTTGGCGTCGTTCCCTCCACCAATAGCCGGTAGGTACCTCGACGGGACTCTGGCCTACGCTTCTCGCCCATGAGCATTTTGGGCAACGAGGTGAGGCGGGTTGAAGACCCCCGGATGCTGAGCGAAGGGGGCACCTATGTGGCCGATATCCCGCTGGAGGGGGCGGCCCACGTGGTGTTCGTGCGATCGCCCATCGCCCATGCCCGGCTGTTGTCAGTAGAGACAGACGATGCCCGATCCATGCCCGGCGTGCTCGATGTGGTCATCGGTGACGACATCGACCTGCCCCCCCGGCCGCCGATGGCGGGTGACGCTGCCATGTCCCGCCCACTGCTGGCCACCGGCAAAGTGCGATTTGTGGGCGAGCCCATTGCTGCGGTGGTGGCTGAGAGTGTCGAGCAGGCCACCGACGCCGCCGAGGCAGTGTGGGCCGACTACGACCCGCTGTCCGTGGCGGTCGATGCCGAGACTGCCGCCGATGGCCCCAAGCTGTTCGACGACGCCGAATCCAACGTGGCCATCGCCCTGCCTCCGGCAGTGGAGGTGGACTTCAGCGAGTGCGAGGTGGTGATCTCCCACCGCGTCGTCAACTCCAAGATCTACGCCAGTCCCATTGAGGGCCGAGTGGCCGCCGCCGCGTGGGGCGAGGACGGGCGCCTGACTTGCTGGTCGAGCACTCAGGGGCCCCACACCGCTCAAGGGGCCATTACCGGTGCGTTGGGTTTGGACCCGTCTGAGGTTCGGGTGATCATCCCCGATGTGGGCGGCGGTTTCGGCACTAAGGCCAGTCCCGGTGCCGAGGAGTGCCTGCTGGGATGGTTGGCCCGCCGGGTGGGTCGCCCGGTGCGCTGGGCCGAGTCCCGCACCGAGAGCCTCCAGTCGCTGGGCCATAGCCGGGCCCAGTTCCAGACCGTCACCCTGGGGGGCACCGCCGATGGCCGATTCACCCACTACCGCCTGGACATGCTGGCCGACGCCGGGGCCTATCCCGGCGTGGGGGCCCTGCTACCCACCTTCACTGGACTCATGGCCTGTGGAAACTACGACATTGCCAACGTGGCCTGGTCGGCCACTGCGGTGGCGACCAACACCGCCCCGGTGAATGCGTTCCGAGGGGCTGGTCGTCCCGAGGCCACCGCGGCCATCGAGCGGGCGGTGGATCTCTTCGCGGCCGAGATCGACATGGACCCAGCTGAAGTGCGCCGCCGCAACTACCTCGCCCCCGACGCCTTTCCCCTCACCACTCCCACCGGCGCCGCCTACGACTCCGGGGATTACCGAGCCTCTTTGGAGGCGGCGCTGGAGGCGGCCGATTACCACGGTCTGCGAGCCGAACAAGCCGCCCGTCGGGAGCAGGGCGACCACCGGCTGCTGGGCATTGGGATAGCCACCTACGTGGAGGTCACCTCGCCCATGGGTCCCGTCTGCACGGAGACGGGAAGTCTGGAGCTGCGGCCCGACGGCACGGTGCTGGCTCGCACCGGGGCCACACCCTTCGGCCAGGGCCACGTGACCACGCTGTCGATGGTGGTGGCCGACACCCTGGGTATCGACATGGATCGGATCGAGATGATCCACGGTGACACCGACGAGATCCCCTCCAGCGACATCACCGGTGGCTCCCGCACCGCCCAGATCGCCGGCTCGGCCCTGCTCGACGCCTCCGAGAAGCTCATTGAAGCGGCGCGCCCACTGGCGGCTGACCTGTTGGAGGCGGCACCCGCTGACGTGGTGCTCGACTCAGAGACCGGCCAGTTCCACGTGGTCGGCACTCCGGCGCGGTCGGCCAACTGGGCCGACGTGGCGGCGTCAGTCTCAGAAGCACTGTTCGTAGAGAACGACTTCGAGCAGCATGGCGCCACCTTCCCGTTCGGCACCCATATAGCGGTGGTGGAGGTAGATGCCGACACCGGCGAAGTGACGCTGGAGCGGCTAGTGGCGGTGGATGACGCCGGTTTCCTTCTCAATCCGCTGCTGGCCCACGGTCAGATCCACGGCGGATTGGCCGCCGGCGCGGCCCAAGCCCTCATGGAAGAGGTCCACTACGACCCCGACGGCAACCTGCTCACCTCCAACTTCGCCGACTACGGCGTGATATCCACCACCGAACTGCCCAGCTTCGAAGTCCATGAGTCCGTCACCCCCACCCCGCTGAACCCGCTGGGGGCCAAAGGCATCGGCGAGTCGGGCACCGTGGGCTCCACCCCCGCAGTGCAGAACGCGGTGATCGACGCCTTGTCGCACCTCGGCATCCGCCACCTGGACATGCCTGCCTCCCCTCAAAAGGTCTGGACCGCCATAGCTTCCTCAGCTGGCTAGCGCTTCCCCTACGCTGGCGGGCCATGAAGTTCGGCATCGGTTTCTCAAACATTCTCCACTGGACCACCGCGGAAGGAGCAGTGGAATTCGGCCAGGCCGCCGAGGCTGCCGGGTTCGACTCGATCTGGACAGTGGAGCACGTGGTCTATCCCGACGAGTACGCCTCGCAGTACCCCTACGACCCGTCGGGCAAAATGGCGATGGCGCCCGATTCCCCGCTGCCCGACCCGCTCATCTGGCTGACCTGGGTAGCGGCGGCCACCACCAACCTGGGGCTGGGGACGGGGATCTTGATCCTGCCCCAGCGCAATCCGGTGGTCCTGGCCAAGGCGCTGGGCACGCTGGATTCGATGTCGGGCGGTCGGGTCATTCTGGGCGTGGGTGTCGGCTGGCTGAAGGAGGAGTTCGAGGCGCTGGGCATTCCCTGGGAGCGCCGGGGCCAGCGCACCGACGACTACATCGGAGCCATGCGGGCGCTGTGGGACAGCGACCACGCCTCGTATGACAGCGACCACGCCTCGTTCTCCGGGGTCAGCGTGAACCCCAAGCCGGCCAATGGCCGGGTGCCCATCGTGGTCGGCGGCCACTCGCGGGCCGCGGCCCGCCGAGCGGGGCGGCTGGGCGACGGCTTCTGGCCAGGACCCCGAGAAGGGGTGTCCATGGCCGAGCTCATCGACGAGATGCGCCAAACAGCCGCCTCAGCGGGCCGGGATCCCGAGGGCATCGAGATCACCGTGGGCTTACCCAACACCCCGATGGACGACCCTGCCGGGCTCATACAGGAAGTGGCCGACTTGGGTGGTGACCGCCTGATCGTTCCCTCGTTCCTTTTCTTCGCCGACACCGCTGAGACGATGGCCGCTTTCGGCGCGCAGCTCCAGGCGGCAGCCCAATGAGCCAAATCGAGCAGTATCACGCGGCGGCCATTGAGCGGACCGGACTCGACGACTTCGGTAGCGACAACTATCTCGAAGGCCTCACCGTGTTGGAGGACTCGCTGGAGGCCGAGGCGGGAATGACCGACATCGGCCGCTTCGCCATTGGCGAGATCGCCATCGGTGCCCTGATGGGACGGCTCAAAGCCGAAGCTGGTCTGAAGGCCCGGCCCGAGGCGGCCACCGTCAACGTGGAACGGCCCTTGGTCATCATCGGCCTGCCCCGTACCGGCACCACCGCTTTGCACCAGCTGATGGCGGCCAGCCCCCACTTCCAGGGACTGGAGTTGTGGCTGGCCGAGATGCCCCGGCCCCGGCCGCCCCGCGACCATTGGGAGCAGATAGACGACTACGTCAGCTGCAAGGCCAAGATGGACGCCATGGCCGAAATGAACCCGGATCAGTCCACCATCCACTTCCAATCGGCCGAACTGGTTGACGAGTGCTGGAACTTGTTCCGCCACTCTTTTGCCAGCGTGACGTTCGAGTGCCTGTTCCGCATACCCACCTATTCCTCCTGGTGGGCCAACTGCGACATGGGCCCGGCCTACGCCCAGCACCGCCGCAGCATCGGGCTGATCGGCGTGGACGAGCCCGACACCTGCTGGCTGCTGAAGGATCCCAGCCACCTGTTCGCCCCCGAGGCGCTGTTCGCTACCTACCCCGATGCCAACGTGGTGATGACCCATCGTGATCCGCTGAAGGCGGTGGCCTCGGTGTGCAGCCTCACCGCGGTCAGCCGCCAGGGGTTCGAAGAGCATCCCGACAACGTTGTCCACGGGGCCGAGCAGACTGAGCTGTGGGCTCGGGGTATTGAGCGCCTGTTGGCCGCAAGAGCTGGCCGCGAGGACCGGTTCTACGATCTGCATTTCGCCGAATTCCAGCGCGATCCACTGGGCAGCGTGGCGGCCATCTGCGACCGATTCGGCTACCAGTTCGACACTACCGCTGAGCAAGCCGTGGCCCAGTGGGCCGCCGATCATCCAAAAGGCGAGCACGGTGTCCACGACTACAGCCCCGAGCAGTACGGGCTGCGGGCCGAGGTGATCCACGAGCGCTACGCCGACTACATCGAGACCTGCGGGGTGGCAGTGGAATGAGCGAAATCGACTTATCCAAGAGTTGGGAGGAGTTCTGCGACCTTCTGCGGGACGCAGGCCGCCAGGTGCTGGACGCATCACCCGACGATGACTTCGACCGGGCTGAGGGTTTGCGCTACGTCACGCGACTGGCCAGCAACTTCCTGCGGGCCAACCTGGAGGAAGCCGATCCGGCCCGGGCCGTCCTCAACCAGTCGGGCGTGAAGATCGGCCTCGACAATCCCGACTACGCCTACGGGGGAGCTCGGTTGTCGCCCCGATTCGAATACCGGCTGAGGGGTCGTCTGAATGACGCCCACTCCATCCGCATGGGGGCGTTCAGTGGTGGCCTGGGCACTCCCGAGGGGCTAATCCGGGACAGCTATCTGGTAACCGAGGACCTGGCCTTAGATGGCGATGGCTGCTTCGAGGTGGCCATCAGCACCGACCCCCAATCCGGCCCGTGGCTGGCCATGAAAGATGGCACCAACGCCCTCACCATCCGCCAGACCCTGTTAGACCGGCCCAATCAGGTTCCGGCCGAGTTTGTCTTGGAGCGCACCGATGCCGGTGGTCCGCCCCAGCCGGTGGATCCCGGGCGATTGTCCGATGCGCTGGGCCGAGCCGGATTCACGGTGGCTGCGGTGGTGGGTCAGTTTCTCGGCTGGACAGCCAGCTTCGCCGCCCACCCCCACGAGATCCGGCCCATCGATCCCGAGCTTCTGGCCTTTGCCCAGGGCGACCCCGACACGTCGTACAACTACGGCTACTACGACCTGGGCCCCGATGTGGCTTGGATCATCGAATTCGAGCCCCCTGAATGCGAGTACTGGAACATCCAACTCGGCAATCACTGGCTGGAGTCATTGGACTTTGAGTACTACCCGACCAACCTGAACCATCACACAGCAGTGGTTGAAGACGACGGCACGGTGCGGGTGGTGGTGGCCCGGCGCGATCCCGGCCATCCCAACTGGCTGGATACCGCGGGTCACGCCCGGGGAGGCCTCGCCCTCCGCTGGGTGGGGGCAGAAGTCGAGCCTGAGGTCCACTGCCGAGTAGAAGCTCTTTAGATTTCGTGGCTAGGTCTTCCTGGGCCGCCAGCGGGTTCGCCGCTCATGTCGGCATTCAATTCAGCCTTGGCCATCAGATCGGCCACCACCGGGTGGAGGGTGGTTGGGTCTTGAGACTCGAGGGGCACATTGGGGCCTAGGGCCCAGCCCTCAGCGATGCCCAGTCGGCCGTTGCCCACTACCCACACCCGGCCGGTCACGTTGTCCGCCTCAGGGCTGCACAGCCAGGTGACGATGGGAGCGATCCAGGTAGGCGACATCGTCTCCTGGATCTCTTCGGAAATGTCGGCACCGCCCATGAGCGGAGCAGTCAACCGAGTCAAAGCGCTGGGGGCGATGCAGTTCACCGTGATCCCGTAGCGGACCAGTTCCATGGCCGAGATCACCGTGAAGGCGGCGATGCCGGCTTTGGCCGCGCCGTAGTTGGTCTGGCCCACGTTGCCGAAGATGCCTGACGGCGATGCGGTATTGATGATCCGGGCTTGGAAACTGCGCCCGGCTTTGGTCTGCTCACGCCACCAGGCGGCAGCGTGGTGAACCGGGGCGAAAGTGCCCTTGAGGTGGACTTGCACCACCGCATCCCAGTCCGACTCGCTCATGGAGAACACCATGCGGTCCCGCAGGATGCCGGCGTTGTTGATGAGGATGTCCAGGGTTCCGAACGTGTCGATGGCCTGGTGGATCATGTCTCGGGCTGCGTCGAAATCGCTGACGTCGGCGCCGTTCACCACTGCCTCGCCGCCCATGGCCCGAATCTCCTCGACCACCTCGCCGGCCGGCCCGGCATCGCCACCCCGGCCGTCGGGGTCGGCGCCCAGGTCGTTCACCACCACCTTGGCTCCGTGCTCGGCCAGCATCAGGGCGTACTCCCGTCCGATACCCCGTCCTGCGCCAGTGATGACCGCGACTCGTCCTTCGCAAAGTTTGCTCATGATGTCGAACCCCTCGTGGTTTCGAGCTCCTCGTCCTACAGAAAGAGCCTCGCCGACGAACTATAGAAGGGCATCGGCCAGGGTTCGCCATTGGGCCAGGGGCAGTTCGCCGCGGGGGCTGAGCGCCTGTACCGCCACGTGGTCGGCGCCAGCGTCGTGGTGAGCCTGGATGCGAGCTCGGATGGTGTCCAGGTCGCCCCAAGCGACAACGGCGTCCACGAGGCGGTCGGACAAATCTGATGTGTCGGCCTCTGTGAACCCCAGGCGGTGAAGGTTGTTCACGTAGTTGGGCAGATCCATGTAGAAGGCCATGTTCTCCCGGGCCAGCGCTCGGGCTGCCTCGGGATCGGTCTCCAAGCACACCTTCTGCTCGGGGGCCAATAGGGCGTCGGGCCCCATGATCTCTCGAGCAACGGCGGTGTGCTCGGGAGGCACGAAGTAGGGGTGGGCGCCAGCGGTGCGCTCCGCGGCCAGGGCCAGCATCTTGGGGCCCAGTGCGGCCAGCACGATCGGGGGGTCTTCTTCGGGACCGGCGGCCATGTACATGGCCCCTTCCATGGCGTTGAGGTACTCCACCATGTAGGAGTACGGCTTGGAGTAGTCCAGGTTGCGAATGCCCTCGATCATCGGGCCGTGGCTCACGCCGATGCCGAGCAGGAACCGATTGTCGAACGCTTCGGCCACCGTCTTCTGGGCCGCGGCGGTTGTCATGGGATGCCGGGCGTGGATCTGCACGATGCCGGTGGCGATCTTCAGCGTGCTGGTGGCTCCCAGCATGACCGATGCCGACACGAACGGGTCCCGGCCCACGGCCTCGGGGATCCACAGTGTGGGCCAGCCCATCTCCTCCAGTTCGGCGACGACTTCCCGTACTTGGCTCGAGGGCCGCTGATCCAAGACGCCTTGCCACAATCCGATTCTTCCGATGTCCATGGGCGGTGAGGTTAGTGATTGGAACTGGCACACCCATAAGCCCTGGCGTATGTGCGGGCTACGCTTCGGGCCGTGCCCAGCTATGAGAACTTGCTGTACGAGGAGTCCGACGGGGTGGCGGTGGTCACTTTGAACCGGCCCGAGCGGCTCAACGCCATGGACAACACCTCTTGTGATGAGCTCCGGGCGGTGTGGGCCCACCTCCGCTACAACGACGACGTGCGGTGCGTTATCCTCACCGCCTCCGGCGAGCGGGCGTTCAGCACCGGGGTGGACATCACCGGATCGTGGAAGCAGCCTGCCTCGCCGTTCATGGTCGACGACCCGATCTCCACTGTCGGGCCCAAGTCCAACGACTACTGGCGACCGGTCATCGCCGCGGTGAACGGCATGGCCGCCGGAGGCGCGTTCTACCTGCTGGGCGAGGTGGAATTCATCATCGCCTCAGACAACGCCACCTTCTTCGACCCCCATGTCAGCCACGGCATGCCCGCGGTGAACGAGCCGATGTTCATGCTCCAGCGGATGCCGCTGGGCGAGGTCATGCGGATGTCGCTGTTGGGCCGTCACGAGCGAATGTCGGCGCAGCGGGCCTTCCAGATCGGGCTGGTGCAAGAGGTTGTGCCGCTAGACGACCTGATGGACACGGCTCGCTGGTGCGCCGAGGCCATCGCTTCGGCCCCGGAGCGTCTGGCGGTTGAGGCCACCATGAAGGGACTGTGGACCGCGCAGTACACCACGCTGGCCAACGCCATGAACAGCGGGGTGGCCTTCTTGAGCCTGGCCGGGGCCGAGGAGGAGATCACCGAGAAGGCACGGGGCATCAAAGAACAAACTCGGATCGAGCCCCGCATCCGATGAGTTCTACGGAGCCCATGGGTCCCGGCGCACTCGCCGGGCTGCGGGTGGTGGACCACACCGACATGCGCGGTGCGCTGTGTGCTCGAGTGTTGGGTGATCTGGGGGCCGAGGTGATCCGAGTGCCTCCGGTGCCCGATCCCGACGGTTTGGCGCATGCCCATCGCAACGCCAACAAAGTGCCGGGCGACCTCGCCGAAATGGACTCGCTGATGGCAGCCACCGACTTGCTCATCGACAACACCGGAATGGACCTCGACGAGCTGACCGAGCGCCATCCTGCCCTCGTGGTGGTGGCACTGACTGACATGGGCCTCACCGGCCCTCGCTCAGGCTGGAAGCTGGAGCCGCTGCCCGCATTCGCCTCGTCCGGTGGGCACTTCCTGTCGGGCTTTCGGGAGAAGTCACCGTGTTGGCATCCCGGCTATCTGGCCCACGACTGCGCCTCGGTGTTCGGCGCCATCGGCGGGCTGGCCGCGGTGATGGATCGGCGTCGCCATGGCCAAGGCCAGGTCGTGGAAATCAGCGTGCAGGAAGCCGCACTGTCCGGGCTCAATCCTTGGTCGGTCCTCATCCCCGACTACGTGGAGCACTTTCCCGAGCTGCCCCACGAGGGTCGTCGCAACGCCGATGGCAACTACTGGATTTTTCCGGCCCGGGACGGCTGGGTGCGCACGGTGATTGGCACGCCCTACCAGTGGACCGGCTTTGTAGAGGTGCTGGGCAACCCCGACGCCCTGACCGGTCCGGAATGGGCCGACGGTGTGTTCCGGGGGCGCAACCGGGATGTGATTCACGTGGTGGCCGATGCCATTACGTCGCAGCGGGACCGAACCGATCTGTTCGAGCACGGCCTGGCCGCAGGCACCACCATCGGCGTCATTCAGTCGCCCAGCGAGTTTGCCGCCCACCCCCAAGTGGTGGGACGAGGGTTCTTTCGCTACGACGTGGAAGGCTCCGAAAGCCTGCCGATGCCCGATGCCCCTTGGAAGTTGTCGGGTACCCCCGCCGGAGTGCGCAAGCGAGCTCCCTCGGTATCAGATGAGAAGGCCTCGTTCAGTCCCCGCGCCTCCGACAACCCTTGGTCGGGGTCGGCCAACGGTTCGGGAGACGACGTCCTCCTTTTGAAGGGCGTTCGGGTAGTGGAGTTCGGCATGGCTGCGGTGGTGCCCGAGGGCACCTGGATGCTGTCGGAGTTGGGGGCCGATGTCATCAAGATCGAATCGGCGGCCCACCCCGACTCGCTGCGCTTTGCCGGTCGGGGCGACCTCAACAAGGCCTTCCCGTTCAACGCCGAGAGCAGGGGACGTCGCTCAGTGGCCCTCGACCTGACCACTGAAAAGGGCCGCGAACTGGCCCTCGAGCTGTTCATGGCTGCTGATGTGGTAGCCGAGAACCTGCGGGGCGGCTCGCTGGACAAACTGGGCCTGGGGTGGGACGACATGTCGATCCGGCGGCCCGATCTGGTGTACGTGTGCTCGCAGGGCTACGGCCGGGGCGGACCTATGGGCAAGATGCCGGCTTATGGGCCGCTCAACGCCAGCTTTGCTGGGGCCCACTGGATGTGGAACCACGCCGACGTGCCGTTTCCCTGCGGTACCACGCTGAACCACCCGGACCATATTGCCGGCAAGCTGCTGGCGGTAGCAGTGCTGGCCGCCCTCGATCACAAGCAGCGCACCGGCCAGGGCCAGCTCATTGACATGGCCCAAACCGAGGCGGCCGCCTACCTCATCGGCGAGGTGTACATGGGTGCGGCGTTTGCCGGGGCCGATCCCGAGCCCCGCGGCAACCGCTCCGAGACCGTTGCTCCCCATGACGTTTACCAGGCTGGCGGTGACGATGACTGGGTGGCGGTGGCCTGCCACGACGATGAGTCATGGCAGCGGTGTTGCGAGGTGATCGGTGTGGAGAATCGCTGGCCCGCCAACGCCGACCGGCTGGCCGACGTTGAAGCGGTCGATGCCGCAGTGGCGGCGTGGATCGCAGAAGGGCTAGCCGAGGACCGAGCCGAGCGATTGCAGGCTGCCGGCGTGTCAGCCATGGCGGTGATGGGCCCCTACGACCACCTAGGCGACGAGCACCTGGCCGTCCGGGGTGCCCTCGACGTGCTGGAGCACCCGGTGGTGGGCAAGGAAACCCACGTGGCCAACCCCATCCGCTTCAGCCGCCTGGCCAAGCGCACCGCCGGTCCCTCCCCGCTGCTCGGTGTCGATACCGTCGAAGTGCTCGGTGAGGTTCTCGGCATCCCCCCCGACGAAGTACAGGCCCTCGCCGAAGCCGGCGTCTGCCGCTGAAGTCAGTCCGTCAGGCAAAGGAGCAGGTATGAAGGTTTTGGTCATGGGCGGGAGCCAGTTCAACGGCTACGCCTTGGTCAACGACTTGGTGAGAAACGGTCACGAGGTGACGGTGTTGAACCGGGGGCGCACTGCGGTGGACTTCCCCCGGTCGGTCCGTCGGCTGGTGGCCGACCGCACTGACCACGATCAGGTGCGGTCGGTGCTCGGCGGTGAGAGCTTCGATGCCGTCCAGGACATGAGCGCCTATCACCCGGCCGACGTGGAGCTGATGATCGAGGTATTCGAAGGGCGCATCGGCCACTACATCTTCGCCTCATCCACGGTGATCTACGCCCCCACCGACATATTGCCCATCACCGAGGATCACCCCGATGACCGGAGCCCCAACCAGAACGAGTACGGCCTGCACAAGCTCTTGTGCGAGGACATCCTGATCGACGCTTGGCGCACCCGGGGATTCCCGGCCACCATCGTGCCGTTCTCCATGGTGTTCGGCCCCCGCAACATTCTGGCCGACCGGGAGCAGCGGATGGTCTTGCGGCTGCTGAGGGGTCGCCCAGTGCTGGTCCCCGGCGACGGCACAACCCTGGGCCAAGTGGGCCATGTGGACGACCAGGCCCGGGCGCTGCGAATGATGATGCTCCAGCCCCAGACGTTTGGGAAGCGCTACAACCTCACCGGCGGGACCTATCAATCAGATGTGGGCTATGTGGACACCTTCGCCGAGGTGCTGGGCATCGTCGCCGACAAGGTGTTCATCCCCGCACCGGTGATGGACGACCTATGGGACGGCGCCCTGGTGTTCGAGGAAGGCAAAGCCTCGCCGGTGAACATCGATATCCGCAGCTCCGACACTGCCCGCGCCGATGCCGACAACACGCGACGTCGGTTCAAGCTGGCCCAGCTCGTGCAGCGCCTGGCCCCCAACCTGCACCGCTGGAACCGCAGCGTGGTGTTCTCCGTCGACCGACTGCGGGTCGACATCGGCTGGGAACCGGAGTACACCCTGGCTGGCATGGTCGACCACGTGTACCGCTGGATGGTGGCAGAGGGCCTCGACCAGAGCCTCGACTTGGACTTCACCTTCGAGGATCAGATCGTGGCCCACTTGCTGAGTAAGGCCTGAGCTGCACGTCGACTTCTGAATTAGGCCGTCCTATTGTGTAAGACGCTCAACGATCAAGGCGTAACCCTGGCTGCTCCTGTTTGATGTCTCTTCGACGTAAATGTGATACGTTCCCGAAGTGGGAGCGGTAAATATAAGCTGAGCATTTGTAGCAAAACCTAAACCAGTTAGCGGATCTGTACCGTCGCTCCTTACTAGGTCCCCTGTTTCTGGATTCCTCACCGCAATTGCGGTGTCCGCGATGATGGCACTGGTGTTTATTTCGATGGTCTCATCTTCACTTAGATCGATCTTGTACCAGTCAATATCACCGGGGTGGTCGAAATGCCCGTAGAAGGATTCTCTGTTAGTCTCCGCTGCCAGCGCTGTACCATCTGTTGGATCGTTGTAGGGGTCTAGTCGAACAGAACTTGTTAGTTCGAATGCAAACCTGCCTTCCGATTTGCTGCCAACACTGACGAAGTGTATTCCATCTCGAACAGTCTCGAAGGTTGTCCTCTCGACACCAGTCTCGTTGCCGTCTTGCACTGCAATAGTTCGGACAGAATCAGATATGGTCAAAACTCCATCTTGAAGTCCATTGAGCGCTACTGAAACCTTCGTACCTGCGGACGCTTTGAAAGTAAATGCAGGGCTGTCAAGACCTTGAACCCCCGAAACATTATGGGCAAAGTCTCCTACTGCCTTTGGGGCTCTACGGCTGCTCCTTTGGGATGGCGAATAATGGCTTATGAGACTCTCCACAATCAGTGTTTCAATTATTGGCAAATTGTCAGCGACTGATGTTGCCAGAGCAAATCCAGCTTCGCTGAACCTCCATGTGGATATACCAACTACTTCTCCTCGGGAATTCAGCAAAGCACCACCGCTCTGCCCACCGGCTATGGCGGCATCGGTCTGTAGCAGGGTGAGACTGTAGGCGTCCCATTGGCGAGTACGAGACAATATGCCCCTGGTGATGGTGGGCTGTGGGAATAGTTCGGGTTCAGATGGGTAGCCCAGTAGAAGGACTTCGCTACCGGGAGGTAGGTTCTCGTGTTGGCCCAGTCTCACCGGCGAGAATTCCACATCCACCGGCCCCAAGACGGCTAAGTCTGCCATGAAGTCCCACGCCAGCACCGGTACGTCTTCCAACTCGGTGCCATCGGGGAACACCACCCAAGCCTCATCGTAAGGGGACACAACGTGGTGGTTGGTCACGATGTAACCCCCTTCGATCAAGACGCCGCTGCCTTTCTTAGATTGGGTCTCGATTAGGGCAATCGAGGGGCCAATCTGCTCGTACACCTCAACGGACGACAACTCGGTTTCCGCCGTTGGCGGGTCGGCCTCCATGGATGGAGGAACGGGCCAGCGGTCGCGACAGCCTCGGGGAACCAAATGGACGTCGATGTTCAAGGCGCAGCGGTAGAGGCTGAGTATTTTTCTGTTTGTGGAGATCTGGCGGTCGCGTTCGGTGATCTCGTCAATGGTTGGGATCCCGTCGAAGGGGATGGGCTGGTTGGCGGGTTCAACAGGCGAGCCGTTGTAGCATCCGCCGGGAACCTGCGAGTCGTCGATCTCAAAGCGACAGCGGTAAATGTTGATCAGCGTCTGTTGCGCGGCAATCAGCTGGTCGCGCCGTTCGATTTCGCTGAAGGTGATGGTCTGCGCACCGGCAGCGCCTGTAGCCGTGAGCAGAGTGGCGAGAACTGCGGTCGCAACCCACAACCCGACGACCATCCGCCGCCGAGTTGTGGTTACTCGCGTCACTCCTGTTGGATGAGTTGCTGTCATTTGCTCCCTTTTGTGCGAGCTACACCGACGACTGTGGATCAATGGATTGGCGAATGCGCCAGAAGATCATTCCCGTGGCAAGAACGGCGAGACCGCCGACTACGGAGGCCCCGGGGAGGGTAATTGCCAGTACTATACAGCCGACGAAGCCGAGGCCGCTCAGTCCCCGCGGCCAGCGGCGCTGGACAGGGGAGAGGGTCCACGCCGAAGCATTCGTCACGGCGTAGTAGAACAAGACGCAGAACGAACTGAATCCAAGCACGGTGCGCAAGTCGGTCAGCGCCACCAGCACCACCACGACCGCAGCCACCGCGACCTCGGCGCAGTGGGGCACCTTGTGGGTCGGATGAACCCTGTCCAGTACCCGAGGCAAGTCTCCCTCGGATGCCATGGCGAATGTGGTGCGGCCCACGCCGGCAATGAGGGCCATCAGCGCCCCAGCCGAAGCGATGGCCGCCCCCACTCGCACCACTGGGGTAAGCCCGCTCAAGGATCCGGCGTCGGTGGCTGCGGCCAAGGGGGCGGCTGCGTCAGCCAGTACGTCGGGGCCGACCGCCCACAAGGCCGCGGCCGACACCGCGGCATAGACCACCAGGACAATGCCGAGTGCGGTGGGAATGGCTCGGGGGATGGTGCGAGCCGGGTCCTTGATCTCCTCACCGAGAGTGGCAATGCGGGCATAGCCAGCGAAGGCAAAGAACAGCAGGCCAGCAGACTCCAAGATTCCACGGGCACCGCCGACGCTCCAGTCAGCCAGGTTGTCCGCATTGGTGGTACCTCCGCCAGCCGCCGCAGCCACCACCAGCCCAAGGGCAATCAAAACCAATGTGACCGTGACTCGAGTAGCCACCGCCGTGCGGGTAATGCCCCGGAGGTTGATGGCAGTCGCCGCGACGACAGCGGCGATGCCTGCTGGTCGAGGGAATTCGGGCAAGGTGTACGCCCCAAAAGTGAGGGCGGTCACCGACAGGGTGGCCGACTTGCCGATGACGAATCCCCATCCGGCGCTGAACCCGGCTAGGTGCCCCAGTTGCTTGCGGCCATAGACGTAGGTGCCCCCCGAAGCGGGGTAGAGGGCGGCCAACTGGGCTGAGGAGGTGGCATTGCAGAATGCCACCACGCCGGCCGCCGCCAGCCCGATCATCAGGCCTGAACCGGCCGCGGCTGAGGCCGGTCCGATGGCGGCGAACACGCTGGCCCCGATCATCGAACCAAGGCCGATGACGACCGCATCCCCGGTGCCCAGCCGCCGGGCCAACCGGGTCGGGGGGTTGCTCACGGTTAGAAGAATAAGGGGGAACACGGCTCACTCGGCGTACTCTGCGGCGACACCGAATCCAGTCCGGCAGGATAGAGGGTATGGCTGAAGATCAAGTGACCTATGTGGCAGACGGAGCGGTGGCGTCGATCACCCTCAACCGGCCCGAGGTGTTCAACGCCCTGACCGACGACATGTTCGACCAGATCGTGGCCTTTGTCCGCCAGGCCGAGGCCGACGACGACGTGAAATGCATCGTGTTGGCTGGAGCGGGGCGGGGGTTCACCGCGGGGTTCGACCTGTCCAGCCCCGACGACTTCTATGGCGGGGCCGAGACCAAAGGCGGGAGGTTCGCCGTCGCCGGTCTGCGCCGCCGGGCGTGGGTCATGCGCGACTTGCTGTACTCGGCCAAGCCCATCGTGGCCCGAGTCCATGGGCCCTGCATCGGCGCCGGGCTGTATCTGGTGCTGGTGTGCGATTTCGCGGTCGTTACCGACGATGCGACGTTCGGACTGCCTGAGGAGCGGTTCGGCTCGGCCGGCACTTCGTGGCTCTATCCCATGCTGGCCTCACAGATCGGGTTGAAGCGGGCTAACGAGCTGGTGGTGACCGGACGCAAGTTCGACGCCGCCGAGGCCGAGCGGCTCGGCCTGGTCAACCGAGTGGTTCCCGCAGATGAGCTCGACGAGGCGGTGGCCCAGCTCACCGGGGCCCTGGCCAGCCTGCCCCGAGACGGCATCGCCACCGGGCGCACCGTGGCCCATCTGGCCTACGACCTTCTGGGTATCGGGCAGTCATTCACCCCCCACTACGGCGTCCATCCCCTATTCGTGATGGGCACTCGCAGAAGCCCCGACGAGTTCGACTTCCATGAGACATCCCGGGAGAAGGGCATGAAGGGGGCGTTGGCCGAGCGCGACGAGCGCTTCGGGGGCGACTACTGGGGCTGGTAAACAGCCTTGGGCTGGTAGGGCACCGAGGGGTCGAAGTAAGGGCGGTCGCCGTCCACGGTGCAGCGGCGCACTTCCCGGACCTCGGGATAGTGATCGGACACGCCCCGATGGTTGGTTGTCCGCTCGTCCCAGATGGCCAGATCGCCCTCAGTCCACGACCAACGGCAGTGGAAGCGGGGCTGCTCGATGTGGCGCATTAAGAAGTCGAGCAGGGCCGCACTCTCATTCTCGGACAGCCCCACCACGTATTGCTGGAAGTTGGTGGCCACATACAGCGCCCGCCGCCCGGTCTCGGGGTGGGTGCGCACCAGCGGGTGGTTCACGCCGGGGTATGCCTCTCGCAGCAAGGGCACCAATTCCCAGCTTCCTGATTTCTCGGCCATATTGGTGCAGTACTGGGGATAGTTGGAGTGGTGGAGCTCCAAACCATCGATCACGGATCGCATCGGCTCCGACAGAGCGTCGTAGGCCGAGGTGATGCTGCACCACATGGTGTCGCCGCCGTAGGGAGGCGCCACCAGAGCTTGGAGCAGGGCGACCTTCGGGGGCATCTCGATCCAGGTCACGTCGGTGTGCCAGTTGTCGGTGGTCGGCAGGCTGTCGGCGTCGTCGCGAATGACCGAGGTGTTCGGCTCAGTGACTCCCATGAGGGCCTGTAGTGGGTAGATGCTGGGCTGACCCCAGCGGGAAGCCAGCTCCAGCTGGGCCTCGGCGCTCATGGGCACGTTGCGGAAGAAAATCACCTCGTGGCGGAGTAGTGCCTCGTGAATCTCGGCGAACTGCTGATCGGTGAGGTCGTCGCGGGGGTCCACCCCGGAGATCACCGCTCCCAATGACCCGCCGATTCGGGACACCTGGATGGTCTCGTAGGACTCTTCCGCGTCGATGCCGGGGGTGAGGGTCACGCTCATGGGGCTATTGTGCCATCTCGTCTGCAAGCAAGGCGATGAGGAGGCAACAGATGCGCACGATCTTGGACGGGCTCAATTTCTCCGAAGGGCCCCGGTGGCGTGACGGAGCTTTGTGGTTTTCCGACATGCACGCCCACCGGGTGGTTCGCACCGACATGGAGGGCAACGCCGAGACGGTGGCAGTGGTCGACTGGGACGACCCCTCCGGGCTGGGATGGCTGCCCGACGGCCGGCTGCTGGTGGTGGCCATGTCCACCCAGAAGCTGCTGCGCCAAGAGCCCGATGGGTCCATGGTGGAGCACGCCGACCTGTCGCCGCTGGCCATCGGCGACATCAACGACATGATCGTGCGCTCCGACGGTACCGCCTACATCGGCGATATGGGCCAGAGGATCCACGCCGGGGGCGATCGGTTCACCGGCCAGACCTTCAGGGTGACCCCCGACGGATCGGTGAGCGTGGGCGCGCCAGAAATGGAGGCCCCCAACGGCCACATCTTGACCCCCGACGAGACCACGCTGATCGTGGCCGAGAGCGCCGCCTCCCGCCTCACTGCCTTCGACGTGGCGCCCGACGGCACTCTGTCCAACCGCCGGGTCTATGCCGAGTTGGTGCCCGAGTCCGACAAGCTGCCGGTGGCCCCGCCCGATGGCATCTGCCTGGACGCCGAGGGCGCAGTCTGGGTGGCCGATCCCCTGGGCCTGCGGGTGTTCCGGGTGTTGCCCGGCGGCGAGGTGACCGACTCCTACGACATGGCGCCCAAAGTGCCGGTGGCCTGCGTGTTAGGGGGGGACGACCGCCGCACCCTGCTTATATGCGCCGCCGACGACTGGAAGAGAGAAGTGGTGACCGCGGCCAAGACCGGTTCCATCTACGCCGTCGACGCCACCGTCCCCGGCGTCGGCAAGCCCTAAGCGACGGGACTGGGCGTCAACTCGCGCAGATTCAACGAGACGCCGGTGTCGGGGTCGAGGGCCACGAGCAGCACGGCGGGCTCGCCTTCCAAAGACTCGGCGGTGGCACCGGAGTAGGCGACCATCGAGGGCGATTCGCGGATCACCATGTGGCGGTGGATGTGACCTAAGGCGACGTAGTCCCAGTCGAGGGCGTCGAGATGGCTGGGATAGATGGGAGACGAGCGGTACGACGGAGTCTCGTCGGGCATGACGAGGCCATGGCCCATGGCTATGCACCAGCCACTATCTGGGCGGTCCGGGAGGCCGTCGAGAGGATGGAAGCCGGGGTGGTGGTCGTCCATCGACTTGCCCCAGACGGTGAGCTCCAACTCGGGAAGATGGGTGGTGGTCCCCTCCAAGGAGTCGAGGATGGTGATCGGGAGCTCCTCGATGTGGAGGCCAAACCGGTGCAGCACAGACGTCTCGGGGTGGGCGTCGTGGTTGCCCGCGATCATCACGACCGGGCACGACAGTCGAGCTAGTTGGGAAGCAGCCCAGCTCAGCACGTCGTCGCCCACCCGATTGTGGTCGAAGAGGTCGCCGGAGATGATCACCGCATCCACGCCTTCAGCGATGGCCAGATCCATGGCGGCGGCAAAGGCGGCCTCCTGCCGTCGAGCAGGGGAGGTGCCCAGATGGCAGTCCGACGTGTGCAGCAGGGAAAGAGCTTGGCGTTGGTGTTGCTTCTCGGTCACGTCGCTAGTAGTCGTAGGCTCGCAGATAATTTCTCACCGGAAGGCAAGGCTATGGCAGAACGGGCCGCCGACGGCAAGGTCGCACTGGTCACCGGGGCCAGCAAGGGAGGCACGGGCACGGCCATCGCTTTGCGTCTGGCCGCCGAAGGGGCCCGGGTGGCCATCACCGCCCGCGATGAACAGGGCTTGGCCACCACCAAGGAGCGCATCGAGTCTTTCGGCGGGGAGTGCCTGGTGCTCCCGTCAGACCTCAGCGATCCGTCGGGCGCCCGCACCCATCTGGTGCCCAAGACGGTGGAGGCATTCGGGCCTATCGACATCCTGGTGAACAATGCCGCCTTCGGCGGGTACCACCCGTTCGAGGAAGTCACACCCAAGCAGCTCGAGTTGAGCCTGCAAGTGAATCTGTGGGCGCCGTGGGAGCTGATGAAGGCCGTGATCGGCGGGATGCGAGAGCGGGGGAGCGGCTCGATATTGAACCTCACCACCTTCTCAGCCGAGTTGCCTCCCGGACCGCCGTTCCCCACCAGCAAACCCTCAAAAGCCGGCTTCGTCTACGGGGCCCCCAAGGCGGCGCTCAACAAGCTGACCGTGTCGGCCGCCAGCGAGTGCGAAGGGCAGGGGGTGTCGGTGAACGCCCTCACCCCCCAGGCCGCCATCGCTACCCCGGCACTGGTTGAGGCCGGCTGGATCGACGAGGACATGTTCGAGCCGCTGGACACCATGGCCGAAGCCGCCTTGGCCCTGGTCACCGGCGATCCTGATGTGCTCACCGGCCGCATCGCCTTCAGCCTGCAACTGCTGGTGGAACTCAACCGGCCGGTGCGCGACCTGATGGGCGAATCGCTGGTCGACGGCTGGCAACCGGGTGACATCCCCGCGGCCATCACCCGTCAAGAGGCCAACCTCGCCGAGCGGGGCTGGCCTGATGCCTACACCTTTGGCCGGGTCCACAGCCCCCGGCCGTGAGCGACGAGCTGCTGCTTCGGATCGTCACCGATCCGGAGGTGTACGCCGATCCCTACCCATTGCTGCGGGAGCTGCGGGAAACGGCGCCGGTCCACAAGCTGAGCTTCGCCGACTATTGGGTGCTCACCCGCTACGAGGACTGCCGGATGGCCCTGCGGGATCCCCGGATGGGCAACGCCGAGCCCGGCGACGAGGTTCCCACGCTCACTGCCGAGAGGGTGCGAACTCCCAACGAAGAGCGAACCTTCCTGTTCTTGAACCCGCCGGACCACACTCGCCTGCGCTCGCTGGTCAGCCGGGCCTTCACCCCTCGACGGGTCGAGGGCTTGCGGACCGCGGTGGAGGAGATGACCGCCGAGCTGCTCGATTCGCTGGCCGCCTCCGGCGGGGGAGACCTGATGGATCAGCTGGCCTTTCCCTTGCCGGCCAATGTCATCAGCGAGTTGGTGGGGGTTCCCCGGTCTGACCGCGATTGGCTCCGGCCATTGGTGTCAGACCTGGCCGGCACCCTTGAGCCGAATCAAAGCCTCGAAGAGCAGGAGCGGGCCGAGGTCTCCGGGGCCAAGGTGAAGGCGTACTTCGACGATCTGATCGACCGGCGGCGAGTCGAGCCCCGTGACGACCTGCTCTCAGCGCTGATCGCGGCCAGCGACGGAGAAGATCGGCTCACCCAGAGAGAGATCGGCCTCACGTTGTCGCTGATCTATGCCGCGGGATTTGAGACCACCACCAACCTGATCGGCAACATGGTCGACACACTCATCCGGCATCCCGATGAGCTGGCCCGGCTGCGGGCCGACCGGTCGCTGGTGCCCGGCGCGGTGGACGAGGTGCTCCGCTATCAGCCTCCCGTGCAGGTGGACGCCCGCTACACCTTCGAGGACATGGAAATCGGCGGGCACTCCATCGCCAAGGGAAGCATGGTGCTGATGCTCTTGGGGGCGGCCAACCGCGATCCCGCAGTGATCGACGATCCCGACCGGTTCGACATCGGGCGACAGGAAACGCCGCTGCTGTCGTTTGGCTCGGGCATCCACTATTGCCTGGGCGCCTCGCTGGCCCGCCTCGAAGGCCAAGTGGTGCTGGCTGGCCTGCTCGACCGCTTCAAAACCTGGACCCCGACCGAAGACGACCCTCCCTGGAAGCCCCGGATCACCTTGCGGGGCTTGAGCCGCCTCCCGGTGGCCCTCAGCTAGAAGACGATCGGCACCGAGGCGTAGCCCTGCTGAAACGAGCCCGGCAGACGCACCACCTCGTCGGCGGGCACGTCGAAGTCGGGGATGCGGGCTAGAGCCTCCTCGATGATCACCCGGCCCTCTAAGCGGGCCAGGTGGGCGCCGATGCAATAGTGCAGGCCATGGCCGAAGCCGAGCTGACGGGTCGGACGGCGATGGAGGTCGAAGGCCTCTGAATTGGAGCCGAACTCCTGCTCGTCCCGGTTGGCCGACTGATAAAGCAGAAACACCCGGTCGCCGGGGGCCATTTCCTGGCCGCCAATCACCGTGGGGCGGCACACGGTACGGCCCAAGTGCTGGATGGGCACCTCCAGACGCAGCATCTCCTCGAAGGCGCCCGCGCTAAGCGACGGGTCTTGGGTCAACGCGGCCCGTTGATCATCGTGAGCGGCCAAGTGGATGAAGCCGCCGCCCATCACCTTGGGGGTGGTCTCCACCCCGCCGGTGAACAAGGTGGACAGCTGGATGGCGACTTCCTGGTCGTCGAATGGATCGCCAGCCAAGTCCACTCCCAGTAAAGCCTCTATGAACTCAGGGCAGTCACCGGCCCGCTGCTCGGCCACGAAGCCGCACAGATACTCGTGGATCTTGGCCCGAGCTGCCGGGGCGCGGTCGTCGTAGCGCATGGTCTGGTTGGCGTACTCCACTAACAGCTCGCCGTCGGCCGGGGGAAAGCCCAGGATCAGCGAGGTTCCGGCTACCGACACCGGCGAAGCCAGCTCGGTGACGATGTCCAACCGCCCCCGCTCCAAACCGGCGTCCACGCGTTCGGCCGCCACCTGACGCAGCTCGGCCTCGATCTCGGCCACCGGCCGTTGGCGCAGCGGCGGATAGAGGATCTTGCGAATCTTGGTATGGGCCGGGGGGTCCATCTGAGAGAAGCTCAGAAACGGCCCAGTCGGCAGTGGCCCCAATTCGGTGTTTGCTGGCTGGAGCACTTGGTCCCGCAAGAACACCGGCCCCTCCACGATGGTGAACGACTCCCGGTCGCAGCTCACCTCCCACACCTCGGCGAATCGGGGTAGCGCCCACCCGTGGTACTGCTCCAGCCGGTGTACCCCGCCCGCGGCCCGCAGCTCCCGGTAGATGGGCAACGGATCGGTAGCCACCGCCTCAGAGAACGGGTCGTAGTCGTTCATTCGTGATAGAGACTGCCTTATGGGACTGAGTGATCGCACGCCGCCGACCGCTGAAGAGTACGCCGCCTACCGGGAGCGGTTCTGCAACTGGGGTCGTTGGGGGGACGACGACGAGCTGGGCACCCTCAACCACATCACGCCTGAAGCCCGACGGGCCGCCGCCGCGCTGGTGCAGACCGGGGAGGCGGTGTCGATGAGCCGGCCCATCGACACCCATGCTGGTCCGGCCAACCCCTATCCGGCCCACCACTTCGTGGGCGCCGGCGACTCGGGGGCCATGGCCGACTATTTCGGCATGTTCATCCACGGGTTCGTGCAAACCCACATCGACGCCCTGTGCCACCTGCCGGTGGATGGGGGCGGCAAGTTCTGGAACGGCAAGGAGTTCGCCAAGCCTCCTATGCCCGCCGAACACTCCGGCACCATCGACTATTGGCGCGACGGCATTGTCACCCGGGGCGTGCTGTACGACGTTCCCCGATTCCGGGGTACCGACTACGTAGCCCCCGGCGAGCCGGTCCACGGTTGGGAGCTGGCCGATGTGGCCGCCGCCCAGGGCATCGAGCCCCAGCCGGGCGACGCGGTGTGCATCCGCAGCGGCATGGACGTGTACTTCGAGAAGACCGGAACCTCACAGGGGATGGGCTCGAACGCCGGGGTCCACGCCTCGGCCATCGAGTTCCTCTATGAGACCGACGCGTCCTGTTTGACCTGGGACTTTCAGGATGCCCCCCAAGAAGATCAGGGCATCCCTAACCCGATGCCCATCCGCATCGCACTGCACGTCCACCACATCTTGTTGCCGTACATGGGCATGCCCATCATCGACAACGCCGACTTCGAAGCGGTGGCCGACAAATGCGCCGAATTGGGCCGCTGGGAATTCCAATACGTGTGCGCCCCGCTGGTGTTACGCTACGGCACCGGCTCGCCGGTGAATCCGCTGGCAATCATGTAAAGCGGGAGCAGCCTCTGGAGGTGTGGTTCAGGGGGTGCAATTGACGGCAAACATAAACCTCGCATCACTGGAGCGGCCTAATGGGGTGGGATGGCTGAGCTTGGCGACCGAGCTCAGGTAGTTATTGTCGGTGGCGGGATCGTCGGTTGTTCCATCGCGTACCACCTCACCCGGCGCGGGATCACCGATGTGCTGCTCATCGAGCAGGGCCAGCTCACCAGCGGCACCACCTGGCACGCCGCAGGGCTGGTGAGCCAGCTCAAGTCCAGCCACAGCCTCACCCGTCTAGCCACCTACTCGGCCGAGCTGTTCGAAGAACTCGAGGTCGAAACCGGCCAGGCCACCGGCTATCGGGCGCCGGGTTCCATCTCGGTGGCCGCCGATGAGGAGCGGTGGGAGGAGCTTCTGCGGGGCATGTCCATGGCCCGTACCGTGGGGGTGGACATCCGCCCGATCGACCTCGACGAGGCCCTCGAGATGTGTCCGATGCTCAACATCGACGACCTGGTGGGCGCACTGTTCATTCCCCGAGACGGCGTGACCTCCCCGGTGGACACCACCATGGCGCTGGCCAAGGGGGCTCGGTCCCGGGGCGCCCGCATCGTCCAGGGCACTGCGGTGACCGGAGTAGTGGTGGAAGACGGCCGGGCGGTGGGGGTGGACACCGAGGCCGGACGGGTAGAAGCCGAGACCGTGGTGCTGGCCGCCGGAATCTGGACCCGCCAGCTGGCCGCCACTGCCGGGGTGAGCGTGCCGGTGCAGGCCTGCGAGCACTTCTATATCGTCACTGAGCCGGTCGAGGGGGCCTATCCCAATATGCCCACGGTGCGCGACCCGTCCAACTACACGTACTTCAAAGAGGAGACCGGCAAGCTGATGGCCGGCTTCTTCGAGCCCCGGGGCAAGGTCTGGAACCTCGACGGCATCCCCCGAGACCTCCAGTTCAAGACCTTGCCCGAAGATTGGGAACACGTCGGCCCGATATTCGAGCGGGCCATCCATCGCATGCCCGTACTGGGGGAAGCGGGCTTGCAGCTGTTCTTCAACGGCCCCGAGGCCTTCACCCCCGACGGGGTGTACTACTTGGGCGAATCACCCGAGGTGGACCGCTGCTATGTGGCCGCCGGATTCAACTCGGTGGGCATTCAGTCGGCTGGCGGGGTGGGCTGGGTGTTGGCCGACTGGATCGTCGACGACCACCCGCCCATGGACTTGTCGATGGTGGACATCCGCCGCTCATTCGGGTTTCAGTGCGAACCCGCTTATCTCGATGCTCGCATCCCCGAGAGCCTGGGTTTGCTGTATGCCATGCACTGGCCGTTTCGTCAGTACGAGACGGCCCGGAACATCCGCCGGTCGCCGCTGCACGAGCGCATCGACGTAGTCGGAGCGGTGTTCGGCGAGGTCGGGGGGTGGGAGCGGCCCAACTGGTACGCCGCTCCCGGCCAAGAGCGGGAATACCGCTACAGCTGGGGGCCACAGAATTGGTTCGAGGCCAGCGGAGACGAATGTGAGGCGGTCCGCAACGCGGTGGGCCTGTTCGACCAGACTTCGTTCGCCAAGTTCACCGTGGAGGGCCCTGATGCGATGGCCCTGCTCAACTGGGTGTGCGCCAACGAGGTGGACGTGCCAGTGGGGCGGGCGGTGTATACCCAGTGGCTCAACGACTGCGGCGGGATCGAAGCCGACCTCACCGTGACCCGCCGGGGGGAGAACTCCTATTGGGTGGTCACCTCGGCGGCTACCGCCACCCGGGACTGGGCTTGGCTGCGGCGGGCCGCTCGGGGCAGAGACGTGGTGATCGAGGACGTGACCGACCGCTACGCGGTGCTGGGCGTGATGGGGCCCAACTCCCGAGCCGTGCTGAACCAGCTTTGCGACGCTGATCTTGGTAACGAGGGTTTTCCGTTTGGCACTGCCCAGGATCTCAGCATCGCCGGGGTGGGGGCTTTGGCGCTGCGCATGACCTATGTGGGTGAGCTGGGCTGGGAGCTCTATGTGCCCAACGAGCACGCGGTGACCCTGCACGACGCCGTGGTGGACGCCGGGTCGCCATTGGGACTGCGCCACGCCGGCTACCACGCCATGAACACGCTGCGTATGGAGGCGGCCTACTGCCATTGGGGCCACGACATCACCGATGAGGACACTCCGTTGGAGGCGGGGTTGGGTTTCGCAGTGGCCTGGGACAAGGCGGGCGGGTTCCGGGGCCGCGACGCGCTGTCTGCCCAGCGGGAGGGGCCCCGCACCAAGCGGCTCATCAAGTTCCGGCTGGAGGATCCCGACTGGCTCTTGTACCACGATGAGCCCATCTACTGCGATGGCCAGTTGGTGGGCCGCACCAGCAGCGGGATGTGGAGCTACACCGAGAAGCGGGCGCTGGCGCTGGGCTATGTGGAATGCGCCGACGGCGTCACCAAGGACTGGGTGGAAGCCGGGCGCTTCGAGATCGAGGTGGCCGGGGTGCCCATCGCCGCCACCGCATCCATACGTTCGTTTTACGATCCCCGCAAAGAGCGGGTTCGGCTCTAAGGCAAGGAGCGGCCAGCGGTGCGCGATGAAGCCCAGGTTGTGATCATCGGCGGTGGGGCCATGGGTGCGGGCCTCTTCTACTACCTGGCCCACGAGGGTTGGACCGACACCGTGCTGGTGGAGAAGGGAGAGCTGTGCTCGGGCTCCACCTGGCACGCCGCGGGCCTCATCCCCCACTTCATCGGCAGCCTGAACATGGCCAAGTGCCACCAGGTGGCCCCCGAGCTCTACGACAGCATCGAAGCCGAGACTGGACTGGCCAGCGGTTGGCACGGCACCGGGGCCATTCGCCTGGCCCTCGACCGCCATCAGGTGGACTGGTTCCGCTACGTGAGCGGGATGCTCGATCTGGTGGGGGTGGAGAACCACCTGATCGAGCCCAAGGAGATCCTCGACCACTGGCCGTTCATGGACGTGTCCGACGTGCTGATGGGGTGCTGGACCCCCAACGACGGCTGGACCGACCCCTCTAGCGTCACCCAGGCCATGGTCAAAGGGGCCCGGCAGTTGGGCGGCGAGGTCTATCGCAACACGCTGGTCGCCGATATGAAGCAGCTCCCCGACCACCGCTGGGAGCTGGTCTGCGAGGTGGGAGGCGAGACCCATACCATCGTTGCTGAGCACGTGGTGAACGCAGCCGGGTGCTACGCCCCCCAGCTCGGCGCCATGGTGGGCCTGGATGTGCCCATCGTGTCGGTGATCCACCAGTACCTCATCACCGAGCCCATGGCAGAGATGAAGGAGCTGGGCGACTTCGACCCGCCGGTGATCCGCGACCCCCGGGCGTCGGCCTACTACCGCCGGGAGATCGACTCACTGCTGGTCGGCCCCTACGAGCGGGAAAACGCTCAAACCTACGGGCTGGAGGGCATCGACTGGGACAAGCACTTCTACCTGACACCACCCGACCTCGACCAGCTCATGCCCTGGCTGATCGAAGCGGGCAAGCGTATCCCCGCATTTGCTGACGCAGGAATAAAAACCGTGGTCAGCGGACCGATCACCCACACTCCCGACTCCGGCTACCTCATGGGGCCGGCCCCCGGGCTGCGCAACTACTGGCTGTGCGCGGGGGCGTCCATCGGCATTACCCAAGGTCCGGGCGCGGGCAAGTACCTGGCCCAGTGGATGGTGCACGGCCAGACCGAGATCAACGTGGCTGAGATGGACCCTCGCCGATTCGGCGACCACTGCGGGCCGACCGGCCGCTACGCCATCGAGAAGGCCATCGACGAATTCCACGAGATGTACGCCACCCGACTCCCTGGCGAGCAGCGCTTTGCCGGCCGCCCACAGAAGACCGACCCCATCTACGACCGGCTCGACGCCCGGCAGGCCCAGTGGATGGAGATCTTCGGCTGGGAGCGCCCCCAGTACTACGGCGAGCCCGAGGCCCACACCTTCCGCCACTCCAACGCCTTCGACATCGTGGGCGCCGAGTGTCGGGCCACCCGGGAGCGGGCCGGAATCGCCGATCTCACCGCCTTCTCCAAATTCGAGGTGACCGGGGCCGACGCCGAGGCGCTTCTCGATCGCCTGACCGCCAACCGGATGCCGGCCAAAGACGGCGGGATGCGGCTCACCCACTTCCTGACCACCCTGGGCGGCATCGAGACCGAGATGACCATCACCCGGCTGGCTCCCGACCGGTTCTACCTGAACTCCGCCATCGTCGGGCAGTTCCACGATCGGGATTGGTTGACCCACCATGTTGCCGACGGCGAGGACGTGACCGTCACCGACCGAACCGACGAAATGGGCATCTTGGCCGTTTCGGGCCCCCTGTCCCGTAAAATCTTGGCCCCCCTCACCGATGCGGAGCTGGAGGCGCCCGGGTTCCGCTGGCTCACCGGCCAGGAGATCGAAGTCGCCGGGGTGCCGTGTCTGGCCCTGCGGGTGTCGTATGTGGGCGAGCTGGGCTGGGAGCTGCACCACTCCCAGGAGCACACTGCCGAGCTGTACGACGCCTTGGTGGAGTCGGGGGAGCCCCTCGGCATGGTCCACTACGGCGCCTACGCCATGAACACCATGCGCATCGAGAAGGCCTACAAGGCAATGGGCTTCGAGCTCACCACCGAGATCACCCCGGTGGAGGCCGACTTGGGCCGGTTCGTGGACTGGTCGGGCGAGTTCCAGGGCAAGGAGGCCTCCGAGGAACGGCTGGCCATGGGTGATGACATCGAGATGATCCTCGTGTACTGCGAGGTGGACACCACCGACAACGACTGCCGGGGCAACGAGCCGGTGTATGACGGCGACGAGCTCATCGGCCTGACCACATCGGGCACATGGGGCCACACCACCGGGCGCGGCTTGGCCTTCGCCTATGTGAAACCCCAGTACAAAGCACCGGGTACTCGATTCGAGGTGCAGCTGATGAGCGACCGACGACCGGCCATGGTGCTCGACGGCCCGGCCTACGATCCTGACAACGAGAAACCGAGGGCTTGATATGGCGCGACGTGCAGGAGGCCGGGCGGCCCGGGTGGCCATGCGGGAGGCCCCGCCGGCCGAAGACGCCCGTGCGGTGTGGCCGGGAATGCCCGGAGGTGCCTACAGGCCCTTGTCCGACGGCCAGTGCGACGACGTGTTCGAGGCCGCTCTCGGGCTGTTGTCCGAATTGGGCATGGGCCAGGCCACCCCGGAGATCATCGAGGTGGTCACCGCCAACGGGGGCCGGATGGACGACGATGAGCGGCTCCGGTTCCCCCCCGACCTTGTCCGTCAGGCGGTTGAGGGCGCCTGCAAGGAGTTCACCCTGTACGGTTTTGACCCCGATCGGGGGGTGGAGATCGGCGGCAACCGGGTTCACTTCTGCACCAGCGGGGCCGCGGTGATGATGCTCGATCACGACACCAAGCGCTTCCGCCCCAGCACCCTGGCCGACCTTTATGACGTGGCCCGGATCGTCGACACCCTCGACAACATCCACGTGTTCGTGCGCACGCTGGTGGCCCGGGACATGGAGACCGCTCGGGAGCTGGACATCAACACCGCCTACGCCATCGTGGCCGGCACCACCAAGCCGCTGGGCACGGCCATGTTCCACCCTGACCACGTGCACGAGTGCATAGACCTGTTCGACATGGCACTGGGGGCTGAGGGGGAGTTCGCCCGACGGCCCTTCAGCATCGCCAACAACACCTTCGTGGTGCCGCCGCTTCGCTTTGCCGAGGATTCGGCCCTGTGCCTGATGGAACAGGCCCGTCGGGGCATGCCCATCAACCTTTTGTCGGCTGGGCAGGCCGGGGCCACCTCGCCGGCCGCACTGGCTGGTTCGCTGGTCCAGGCCCTAGCCGAGTGCCTGGCCGGACTGACCGCGGTGAACCTCGTGCTACCGGGCCATCCCTGCGTGCTGGGCATGTGGCCGTTTGTGTCTGATCTGCGAACCGGGGCGATGAGCGGGGGCAGCGGGGAGGAGGCGATCATCAATGCCGCCGCCGCCCAGGTGGTGAACTACTTGGGCCTTCCTTCGGGCGTGGCCGCCGGAATGGCCGACTCCAAGCTGCCCGACAACCAAGCTGGCCACGAGAAGGCCAACGCCATCACCCTGGCGGCCAACGCCGGGGCCAACATGATTAACGAGACGGCCGGGATGCTGGCCAGCATCATGGCCTGCTCGCTGGAAGCTCTGGTGATCGACAACGACATGCTGGGCTCCATCAACCGCACGGTGCGGGGCATCGAGATCACACCGGAGACGCTGTCAGCCCAAGTGATCGCCGACGTGGTGCATGGCGAGGGCCACTTTCTGGGCCAACCTCAAACCTTGTCGCTCATGCAGACCGAGTACGTCTACCCCTTAATCGGCGACCGCCTAAGCCCCGACGACTGGGTCGACGCCGGCGCCCGACTCATGGACGACGTGGCCCACGACTATGTGACCGGAGTGCTCAGCGGCCCCAAACCCGACCACATCACCCCCGAAGCCGACGCCCGCATCCGCGACGCCTTCCCCATCCACCTCGCCCCCATTCGCTAGCCCCTATTCGCTGGCCAAGCGCACCGTCACTAGGGTCGGGGGATGGCCTGGGATTTTTCTACTGACCCTGAGTTTCAAGACCACCTGGATTGGCTCACCGAGCTGATGCACACCGAGATTGAGCCGCTGGACCACTACTTCCGGGGGCGGTCGCCGTTCGACAAGTCTGACGAGGAGGTGCAGTCGCATCTGCGCCGCATCCAGCAGAAGGTGAAGGACCGGGGCCTGTGGGCCTGCCACCTCAAGCCGGAGATGGGGGGCATGGGGTTCGGCCAGGTGCAGCTGGCGCTCATGAACGAGATTCTGGGCCGGTCCACATTCGGCCCTTCCGCGTTCGGCAGCCAGGCGCCTGACTCGGGCAACGCCGAGATTCTGGCCCACTACGCCAACGACGAGCAGAAGGAGAAATACCTCAAGCCGCTGCTGGCCGGGGAGATCTCCACCTGTTACTCCATGACCGAGCCCCAGGGCGGGTCCGATCCCAACCACTTCACCTGCACCGCCCATCGCGACGGCGACGAATGGGTGATCAACGGGGAGAAGTGGTTTGCCTCCAACTACCCCAGAGCCGAGTTCTTGATCGTGATGCTCATCACCAACCCCGACGTGTCGGTGTATCGGGGGTCGTCCATGATGCTGGTGCCCCACGATGCCCCCGGCTTGGAGTTGGTGCGCAACGTCGGGGTGGGCGGCGAGCGCCGGGGCCACGGTGGCCACAGCTACCTGCGATTCAACGAGTGCCGGGTTCCAATCGAGAACCTCATGGGCGAGGAGGGGGCCGGGTTCAAGATCGCCCAGACCCGCTTGGGCGGGGGCCGAGTACACCACGCTATGCGGTCGGTGGGCACGGCCAAGAAGGCGTTCGACATGATGTGCGAGCGGGCCC
>JAPPAP010000038.1 GCA_026705465.1 bacterium | reverse complement strand
ACGGCGACGGACCCGGACAGCCTTTCGGCCACTCAGAGCTTCGAGGTGACGGTGAAGAAGAACCGCCCACCGACCTGCAAGTCGATCCCGTCTCAGGAGTTCCATGTGGGCGAGAGCGTAACCGTGGATCTCGCCGACCTGTGCAGTGATACGGATCCCGGTGACGAGCTGACCTACGACGAGGAGAGTACGAGCGATCCCTCGGTCGCAACGGTGAGTCTGAACGGAAGCATTCTGACGATCAGGGGAGTTGTCCAAGGTCGCGCAACGGTCAGCGCAAAGGCGAGCGACGGGCGTGGCGGGAGCGCCAAGGCGAGCGGTCCCGTCACGGTGCCGAACCGCGACCCCATTTGCCACTCGATCCCGCCCCAGAGGCTTGATCCTGCGCAGAGCGTCAAGATCGACCTTGGCAGCCTGTGCAGTGACCAGGACACGAATGACGAGCTCAGGTACACCGATGCAGAGTCAAGCGACCAAGGTGTGGCCACGGTGAGTTTGAATGGCAGCGTCTTGACGGTCACCGGGGTGCTGCACGGCCTCGCGACGGTCAAGGCGTTGGCGCGCGACGGGCATGGTGGAAGCGCTTCGTCCAGCGGCTCGGTTATGGTGAAAAACCGCCCACCGATTTGCCGGGCGATTACCGATCCGAAGCTGGAAGTGGGAGGCAGTACGGAGGTCGATTTGAACGACCTGTGCAGCGATCCGGACAAGGATCAACTGACCTACACCGACGCGAGTTCTGGCGACGTGAACGTGGCGAAGGTGAGCCTGAGTACGAGCACTCTGACCATCGAGGGGGTGGGAAGCGGCAAGACGACGGTCGAAGCGGGGGCGAGTGACGGCCATGGGGGAAGCGACAAAGCAAGCGGCACGGTGACGGTCGCCGCCCCGCCCGACGAGCCGCCGGTGTTCGACCCTTCGAGCTATGCGGACACGCTGTATACCAGCGCGTCGAAGGGCGACCATGTGATCACGGTGAGCGCGACGGACCCGGAGGGCGAGTCGGTCACGTATTCGCTGGCGGGTTCGAGCAAGTTCCAGATCAACTCGGCGAGCGGCAGGATCACGGTGGCCGGGAGCTTGGCGGCGGCGACGCACAGACTGACTGCGAAGGCGCGTGATCCAGCGAATAACGAGGGCAGCGCATCGGTGACGGTTGTCGTCGTGCCACCACCCGACCGCAATAGGCCTCCGGTCGCCAACGCCGGCAAGGATCAGTGGGTGTACGAGGGCTCCGGGGTGACGCTTGACGGCAGCGGCAGCAGCGACCCGGACGGGACGATCGAGGAGTGGGAGTGGACGGGACCGCTGACCATGACCGGGGCGAACAAGTCGAAGGCGAGCTTCACCGCGCCTGGCGTGACAACGTCGACTGCCTACACGTTCACGCTGAAGGTCACGGACAACGACGACGCGACGGACACCGATGACGTGAAGGTCACCATCGAGCCGTGCCCGGTGCCGCAAGCGGACGCGGGCAGCGACCAGAGCGTGCGGGAGGGCACGGGTGTGACGCTGGGCGGCAGCGGGAGTTCGGGGGCGAGCTACAGCTGGTCCCAGACCGCCGGCCCCACGGTGACGCTGACGGGCGCGAACGGGAAGAAGCCGAGCTTCACCGCGCCACAGGTGAGCAGCAAGACAACGCTGACGTTCCGGCTGACGGTGACGGGCGACTGCGGGGACACAGCAACCGACAACGTGACAGTCGAGGTGACTGACTCGCCGCCTTCTGGAAACCGGCCCCCGAAGGTCGAGAGCGCGATTCCGGCGCGTTCGGTGGAAAGGGGCAAGACGGTGCCGGTGCGGGTGTCCTCGCACTTCAGCGATCCGGACGGCGACGCGCTGACGTACACTGTGAAGTCTTCGGCCACGGCCGTGGCGACGGTTTCGGTGAGCGGCTCGACGGTGTCGGTCAAGGGCGTGGCGAAGGGGCGCGCCGACGTGACCGTGACGGCGACCGACCCCGGCGGCAAGACCGCGTCTCAGAGCTTCCGGGTGACGGTGACGGACCCGGTTCCGGGCAACCGCGCCCCGGTCTTCGCGAGCGCGGCGTTCGAGCGTTCGGTGGCGGAGAACTCGCCCGGCGGCGCGGCGGTGGGCGATCCGGTGACGGCGGCGGACCCGGACGGGGACACGCTGAGCTACGCGCTGGCGTCCGGGGGCGACGCGGGTTTGTTCGGGATCGGCGCGTCCACGGGCCGGATCACGGTGGCGGCGGGCACGGTGCTGGACCACGAGAGCGCCGCGACGCATTCGGTGTCGGTGGTGGCGAGCGACGGGACGCTGGCGGACACGGCGGCGGTGACGATCAAGGTGACGGACGTTCCGCCGCCGGGCAGGCCCGCGAAGCCGACCGTGACGGGCGGCGACGGCGAGTTGACCGCGACGTGGAAGGCTCCGTCGAACACGGGTCCCGCGATCACCGGCTACGACGTTCGCCACCGGAGCACCTCCGCCTCGGGCTGGACCGAGGTGTCGCTGGGCGACGTGCTGACCCACACGGTGACGGGCCTGACGGCGGGCACGGACTATCTGGTGCAGGTCCGGGCGGTGAGCCCGGAGGGCGCGGGCGCGTGGTCCGAGTCGGGCGAGGGGGCGACGGCGGCGGCCGCGAACCGCGCGCCGGCCTTCGCGAGCGCGGCGTTCGAGCGTTCGGTCCCGGAGCATTCTCCCGCGGGGACGGCTGTGGGCGCGCCGGTGACGGCTTCCGACGTGGACGGGGACACGCTGAGCTACGCCCTGGCGTCCGGCGGGGACGCCGCGTTGTTCGCGGTCGGCCCGCGCACGGGGCAGTTGACGGTGGCCGAGGGCGCGATGCTGGACTACGAGAGCACCGAAACGCATTCGGTGTCGGTCGTGGCGAGCGACGGGGCGCTCGCGGACACGGCGAGGGTAACGATCGAGGTGACGGACGTTCCGCCACCGGGCCGGGCCGCGACGCCGGGGCTGAGGGGCGCGGCGGGCAAGGTGACGGCGACATGGAGTGCTCCGCCCAACGCGGGTCCCGCGATCACCGGCTACGATCTCGGCTACCGGAGGGGCTCGGCCGGAGGCGGCTGGACCGAGGTGTCGCTGGGCGACGTGCGGAGGCACGTGTTGACGGGCCTTCCGGCGGGCACGCTCTACAGGGTGCGGTTGCGGGCGGTGAGCGCGGAGGGCGCGGGCGCGTGGTCGGAGCCGGGCCGGACGGGTACGTCGCCGCGCTTCGACCCGGCGTCGGTGACGCGGTCGGTGCCGGAGAACTCGGCGGCGGGCACGGCGGTGGGCGCGCCGGTGACGGCGGCGTCCGATGCGGCGGTGGCGTTGCGTTACAACTTTGGGGGCGACGGTCCGCCCGAGTTCGTGATCGACGGGTCGAGCGGCCAGTTGAGCGTGGCCGAGGGCGCGTCGCTGGACTACGAGGGCGGCAAGAGGGAGTACGCGGCGACGGTCGTGGCGAGCTACATGGTGGGCGGAGGCGTAGCCGCGGAGGAGCTTGTGGACGTGGCGCACGTCACGATCCGGGTGACGGATGTTCCCGCGCCGGGCAAGCCGAACGCGCCGACGGTGACGGGCGGAACCGAACAGGTGGCGGTCTCGTGGATCGCACCGGAGAACGAAGGGCCGGCGATCACCGGTTACGATCTGCGGTATCGGGAGAAGGGGGACGGCGATTGGACGGACGTGTCGGCGCTCGGAGCGGTGCTGGCCGACACGATTCCCGGCCTGGATGCGGGCACGACTTATGAAGTGCGGGTGCGCGCGTCGAGTTCGGAGGGCGCGGGCGAGTGGTCCGAGTCGGGCGAAGGGACAACCGAGGCGGCCAACCGTGCGCCGTCGTTCGGCGCGGAGACCAACGAGCGCGAGGTACCGGAGAACTCCGCTGCCGGTACCGCCGTCGGCGATCCCGTGACCGCCGACGACGAAGATGGAGACGATCTGACGTACAGCCTCATTTCCGTCGAAGACGACTCGCCTTTCGAGATCGACGGGACGACCGGCCAAATCACGGTGGCCAGCGGCGCGGTGCTCGACTACGAGGGCGGCAAAACGGTCTACACGGTGAGCGTCCGGGCAACCGACGGGACGCTTGCGGACACGGCGGCGGTGACGATCCGCGTGACGGACGTACCCGCGCCCGGCAAGCCGGACGCGCCGACGGTGACGGGCGGCACCGAACGGGTGGCGGTGTCGTGGAGCGCGCCCGCGAACGAGGGTCCGGCGATCACCGGCTACGAGATCCGATACCGGGCGAAAGTGGACAGCGCGTGGACCGTTCCGAAAGCGCTCGGCGCGGTGCTGTCTCGCATGATCGCCGGGCTGGAGGGGGGAACCACATACCAGGTCCAAGTGCGCGCGGTGAGTTCGGAGGGCGCGGGCCAGTGGTCGGATCCGGGCGAGGGGACGACCGAGACGCCCAACCGTGCGCCGTCGTTCGGTTCGGAGACCCACGAGCGCGAGGTGCCGGAGAA
>JAPPAP010000026.1 GCA_026705465.1 bacterium | reverse complement strand
TGCCCCCCTTCGACTTCGACGCCGAGATGGCCCACGCCATGCGCCACCAATAGCCATGTATTCGTCCCGGCGCTTTGGCTACAGCGACGACCCCTGGTTCCGCATCGGAACGTTTCCGGTCTCCACCACCGCCTTTGTGGTCGGTCTCGGCGTGGTCTCCATGATCATCTGGGGCATTGAGGGCCGCTTTGGGCCCATCTTCCGCGAGTTGGTGTTGATTTCGGAGAACTACCAGCTCGGAAGTGTGGTGGAAGGAGACATCTGGCGGCTGGTCACTTGGCCTATCCCCAACGAGCCCCACTTCTGGACCATCATCTTGTTTGCCATCTTTTACATGCTGGGTTCCCAGATTGAGTCCCTGCTGGGACGTTGGCGATTCGCGTTCTTTCTCGTCGCCCTCACGCTTGTTCCCGCCGTGATCGTGACTGCGGTGGAGGCGGTGGCCGGCGTCAACGGCTATGTAGCTGGCCTGCGGATGGTGGAAGTTGGGGTGTTGGTGGCGTTTGCCGCTCAGTACGCCCAGGCCCGGTTTTGGCCCGGTATTCCCGGTTGGGTGATCGCCGTCGTCATTGTGGGGCTCGACGCCATCCAAGCCCTCGGCAATCGCAACTGGTTCGCCTTGATCGTTCTGGCCTGCACGGTGGCCGTGGCTCTGCTCGGCATCAGGGCGTTCGGCTACGCCACCAATCTGACCTGGATCCCCAAGCTGTCGCTTGCATCGGGCTCAAGCCAGACTGCAACCGAACCTCGGCATTCAAGGTCTCGTCGACGGTCCCGGAGTCGAGACCATTTGCGGGCGGTTCCGACCCGTGACGAGTCGGTCACCCCCGAGATGGATGCTCTGCTTGACCAGGTAGCCAGCCAAGGTCTGGAAAGCCTGACCCGCAAGCAGCGCAAGCAACTCGAAGCCCACGCCCGCCGCCTGCGCCGCCGCCGCTGATTCGATAGGGGAGTCCGAGGCCGACGGCACTGCCAGCCGGGACGTACTACGGTTACGGAGCGTTGGCTGGCGGGAGGAGTCCTATGGCACAGGTGGGCGATGACATCATCGTCCTGGACGGCGTCTACAAGATTTTCGGTCCTCAGCCCGGCGGCCGAGCTTTTGAACTGGCCAGCTCAGGGATGGGCAAAGATGAAGTTCAGGCCGAGACCGGTCACGTGGTGGGCCTGCACGATGTGTCTTTCTCGGTGCCCAGAGGAGAGATTTTCGTCGTAATGGGCTTGTCCGGATCGGGCAAGTCCACCGCCATTCGCACCGTCAACAAGCTCCACGACATCACTGCGGGCACCGTCATGGTCGAGGGCGTCGACGTCCAGTCTCTCGAAGGTTCAGAGCTTCAGGCGTTTCGCAGAAGCCAGATGGGGATGGTGTTCCAACACTTCGCACTGTTCCCACACCGCAACGTCATCGACAACGTGAGCTACGGCCTCAAAGTCCAGGGCGTGGACAAGGCCGTCCGCAATGAATCGGCCATGCGGGCTTTGGCGTTGGTCGGCCTCGATGCCTATTCGCAGAACAGGCCGGCCGAGCTCTCCGGCGGGATGCAGCAGCGGGTCGGCCTGGCCCGAGCGCTGGCATCGGATCCCGAAATACTGCTGATGGACGAAGCCTTCAGCGCTCTCGACCCGTTGATCCGCCGCCAGATGCAGGACGAGCTGCTGGAAATCCAGAGCGAGCTTCACAAGACCATCCTGTTCATCACCCACGACCTCAATGAAGCACTGCGCATCGGTGACCGGGTGTGCATTATGAAGGACGGCGCCGTCGTGCAGATCGGCACGCCCGAGGAAATCCTCACTGAGCCGGCCACCGGGTATGTGGCTGAGTTCGTGCAGGACGTCGACCAGGGCCGCGTCATCCAGGTACACGAGGTGATGCAAAAGCCTGCGCCTGTTGCCGCCAGCGCCACCATTGCGGAGGCCCTTGGTGCCATGGGCGACCGCATTGGCGCGTTCGTGCTAGATGCCGCGGGTGCGCCCACCCATCTGCTGACCGTCGAAGACGCGGCCCGGGCCGCCAGCATGGGCACCACCGATCTGGCTCGTGCGCTGCGTACCGACTTTGAACGCTGCGGCCCCGACGCCCGGCTCAACGAGGTATACGCCGCCGCTGGCCGCGGCCTTTCCATTGCGGTGTGCGACGAATCAGGGGTACTGGTCGGGAATCTTGATCCCCGTCACATCATGGAGGAGATGGGCCGGGTCGAAAACCTCATCGAAGGATTCGAAAGGGAGGTGTTCCTGTGAGCCTCCCGAACTTGCTGGCCCAGTCCGAGTCCCCCGGCATCGCCGACAACGAAGTTCTCGACCAGTGGACGATCCCGTTCGGCGAATGGGTCAAGCAAATGGTCAACTGGATCGACCTCAACCTGGGCTGGCTACTCGACATCATCGAGTGGCCCTTCACCTTCCTGTTCCGCAACTTTGTCGATAGCCCAGATCACCATCCTTGGTGGGAGATCACCGACATGCCGTGGATCGCGGTTTGCCTCATCTTTTTCGTGATCGGCACGCTGGCCCGCAACGTGAAGGTTGGCGGGTTTGTCGCGCTAGCGCTAGCTGGCTGCGGGCTGCTCGGCATTGAGTATTGGGATGACACCGCGTTGACAGTGGGCATGATCATTGTCGCCGTCGCACTCTGCGCCCTTATTGGCATTCCCCTCGGTGTCCTTTGTGGCCGATTCGATGGAGTGTGGAATGCCGTGCGTCCTGTGCTCGACGCCATGCAGGTTGTCCATGCGTTTGTGTACATGCTGCCGGTCATCTTCTTCTTCGGTATCGGTACCGAACCGGCCACGATGGTCACCATGGTGTTTGCCCTCCCGCCGCTCATTCGTCTCACCAACCTTGGAGTCAGACAGGTGCCCGCGGATGTCGTGGAGGCCAGTCGGGCCTACGGGGCACCGGAATGGCGCGTGCTGCTAGATGTCCAGCTTCCACTGGCGCGTCCTGCAATCATGACCGGGCTCAACCAGACGTTGCTGTTGTCTATCTCCATGCTGGGCATCGCAGCCATCATGGGTGCGGGCGGATTGGGTTTGCAGGTTTTTCGGGCGGTGCAGGCGCTAGACGTTGCTCTAGCCGCTTCGAGCGGTCTGGCTCTGTTCATGGTTGCAGTGGTGCTCGACCGCATCTCTCAGACTGAGGAGAGTGATGGCCAGAACCTCTTTACACGCATTCGCCGGGCTTGGGCCCATCGTCGCGATCCCGAAGCACTGCTCCCTCAGGCATCGTCGATCGGAGTCGTGGCCAAGACGAGAAGCCACCCGGCTCCACTGTCGGCCGCCGAGCGCCGCTTTTTGACAATCGTTGCCGCCGGCGCCCTCGTTGCCGTTGTTGCCGTGTTCTTGCCGTGGGGGAGTGATTCGGGAAGGATTTCCGGTTATGCCCGGTTGGTTGACACCGGGCGATACGAGTACGTCGAGGTTGATCCCGGGGGGACAGCTGGCCCACCCGAACTTCAAGAAGCGAGCGTCGACCCTCCTGTTGAGCATGCCCAAGAGATTGCCGTGCTCGATGCCCAGATAAATGCCGTGATCGTCGCGGCGGGGGCTGAGGGGGTGACTGACGAAGAGACACTCGCGGTCATTGCCGATATTGGGGATGAGATCGCGCTGCTTTCCAATCCTCTGGCGGGCCGTAGCTTCCGTGGTTTGGATGCAACCGGTGGGTCCTTCTACGGCATCATGGTGCTCGGCTTCGCCTTGTTGATCCTTGCTGCGGTTGTGACCAATCTGAGACGACCAGGTGGAGATATTCGCCTGTTTGGGTCAAATGGTGTCGTAGTGCTTGCCATTGGGTCTCTGGCTGCGGCGATCGCCTATATCTCAGCGCCAGCAGCATCGGCCAACGTCACACATGACATGGGAGTCGGTCCATGGGTCGCCGTTGTGGGCGGGGTGGTAGCGACCCTGGGCGCACTAGCCTGGCTTCGGGAGGCACCCTATGCAGCCCGCACCCCACTGAGAGCCGGTGTTTCGTACCGCCAAATCAGTGTGGTTGCCCTTGTTGCGGCGCTGATTGTCATAGCTGGGTTCTCGGGATGGTCCTTCGACCAGCGCGTCGAGTCTGTTGTCTCACCAGAGCTTCTGGCACAAGTCTCGGCGCTGGAGCAGCAAGCAGAGAACACCGACGATCCAGCAGTCGAAGCTCGTGTAGCTCAAGAGATCATCGCGCTGTACAGCCAGGCTCAACGGACCGAGAAGATCGTCATCGACGGCTTTGCAGATGGTGGCAGCAAGTACGGCTATCTTGCTATCGCCTTTGGCATCGTCGGTGTCGCCTGTGTGCTACCTGCTGCCGGGGTCTTCGGTAGCAATGAGCGAAGGAGACGGCGCTGGAACGCGGTGGTTGCCGGCGTCGGGGTCAGCCTGATGGTTGTGGCGTCGGCGTGGATCGCTTCGCTGCTCAGGGTGGCCGATCTCAAGTTCGCTAGCGGCGCGGGAGCGTTCATTTGTTTGGTCGCGGGATTCCTCCTCATGGCGAGCACGGCCGGTGTGCTAACGAAATTCGGCCGATCCCAGGTGTATGTCTCTGTCGATGAGCCGGAAGTGGTGCCGGAGAGAACAACTGCCGTAATCGAGTAAACCAGGGCGGCTCTTGTGCCCTGGGAGCCATTGGACTAGCGTTCCGAATGCCAACTTCGGGCATTTCTCCGTTGGCGGGAGAATAAATATATGGAGGGGAACATGCTTGTTAAGAAGCATTGGAAGGTTTGGCTCGCGCTGTTTGCAGTACTTGCCTTGATTGTCGCGGCTTGCGGCAATGACGACGATGACGAACCGGCGGCTGCGCCGGCGGAGGAGGCTCCTGCGGAGGAAGCCCCAGAGGCTCCTGCGGAGGAAGCCCCGGCTGCTGATCTGCCTGGTGAGGGTGTGAGTGTGACGATGGCTCGGGCGAACTGGAGCACTGGCTAT
>JAPPAP010000005.1 GCA_026705465.1 bacterium | reverse complement strand
TCCCGTCGCCAAAAGGCATTGTGTAGCGGGTTGTGGGGATCTGCCTCAGTCGCTGGGGGCGGCTTAGTGAAGGTGCCGCTTGCGGCTTCCGATTCGGTTGGCACGGCGGTCATAGATGCAACCTCTGTTCGACCATCTTTCAATAGAGTGATGTGGTCCTGACTGTAGTTGCCAACCGAGCACGGTTTTCGCCTCAGCCGCAGTCGACTAGTGGCTTCGCACTGATGTGCGCCAGCCGAAGGTGTCGGGGGCGGCGCCGGTTTGGGCGTCGGTGAGGGCTTGGCGCAGGCGCAGTGTGTTGGGACCTGGTTGGCCGTCGCCGATGGTGAGCGTCTTGCCCGAGTAGAGGATGGTGCCGACGGGTGCCACTCCAGCTGCGGTGCCCGACAGGAACGCCTCGCCTCGCTCCGACCAGTCGACAAGTTCCTCGGGGTCGATAGCCCGTTCCTCCACCTCGTAGCCGAGGTGGCGTGCCAGTTGGATCACCGAGTCCCGGGTCACGCCGTGAAGGAACGAATCGTCGAGGTGCCGGGTGACAATGCGCTCGCCGTCGGCCAGGAAGAAGTTCGAGGCCCCGGTCTCGGTGATGTCGCCGTCGGTGGCGAACAGCACCTGGTCGATTGCCTCGTTGGCGGCCATGGCGTCCAGAGTGGGGCCCAGGGCCATGGCATAGTTGGCACTGCATTTCACCATGCCGAACTGGGGCACGGTGCGCGGGGCAGAAGACTCCACTTGCAGCGTGAGGGGTCGAATGCCCCCCTTGAAGTAGTCGCCCACTGGGGAATTGACCACGAACAGCAGTGCAGAGGGAGCGGGATGGGCCGCGGCGCCGATGTCGGCCCCGGTACCCACCAGGGTCGGACGCAGGTAGAGCGACCCGGGCGGATCGGGGACTTCATCTGCGTTGGCTGCAACGGCATCGATGATCATCTGGTGCAAGAGGCCGGGATCAATCTCAGGCAGCCGTAGACGGGAAGCGCTGGTCACCATCCGAGAGACATGGGTGTCCAACCGGAAGATGGCCACCGACCCGTCGATCTGGCGATGGGCCTTCAATCCCTCGAAAACTGAGCTTCCGTAGTGCAGCACGTGCGCGGCCGGGCTGAAGCTCAAGTCGCCGAACGGCTCGGGCGAGCCGCGGTAGTCAAAGGGGCCGCCGTCGGATCGGGCCGTCGTCATCCAGTCGCAGAAAACGGTCCCAAAGGGGACGGTGAGGGGGTCGGGCTTGACGGACATACAGGCTCTCCTTCGGGCAGGAGGATGGTATAGCCCGATGGTTCAGATGTTGGAGGTTTATTCCCACATCACTGTGTGTAGGGAAAACACGGATTGGGGTGTATGGCCTAGTGGTGATCCACCGAGTCCAACACCGCCGATACGTTCACCGCCCGAACTAACCGATCCCGAACGGCATCTTGGTCAATTGGGCGGTGTCGGGTCGGTGATGTCGGGCAGGTCAATTTCGCAGCCGAGAGCTTGGGCGACGGCTTCGAGACGGTCACGCTGGGCTTGGGTCACCACTCGGTCGGCCACGATCATGTCTTTGACTGACTGGGTGTAGGCGGCGTGGAGGCGCTGGCGTTCAGCCAGGGAGATTCCGAGGTCGCGGGCGGCCTCGTCCAAGAACCGCTGCTCGGCGCTGCCGATCTCCAAGTTGTCGAGCATGCGGTCCAGACAGTCCAAATAAACCGCTGATTCGTCTTGGTGTTCGCGGGGCCAACTCACCTGGTCGCCGATGGTCCACAGCCCGCCCGAGCGGACCGTGTCGGTACCCCTGCGCTTGGTCGGGGCCCCCGGCGGGCCAATGCCGATGCTCAAGGCGACATAGGCGGGCTCAACCGGCCCGGCGTCCTCGACCAGCCGCCGGTACAGCTCAGCGGCGATGCGGGCGTGTTGCAGCGCGCCGCGATCGCCGCCGACGGCGATGTCGTGCGTTTGCGCGGCGGCCGTAAGGGAGGTTCCGCACAGCTCGAACGTACAAACCCCGGACCCTGAGTCCACATAGGCCCCCAACCGGTCGAACTCCCGGACGAGCACCCCCATGCAGACCGACAGGTTGTGGGCCACCGGGACCGCTCCGTCCAAGCGAGCGGCGACATCGCCGGATACCGCACCGAAAGCAGGGGCGCCCTCCAGCAAAGACGGCGTGATCCCGTGCAGGCTCTCAGGGCCGGGGTCGCTCTCGGGATTCACGAGCGTGTCCCACTCCTCGAGGACCTGGCCTTCAGGCGACACAGAGACGCAGGCAACCTCCACTAAGTGGCCGTCGCCGCCGAATCCCGTCGTCTCATAGCCCAGCACAACCCGATTCGATGTCAAGTCGGCCATTGCACCCCCTGCCGCATTATAGATTCACTCTCGCTCGACCCGACGCGAGGCCGAATCGAGCTCCACGCCACCGTGCCGGGCCAGGTGTTAGACCAGGGTTGAGAGGTTTTGGTCGGGGGCGGGGCCGGGGTTGACCTTGGCGCCGGGGGTCCAGGCGACGGGCAGGTGCTTGACGCCGCCGATGAAGTTGGAGCGCAGCCATTCGGGCTCGCCCACTCGGTGGATGTCGGGCATGCGCTCGATGATCTCCTGGAAGATGAGGCGCAGCTCCATCTTGGCCAGGTTGGCGCCCAGGCAATAGTGGGCCCCGCCGCCACCGAAGGCGATCTGCTCGTTGGGGGTGCGGTTCACGTCGAAGGTGAACGGATCTTCGAACACCTCTTCGTCCCGATTGGCCGAAATGTGCCAGATGACGATCTTGTCGCCCTCGTCGATGTGCTGGTCCCTGATCTCGGTGTCCTCGGTGGCGGTGCGGCGGAAGTGCAACACCGGGGTGGACCACCGCAAGAGCTCGTCGATGTGGGTGTCGGTCACCCCATCGGGGGAATCCTTCATGATCTCGAACTGCTCGGGATGGTCCATCAGCGCCAGCATCCCCTGGGCGGTGGCGTTGCGGGTGGTTTCGTTGCCGGCCACGGTGAGCAGCAGCATGAACATGTCGAACTCCAGCTCGGTCAGCCGGTCGCCGTCGATCTCGGCGTTGATGAGCTTGGTGACGATGTCGTCGCGGGGGTTTTCCGCCCGGTCCTTGGCCAGCTGGTTGGTGTAGGCGTAAAGCTCGGCACCAGCCGCCACGCCGTCTTCGGCGCCGCCGGCATACTCGGGGTCGTCAACGCCGATCAAGCGGTTGGACCAGTCGAACAGCATCATGCGGTCTTCCTGGGGCACGCCCATGATCTCGGCGATGGCCTGGAGCGGGAGTTCAGAGGCCAGGTCCACCACGAAGTCGGCCTCGCCCTTTTCGATCACGTTGTCGACAATGAGGATGGCCCGGTGCCGCAGGTACTGCTCGATCAGGCTGATCATGCGGGGGGTGAAGCCCTTGTTCACTAGCCGCCGGTAGCGGGTGTGCTTGGGGGGATCGGTGGTGAGCATCATCACCCCGCGGGAGTCGGGCCCGCTGTTCTCGCGGGTGCCGGGATCGGGGATGGAGGTGCCGCCGATCTCAGAGGAGAAGAGCTCGGTGTCGCGGTTCACGTCCACCAGATCGTTGTGTTTGACGATGTTCCAGAACGCTGGCCCATTGGGATCCTGGTGCAAGAAGACGGGGGCTTGGTCCCTCAGCACCTTGAACATCTCATGGTGCTCTTGGCGCACGAATCGGTCGGGGTCGAGCAGGTTGACTTCGGTGAGCTTCACGATGGCTGTCCTTTGCTGCAATCGTTTGGCGAGTGTCGGCCAGTGTATGGGAACTTCTGATGCGACAAGATACCGGGGTGCAAACCGACCGTGAAATAGGCGGGCAGCGATGACGGAGGCGTCCAGCGGGCAGAGCGGGGGCAACGGCGCCCACGTGCAGGCCTCGATACTGGCCGGCATCCAGGTGGTGGACTTCTCGACCGGGGTACCCGGCCCCTATGTCACCAAGCTGTTGGCCGACGCCGGGGCCGACGTCATCAAGGTGGAGGACACCGACGGCGACCCGGTGCGCCGCTGGTCGGCGACCCGGGCTGAATTCGAGGGCGACAGCGCGCTGTTCCAGCTGCTGAACACCTCGAAGCGGGGCGTTGTCGGTGAGCCCGGCGACCCCGAGATTGAAGAGCTCGTAGCCACCGCCGACGCGGTGGTGGAGTCGTTCCCCGCCGGGTCGGGCCTGGGCCGGGGCTGGGCCGACCAGCATCCCCACCTGGTGGTGCTGTCGGTGACGCCCTACGGGCAGGACGGTCCGCTGGCTTCCCATCCGTCCACCGAGTACACCGTGCAGGCCCAATGCGGGGCCATCGCCTGTCGGGGGCGGCCCGACCAGCCTCCGATCCACGCTGGAGGGGGCATCGCCGAATGGACGGCGGGGGCCTACGCCGGGCCAGCGCTGCTCTCCGCGCTATTGCGGGCCCGGCGAACCGGGCGCGGCGAGCACATCGACCTGGCGGTAGCCGATGTGATGGGCATCGCCGCCACCACGTTCACCGACTTGGCCCACTCCATGCGGGGCGGCGGCCATGAATTCGACCGGGTGGCCAGGTCGGTGGAGGCGCCCTCCATCGAGCCCGCCCTCGACGGCTGGGTTGGGTTCAACACCAACACCGCCCTGCAATACCAGGGCTTCGTGCTGATGATCGAGCGCCCCGACCTGATCGACACCGAGTGGAGCCAGATCGGGGAGCGGGCCGGTCGCCTCGACGAGTGGAATGCCATGGTCCACCCCTGGACCTCCCGCCACACGGTGGCCGAGATCATCAAGGCGGCCTCCGATCTGCGGGTGCCGGTGGCCGAGGTGAACGACGGGCGCAGCGTGCTCGACAACGAGCAGTTCGTGGCCCGAGGGGCATTCGTGCACAATCCCAGCGGGTTCCTCCAGCCCCGACCGCCCTATCTGATGGACGACGGCGGTGAACGCCGCCCGGCTTCGCCTGCTCCCGGACTAGGCGAGCACACCGGAACAGTCGAAGTCCGCCCTCGGCCGGTGCCGTCGGCTGCGGACGATGCCCACGATCTGCCGCTGGCCGGGGTCAAGGTGGTGGACCTCACCAGCTGGTGGGCGGGCCCGTCGGCCACCGGCACGCTGGCCATGCTGGGCGCCGATGTGATCCACATCGAGTCCACCGGCCACCCCGACGGCATGCGCATGACCGGGTTCATGTTCGGTACCGAGGAATGGTGGGAGTGGAGCTCGATGTTCGTGGCCATCAACCCCAACAAGCGGGACCTCACGCTCGACTTGGACACCGAGGCGGGGATGGACCTTTTGTGGCGGCTCATCGAGAGTGCCGATGTGGTGATCGAGAACTTCTCCCCCCGGGTGGTGGAGAAGTGGGGCTTGAGCTGGGAGGCCGTCTCGGCCCGCAATCCCCGGGCGGTGTTCACCCGGATGCCCGCGTTCGGGCTGAGCGGGCCATGGCGCGATCGGGTGGGGTTCGCCCAGACCATGGAACAGCTCACCGGCATGGCCTGGGTCACCGGCCACCTCTACGACCAGCCCCGCATCATGCGCGGGCCGTGCGATCCCATCGCCGGAATGCACGGCGCATTTGCCGCCATCTTGGGCTTAGCCGTGCGGGAGCAAACCGGCCAGGGAGTATTTGTGGAGTCCACCATGGTGGAGGCCGCGCTCAATTGCTCGGCCGAGCAGATTGTGGAGTACACCGCCTACGGCAACGTGATGGAGCGGGCCGGCAACCGGGGTCCTTACGCCGCCCCCCAGGGCCTCTACCCTTGCCAGGGCCACGAGCAATGGCTGGCGCTGGCCGTGGCCACCGATGAGCAGTGGCAGGCCTTGGTGGAGGTGCTGGGATCTCCGGATTGGGCCAACCGCCCGGAGTACGCCACCGACGCCGGGCGTCGGGAGGGCCACGACGCCATCGACGAGGGGCTGTACACCTGGGCCGCCGATCAGGAACTCGACGAGGCGGTGGCTCGGCTAGTGGAAGCGGGCGTGCCTGCCGCCCCCGCGTGGGATCCCCGCCTCCAGCACGAGAATCCCCAGCACGCCCACCGGGGCCTGTTCGAGATGGTCGAGCACCCGTCGGTGGGTACCCACCCCATGCCGGGGATGCCCTACCGGTTCGCCTCGGTGGACCGCTGGATCACCTCTCCGTCGCCCACCCTGGGCCAGCACAACCACGAGATCCTGGGCGAGTTGGGCTTATCGGCTGACGAGATCGCCGCGCTAGAGGCTGACGGCGTTATCGGCACTCGCCCCAAGGGCCTGTGAGTGTGCCCTCGGTGAAAGGATGAAGCCATGAGAGCAGTGCGATGCGTCGACGGCCGTCCCACCACCGTGGAGGTGGCCCCTCCTGAGGGCGAGGGGGTGAGGATCAAGATGGCCTCGGCGGGGGTGTGCGGTTCCGACCTGCACATGCTGGAGTTGGGAATGCTCAATACCTTCACCATCGGCCACGAATTCGCTGGCTGGCTGGAGGACGGCAGCCCGGTGGCCATCGAGCCCATCCACGGCTGCGGCACCTGCGAAATTTGCCTGGCCGGCGACTACAACCGCTGCCCGGTCACCCTGACCGACATCGCCGGCATCTCCCGCGACGGGGGAATGGCCGACGAGGTGCTCATGTGGCCCGAGGCCATCGTGCGGTTGCCTGCCGGAGTGGACGCCCGGGATGCCTGCCTAGTGGAGCCATTGGGCATTGCGGTGCACGGCTTCCGCTTGGCCGGGTTGCGGGGCGACATGCGGGTGGCCGTCATCGGTGGCGGCCCGATCGGCCAAACGGCGCTGGGCGTGGCCCGGCTGGCCGGGTGCGAGGTGGCCGTCTCCGCCCGTCACGACGCCCAAAAGGAGGCGGCTGAGCGCCTGGGAGCGGCCCCCCTTACCGACGAGCCCTACGACATCGTGGTGGAGGCGGCTGGTACCGCCTCGGCCCTGGCCGATGCGGCCAAGAAGTGCCGCCCCGGCGGCAAGATCGTCATCCTGGGGTCGTACTGGGACCCGGTCGAGATGCCCGGCATCGAGCTGAGCATGAAAGAGATCACCGTGGTGCCCTCCTCCATGTACGGCCGCTCCGGCCCCACCCGAGACATGGACGTGGCCGCCGCCGCCCTGGCCCAACTCCCCGAGCTCCCCGACGCCGTCATCACCCACCGCTTCCCCCTCGACGCCCCCGCCGAAGCCTTCGCCGCCGCCGCCGACCGCGCCTCCGGCGCCATCAAAGTCGTCCTGGAGCCTTAGCGATGTCGGGTGGGGGGATGACAGGAGAAAAAGTGGTGGCGATGCTGGGGCTGGCGCCGCTGCCCGAGGAAGGGGGGATGTGGAGGGAGGTTTGGCGAGACGAGCAGAGCACGGCCATCTACTTTTTGATTCAGCCGGGGGACTTCTCGGCCCTGCACAGGCTGGATGGGCCGGAGCTGTGGCATCACTATGCGGGGGCGGCGGTGGAGATGCTGCTGTTGGGTCCCGATGGGTCGGTGGAGCAGCCGGTACTAGGCGATGACTTGGCGGCGGGGGAGCGGCCCTGTGTTGTGGTGCCAGCCCAGACCTGGATGGGAGCAGCCACCCGGGGCGAGTGGTCGTTGGTGGGGACCACCATGGCCCCGCCTTACCATCACGATGGATTCGAACTGGGCGACGGCGACGAGTTGGCCAGCCAGTACCCGTCGGCTGCGGGGGAGATTGCCGGGTTGGTGCGGTCGTGACCTCGTCGCCTGCTGAGCTAATTGACCTCACCGGCAAGGTGGTGGTGGTCACCGGCGCGGGCGGAGGGATCGGCGCGGGGATCGTGCGGCGAATGGCGGCGGCCGGGGCCTCGGTGGTGGCCCACACCCGGTCGTCGCCGATAGATCAGGCCGGGGGTCAGGTCACCGAAGTGCGAGTCGACCTCACTGCCGAAGACGGTCCGGCTGCGGTGATGGAGGCAGCCACAGGGCGCCACGGAAGGATCGACACCCTGGTCAACAACGCCGGCATTCAGCCGGTGGCCCCGTTCACCGATCTCAACGACCAGCAGTGGGCCGAGATGATCGACACCAACCTCACCGCAGTACACCGGCTGACCCAGGCGGCGGCGTCGGCCATGGCGGATCAGGGGACCGGCGGGTCGATTGTCCACATCGCCTCCATCGAGGCCCAACACCCCACGCCCGTCCACGGCCACTACGCCACTTCCAAGGCCGGTCTGGTGATGCACGCCAAGGCGGCGGCGCTGGCATGGGGGCCGCGTGGCATCAGGGTCAACTCGGTGTCGCCGGGGCTGATCGACCGCCCGGGTTTGGCTGACGATTGGCCCGAGGGGGTGCAGCGCTGGATGGCCGCCGTTCCGCTCGGGCGGATGGGAACGCCCGAAGACGTCGGGGACGCCTGTGTGTTCTTGTGCTCCGATCTAGCCCGATGGATCACCGGCGCCGATCTGGTGGTGGACGGCGGCATCCTCACCAATCCCACTTGGTGACCGGCGAGGACCAGATGTCGAGAACCATCGGGCTGGCGGGGACCGGGGTCATCGGCTCGGGTTGGGCAGTGCGGGTGCTGGCCCGGGGTTACGACGTGGTGGCCTGGGACCCGGCCGATGGCGCCGAAGCCCGACTTCGCCAAGCAATTGAACGAGCCTGGCCAGCGGCCACAGAGTTGGGACTGTTCCCGGGTGCCGATCCCGAACGGATTCGCTGGGCGGACTCGCCTGAGGAGGTGGCGGCCTCGGTTGATTGGGTGCAGGAGAGCGCCCCTGAAGACGAGGAACTCAAGCGCTCCCTGCTGCGCCGCTTGGACGCCGCCGCCCCGCCCCACACGGTGATCGCCAGCAGCTCGTCGGGTTTCTTGCCCACCCGCTTGGCCGAGGGTTGCCACCATCCGGAGCGACTGCTTATCGGCCATCCGTTCAACCCCGTGTATTTGCTGCCACTGGTGGAGGTGGTGGCCGGTCAGGCCACGGGCCCCGACGCGGTGGCCGCCGCGGTGGAGCACTACGACGATTTGGTCATGCATCCCCTCATCGTGCGAAACGAGATCGAGGGCTATCTCTCCGACCGCCTCCAAGAGGCCCTGTGGCGAGAGGTGCTGCACCTGGTGAACGACGGGGTGGCCACCACCGCCGAGCTGGACGACGCCGTGGTGTACGGCCCCGGCCTGCGCTGGGCGGCAATGGGCACCAACCTGACCTTCCATCTGGCCGGGGGCGACGGCGGGATGCGCCACATGCTGAGCCAGTTCGGTCCGGCGCTGAAGCTGCCCTGGACCCACATGGAGGCCCCCGATCTCTCCGAGGAGCTCATCGAGGTCATGGCCTCGGGCGCCGAGGCCCAAGCGGGCGGGCGCAGCGTGGCCGAGTTGGAGCGCCAGCGGGACCAGAGCCTGCTGGGAGTGATGCGGGCGCTGAGCGAAACCGGGATCGGTGCCGGGCGTTTGATCACCGAAAGAGATGTCCGCATCCAGCAGGCCCGCGGGGCAGCCAGCCGCGACTAGTTGCCGATAGCGGCCTTCTCCCGCAGGCGGTACTCGGGCACCATCACGGCCAAAATCACGGCCAGTGCCGTCACCGGTAAGCCCCACCAGTAGACATCGGCAATGGCGCTGGCGAAAGACTCCACAATCCCGTTGCGCACCGCGGCGGATTCGATGGCGTCGATTTGGGTGGGCACGGCGATGAGGGCCTCGATGTCGAGTTGGTCGCCACCGGGGACCAGCCGGGGCAGGTAGTGGTCGAGTCGGGCGGTGAACATGACCCCCATGACCGCAGACCCGAACGTCTGACCCAGCGAGCGGAAGAAGTTGGACGCCGAGGTGGCCGCCCCCAGATCGTCGTGGGGAACGATGTTCTGCACCGCCACCAACAGCACTTGCATGATGGCCCCAACCCCGCAGCCCATGGTGAACAGAAAGGCCATGGCCGTCAACGTCGATGTTCCGGCGCTCAGAGTGGACATCAGCCACACCCCCAGCGTGAGCACCGCAGTCCCGACGATCGGCACCGCTTTGTAGCGCCCGGTGCGGGTGAGCACCTGCCCGCTGCTCACCGAGGTGAGCAGCATCCCCAGCATCATGGGCACCAACAGGAGCCCCGACCGGGTGGCGTTGACATCGGTGACCACCTGAAGGAAGAGCGGGCCGAATATGCCCGCGCTGAGCATGACCGCGCCCGAGATGAACTGGATCACGCAGGAAATGTTGAACAACCGGAGCCGAAACAGCCGGGGCGGCAGGATGGCTTCGGCTGCCCGCCGTTGCTGGGCGACGAATAGGGCTGCGCCGCCGACTCCCGCGGCCAGCAGTGCGATCGACGGGGCCGACACCCAGTCCCAGGAGTCGCCCCCCAACTCCATGGCCAGGATGATGGCGACCACCCACGCCAGCAGCAGTCCCGCGCCGGTGTAGTCCACCCGGGCCTCGCGGCGGGTGAAGGCCAACTCGAGATGGGTGACCGACATCACCAGAGAGAAGCCTCCGAGGGGGAGCACCATGAAAAAGACCCATCGCCAGTGGGCGTAGTCAACCAGCAGGCCTCCGGCCAGCGGCCCCAAGATGGTGGCCAGGGCGAAGATGCCGCCCATGTATCCCTGGTACCGGCCCCGCTCCCGGGGTGATAGCACATCGGCCAGGATGGCCATCGACAGCGTGAAGAGTCCGCCGGCACCCAGCCCCTGGACGGCCCGGAACACAATCAGGGTGGTCATGCTGCCCGACACGCCGGCCAGCACCGAGCCGGCCATGAAGATGACGATGGCGGTCTGGTAGAGGCCCTTGCGGCCCCACAGGTCCGACAGCTTCCCCCACAGCGGGGTGGTCGAGGTCGACGCGATGAAGTAGGAGGTGAACACCCAGGTGTACAGATCCCGCCGACCCAAGTCTCCGATGATGGTGGGGAGCGCGGTGGACACCACCGTGCCCTCGATAGCCGCCATCATCTGGGCCAGCATCAGGGTGAGTATGATGACTAGTACTTGGCGTTTGGGCAGGTTGCCGCTCCCTGAGGCATGACTATCACTTATCGAGATAGATTTATCAAAACTATTCATATAGGATATCGTGACGAGCGCAATTCGAGCGTCTAACTTTTTGTCTTGGAAGCAAGCGAATATCTAAGCAATTGCTGGGGAATTCGGTTGCTGAAGTAATAGCCAAACGGAAAAAAGCCCCCGGACTCGTACGGGAGGCAATGGGTGGAGATGGCAATGGAGCCTCGTCCTTGGTGGATGGAAAATGCGAACTGCAAGGGGAAGAGCGAACTGTTCTTCCCCCCGGCCGGCGAGCGCCCGTCGGCTCGTGAGCGGCGGGAGAATGCAGCCCGGCGGATTTGCGGAGAGTGCGTCGTGATTCGGGCGTGCCGGAGTTGGGCCCGCGACCAGCGCGAGCTCGGCTTCTGGGGCGGCGAGTCGGAGATCGAACGGGCCGAGGCGGGTTTCGCCCCCTCTACCCCGGTCATCGGTCTGCGGCGCCACCGCACCGAGCGGGAATCGGCCTGAGCCGACTGCACTGAGTCGACGCTGGCTTGAGCCAGCGTCGCCAACATCCTCATTCCACGTATCGCCGGACAAAGGCCGCGATGGCCTCGGTTCCCTCGATGGCCTCGGGATAGTTGGGGTACATGATCTGGAAGTCGTGGATCATGCCCGGCCATATGCGGTAGTCCACTTCCACGCCCGCTGATTCCAGCGCGGAGGCGAACCCAGCGGCGTCGTCCAACAGCACCTCGTGGTCTCCGGCATGGACCAGCATGGGAGGCAGCCCCTCAAGGTTGCCGAAGAGCGGCGAGGCCAGCGGATCTCGGGGATCGTGGCCGTCCAGATACCAACTGGCCGCGGTCACCGCATCGTCGTGGCCGAACATCACGTCGAGCTCGTCGCGTTCGGCGTGGCTGGCCGAGGAGTTGGTTAGATCGACCCACGGAGACAGGCACACCCCAGCGCCGGGCATCGGCCAACCCCGATCTCTAGCCCCGAGCAACATCGCGCCGACCAGCCCGCCCCCGGCCGAGTCGCCGATGAACACGATGCGGGCTGGCTCGATCCCAGTGTCGAGCATCCAGCGGTAGGCGGTCAGGCAGTCGTCGACCGCGGCGGGGAACGGATTCTCCGGGGCGAGGCGGTAGTCGATCAACAGCACCCGGGCCGGGATCAATGAGGCCAGATGGGATCCGAAGCCTTGGTGGGAGATGATCGACCCCACCCGATAGCCGCCTCCGTGAAAGAACAGCAGCGCTGGGAGGCTCTCTGGATCATGGGTCTCGGGGCAAAGCCAGGCGGCACCGGGCACACCGGGGATCTCGATGGACTGCTTTACCACCCCGTCGGCCAGCGGTGTGGCCGAGGCGTTGGCGTCCAGCCGGGCTCGGCGCTCCGCCGCGGTCTCCGAGGGATCGGGCGCGGGAGCGGCCGCCAGCATGGACCGGACTGCTTCGAATTCTGGGCTTGGCATCCCCGGAGACTAACCCTTGCCCTAGTGCCCTACGGGTCTTGGACTGACGGTCTGCCAACTCATAACGGGTTCTACGTCGGGCTCGGCCAGCGTTAGCCTAAGCAGTCGATGACCGGTGACCTTCGACTGCTCACCATCCATGCCCATCCCGACGATGAGTCTTCGAAGGGATCGGCCACAGTGGCCATGTACACCGACCAGGGTGTGGTGGCATCGCTGGTGTGCTGTACCGGCGGGGAGCAGGGCGACATCTTGAACCCGGCCATGGACCGCCCCGAGGTCCGTGAGAACTTGGACCAGGTCCGCCGGGACGAGCTGGTCGAGGCTGCCGACGTGCTCGGTTACCACAGCGTCCACTGGCTGGGGTATCACGACTCCGGCATGCCCGACAGCGAGGCCAATGCCGACCCCCGCAGCTTTGCCCAAGCCCCGCTGGATGAGGCCGTGGGGCGGCTGGTGGCCATCCTCCGTGCCGAGCGCCCCCACGTGGTGGTGACCTACGGGGAGGATCAGCAGGGTTATCGCCACCCCGACCACCTGCGGGTGGCCGAGATCAGCGGCCCGGCCTTCGACGCTGCCGGCGATCCCGACGCCTATCCCGATGCTGGCGAGCCATGGCAGCCGCTGAAGATGTACTACGTGACCTGGTCTCGGAACCGGATCACCGCCCTGCACGAGAAGTTCGGGGAGCTGGACCTGGAGTCGCCCTATGACGAGCGCTGGTTCAGCCGTCCGTCCAACGATGACGCCATCACCACCCGCATCAACTGCGCCGAGTACTTCGACCGCCGGTCCAAGGCGCTTTTGGCCCACCGCACCCAGGTCGATCCCGACTCCAAGTTCTGGTTCGGCCTTCCCGACCACCACATGGCCGAGGCCTATCCGTGGGAGGACTACATGCTGGGTCGCAGCCTGGTAGATACCGACCTTCCCGAAACCGATCTGTTCGCAGGGATCGAGTAGTGGCGGGGCGGGCCCGATTTCTCAGCGACGAGTGGTTCGGGTTGAACCTTGAGACGGCGTCGGGCTGGCCGGAGCGCCCTGGGGTGAACTGCTCGGTCAACTTCGAGGTGACCGGCGCACCCGAGGGCAAGGTCCGCTACTACGCAGTCATCAGCGACGGCCGCCTGGCGGAGATGGCTATGGGCAAGCTGGCCGAGCCCGACGTGAGCATCATCTACAAGTACGCCGACGCCTGTGCTGAGGTCTCTGGCAGCCAGCACCCTGATCTGGCCTACATGTCAGGCCGGATGAAGCTGGAAGGCGACTACGGCCGCTGGGTCTTTGGCTTGCGTCCGCTGTTGGACTCGGCCGAATACGACACCTTCCGATCGGCTCTAGCCGAGCACACCGACTTCTAGGAGCGTTGGGCGTCGCGCAGATCGGCGTAACTCAGCATCCGCGCCCCAGATCGCTCGATGGCAGTGCGCAGCGATGCATCATGGGCCACAAGCAGATACTGCTCCACCCGGCTGAGCCACCCCGGATCCAGCTCCCGCAGCTCAGGGGTGTCGATGGCGGGCAAAACCACCAGCTCGGTCACCCCCGGAGCCAGGTTCTCCACCGCGTCCTCCAGGGTCCGACGGGGAGGACGGCCTCGAATCTGCACCAGGTGGTCCGGGGTGAGCACTCCTGCATCATCGGCCAGGCGGCGGAACGGGAAACCGGCTCGGCGCTCCTGATCGTTCCCGGCCAGGCGCATCGGCAGGTTCATCTCGGTGGCCAGCTCCACGTAGACGTCGAAGAACTCAGGGCGCATCAACAGCGTGTCCAGGTGGGGGCTCAAGTGGGTCAGTTCGCTGCCCCACTGGCTGGCCCGCTCGATCTGGGCCCGGCACTCCCGATGGACCTCGTCGAGGTCGCTGTGCTCCCAGGCGTCGGCCGGGGTGCGAGGAAAGCCGCCGTCGCCATCCAACAGGGAAGGTGCCTGGGTGATCGGACCCCAGCGATAATTGTCGAACTCGGCGTTCAGTGTGAGATCGACCCCCATTGGGGTGTGAGCGAAGCGGCTGGCAGCATCCCGGGCCCACGGACACGGCACCATCAGGCTGGCCGCGGTGGCTACCCCAGTGTCCAGGCACTCGGCGATGGCCGCGTTGGCCGCATGAGATTGCCCCAGATTGTCGCAGGTGATGATCAGGGCTCGATCCCCTGGCGCACCGCCCAAGCGTTCCAATAACTCGGTCACTGAGCGAAAACTACCGCCCCAAGAGGGTTGAAGCGCTCACTTAAGCGCTTTGTCGGCGCTGCCGCAGTGGCGCCACAAGCCCAACCCCTGGTCGCGGGCATCGGCCGCTGCGGCGTAGAAGGTGCCGGCGTGGGTGGTATTGGGCTCGATGATCAGGGCCTCGGCATAGCCCTGGGCGGCTATTTCGAGGTTGACGAATAGGCCGTCACCAGAGCGATGCACATAGGCCAGCAGGCGGTCGTAGCGGTCGCGGGCTTCGGTGTCTCGGGTCAGGCGGACCTCGGTGCCAACCGGCAGCAGTGCAGTGGTGAAGGCGGTGGCTTCATCGCCATAACACTCGACCGGCAAGAGTCCTCCGGTTGCCTCTGGGGTGTCGATGCCGATCAGCCGCACGGACTCGGTTCGGCCCGCTACCTCGACCACCACCGTGTCGCCGTCGACCACCTCTGTCACTGTCGCGGCTGCTCCGACTATCGCTTCGGCTGGCTCAGGCGAGTTGTCGGGCTGGCTGGTCGAACTTCCGGAGCAGCCGATCAGCGCGAAAGCCAGCAGGCTGCTGACCGCGGGTAGCGGCCTCACGCGGCACGGGGAACGTCGTCGGAGGGGGAAGGTACGGGCGGGACGGCGGGGGAGTGGCGCTGCAAGGCGGCTCGGGCTTGAGCCAGGCCCCGGCGCCCGATTTCCTTGGTTCGCTCATCGATCCGCCAGTCGGGCGGTGCCTCCAAGAGGGTGAGCTGTTGCTTCATGCCTCCAGTATCCCGGTGAGAGTGACAGTTTGGACCGGGACGGGGAGGAATTCTCCAGAAAACCGTTCTGAAGTGGGAAAAGACCCCTATGAGTCTTGGCTGCTGCCCCTCATGCTGCGATACACCTCCAGCAGGGCCGCCTTCTGCTCATCGGAAAGATTGGCATCGGCCCGGATGGTGGTTTCGGTGTCGGAGACGCCATCGGGGTTCTCGCCGTTGGCGGCGTCGATACCCGCGGCCTGAGCCAACAGGGTTTCAGCCGACAGGTTCAGAGCGGTGGCCAGCGATTTGATCACCCGCACCGACGGCTGGTGCAGCCCTCGCTCCAGTTGGCTGAGGTAGGGGTTGGACACCTGGGCCAGGTCGGACAGCTCCCGCAATGTGAGCTGGGCCAGCTTGCGCTGGCTGCGGAGGTAGTTTCCGAATGCATCGACGGCGGCTTGGTCCATGTCAGTCCTAGCTCTTGTACTCGTAGAAGCCCTTGCCGGTCTTGCGTCCCAGATGCCCGGCGGCCACCATGCGCCGCAGAAGCGGAGGCGGAGCGTTGTGGGAGCCCTTGAACTCCTCATAGAGCACATCGGCCACCGCCTCAATGGTGTCCAGCCCGATGAGGTCGCACAGCGACAGCGGGCCCATGGGGTGGCCACAGCCGTACATCATCCCGCTGTCGATATCGGCCGCGCTCACCTTGCCCTGGTCGAACATACGGATGGCTTCGAGAAGATAGGGCACCAGCAGGCGGTTCACCACAAAGCCAGCTCGGTCGCGGCAGCGGATGACCCGCTTGCCCAGAACTTCCACGGCGAAGCGGTCGACCCGGTCGATGGTTTCCAGGGAGGTGCCCAGCGACCGAACCAGCTCGACCAGCGGCTGCACCGGGGCCGGGTTGAAGAAGTGCATGCCCAGCACCATGTCTGATCGGCTGGTGATGGAGCCCAGGGTGATGATGGGAATCGACGAGGTGTTGGTGGCCAAAATGGCGTTGGGGGCCATCACCTTGTCCATGGCCCGGAACACCGACAGCTTCTCCTCCAGCGACTCGATGACGGCCTCGATGGCCAGGTCTCGATCGGCCAAGTCGCCCAAGTCGGAGCTGAAGCTGAGCGAGTCCAATGCCAGGTCTCGAGTTGCGGCATCCATCTTCTCTCGAGCCACCGCCTTTTCTGTCGACTGCTCGATCTTCGTGCGGGCTGCGTCGATGGCTGCGTCGTCCACCTCGATAACCAGGGTGTCCAAGCCGGCTCGGGCGCATACCTCGGCGATGCCCGACCCCATGGTGCCCCCGCCGATCACCCCGACTCTGTTGATCGGCTCCTGCGCCGATTCGAGTTCCTGCGGCTGCGCCCCGGTGGAGTCATCACCTGTGGTCATGGTTACCCTCCCGTCCGCCGAGTCTGGCGACCCCTACGTGGCTGTTCAGGATAGTACGCAAGCGATAGAAAAATAAAACGGGGCCGGTCAGCGACCGGCCCCGTTTGCAGAAAAGAGCTGAGGGGGGAGTCAGCTCTTCTTGGCGACTGGCTGGGCCGCGGTCGAACCATTGAGGTTGGCGGCGGCCAGCAGGTTCTGCGCGAACTCCTTCTGGGTGTTGAGCAGAGCCTCGGCGAACCCGAAGCTGACGTTCATCAGCTCCTTGGGGTCGGGGAGGGAGTCAAGGCCGGGGATGGATTCGACCTTGAGGCTCTCAGGGGTGACGCTGCCAACCGTGTCGGTGAAGGTGCGGACACCCTCGACGATGGCGGTCTGGCCCATCTTGAGGGCGCTCAGAACCTGCTCTTGTACGGCTTCGGTGATTTCTTTGACGTCGGTCATGTTGCTTACTTTACTTAGCAAAAGCTTGAAGGCCAACTCAGAGAAGATTTTTCTGCAAAATTCCTGGAAAAATCGATCAGGCCGAAACGGTGTCGCCGGGGCGCATATTCACGTAGAGCCCCGGGGCATCTTCCATCGGGGTATAGGTCTCGCTCCCGAGTCGCTTGGGGACTTTCACCTTCTTGCCAGCCCGCTCGCCGATCCACTGGGCCCAGTCTTCCCACCACGTTTGCTGGTGCTGTTGGGCGCCCTCCAGCCATTGCTCGGGTGTCTCGGCAATCTGGTCGTTGGTCCAGTGACGAGCTTTGGGGCTGGGCGGGTTGACGATGCCGGCAATATGGCCCGACGTGCTGAGCACGAAGCGGTTGTGGCCGCCCAGCAGGGTGGCAGTGCGGTAAGCCGCGGTCCACGGGACGATGTGGTCGTCGATGGCCGACAGCACGTAGCTGTCCTGCTTCACGTCGGCGGGACGCAGTATCGCGCCGTCGACCTCGAAGGCGTCGTTGGCGAACTGGTTCTCGAGATAGCACCGGCGCAGGTAACTGCTGTGCATGTGGGCCGGCATCCGGGTGCTGTCGTTGTTCCAGGCCAGCAGGTCGAACGCGGGGGGATCCTCGCCCAGCAGCCAGTTGTTCACCACATACTGGAAGATCAGGTCGTTGGCCCGGATGGCGTCGAAGGTACGGGCCATCTCGCTGGCCTCGAGGTAGCCCTGGTCGGCCATCTTGCGCTCGAGCCCGACCACGGTGGGCTCGTCGGTGAACGCCCCCAGCACGCCGGGATCGGAGAAGTCCGTCAGAGTGTTCAAGAACGTGGCCGTGCCAACGGGCTGTTTGCCGGTAGCCGCACCGTAGGCCATGGCGATGGCGGTGAGTGTGCCGCCCAGACACACGTTGACGGTGTTCACCTTCTCCTGACCGGTGATCTCCTGCACCACTCGCAGGGCGTCGAGGGGCCCCTGGCGGAGGTAGTCCTCAAAGCTGGTGTCGCGCATCGACTCGTCGGGGTTGCGATAGCTGATGGTGAAGCAGGTGTGTCCCTGCTGCACCGCCCACTCGATCAGGCTCTTCTGAGGGGCCAAATCCATGATGTAGTACTTGTTGATCCACGGCGGGCAGAACAGCATCGGGGTCTCATAGACCCGCTCGGTCTGCGGTTCGTACTGCATCAGCTCGATCAGGTCGCTGCGATACACCACCTTGCCGGGGGTCAAGGCCATATTCAGTCCCGGCTCGAACCCCGAGTCGTCCACCTTGGATGGCCATCCGTCGTTATGGCGCAGATCGTGGAGCATGTTGGCGGCGCCCTTGACCACACTGGCCCCGCCGGTGGCAGCGGCCTTGGCCAAGGCGTCGGGGTTGGTGAGCAGCATGTTGGTGGGAGCGAGGGCGTCGAAGGCGAATGAGGCGGCGAACTTGGCCTTGCGAAGCTCGGCCTCATCGAGGTTGGCAGCGTCGATGAGATCGTCGGCCAGGTTTCTGGTGAGCAGATAGGTCTGCTGGAGGCCGAAGAAATAGGGGCTGTTATGCCAGGCCTCTGAGGTCCAGCGGTGGTCTTTGGGCTGGGGCTGGATGGGAGCAGGGACATCGGGATCGGCGGTCTTGGCCGCCTTGGCCATGGTGGCCGCTCCCACCTTCATCGCCCCGGCGGCCGCCTTGAGCAGTGCAGTGCTCACGCCCACCGGGTTGGATGCCGCCTTCATTCCCGCGTTCACCAGGGTCCGGGCGAAATAGACAGGGTCGAGCGAGTCGAGGATCTGGTCTCCGACCCAGTTGGGGTCCAAAACGTCGGATTCGCCGGCGGTGGCCCCGATAGATCCTGCTTCGACGTCGTCGCTCACGGCTGGGAACTATATCAAGCAGAACTGAGTAGCCCGACACCGTACGCACCTAGAGTTGCGCCATGGTTCCACGACGCGACGGGATGACGGTCCCCCTGTTCGGCCCCCTCGACCAGCAGGCGGCCCAGATGGCCGAACTGGTCGAGTTGGGGTACACCGATGTGTGGTCGTCGGAGTCGAACTCCCACGACGCCTTCACGCCGCTGGTGCTGGCATCCCAGTGGGCGCCGTCGCTGCGGCTAGGCACCGCCATCGTTCCGGCCTATACCCGGGGTCCGGCACTGGTGGCCCAGTCGGCGGCCACCCTGGCCTCGCTGGCGCCGGGCCGGTTCGCGCTGGGGCTGGGCAGCTCATCGGATGTGATCGTGGAGCGGTGGAACTCCATCCCGTTCGAGGCTCCCTACCAGCGGGTGAGGGATTTGGTGCGGTTCCTCAAGCCAGCACTGGCCGGTGAGAAGGTGAGCGGCGACTACGACACCTTCTCGGTACAGGGGTTTCGGCTGGGAATGGTCCCGTCCGAGCCGCCTCCCATCTTGGTGGCGGCGCTGCGATCCCAGATGCTGACGCTGGCCGGCAAGGAGGCCGACGGAACCATCATCAACTGGCTGTCGGCCGAAGACACCGCCCGGGTGAGCGAGATCGTCAATGCCCAGGGGCCCGACAAGGAGATCGTGGCCCGCATCTTCGTGTGTCCCAACCCCGACCGGGAAACGGTGATCGCCCAAGGGCGGCGGGCGGTCGCCGGTTATCTGAACGTGCCGGTCTACCGGGCGTTCCACGAGTGGCTGGGCCGCGGCGACCTACTGGCCGAGCACTGGGAGCGGTGGGCAGCCGGCGACCGGGCTGGCTCGCTAGAGGCCATTCCCGAGCAGGTGGTGGACGATCTCATCGTGCACGGCACCCCGGACGAGTGCCGCAAGCACATCGACCGCTATTTCGACAACGGCGTCACCACTTCATCGCTCATGGTGATGCCCTTGGGCGGCATCGACGCTTGGGAGGCGGTCAGGTCGCTAGCGCCGCGGCCTGCTGAAGGTGGCTGACGTAGTCGGGGAGCTGATAGCCGGCGGCTGCCCCGCTGGTTGAGGGCATCACGTAGACCGGTCGACCACCCAGTTCCTGGGCCTGCGGTCCGGCCTTGGCCTTTCGGTCCACTGCGGCCCGCCAGCCGGCCAGGCCCACAAAGCAAACCACGGCAGGCTGGAGCCACCCCACCAGCCACTTCAGCCGGTTGAGACCTCGGCGGTACTCGTCGGCGGTGAGCGCGTCGGCTCGCGGTGTGGCCCGTTTCACCAGGTCGGTCATACCGATTCCGTGGTCGATGAGAGCTCGTCGGGGATCCCGATCGGTGCTCACCAACCCGGCGGCGAGCGCCGCGGGCCAGAACCGGTTGCCGGGCCGGGCGAAACCCGCGCCGGCATCGGCGGCGTACACACTGGGGTTCAGGCCGCAGATGAGCAGCCGCATCTGCGGCCCCACGGTGTCGGGCAGGGTCCGGGCCCGGCGGGCCTTGACGATGAGCGTGCCTGCCTTGGGAGGTCGGTCCAGCCGCTCCAGGCTGTCGAGGGCGAACCCCGCGCCCTCCAAGAGGGGCGCGATCCACTCTTCGGGCCACCGGGAGAAGCGGCGGCCCGGAAAGTCGTCATCGGAGAACGGATCGAAATCGGCATCCCCCTCGAAGATGTGGAGTTCGGCGGGGGCATCAAGCGCCAGGGCTCGGTGCAAGTCGGCAAGGGCCAGCGGGACGTGGCGGCGGTCGAGGTGCACGTAGCTGCGCGATGCCCACGCTCCGGCCAGCGATCCAGCCGCGAAGGGGAGCGCGGCCAAGTCGGCCCGGCAGCGCAGGGCATCGGGGGCGTGATCGGGGACCATTTCCAGCATGGCATTGGCCGCGTCGACGGCCAATGCCGGGTTGGGCAGCGCGGCGGTGTGCCAGCCGGGGCCGCAGCCCAGATCGACGGTGAGCCCATCGGGTCGGTCGAGGGCGGCGAACGCCTCAACCGCCGAAGTGGATTTGGGCTTGCGCTCGGCCCGCCATTCGGCAGCTCGATTCTCGTAGACGCGAACGGTGGCGTGGTCGGCCATTGTCTGCTAGCGCAGCGGCCAAATCTTTTTGAACAATCGGGCGATCACTGCGCCCACCAGGGCGCCGACCACCACGTCAGAGGCGTGGTGGATGCGGACGTGGATTCTGCTGGTAGCCACCACCCCGGCGGCCGCCCAGAAGGGCCAGCGCCTCCGCCTGGATTCAGACAAGAGCACCGCGGCCACCACCGCGGCGCTGGCGTGGCCGCTGGGGAAGCTGCTGGTGAGCGGTTGGCGCAACCGGTGGGGGTGGTCGTGCTCAACGAGCGGTCGGGAGCGGTTGAACACCGATTTGATCGGGCCGTTGACCAATGCCGACTCCACCGCCAAGGCAATCGACACTCGCAAGGCCCGACGTAGGCCTCGCTTCGAAGTGGCTCCGGACCAGGCCAAGGCGTGCCACAGGATGCTGAAGTTTCCCAGCTCAGAGGCGGTGTAGAACGCCCGATCGGCTACCGGATTGCCCCGGAGACGGTCGAAGAGCTGCTCGACGGCCTCATCGAAGGCCTCGACAGCAGCTGATGCATCAGTAGAACTGGGATCTTCCTCAGACCCCCCGTAGCCGAACATCTCCTCATCGGATGCCACATCGTCGAAGACGTCGGCATCGAACGCGTTTGGCGCTTCCTCGGCGTCGGGAGTCTCCTCTGGGCGTTCGGCCTCGTCTGGAATCATTCGCTGGCCGCTCGGATCATCTTGTAGGCCACGCCCACCTCGTGATTGGCGTCGCCCAGCACCTTGTAGCCGGTCTCGTCGCGGACCTGATCGAAGTTCTCGGCCACATCCTCCACGGTGAGGTCGGGGTTGTAGTAGCCGGGGGTTCGGCCGATGAAGAAGCGGGCCACCGTGCCGCCAGCAGCCGAGTACACCTCGCCCGACACCGGACAGTCCTCGTGGGCCAGAAAGCACACCACCGGAGTGACCTGCTCTGGGTTCATGGCCTCTTTGATCTCCTCGCCGAAGATGGCCTCGGTCATACGGGTGGTGGCCACCGGGGCGATGCAGTTGGCCTTGATGTTGTACTTGGCTCCTTCCAGGGCCAGGGTGTGGGTAAGTCCGACGAGACCCATCTTGGCTGCGCTGTAGTTGGACTGCCCGAAGTTGCCCAACACCCCGGCGTTGGACGTGGCACTCACTATGCGGCCATAGCCCTGCTCGCGCATCTGTACGAAGGCCGGCCGGGTGACATTGAACGCCCCCCGAAGGTGGACGGCGAGCACTGGGTGGAGCTGATCGTCCTCCAGTTTGTGGAATGTCTTGTCCCGCAGGATGCCGGCGTTGTTGATGACGATGTCCACCTGCCCGAACGCCTCCAAGGCGGTGGCGGTAATGGCGGCGCCGCCTTCGGTGGTGGCTACTGAATTGGTGTCGGCTACCGCCTCACCGCCGCCCTCGTTGATCTCGTTGGCCACTTTCTGGGCCGGTCCCTCGCTTGCTCCCGTGCCATCGGCCGCTCCGCCCAAGTCGTTGACCACCAATCGGGCGCCCCGCCGGGCCAGCTCCAAGGCGTACAGGCGCCCTAGGCCGCCGCCAGCCCCCGTGACGATCGCCACCCGGTTGTCAAAACTCAAAGCCATGGGCAGAAAGGTTACGGGGATTGGTGCCCTCAGCGGTAAGCGCCGGGGGTGGTGAGGGGTTTGCGCCGCCAGCGGCGGGGGGTGGTGATGATGGACCGGGGATAGTCCTCGAAGAGCCAGCGGGCGAAGTTTCGCCGGGTCCAAGGGGTGAGACCGGCGATGCGCACGGCCCCCCGGGCCCCGGGACGGGTGGCCAGGACCCGTCCCAGACGGCGGGCCATGCGGTGGTCGGCAAACAGCTCCCGGCGCACGAAACGGCGATAGTCGGCCATCACCTGTTCAGCATCGGAACTGCCGTTCAGTACTGCGTTGGCCGCGCCGATACCGGTGAGGAGCGCCTGGGCGATGCCCTCCCCGCTCATCGGGTCGGTGGCGGCCGCGGCATCGCCGACGAACATGGTTCGTCGGGCGGTCAGCGGAATCTTGTCGATGCGGGCGGGAATGGGCCAGGCCCGGTGGGTTGTCTCCGGCTGAGCGCCATGGCCCAGCACTGCTCGGATGTGGTCCCGCTCCAGCAGCTCCCGCCACAGCTTGCCCATGTCGCCCACCGCCACCGGCCCACCGCGTCGCACGCCGAACCCCACGTTGGCCCGGCCGTCGGGAAGGGGAAATGACCAGACATAGCCGGGCAGAATCTCCTCTTCGAACCACACCCACAATGCCCGACTGGCTGGTGGAGCCACCCCAGACCAGTACTGGCGGAAAGCATGCCAATCCCCCCGGTAGCCGTCGGCGGCTAGGTCAAGGTACTTGCGGGTCGGCGACCACATCCCGTCGGCGGCGATGGCGAATCGGGCCTGCACCGTGCCGACGTTCTCCACATCCAGCACCACGTGGCCGTTGTCCTCAACCACTCCCTGACATCCGGCGCCCTCCATTAGCACCGCGCCCTCGGCTTTGGCCTGATCCGCCAGGGCGTTGTCCAACTCAGCCCGGGGGACCACCGCCGCGAACTGGCCCCCCTTGCGAGGCAGGGGGAACTCGACGGTGCGGCCTGAGGGCGATCGGATGCAGACATCTTCCACCGGCATCCAAGTCGAAATGGGGGCTGGGTCCAGCCCCAGGCCCTCCAGAAGGCGCAGCGCCCCGGCGGTGAGGCCATCGCCGCACGCCTTGGGGCGGGGAAAGCGAGCCCGGTCTACCATCACGGCCCGCTGTCCGGCCCGGGCCAGGGTGATAGCCGCCGCGCAGCCGGACGGTCCGGCTCCGATAATCGCCGCGTCCCAGACGTCGCTCATCGGCTCAAGCGGGTCACGTGCTCTGCTCCTGCGACTGCTCGGGGTCAAGGGCCTGGGGCTGGCCCGGCGGTACCTCGGCACTCTGGTCTTCCGTCCCGGATCCATCCTCCCCGGTCTCTTCTGGTGCGTCGTCTTCAGTGGCTGGTGGAATGGAGCACAGATCGGGTCTGAGGTCTTCATTGACATCGACCGGCGCGTGGGTTCCGACGCAATCCTTGGGGAGCACGCATTCTTCCGGCAGACCCCTTTCGTCGAGTTCCACTACGCCATCGCCATCGGCATCCATCGGCAGCACCGAAGAGGTGCAGGTCCCGCTGCAATTGATGCCTTCTCGGGGTTGGTAGAGCGCGGTCACTGAGTCCCGCAGCACGGTGCCGTCGGCGTAGGTTCGACTGCGCTCGGTGGTCCTCACTGTGCAGAACCGCCGCGGCGTGTCATAGCGGGCCGTCCACTCCACTTCGGCGTACGCGGTGGAGTACACGCTGACGGTCACGCTGCCTGCGGTCACCGTCGGCCACAGCAGCACGGCGTGGGGGTGGGGGTTGCGGAACTTGAAGTCGGGCTTGGGCCAGGAGATGGTGGCGTCCACGCCTTCCCGGTAGCGGGCGATGTCGAGGCTGTGGGCCTGGTACTCGGGAAATTCCATCCCGGCGTTGAAGGTTGCGGTGAACAGGGTGGTGATGAACTGGGAGATGCCCCCGCCCACATCATCGGTGTACACGCCGTCGTAGATAACACCGGCGTCCACGAACCCCTTCTCCTCGGTGCGCTCGCCCACGTAGCCGTTGACCGAGAACGTCTCGCCCGGATAGACCACCGCCCCCTGGATCAGGTCGGCGATGCGGTGGATGTTGGACACTCGATCCTGGCCGGGCGTGTAATAGGTGGTGAATCGGCCGGTCAGTTCCACGATTCCCCGTTCGACCAGCCAGCTCTGGTCGTTGATCTTGCTCGACTCGCGCAATGCCAATTCCACCTCGGGCTGGTCGGCGTCGAGGGTCAGCAAAATGGTGCGGGGTGCCCCCTCCTCGCAGCAGACAAGAGCGGGAACCTCGCTGACCAGTGCCGGCACATCGTCGATAATGGTGAGCACCGGCTCCGAGGCCAATGTGGCCACTTCCGCGAAGAGTTCGGCCAGGTCGTCTTCCACTCGCTGCCGGTTGATGTCATAGGTCCACTGGTCGCCTTCGTTCTGAAGGGACAGCCACGATCGGAGTTGGGCTGGCTGGACTCGCTTGGTCACTTCTTCGACGGTCACCAAGATTCCCTGGGAAGTGCGCTGATTGATCCAGTTGGCCGCGACGGCGACCGTGTCGTCGTCGAACTCGGGAGGGATCAGGCGCACATCGGCCTCGGTTCTCAACGGGTCTTCGCCGCGGCGTGCAGCCTCGAGCAATAGGGGGAGTGATGGATCCAGGTCGACGACTTCTCCGGCCACGCCAGGAACTAGCTGGAAACTGCCGTTTTCGAAAGCGATGGTGGGGTTGACCGGCTCCTTCCGCAAGTCGGCCTCCAGGTCGGCGATCTGCTGGGCGTCGGCCGACACGGTGAGCAGCAGCTCCGACCGCGAGCTCTCAAAAAACGAAGCGGTCCACCCGATCGGGTTACCCGATCTGCTGTCCAGCTCCATGATCGCCGCCACCGTGCCTTCCACGTCTACCGCCAGGCCGACCTCCCCGGCGGTGAAGGAGGCAGCCTGGCTGGGGGTGACGACTTCCACCTGGGTCTGCTGGAACCGCTCGGCCAACTCGACAACCACCTCGGTCACGTCCTGTTCGCTCAGTCCCCCGATGTCGATGCTGACGTCGGGCAGGATTGGGCTCTCGATTTTCAGCCCCCTGGGTGTCTTGTCATCGTTGGTGGACGAGTCCACCAGCCAAGACACCAGCCAGATAGCTAGCAGCACGACCGGTGCAAACATAAGGGCCCAGACCCAGAGCGGGCGGGGAGGTCGGCGCAGGCGGAGTGGAGGATGACGATCCATTTGGATTACGGGATCGTAGTGGGAGCGCCATTCCGATCAGAGGCGGGCCGGGAGGTGACCACGGTCGGGCCTAGAACAGCTTGGTTTGGTCGGGCTCGATGCCCCGGAGCAGGTCGTAGTCGATCTCCACGCACTCGATGCCCCGATCAGCACCCAAAGCCCGGGCCTGGGGGCGGACTATCTGGGCGGCGAGCATGCCCCGAACCGGCGCCAGTGCCGGATCTTGATTCAAGAACTGGAGATAGCGGGTGAGCTGTTCGACTCCGGCGATCTCCCCCCGCCGCTTGATCTCTACTGCAATGGCGTTCCCCTCGGCGTCTCGGCACAGCAGGTCCACCGGGCCGATGTCGGTGGGGTATTCCCGCCGCACCAGCCGGAAGCCGTCTCCCAGTGCTTCGGGTGACGCGGCCAAGAGCTCTTGGAGGTGGGCCTCCACCCCGTCCTTGTCGAGGCCGGGATCGTGTCCCAAGTCGTGAGCGGTGTCAGAGATCAGCTCGTGAATAGTGATGGTGAGCTTTTCGCCAGCCGGGTTCACCACTGTCCAAACGCCGTCTTCCTCCGAAATCCGATTGGGGGCGTTCATCCAGTTCAGCGGCTTGTAAGCCCCACCGTCGGCGTGGATGGCCACACAGCCGTCGGCCTTGATCATGATGAGCCGCACTGCCTCGGGCAGGTGCGCGGCCAACCGGCCGTCGTAGTCCACCGAACATCGGGCGATTACCAGCCGCACAGCACCACTCAATCTACGGGCAGAGCGTCACCCAGCAATGACCGCGTCGGCGAAATCCGGGTGGCAGATCACGAAGTCGGACACATAGGTATCCGACTTGTTGAACCGCAGCTCAGCCCCGTTGAGGTTCGAGACATGCAGTCCAGCGGCGGCGGCCACCGCGGCAGGGGCACACAGATCCCACTCGTGCAGTCCCGATGCGTGAGCATAAACCTCGGCTTCGCCGTTGATAACGGCGCCGGCCTTGGCGCCGGCTGAACCCATCTGAACGATGGTGGCCCCGAGGTTGTCGGCAATGTGGCGGGACAGGCGCCCGGGCCTGCTTCGGCTGGTAATCACTCGGGGAGGGTCGGCCGCTACTGGTGTGGGAGGAGCTGGCTCGGTGGCCAAGATCATGCCTTGGGCGGGGAGGGCAACGGCCGCGGCGACGGGTGCGCCGTCAGCCACCAAAGCCACATGAACCGCCCAATCGGTGCGGCCGGGGATGGAGAACTCCCGGGTGCCGTCGAGGGGGTCCACGATCCAGACCCGGTTGTGTTCGAGCCGACGGCGGTTGTCCATCGACTCCTCGGACAGCACCATGTCGTCCGGGCGGTGTTGATGGAGGGCGCCGACGATGAAGTCGTGGGCCGCGGCATCGCCTCTGGCCCCGACTGCAAACGGGGCCAGCCGCTGTCCGCTCAGCTCAGCCCTCAAGTCGACCAGCAGCTCGCCCGCCTCCGAAGCCAGCCGGGCGGCCAACTGGTGATCGTTCACGTTGAAGAGATGTCGAGCAGGTCCATGACCTGATCGCTGAGGCCGGGAGCGGTGGCGATGAAGCCGTCCATCAGCGGGTCGGCCCGGTTGAACACCACATCAGCCCCGTCGGTCCCGTACACACGACCGCCACCGGCTCGAACCAACGCGGCTCCGCCGGCCACGTCCCACTCGTTCTTAGGGACCAGCGTCCAGGTGGCGTCGGCTAGTCCGGCGCCGACCAGGCTGAGCTTGTAGGCCACCGAGCCCATATTGCGCACCGCGATCGGGGTGGAGAAGAACCGCTCCCACTCGCCCCGCTTCACCTCGCTGCGAGAGGCCAGCACCAGCGCCCCCCGAATATCGGTTGTGTCCGTCGTGCCCGCGGGCTGGCCATTGCACATCACCCCGGTCTCGTCCGACCCGATGATGAGGTGACCGTTGGGCGGGCTCAGCACCCCACCGGCCACCGGCACGCCGTTCTCCACCAGCCCGACCGAGACGCACCACTCGGGGATGCCGTCGATGAACTCCCGGGTGCCGTCGATGGGATCCACCACCCATACTCTGCGCCGGTCCAGTCGGCTGGCGGCGTCGGTGGTCTCTTCTGAGAGCCACCCCTCGTCACCGCCTCGGAGCGCCGCGGCCAGAGCCTCGTTGACCGCGGTGTCGGCTGCGGTCAAGGGGTCGCCCCCATCCTTGAGTTCCGATTCGATCTCGCCGGGGGTGAACCGCTTGAGCACTTCGGCGGCGGCCGATAGCGCCCCGGCAATTCTCTCCAGATCGTCGGCGCGCGACACCTCAGTCGCCGATCGGATCCAAGTATCCCTCGGCCACCAGGTGGTCGATGATGATCTGGGCTGCCTCATCGGGCGTCTGGTCCACGGTGGGCAGGACGACGTCGGCGTCGGCCGGCTCCTCATAGGGGTCGGAGATGCCGGTGAACTCCTTGATGATTCCGGCCCGGGCCTTGGCGTACAGCCCTTTGCGGTCCCGTTCCTCACACACCTCCAGCGGGGTGGACACGTAAACCAGCACATAGCCGCCGTTGGCCGAGATGGCCTCCCGGTTCTTGTATCGGGGCCCGGCGTAGGGGGCGATCGGCGCGCAAATGGCAATGCCCCCGTGCTTGGTGATCTCTGAGGCCACATAGCCGATGCGGGTGATGTTGATGTCGCGATGCTCCTTGGAGAAGCCCAGCTCCGACGACAGGTTGGTGCGCACCACATCGCCGTCCAACAGGGTCACCGGCCGCCCGCCCCGCTCCAACAGCTTGGACATGAGCGCATTGGCGATGGTGGATTTGCCGGAGCCGCTGAGGCCGGTGAAGAACACGGTGAAGCCCTGTTTGGACTTCTGGGGATGGGTACGGCGCAGCTCGGCAACGACCTCGGGATAGCTGAACCATTCGGGGATGTCGTCGCCCGATGCCAGGCGATCCCGTAGCTCGGTGCCGCTGATGCTGAGCGTTGCTGTTCCCTCGTCCACTTCGTCCACCGGGTGGTAGCTGTCGCTGTCGGGGACATACACCATCATCTTGAACGGCACCATGGCCACGCCCAGCTCGTCGGTGTAGTCCTGCAACATGTCTTGGGCGTCGTAGGGGCCGTAGAAGGGGTTGCCCGAGGCGTCGGAGCCCGGACCGGCGTGGTCGCGACCCACGATGAAGTGGGACACACCGTGGTTCTTGCGGATGATGGCGTGCCATACCGCCTCCCGGGGGCCGCCCATCCGCATGGCCAGCGGCAGCATAGCCAGCATGGCCGAATTCTCCGGGTAGCGCTTGATGATGTGCTGGTACACGCGGCCTCGGGTGTAGTGGTCCACATCACCGGGTTTGGTCATGCCCACCACCGGGTGGATGAGCAGGTTGGCGTCGGCCTCTACCGCAGCCCTTCGGGTGAGCTCCACATGGGCTCGGTGCATCGGGTTGCGGGTCTGGAAGGCCACCACTCGGCTCCAGCCCGCGGCATCGAACTCGGCCCGGAGTTGGGCCGGAGTGCGCCGAAGTTCGGTGAAGTCATAGTGGACCGGGAGCTGGAGTCCCTGCACCGAACCGCCCAGGTAGAACCGAGCGGTGTTGTGAAGCAGGTGGCCCACGCCGGGGTGATCGGGATCCAAGCTGGCGAATACCGACTCGGCCTCAGCGGCACTGTCGGGCTCCCACACGTCGCCCACGGTGAGCACGGCCAGCATCACCCCTTCCACGTCGCGCAGCGCCAGCCTCCCCGCGGCTTGGGCGGCCTCGGCGGTGTCGCCGTCCACGTCGAGGGTGATGGGCATGGGCCACAGCGTCCCGTCGGCCAGCCGCATCTCCGAGCACACCCGCTCGTAGTCGGCTTGGCCCATGAAACCGCCTAGCGGAGAGAAGCCGCCGTTCAGCAGCAGCTCGAGGTCGCACAGATGGCGGGGCTGGAGGGTGAACGACGGCAGGTCTCGCGATTCCGTTTTGAGTTCTTCGGCGGTGGCGTCGTCGACCATCAGGTCGGTCAGCTGGCCGCCATGGGGTTGGATCAAGTTAGAAGCCACGGGACATTTCATATCGCGATTTCCAGCCGGCTGAGTCATCGGAATGCAGGACAGGACCCGCCGCCCGGACGAAAGCCAAAGTCCTGTTTCCGTGCCGAGGCCGTAGCATTTCCCTGAATGGATGGCGATGCGGTGCTCACCATCGCGGTGTTGGCGGTCATGGGCGTCGGACTTGTCAGCAACCGGCTCTCGCCCGCTGCCGCAGTGCTGGGCGCTGCCGGTGGGCTGTTTCTGCTGCGGGTGATCGACGCCGACCAGGCTTTCCGTGGTTTCGCCAACCCCGCCCCCATCACCATCGGGGCGCTGTATGTGGTGGCGGGCGCGGTGACCAAGACCAATGCCTTGCAGCCCATGGTGGCCCGAATGCTGGACCAGGGATCTCGAACCCGGGTGTCGCTTTTCCGGCTTCTTGCCCCCGCCAGTGCCGCCTCGGCCTTCCTGGCCAACACCCCCATCGTGGCCATGTTGGTGCCCGCGGTGCGCAGCTGGACCGAGCGTTACGGCCGGGCCGCCTCCCGGTTTCTGATCCCTCTGTCGTACGCCACCATCTTGGGTGGGGCGATCACCGCAATCGGCACCAGCACCAACTTGGTGTTAGGTGGCCTGCTGCAATCAGTGGGCCAAGACGAGTTGGAGATGTTCGAGCTGGCCCGCTTCGGTCTGCCGCTGGCCGGCGCCGGACTGGTCTTGATCGTTGTCGCCGCCCCCTGGCTGCTGCCTGAACGGCGCGACCCGGAGGCTGGTGGCGAGGGACGCTCCTATCTGGTGTCGATGTACGTGGTTGAGCAGGGGGCCTTCGACGGGCAGTCGGTGGAGGGCGGGGGACTGCGCCACCTCCAAGGGGTGTTCCTAGTGGAGGTAGAACGGCAAGGCACGGTGATCGCCCCGGTTGCGCCCACGTTTGTGCTGCGGGGCGGCGACCGGCTCACGTTTGCCGGCCGGGTGGATCTGGTGGTCGACCTCCAGGCCATGTCGGGGCTGGTATCGGCTGAGGACCCCCATTTGGAGGCGGTGGACTCCGGTGATCACACCTTCTTCGAGGCGGTAGTGGGGGCGGCGTCACCCCTCAGTGGGCGGACGCTGGCTGAGGCCGGGTTTCGGGGCCGCTATCAGGCCGCGGTGGTGGGCATCCACCGTTCGGGAGCACCGGTGGAGGCCAAGTTCGGCCAGGTACGGCTGCGCACCGGCGACACGCTTTTGGTGCTGGCCGCCGACGGCTTCGACGAGCGGTGGCGCAACACCAACGATTTCTTGCTGGTATCCCGGTTAGGAGGCTCTCCGCCCCGGGCCACCCGTCGGGCACCGGTGGCACTGGCCGCGATAGCAGCGTTGGTGGTGCTGCCCGCGGCAGGGGTGTTGAGCGTATTGGAGGCGGCGCTGATCGCCGCGGGAGCGGTGGTTCTCGGTGGAGTCCTTACTCCCCGGGAGGCCCGAGAGGCAGTGGACTTCAGCGTGCTCATCACCATCGGCGCGGCGTTTGGTTTGGGAGCAGCACTGGAGGAGGCCGGATTGGCCGAGGACCTGGCCGACGCCATCGTTACCGGCTTCGACTTTCTGGGCGACGCCGGGGTAGTGCTGGGCATTGTGATCGCCACCATGTTGCTCACCGAGCTGATCACCAACGTGGCCGCGGTGGCTCTGGTGTTCCCGGTGGCATTGGAGGCGGCGGCTCAATCCGGTTTGGATCCCCGCACCTTGGCCCTTGGAGTGGCGGTGGCTGCCTCGGCGTCGTTTCTGACCCCCATCGGCTACCAGACCAACACCATGGTCTATGGCCCGGGTCGCTATCGCTTCACCGACTATCTGCGGTTGGGGGTGCCGATGTCGATACTCGCCCTGGCCCTGCTCACTGCCCTAGTGACCGCCGCGGCCTGACCTCGGTGGGTTAGAGCACGCCAACAGCCATGCCGGCGGCGTGGGCCAGCATGTCGTCCACTCTTCGAGCGATGTCGTGGACGTCGCCGGTGGTTCCCATGCCCCCGGTCATCCCCTGAAGGCGGCGGGCGTAGGCTCCCTCCACGATGCAGGCCTGCTTCCACCAGCTGAACACCGCGTAGTACGGAAGGTCGGACAGGTCGAAGCCCGACTGGGCGGCGTAGCGGTCGGCCACCTCTTGACGGCGGACGAAGCAGTCCATCAGGGTGGGCGGATCAGTGAGGAAGCTCATCTCATCACCAGGATCGGCCCAATATTGAAGCGACCAGGCGAAGTCAGCGATGGGATTGCCGGTGGTACACAGCTCCCAGTCCAACACTGCGGCGATCTTCCATTGGTTGTCGAGGACGGTGTTGTCGAAGCGGTAGTCGCCGTGGGCCAGCGCTGGGGGGGCAGCCTCGGCAGGCTTGGCCGTGCTCAGCCGTTCATGCAGTTCGATGAGCAATGGCACCTCCCGCACCCCAGCGGCCTCGACCTGGCGGCGCCAGCGCTTGAGCTGGCGGCCCACATAGTCTTCCCGGCGGCCGAGGTCGCCCAGACCCACCTCATCGAGGTCGAGGGTGTGGAAGGCGATCTGGACATCGAGCAGGCTCTGGGTGGCGACCTCAGCCTGCTCGGGTGTCATTTCGGCCGCGGAGTCCTGATCACGCAGGATGAGTCCTTCCACGAAGCTCATCACGTAGAAGTCGGCTCCATTGACGGAGTGGTCGTCGCAGAAGGCCACCATGTCGGGCACTGGCACATCGCTGGCCTCGCCCAGCGCGGCCATGATGCGCCACTCCCGGCCCATGTCGTGGGCGGTGGCCAGCGCCGATCCCACCGGGGGTCGGCGCAGTGCCCACTGACGGCCTCCGGAATCGGCCAGCCGGAAGGTGAGATTCGACCCGCCGGCGGCAATCAGGTCGAAGGTAAACGGGGGCTCGCTGCTGGCGATGTTGGCGGCCAGCCAGGCAGTGACCGGCGTGATGTCGATGCCGGGAACTTCGGTGCTCGATGACTCCACCGCCTCAGTCTGGTATTCCGCTACGGTCAGTGCCATGTCTCCAACTGCGCTCTTGACCCGTTCCGATCCCGCACCCCTTGAGGCCGATGACCTCGGCTTGGCCTTGGGTTCGCTGGACACACCCATAGGACAATTGAACTTGGCGGCCACGTCGCATGGGCTGGTGAGGATCGGCTTCGGCTACATGGAAGCCAAAGAGGACATGATGGCCGAACTGGCTGAGCTGTCGTGTTCGCTGGGCCAAGGCGACCCTGTTTGGCTGGAAGAGCCCGTATCTCAGCTCCGCGAGTATTTCGAAGGCCGCCTCCATCGCTTCGACCTGGCTTTGGACTGGCGGCTGAGCCACGGCTTCTATCGTCAGGTTCTGGACGCACTGATGACCGTGGACTACGGCACCACGGTGTCCTACGGGGAACTGGCCCGCATGGCCGGATCGTCGAGAGCGGCCCGGGCGGTGGGAACGGCCATGTCCACCAATCCCATCCCGCTGGTAGTGCCCTGTCACCGGGTGGTGCGAGGCGATGGATCGGTGGGGGAGTACGGAGGCCGTCCCGAGGTCAAGACCTGGCTCATCGACCACGAGCGTGCCCACCGCCACTGATGGGTCGTCTCAGCAAGCTGGACCGGTCAGTGGCCGGGCGGGTCGCGGTGGTCACCGGTGCGGCCTCGGGCATGGGTCGGGCCACGGCATGGCTGCTGGCCGACGAGGGGGCCAAGGTGGCTGCGTTGGATGTCAATCGCTCCGGGGTGGAGGAGACGGTGGCTGCCATCGTCGACGCCGGCGGGACGGCACTGGCGGTGTCCTGCGACTTGGCTGATCCCGATGTGGTGGAACCGGTGATGGAGAAGGTGCGGGCCGAACTGGGCCCGGTGGACATCCTGATCAACAACGCGGGCATTGCCGCCGGCGCAACCGTCGACGATGCCCAATACGAAGATGTGTGGGCCGCCGCCCTAGAGGTGAACCTCACTGCACAGATGCGCTTGGTGCGGGCCTGTCTGGACGACCTGAAGCGCAACGGCGACGGCCGCATTGTGAATGTGGCCTCCACCGAGGGGGTGATGGCCACTCCCAATACCTCGCCCTACACGGTGAGCAAGCACGGGGTTGTGGGTCTCACCCGGGCGCTGGCCGTGGAGTTGGGCCAGTGGGGGGTGACTGCCAACGCGGTCTGCCCCGGCCCTATCCGTACCGCCATGACCGGCGATATCCCCGAGGAGGCCAAGCAGAAATACGCCCGACGCCGGGTACCGGCCCGTCGCTACGGCGATCCTGAGGAGGTGGCTCAGATCACCTTGTCGCTGGTTTTGCCCGCAGCCTCATTCATCAACGGCGCTGTGGTTCTGGTAGACGGCGGCCTTCACGCCAAGTCCAACTGAGCAGGTTGTTGCCGCGGTTGGCCGGGATCAGGCGGTCCGGCGGCGCCGCTCGTTCCAGAAGACCGCTTGGAGCTCGAACTCGTCGATGTTGTCGAGGGTGTCAGCGTCCTCGGTGTCCCAGAAGGAGTGGGTTTCCACGAAGGCGGTGAACTCGGAGAGTTGCTTGGGTTCGGGCAGATCGGGGACGTTGCGGAATCGGCCGAACAGGTCTTGGGCCACTCCGGACGCGCGCAGCAAGTAGACGCCGAGCAAATGCACGACGAGGTAGGCCCCTACTACAATGCCCAAAGTCATGCTGGAACAGGCACTATAGATCCGACACCCGCCGTCCACAACTGGATCACAGCGAAATCCACAACTTGGCTGTGCTCAGTGCGTATAATTTCCGCCCGCTCCAATGCCGGGTCCTAGTGTGAAGGCTGTGACCGACGCATCTACTGTCACGGTTGAAACGCCTGAGTCGGGCGTCACTCAGATCACCATGTCGCGCCCCGAGCGGCTCAACGCCATCAGTCCTGAGCTCATCTCCGACCTTCAAGATGCCCTCGAGGACGTGGAGCGAGACCGGTCGCAGCGGGCGGTGGTGCTCACAGGAGCTGGCCGGGGATTCTGCTCCGGTGCCGATCTGAAAGCCGGAGGCGACCAGGGGTTCGCCGAGCCGCCCGACCGAAGCCGGTTGGGAGCTATCTACGACATGCAGCTCGACCTGGCCAACCTCATGCTCAAGATCTACGAGCTGCGGGTGCCGGTGATCGCGGCGGTGAATGGCCCGGCGGTCGGCGGAGGTTTCGCCATTGCCTTGCACTGCGATGTGCGGGTGGCCGCGGAGTCGGCCCGGTTCGGCTCGGTGTTCATCAAAGTTGGCCTGTCGTCCTTGGATGTGGGCAACAGCTACCTGTTGCCCCGGATCGTCGGGGCGGGCCGGGCCCGGGAGCTGATGCTCACCGGCCGGATCTTCGATGCCGCTGAGGCTGATCGCATCGGGCTGGTGTCGAAGGTGGTCCCCGATAGCCAAGTGGTGGAGGCCGCCCTCGAAGTGGCCCGGCAGATCGCGGCCAACAACGAGTACGGAGTCTGGATGACCAAGCTGGGGGCCAATGCCACCCTCGACGCTCCCAGCCTGCGCCATGCCATGGAACTGGAAAATCGCACCCAGGTGTTGGGCACATTCACCGGGAACATGACTGAGGCCTCTGAGGCCTTCCGCGAGGGCCGCGAGCCCCGCTGGAATCCGCTGTAGGAGGAGTCCCATTGCTTGAAATCGAAGACCATGGCCGGGTACGGCTTCTTACCCTGAACCGTCCTGATGCGCTGAACGCGTTCAGCGAGGCGCTGTACGACGCCACCGCCCAGGCGCTGATCGATGCCGCTGCTGATCCTGATGTCGCGGTAGTGGTGTTGACCGGAAACGGGCGGGCATTCTGTGCCGGCACCGATCTGGTGGAGATGGGGGCTCGCAATCCCGGTGGGGGCGGTGTTGAGCCCGGGGTTCACGGGTTTGCCGGGATGATCGACCAGATGGACTCCTTTCTCAAGCCGTTCATCGTCGCGGTGAACGGCCTGGCCGTCGGGGTGGGGGCCACCATGCTGGGTTTCGCCGATCTGGCCTTCATGTCTTCTGAGGCTCGACTTCGGTGCCCGTTTTCCAGCCTGGGTGTCGCCCCCGAGGCGGCCAGCAGCTACACCTTTCCGCTGTTGCTGGGTCGCCAGCAGGCCATGTGGACCCTGCTCAGCGCCGAGTGGATCAGCGCCGAGGAGGCCCAGGAGATGGGCTTGGTGTGGAAAGTGTGCCCTCCTGACGAGTTGCTGGATACGACGCTGGCCCACGCTGAAAAGCTGGCCGCGCTGCCGGTGTCGTCGTTGATGGAGTCGAAGGCGCTGATAACCCACGGCTGGCACGACGGGGTGGCTGCCGCCCGGGAACGGGAGAACGCCGCCTTCTCCCGTTTGATGGGTGCTCCGGCCAACGTGGAGGCCATCGCCGCCTTCATGGAGAAGCGCCCTCCCGACTTCACCGGCATGTAGCCCCGGTTTCGGTGATTGGCCAGGCTGCGCCTACCATCCTCCAAGCGCGCGCCGACGGGAGGGCAAATGGTGAACGATCTCAAATGTCCCCTCCGGAGCTGCGGCATCGTTGCTGGAGGGAGAGACAATGGCTGAGACCGATGTGCTGGGATTCTGGAAGATCGCCGAGGCCGATCCCGAGCGCCTCGCGGTAGTAGATCCCGATTACAACGAGGTCACCTACGGGGAACTGGCGGAGCTCACCAACCGCATCGTCCACGGCTTGCGGGCCGCCGGCCTGGGGGTGGGCGACCAGGTGACCACCGTGCTGCCCAACGGGATCGAGCAGGCGGCTGTATCGCTGGCGGCCTATCAAGGGGGCTTCTACCTCACCACCGTGAACTGGCATCTGGCCGGGCCGGAGATCGCCTATATCGTCAACGACAGCGAGACCAAGGCGTTCATCGTCCACGAGGACTTCGCTGATCAGGCCACCCGAGTGCTCCAGGAAAGCGATGTGCCGGACGCCAATCGCTTCTCGGTGGGTGACATCGACGGCTTCCGTCCGCTGTCTGAGCTGATCGACCCCCAACCGGCCAGTAGGCCCGACGACCTCACCACCGGCTCGTTCATGTTCTACACCTCGGGCACCACCGGTCGGCCCAAGGGCGTGCGGCGGGCCTTGCCCGGCGTCCACCCCGATGAGTCAGCCGCCGGCTCCGGCGGGCTGTTCATGCTGTTGGGCATCATGCCCCACGCCGACAACGTCCATATCACGCAGGCTCCGCTGTACCACACCGCAGTGAACATTTGGACCACCACCTCGTTGCACATGGGGCATCCCGCGGTTCTCATGGGGCGGTGGAACGCCGAGGGGGCGCTGGAGCGCATCGACCGCTATAAGGTCACCCAGAGCCACATGGTCCCCACCATGTTCCACCGCTTGCTCCAGCTTCCCGAAGAGGTGAAGGAACGCTACGACGTGTCGTCGCTGCGGCGCATGATCCATGCCGCCGCCCCTTGCCCGGTGGAAACCAAGCAGAAGATGCTCGACTGGTGGGGCGACTGCATCTGGGAGTACTACGCGGCCACCGAGGGCGGCGGCACCTACATCCCCCCCGACGAGTGGCGCCAGTATCCCGGCACGGTGGGCCGTCCCTGGCCGGGGTCGGAGGTCATCGTGGTGGACGAGGAGGGCAATCGCCTGCCCCCCGGCGCCAGCGGAACCATCTACATGAAGATGCCCGATGGAGCCACTTTTGAGTACTACAAGGACAAGGAGAAGACCGATAAGGCCCGATTGGGCACCGAGTTCTTCACCGTGGGCGATGTGGGCTACTTCAACGACGACGGCTACCTGTTCCTCAACGACCGTTCTAACGACATGATCATCGTGGGCGGGATGAACATCTACCCCGCCGAGATCGAGGGGGCGCTGCTTCAGAGCCCCTTGGTGGGCGATGCCGCGGTGTTCGGGATTCCCAACGAGGACACCGGTGAGGAGATCAAAGCGGTGATCGAGCCCGCGGCCGGTGTGGCTCCCGACGACGACACCCGGGGGGCCATCATGGAGTTCCTCCGGGATCAGATCGCCAAGCAAAAGTGGCCCCGCTCTATCGACTTCACCGACGAGATGCCCCGCGACCCTAACGGCAAGCTGTACAAGCGCCGATTGCGGGACCCTTATTGGGAGGGCAAGACCCGAGCCATCTAGGGGGACGGGTTATAGGCGAGGGCTGGTTGAGATGATGGCCCGCCTGTTCAACCCGGAGCTCGTCGAGCCCGAGGATCTGGCCCCCCGCCAAGTCCACATCATCATGATCGCCCTGATGACGGGCATGTTCTTGGCCGCGCTCGACAACTCGGTGCTGGCCACCGCGGTGCCCACTATCGCCGGCGAACTCGGGGGCCAAGACCAGGTGGCGTGGATTCTCATCTCCTATTTGCTCACCGGCACCATTGCCACCCCGCTAATCGGCAAGCTCAGCGACATCTACGGCCGCAAACTGGTGTTCCAGCTCACCATCGGCTTCTTCATCATCACCTCGGCGCTGGCCGGCCTGTCTCAGTCGATGTTGCAGCTCGTGCTGTTTCGGGCCTTGCAGGGCTTGGCCGGAGGAGGCCTTCTAGCCCTGCCCATGGCCATCGTGGGCGACATCGTGGCCCCCAACGAGCGGGGACGCTACCAGGGCTATATCGCGGCCACATTCGGTTCAGCCAGCGTCGCAGGGCCGCTCATCGGGGGGTTCTTTGTCGACCACTTGAGCTGGCGGTGGGTGTTCTACATAAACGTCCCAGTAGGCCTTATCTCGATGGTGGCCATCGCGGTGCTGTTCAACGTGCGCCTCGACGCAGTACCTCGCCCGATTGACTGGCTGGGCGCGGGATTGCTCATCTCCGGTTTCACTCCGCTGCTGATCGCTCTGAGCCTGGGTGGCAACCAGTTGGCCTGGTCGTCGACGGGGATGGTCTTGATTCTGGCGGTTTCGGTCGTGCTGTTGCCCGCATTCTTCTGGTGGGAGACCAAGGCCGCCGATCCGATTCTTCCGCCCCGGCTGTACTCCAACGACATCGTGCGCTGGTCGATGGTGGTCATGCTGCTCATCGGGTTGGTCATGTTCGGGGCCACGCTGTTCATTCCGGTGTTCTTGCAGGTGGTGTCGGGGGTGAGCGCCACCGGTTCGGGCCTGAACATGATGCCCATGTTCATAGGCATCATCTTCACGTCGGTGTTGTCCGGCAAGATGCTCACCCAGTTCGGGAACTACAAGGTGTTCATTGTGCTCGGCACCACGCTGATGACCGCGGGCATGGGGCTCTTGGCCTTGTTCTTGGATCGCGACACCACCCAGGTTCAGGTGGGCCTCATGGTGTTCGTCATCGGCCTGGGTTTGGGAATGACCATGCCGGTGCTGGTGCTGATCGTGCAGAACGCCAGCCCACATCGCGACATCGGCATGGTGTCTGCCGCCACCAACTTCGTGCGATCGCTGGGGGGCACCATCGGCGCGGCCGTTATGGGCGCCATTTATGCCGCCGGGCTCAACTCCTCTTTGGAATCGAAGGTGACACCCGCCCAACTGGCTGACTTACCCGATCCCGACAAGCTGCTGGGCAGCCCCCAGCAGATTCGGGCTATTCAGGATCCCTCCATCGTGGATGCGGTGCTGGAATCCTTCGCGGTAGGGGTGGGCCGCTGCTTCATCGTGGGGGCACCCGTAATTGCCATCGGCATTCTGGCTGCCCTCTTGGTCCGTCAGATCCCGTTACGCCAGGAAATCCGCTCCGAAGAGGAGCGCGCCGAAGCAGCTGCCTTGCGGGACCCCTCTGCGTAAAGCGGTTTGTCGCAGCTACTTGATGGCCACTGGGTTGACCGGCGATCCCAGCCCGCCCACGAACGGCTGGGGCGAGGCCTCCAAGAAGAAGTCGTACTGGCCGTCGGCGGCGCAGTCGGCGGCCAGCTCCTCCAAGTCCCAGTTCTGGCCCTGGGTCAGGCCCATGTCCACCAGGTTGAGGCAGTGGATGGCGATGATCGCCCCTTCGAATTCCGGGTCGAAGGGCAGTACCTCGAACACGATGTTGTCGGTGGCCACCGCGGCGATGTTGTTGTCGTAGAACCACTCGCAGGCGGTCACGCCGATGCCGGCGGAGCGCACGATCCCCATCTCGGGGATGGGCTCGCCGTAGTAGTTGTCGAGGTCGCCGGCCTTGGCGTAGGCGAACAGGCCAGTGCGCACCAGGATGATGTCGCCGGTGCGGATCTCAACCCCTTGGGCCTCGGCCGCGTTGGTCAGGTCGTCGTAGCTGATGGCATGGCCGGGCTCCAGCACGTCCACTCCGTGGAGCTTCGCAATGTCGAGCAGCACACCCCGCCCGGTGAGGCTCTTGACCTGCTCGATGCCGCACACCGACGCCCCCCACTCGGTGATGGTGGAGGCGTCGTGGCCGTTGTAGAGCTTGCCCCCGTACATGGCGTGGCACAGCCCGTCCCAGTGGGTGGCGCATTGCAGGCCCATGGTGACCACGTCGTCGCTGGTGTGGAACATGTCGGGGTCGCCCAGCATGCCGTGGTTGAGCGACACCATGGTCTTCAGCGGGTTCACCCGGCCGGGGATGACGCCGGTCTGAAGTCCGTCTTTATGCAGGGGATAGGCCAGCGAGATGCGCTTGCCGGTGCGGATGCACTGGGCCGCTTCCTTCACCACCTCGTCGGTGAGGAAGTTGAGCGTGCCGATCTGGTCGTCTTCGCCCCATCGCCCCCAGTTGTTGATGCGGGCGGCGATATCGAGGACTGATTGTGGGTATGGCATGGCCGCACCCTAGTGGTCCGCCCTTGAATCGGTCGGGTGCGGGGCTGGGGGTCAGCTGCTGGACAGCCGCAATCGCACGACGGCGGAGTATCCCAGCCAAAACAGGCACCAGACCACCACGGCGACGAGCAGAATGGTCTCATCGCCGGATCTCAGGCCGGGGGCGTAGAACGGCTCGATGAAGTATTGGGAGATGAAGCCTCCCCGGTACGGGGTCTCACCGGCGAGCCGCCAGAAGTGCTTCTCCCATACTGTCAGCGGGCACGGCTGACCTGTCAGGTTCACCACGCCGGTCGGTATCAGCGCCAGCAGGTACCACTTCATCCACCGGGGCCGGCGGGCGGCCAAGGGGGCGCCCACGATGAGGAAGACGGCCAGCAGCCCGTGTATGAGCGCTATGGCGAAGGCCAGTAACCAAGCCGCCACAGATCCACTCTATCCCCGGCCCAACGGTGTGGCAGGAGGAGTCGTTGGGCTAGAACTTCGCCATGGGATGTCTTGATGGACGAGTGGCGATTGTGACCGGGGCGGCGCGGGGACAGGGCGAGGCTGAAGCCCGGAAGTTTGTGGCCGAAGGCGCGTTCGTGGTGATGGGCGACGTGCTAGACGAGCAGGGGAAGGCGGTGGCCGCCGAACTGGGCGACCAGGCTGTCTATCTCCACCACGACGTGACCTCGCCTGACGACTGGGCCCAAGTGGTGGCCGCCGCAGTGGAGCAGGGGCCGCTGCGGGCGCTGGTGAACAACGCCGCCATCCACTGGACCGCCCCCATGGCGGACGAGACACCCGAGAGCCTGCGCCGCATCTGGGAGGTGAACTACCTGGGCACCTTCCTGGGCATCCAGAGCGTGGCCGCCCCCATGGCCGAGGCCGGCGGCGGGGGGATCGTCAACATCTCGTCCATCGCCGGGATGGAGGGAATCGCCCACCACTCGGCCTATGGGGGCACCAAGTGGGCGGTGCGGGGATTGACCAAGGTGGCCGCCATCGAGCTGGGCCCCAGTGGGATCAGGGTGAACTCCATCCATCCCGGCCCGATCGAGACCGCCATGTTGGCGGCTGATCGACACGGACGCCCCGAATTGTTCGGCCATGTGCCGCTGCGTCGGGCTGGCGTGGCCGCCGAAGTGGCCGATCTGGCCTGCTACCTGGTGTCGGACGCATCGTCGTACCAGACTGGCCACGAATACATCATCGACGGGGGCTCCACTGCGGGCATCCCGATGCGGGGGTAGGCACCATGAGCGTTGAGGGATTCGACCACCTGGCCATCACCGTGGCCGATGTGGAGGCCACCGTGGCCTTCTATGGCCATGTGCTGGGTGCTGAGCCCATGTACCTGGAGGAGTTCCGGGCCGGAAAGATGCCGATCGTGATGATGCAGGTGGGGGCCAACCGCATCAACGTGCACCCCGGTGCCGCCCCCGCATCTCCCCACGCCCGTCTGCCTACCCCCGGTTCGGTAGACCTGTGCTTCCGCTGGGGCGACACCATCGCCGCCGCCCAGGCCCATCTGGCCGAACACGGCATCGAGGTCATCGAAGGCCCCGCCCCCCGCCCGGCCAGCAACGGCGAACGAGGCCAGTCCGTCTACTTCCGCGACCCCGACGGCAACCTGCTGGAACTCCTCACCATCAAGGGCTGAAGAGTTTTGTGGCTGGCGGTATAGCGCTTACCTGCGAGACCCGCGTTGCCAATGATGGATCTTCGGAGCGTCAGAACCTAGGTGGCTGACGAGTGCGGCGAAATCTCGAGCGTCTGAAGTGATGATCCCATCACCCATCTGAATGGCAAGAACCACGAGGTGTGCGTCTACGACGTCTGCGGTACCCGAATTGCTCAGGATCTCCCCGACTGCGCCTGCATCAGCGCGGTCGAACGGGTGGATTTCCAACGTTGTGAGAAGCTGCGCTAGTCGAGCCTGCCGTCGTCCATCACGCCAGACTTGCGCCACAACTGGTGCGGTCGTCCGCAGGACTTCGTCGGCTCTGACGGCCGCAGCAAGAAAGGAGCGCGCGGCACGTTCATCACGCTCAACCGCAATCAGCAGCCCCGCGTCGAGGATCACTGCTTGAAATAGAGATTCAGCATCGACGAGATTTCCCTCTCGTCAAGGGGGCCAGCCTCTTCGTTCCATGCTTCGACAAAAGATCGAAGCGCTTGGCGTCGCCGGCTTTCACGGGCAAGCAGACGGATGCCTTGTCGGATGGCGCTCGAACGCCCGCCGAACTCTGGAGCGAGTTCCGCGAGCAACTGCGTATCGTCGTCGCTGAGGCGTACCGTGGTTGTCCTGCTCACTTCCACCAACGTAGCACGACAGTGCTACACGTCAACACCCAATTAAGGGACCCAACTGCGGCCAGCGTGTTTCATCACATTGATACACTCGCTGGAATGAGTGCACCACCTGATCCCTTCACAGTCGCAATCTGGTATGCCAACCTCGCAGCAGATTTGGCAGCAGATGCCGCGATTCTTGATGCCGCTCTTGGGCCCAATCAACCTGAAACTGGGGATCTACCCGGACGGATAGCCGACAAATTCGGTCGCCTCGCAGGCCGTGTTCCTCTAGATGACGCCTACACCGCTGCAATGTGGACTTCCACCCGATTAGTGGACCGAGCTGAGGTGGCGGCCCACGCGGCTTATGATGCCGCTTTTCTCGCTGGATGCCAGCCTGGCCGCAGTATTACTTCTGCTGGTTCATCTGATCCTTCTGCGGTTCGCAAGCCTGCTTGGACCGGAGACGGGCCAATCCAGAAAGCGATGGCAGCTGTCAACACGGCTGCCCGTCACGCCGCTGGACCTGTGGCTAGCCGTCTAGAAAAAATAGCCGGGACCCTCGCTGACGCTGCCGAGGCAGCGGATCCCAACGCACCATACGTGGATCGCCCAATGCGGCTGATGGAGGCAGAAGTTGATGATCGGCTGCAGAACATCGTCCAAGACGCAATTGTTGGTTTCCCATCTGAACCTGTATATGGAAGAACTCCTCAGTGGAGACCGGAACCACCTCAAAGCTGGCACCCTTTATGGTCGACACGGTCGGCGAGCGGAGGATGAGGCTTGGCTGGGCCTGTCGAAAGTGGATAGATGGTTCCTGGTCTGTAGAGAGCACATGGGATCAAGCTCTCTCTAGGTTCTGCCTGCATTTGCAATTGGGTCCGGGATTGCGAGACGAGGGAAAGAATGTCAGAGACACCTGAATATCTGATCGAAGCAGTCGTGGCTGCGGTCGAGCCGCTGCGCAGCGGTGCTCTGGACGGTGAACCGGAGTTAATCGAATGGAAATCTCCGGTGCCATTCTATGGGGACGCTGCCACGGCGAAAGTGGCGTCGGTCGCCCTCAACCCCAAGGGTGCTGATGAGAGGCTGACCGACTTGGAGTCTCTCGGAATTCCGAATTGGAGTGGGGCCGACCGAGACCACCTTGAAGAGATAGCGGCGTCGTGTCTGCGGTACTTCCAGCATCAGCCAGGCTTATCCCGCCCTGATCCCTGGATGACATGGTTCGGTCATCCCGACAAGCTCCTCGGCAAGGTATTGGAAGGAGCTTCATTCAAGGCGGGAACCGCATGCCACATCGATCTGGTGCCTTGGCCGACCTACAAAGTATGGGCTCATCTTCCTTGGCCGACACAGGAGAAGCTACTTGCACTCGGAGTGCCTACCGTGGCGGCGATGCTGCGTGGAATGCCCGTTGAATTGCTATGGCTCAACGGAAGAAGGGTTGTGGGTGGTTTTGAGAGTCTTATCGGCAAGCCGCTCATTGAGGAGCGGGTGCCAACCTTGGATTTGGTTTCTCGGAGCGGCAGGCGGAGCAGGGGTTTCGCTTGGTATGGGACTGTTGACGCGATTCGTGGGATACCGCTGGGCCGCTCGGTGAAGGTGCTGGGATGGAATTGGAATCTGCCGTCATCGCCTGGAGCCAATGGGAAAGTCGATGAATTCGCGGAGTGGGCTAGGAACAAGCTGAAGGCGGTGTGGTAGTCAAGCGGCCATGGCTGTGGGGCCGCTGCGGTTTTTCCATGTCAACGTGAATTGCTCCGACCTGGAGCGGTCATTGGCGTTCTATCGCGACCTGGTGGGGTTGAAGACGACGGTGCGCACCCGGCCGGAGCAGCCGCAGCCGGGTGGGGCGTTTGGGTTAAACGAGGTGCAATGGGATGCGTGGATCTTGGCTGGTGACGATGCTCCCGACGGGGTAGTGCTGGACTTGTTGGAGTGGCACGTGCCCCGGCCATCGGGGTCGCCGCCGGCGACGGTCACCGAGTTGGGCTTTGGCCGGTTGTGCATCCTCACCGACGACCTGGCCGATCTGCACCGACGCCTCACCGAGGCGGGCCATGACGTGTGGTCGTCACCGGCTAGGTTCAACCCGGGGGCCAAGGGCATGGCCACGCCGGAGCTGTTCGTGTGCTCCGATCCCGATGGGACCCCAGTGCAGTTCGTGCAGGCTGATAGCGCCCGTCTAGCCCACGTCAACGTGAACTGCTCCGACCTGGAGCGGTCCCGCCATTTCTACTGCGACGTGCTCGGTTTGAAAGCCCAGGTTCGGTCGTGTCCGTCAGAACCCCAGCCCGGCACCGGTTTCCGGGTAGACGGCGACGTGGCCTGGGATGCCTGGTTCATCGGCGCCCCCGGCGCCAACCCTTCTGGCTTCATTCTCGACTTGGTGGAATGGAAGCAGCCCCAGCCCACCGGCACCGCCCGTCGGAAGGCCAACGAAACAGGAATCTTCCGGATGGCGCTGCTCACTGACGACATCGATCGTGACTACGAGGCCCTGGTCGATGCCGAGGTGATGTGCTACTCCCCGCCGGTGGCACTGGAGATGGGCCCCGGCCTGCCTTCCGATCTGCGGGCGCTGTTTTTCGAGGATCCCGACGGCACTTGTGTAGAGCTGATCGAGAGCCCACCTCCCGAATAGCTAGTCGGGCTGGCAGACCCCGATCACCTCGCCGTTGACCCATGCCCAGAAACCATCGGGTTGTGCTGCCCACTGGGAGAAGGCTTCGGAGATTTCCTGGAGTTCGTCCCGGGTGGCGAATCCGTTGCCCACCGCGTGTTCGGCGAAGTCGCTGTCGATTACCCGCACCGCCCACATCTCGCCCCAGACAGTCCGGCCTTCGTGATCGGTATGAGCGGTGGTGCTGGCGGTGGCCTCGATATCGGTGAAGCCGGCCTCGGCTACCCATGACAGCAGGTAGCGCCCCGCGTCGGCTTCGCCGCAGTTGGCCGAGGCCACTTGGTGGTAGAGGTCTCGCCAGCGCTCGATGGCCGGAAACACCGGGGCGTGCACCATGGTTTCGTAGTCGGAATCCCGCACCGCCACTAGCCCGCCAGGTCGCAGCACCCGCCGAGCCTCCCGCAGGGCCCTCACCGGATCGGACAGGTGCTGAAGCACCTGATGGGCGTACACCACGTCGAAGCTGGCGTCGTCCCACGGCAGTTCGTAGACCGAGCCCACCTCGAACGACGCGTTAGACAGGCCACAATCGTCGGCGTGGGCCCGGGCCGTGTCCACCACATCAGCCGACAGGTCCAGGCCCACCACCCGGCCAGCGCGGCGGGCCAGGCCAATGGTGATGGTGCCCGAGCCACAACCGATGTCGAGCACCTCGGCGTCGGGCCGAAGTCGAGGCAATAGGAAGGCGGCGCATGTCTCGGCAGTGCGCCGGGAGTGCCACCCCACGATCACCTGGTGGTAACCGTGGGTGTACTTCTCGCCCTCGGGCAGCTGGTCAGCCAACGGGCTCCGGAGTCAAGAACGCATCGAGGCGTTCGGGCCCATTAGCCCAGAACACCTCGGTCTTCTTGCGGGCGCTGCCGGGCGCCAGCTCGGCGGATGCCACTCGGTCCAAGAACACTTCCAAGGCCACCCGGCCCTCGAGGCGGGCCAGGCTGGCGCCGGGACAGATGTGGGGGCCGCCGCCGAAAGCGACATGGTCCTTGGGGCGCTCCCGGTCGAGCCGGAACTCATCGGGATCGTCGAAGTAGTCCTCGTCTCGGTTGGCCGACGACACACCGAACACGATCTTGTCGCCGCGGCTCATGGGAGCGCCGAACACATCGGTGTCGGCGGTGCAGTCCCGAATGAGCATGTGGGCGGGGGAGTCAATCCGGAGGGACTCCTCAACTGCCCGCTCGCACAAATTTCGGTTTGCCTTGAGGGTGGCGAACAGTTCGGGGTCGCTGATGATGCGCCACAGCAGATTTCCGATCAGATGCCGGGTGGTCTCGTTGCCCGACATGATGAGAAAGGCCAGCTGGGTGCGGATCTCCACGTCGGTGAGCCGGTGGCCCTCGATCTCCGTGGTGATGAGCCTGGTGACAAGATCATCGGGAGCCTCGTCGCTGGCCCGCCGCTCGGCGATGAGCCCGTCGATGTAGGCGGTGAACTCCGGATGGGCCCCGGCCAGACCCTCGCCCCGCTCGTTGCGGTTGGTCCGGGGATAGGAGCCCAGCACCACCTCGTCGGTCCAGATGTGGAACTGCTCCCAGTCTTCGGCGGGCACGCCGATGAGGTGGGAGATCACGTTGATTGGCACTGGGGTGATGAACTCGGCCACCAACTCGCCGCGGCCCCGCTCCAAAACAGGGTCGAGATATTGATGGCACAGCTCCCGCACCATCGGCTCGGCCCGCATCGACTTGTGGTGGGCCACGGTGGCATTGATGATCCGCCGCACCTTGCCATGGCGGGGCTCGGCGATCTCGCTGATCAGCTTCTCCTCCTCCGGGATTTCGACCCCGGGGTCGCGGAAGCTGGACACGAAGGTCTCCACGTCCTTGGTGGCGGCCAGCACGTCGTCGAACTTGGTCAGGTACCACCCGGTGGGGGTGCGGGCCACCGGGCACTCGGCCCGCAACTCGGCCAGCGTGTCAATGGGCACTTCCTCGGGATAGGCGAACGGGTCGAACGCCGCGTCCTCTTCAGTGCCGGAGAGCGGCTCAGACGTCAAGCTCATGAGATCTATGGTGCCACGTGGTCGTCGGTTGTGCGGCTTCGCTCATGCGGCCGTGAAGACCGCGATACGGGTCCATTGGTCGGGGTCGGCCTCGTCTGCCCTCTCGTAAATCGGCCGCAAGTCGAATCTCAGCCCGCCGATGAGCCCATTCAACTGACGCTGTTCCAGCCAGTCGCCAAAGCCGACTTTGTCAAAGTGAGCTGAATTGATCCCGAGAGCGAATCGAGCTCCGGGTCGGGCTACCCGCAGCAATTCTGAGATCGTCTCCGGTCCGAAGATCCCGTGGGTGAACGCTCCTGCGCTCACGATGCCGGCGTAGGCATGATCGGCCAGTTCTGTTGAAGCGGTGAGATCGGCTTCGAAGAGCTGTCGGTAGAGGGTGCGGCCATCATTGGTTTTGGCCCCGGCTTCGGCCAGCATCTCCGGCGAGAGGTCGATACCGTCGATGACCGACACGCCCAACTTGGCCAGTTCCCCGCCGACCACGCCAGTTCCGCAGCCCACATCTAGGACGGGCTGGTCGAGTGAAGCGAATCCTTCGCAGAAGACCTCGGCTACCTGTCGGTGGTACACATAGCCGCTGTCAACGACGAAGCCCGACTCATAGGTCACGGCCCATTCCGCATACAGCTCGCGATTGGCTTCTGGACCATCGGTCGCATAGGCCTTGTCGAGAGCGAGTTCTGTTGCCCTCGATCGTGATGCTGATTGCTCCGTCATCACCCCTCACGCTAGTGACCACGCCAAACGGAGCCCCCATCTCCCGGTAGTGTGCCCGGCGATGGAGTTGGTGATCGGCTCGGTGTTCGACAATGCGGCCGCGACGGTTCCGTCCCGCCTTGCGGTGACGCTGGGGGAGGACTCGCTCACCTATGGGGAGCTGAGCCAGCGGGCCAATCAGATGGCTCATGTGCTAGCCGGACTTGGGGTGGGACGAGGCGACCGGGTGGTCACCTGGAGCGACAACAACCTGGCGTCGGTGTCCCTGTTTGTGGCATTGGCCCGTTCAGGGGCGGTGTTCGCCCCGGCCAACGCCCGGCTGTCGTCCGAAGAGGCGGCCGAGATGGTGGGGCTGGCCCGGCCCCGCCTGCTGGTGGTCGATCCCGGTCATGCCGAGGCTGGCCAGTCGGTGGCCGAGGCGGTAGGAGTCCCATTGCTCCGCCTGGGCGGGACCGGACCGGGACTTGACCTGTTGACAGAGGCTGCCTCCGTGCCCGCGTCGGCGCTGTCCCCATCGGGTGTGGCGGAAACCGACCCTCACGTGGTGTTTTTCACCAGCGGCAGCACCGGGAAGTCCAAAGGTGTGGTGCTATCTCACCGATGCAACTGGCTGCGCACCCGCACGCCGGCGCTTCTCGAGCCTCGCGGCGCCACCGTGTGCATGTTCCCGATGTTCCACATGGGGGCGTGGACCATTGCCCTTCAGGCCTGGCAGGCCCGGGGACAGGTGGTGTTCACCGACCGGGCCGACGCCGATGTCCTCATCGATGCGGTGCACACCCACCATGCCGCCTATATGAACTGCATCCCCGCGGTGTGGCGCCGGGTGCTGGACGCTGATCGGCACGAAGACCTCAGCTCGCTTCGGTTTGCCACCTCAGGCACATCTGCCACCCCGCCCGAGCTGCTGGCCGACTTGAAGGCCGCGTTCCCCAACGCCCACCGACGAGTGTTTTACGGCTCCACCGAAGCAGGCTCGGTCACCATGCTGGACGACTTCGACATGGCATCGCGGCCGGGGAGCTGTGGCCAGGCCCACACCGGCGCCGAGGTGCGTCTTGATCAAGGAGAGCTCCAGACCCGCTCCCCGTTCATGTTCGACGGCTATTTCGACAATCCCGAGGCCACCGCCGAAGCGTTCACCGACGACGGCTGGTTTCGCACCGGCGATCTGGCCGAGGTGGACGGCGATGGTTTCTACTCCATCGTCGGGCGGGTCAAAGACGTGATCCGCACCGGCGGCGAGACGGTGTCGCCCGCCGAGGTCGAGGGCCATCTGGCCGATTTCCCCGGTGCTGCGGAGGTCGCGGTGGTGGGCATACCCGACGACCGCTGGGGTGAGGTGGTGTGCGCGGTGTTTGTATTGGACCCGGGTGTTGGCCTGCCCACTCCTGATGAGGTGCAAGCCCACTTAAGCGACCGTTTGGCCCGATTCAAGCACCCCCGCCGCATCGAAGCCATGGATGCCATCCCCCGCACTCCCGCCACCGGTCAAGTCCGCCGCCGCGAGGTGGTAGCGGCAATCTTGTCGACTGGCGGCTAGTACTCCTCGTCGGGGTTGACAATGCCATAGAGGGGGAGGCCGGCAAGGCGGCGCTGGAGGTTGTCGGCGAAGGGAGCAATGAGCAGGTCCCAGGAGTCAGGCATGCACCAAGAGACGTGGGCGCTGACCCGGACCTTGGGGTGGTCGTACAGCCAATGGCCTTCGGGCAAGGGCTCGGGCTCCACCGTGTCGAGCGAGGCTCGGGCGATGTGCCCGCTGTCGAGCGAGGCCCGTAGGGCATCCTGGTCGATGAGATCGCCCCGGGCGATGTTGACGATATGAGCGCCCTGCTTGACTTTGGCCAGGGCATTGGCGTCGAGCAGGCGGTGGGTGGCGGCAGTGGCTGGCGCGGCCACCACGATGTGGTCAGAGCGCTCTAAGAGCTCGTCCAACGAACCGGTGATTTCCACCCCGTCCAGTGGCGAAGGCGCCGAAGTGCGGCGCACGGCCAGCACCGACATGTCGAAGGCCAAGGCCCGGCGGGCCACCGCGGTGCCGATGCCGCCCAGCCCGATCAGGCCCAGCGTCTTTCCGTAGAGGGCGCCCAAATCGGCGGTGAACCAGCGCTCGGGCGGCTTGTCGAGCCACACGTTGGGCAGATCCTTCTCGAAGGCCAACATCATGGCCAGGCACCATTCAGAGATGGCGATGGCCCCGGCTCCTCGGGAGCAGGTCATTACCCGGTGGCCCAGCAGCTCGAGCGGGAACCCGTCGATCCCGGTACTGGTTACGTGGACCCACTCCACTCCCCGGTCCAGCAGCTCGGCCAGGTTGGGGTAATCCCGGGGGATGGTCAGCAGCGTCTCGCCGGAGGCGTCCTCGGGAATGTCGCCTTGGCGGGGCACATAGACGAACTCAACGTCTTGGAACTGGGCAATGATCGGGTCGAGACGCCCATCTTCCATGTGGTGTAGCACTCGCACGCCGTGAAGCCTAGGTACTGGCAGCCTTACTCGACTCGGTAGCCGCGGAATCCGACCGCATAAGGTCGGGCCGTGAAATCTGAGGCGTTGTCCCATATTCGCATCTGCGACTTCACCGGGCAGTTGGCCGGAGCGGGGGCCACTCGGTGGATGGCCGCCTTCGGCGCTGAGATCATCCGGGTGGAGGATCCGGTGCGCCTGGGCAAATGGGACGTGCTCCGGGGAACGTCGCCGTTCGTGGACGAACGCCGGGGCCACGAGTTTGGCGGGTGCTTCAACAACCACAACGTGGAGAAGCTGGGCATCACCCTGAACCTCCGTACCGACAGGGGCAAAGAGCTCCTCACCCAGCTCATTGCCGAGTGTGATGCGGTCACCGAGAACTTCGCCGCCGGGGTGCTGGAGCGCCTGGGCTTCGGCTACGAGCGCTTGCGGGAGATCAGGCCCGACATTCTGTACGTGTCCAACTGCGGGTTCGGCCACGCCGGTCCCTATCGCAAGTACAAGACGTGGGGGCCGATCGTGCAGGCCTGCTGCGGCCTCACGTTCACTTCTGGGTTGCCCGACATGCCCTCGGCCGGATGGGGCTACTCCTATATGGACCACCACGGCGGCAACTTCATGGCCATGGCCATCATGGCCGGGCTGATCCACCGCAGCCGCACCGGCGAGGGCCAGTGGATCGACATGTCGTGTACCGACGCCGGGGCCACCATGCTCGGCCCGGCGGTGCTGGACTACACCGTGAACGGGCGACCGCTGCGGCGCGACGGAATGCCCTACTCCAACCGGAGCCAGTTCCCCGCCATGGCCCCCCACGGCATCTATGAGGCCGACGGGCACGACGCCTGGCTGGCGCTGGCCGCCCGAGACGAACGCGACTGGCAGGCCATCACCGAGCTGATGGGCATCGACGACCGCCGGTTCGCCGACCTGGCCGGACGGCTCGCGCACGAGGACGATTTGGACGACGCGGTGCGAGCCTGGACCTCGAAGCGGGATCGGTTCGAAGCCGCCGCCGAATTGCAAGCAGTGGGGGTGCCCGCGGCCGGGGTGGCCAAGCCGGTCGACCGGGTGGACAACGACGCCAACACCGAGGCCTGGGGTTTGTGGCCCACCGTCACCCACGGCGAGATGGGCCGGGTGAGGGTCGACGGCATCCCCGCGCACTTCTCCGACACCGACTGGGTGCTGGAGCGAGGCGGTCCTTTGTTGGGCCAGCACAACCGCCAGATCCTCGGGGGCCTGCTCGGCTATTCGGACACCGAGCTCGCCGACCTGGTGGCCGAGGGGGTGATCTGATGGCGGACAGCGATCTGCCCGGAGCCTTGGGCGGTATTCGAGTGGTGGAGCTGGCCGGCGAGGCCTCGGCCTATGCCGGGCTGATGTTGGCCGGCATGGGGGCCGAGGTCATCGTGGTGGAGCCCCCTGAGGGGCATCACTCCCGAGGTTTCGAGCCGTTCTTGGATGACGAGGCCGGGCCGGAGCGCAGCCTGTGGTGGTGGCACTACAACGCCTCCAAGCTGGGCGTGACCTTGGATCTTGGAGAAGAAGGCGACCGGGACCGATTCCGGTCACTGGTCGGCACCGCCGATGTGGTGCTGGAGTCGGAGCGTCCGGGGCGATTGGCCGACTTGGGCATCGACCACGACACGTTGCGGGCTGATCATCCCGAGTTGATCTGGGTGTCGCTGACCCCGTTCGGCCGCACCGGGCCGCGGTCTCAAGAGGAGAGCATCGACCTGACCGTGCTGGCCGCGGGCGGGCCGGTGTGGAGCTGCGGCTACGACGACCATGCCATCCCACCCCAGCGGGGCGGCGGCAATCAGGGCTACCAGACCGGCTCGGTATTTGCCGTGCTCTCGGCCCAGACTGCGCTATTGGCCCGGGACCGCACCGGCCAGGGCCAGTTCGTGGATGTGAGCCTGCACGCCGCGGCCAACGTGACCACCGAGTTCGCCTCGGTGCAGTGGCTGGTGGCTGGCGACGAGGTGCAGCGCCAGACCGGGCGCCACGCCGCCGTTGAGCCCACCACGTTCACCCGGGCGCTGTCGGTGGACGGCATCGACGTCAACACCGGCTTTCCGCCCCGCTCGGCCCGGGACTTCGCCGTAGTGGTGGAGTGGATGGAGAGCCTGGGGTTGAAAGACCAATTCGAAGAGTTCTTCTTCTTGGAAATGGGCACCCAGCTCGAAGAGGACTTGCACCTGTCTCAGATCGGCCAGGATCCCGAGGTCACCGCCATGTTCGGCGCCGCTCGGGAGGCAGTCCGTTTCATCGCTCAGAACATCACCGCCCACGAGTTCTTCATCGGCGCCCAAGAACGTGGTTTGGCGGTGGGCATCATCTACTCGCCCGAGGAGGTGCTGGCCGATCCTCACTTCCAAGAACGGGGCTTTCCCGTCGAGGTAGTGCACGAGGACTTGGGCCGCAGCTTCACCTATGTGGGCGCGCCCTACATCGCCCCCAAATCCCCCTACCGAATCCGCCATCGGGCCCCCCACATCGGCGAGCACAACCACATTCTTTCTCCCAAGTAGGCCAGGGGAGAACCTCGGTAGGGCCGGGGGGTGGCGCCGGAGGCGGACTTGGCGCACGCGAAGCACGCCAAGCCGCCGTAGAGCGACAGGACCCGCCGGCCCGGGTGGAGTATGTCTAAGCTGCCCCAGTGCCATCCCGACACCCTGTTATCTGCGGTATCGGCCTGAGCGACTACCCGTTGGCACCGCATCTGAACTCGGTGCAGCACCACGCCCTGGCCGCCCGACGGGCCATCGCCGACTGCGGCATCGCCAAATCCGCCATCGACGGCTATGTCAGCACCAGCGGCGGGGGACCGGGAGCGGGGGATGACGCCGTTTCCATGGCCGAGTACCTGGGGGTGAACCACCGCTATATCGACGGAACCATGGTGGGAGGATCGTCGTTCGAGTTCCACGTTCAGCACGCCGCCGCGGCCATCCGAGAGGGGTTGTGCGACACCGTGCTGGTGACCTACGGCTCCGATCAGCTCACCCGCATGGGTCGGGTGCTGGGCACCGGCGGGTTCCAGCGCGACGCTCAACCGGTGGCCGGGGCCATGCAGATGGCCACTCCGTACGGGTTGCCCCTGGTGGGGGCCTACGCACTGGCTGCCCATCGGCACATGCACGAATTCGGCACCACTTCTAAACAGCTGGCCGAGATTGCAGTTGGGATCCGGGAGTTTGCCGGGCTCAACCCCGATGCCCGCTACGGCGACCCCATCACCGTGGAAGACGTGCTCAACAGCCGCATGATCGCCGATCCCCTGCACAAGCTGGACTGCTGCGTGATCACCGACGGTGGTGGGGCGCTGGTGATGACCACCGAGGAGATCGCTCGTGACCTGCGCCATGTCCCGGTCTATGTGCTGGGGGCAGCGGGCACCCAGACCCACTGGAACATCCACCAGATGCCCGACTTCACCGAGATGGGCGCCACAGTTTGCGGACCAGAGGCCATGGGCCAGGCCGGCGTGACCCCAGCCGACATCGACACGGCCCAGCTCTACGACAGCTTCACCATCACTGTGCTGTTAATGCTGGAAGGCTTGGGATTCTGCGGCAAGGGCGAGGGCGGCTCCTACGTCCAGGAGGGCCATCTCCGCCGGGGTGGGTCGATGCCCACCAACACCGACGGCGGGGGCTTGTCCTCCAACCACCCCGGCATGCGGGGCATCTTTTTGCTGATCGAGGCGGTTCGCCAGCTGCGGGGCCACGGAGGCGAAGCTCAGGTGCCCGACGCTGAGGTGGCTCTAGCCTGTGGCTCCGGCGGCTGGCTGTCGGCAATCGGCACCGTCGTCTTGGGGAAGGACCGTCCCTCATGAGGGTCGTCCGTGATCTTGAGTGGCAGGGGCCGGTTCCCGCCGGTGAGGGGGAGTACGGCGAGTTCTTCGCGGCCGCGGCCGAGGGCCGCTTGCTCATCCAGCAGTGCCCACAGTGCGGCCATCGCCAGCACTACCCCCGAGCGCTGTGTACCGCCTGCGCCGCCGTGCCCGAGTGGATAGAGGCTTCCGGCACCGGCACTGTCTATACCTACACCATCGTCCGCCAATACGGAGTGCCCGCCTTCGCCGAACTGCCCTATGTCCTGGCCATGGTCGACCTCCCCGAGGGGGTGCGGATGTTCGGCGGCCTCACCGGGGTCGACCCCGAAGCAGTCGAGATCGGCATGCCTGTTTCCGCCTACGCCCGCACCTACGACGACGACCACGCCATGGTCTTCTGGGAACCCGCCTGATGATGGACGAAACACCCATTCTTCATCCTTACTCGTCGCCAACACCTTCTACACCACTCCGAGTAATCCTGCTGATATCAGGTTCGGTCGCCTTATCTGTCGTTTACACTTCGTTCAACTATTTCAGCTTCGTGGTCGAATTTCTCCAAAATGATCGCATCGAAACATTTAGATGGGGCAGCACTGTCTATTTCGTAACGGCAGGAGCACTTCTACTGCCTGCTGGCCGCCTAGCCGATTGTTTCGGCCGAAAACAGGTGTTCTTAATTGGAATAGTTCTTATTGTGAGTGGAGTTTCTCTAGAGGTAGTAGCACCCAATGGAGTTACATTAATACTAGGTAGATTGCTGCACGGAACTGGTAGTGCGGCAGTTCTTCCTGCGGGTTTAGCTATATTACTAGCGTTGGTACCTTCTCACCGAAGATCAACCGTTCTGGGAGCATACTATAGCATGTTCGGAATAGTTCTTCTTGTGGTCGAACTATTCAAGTTTCCACTTGATCCGTTTGAATGGCAACGGGATCATAACTTGGAATGGATTTGGGCACTCACCGTATACCTTATTATTGGAATAGTGACTCTGCTTATAGTGGGAACAAAGTTAAGGGAGTTCCGTGACGAGGATGCTAGAGGTCCTCTAGATGTTACCGGTATGGTCTTGGCAGCAGGCGCTATAGGCGCATTCTTGTTTGTCATACCACGCATTCAAGCATGGGGGTGGATTGACTGGAGGACAGTTGCTCTTCTGGCCATTGCTCCGCCATTAGCATCTCTGCTCGTCTATCGTTCTGCTCGTGGCAGATCTTCGATGCTAATTGCCAAAGAGGCTTTTAATAGAAGTGTCTTACTTGCAAACTCTGCTACCGTATCCTTTGCGCTGGGAACTGGTCTGCTGTACCTTGGGCTTTCCGAGTTTTTTGTCAACGTTGGCAGTACTTCGATTCAAACTGCACATATATCTAGGCTCATGATAGGCGCTATTTCTGGATTGCTATTTTTGCCGCTTTGGATTGGAAAACTGGCAGACAAGCGAGGCCATAGACAATACATATTTGTCGCAGGAATGTGTATCCTGGCTTCGTCGTTATGGCTTGGTCGAGTTGGAAGCGAGTGGTCGACATCAGGTTGGCTGGAAAGCCATGTTGCTTTGAGTCCCTTGGCGTGGTTTGGTGCCTTGATAATTGTTGCAGTAGGAGCAGGTATCGGCGAAGTCTCTTTGATGGGGGCCGTTGTTCGGTCGTTTGCTCCGCGAAACCTGAGCGTGGCAGTGGCATATCACCAGACATTCGTCATGCTGGGAAGCGCCTTTTTCTCGATTGCGCTCTTGATGCTGTGGGAACGAGTTGGGATTCGCTTGGCAAGCCAACAAGCTTGGCTGTTCGGAGTGGCTGCAGTGGCAGGTGCGGTTGTTGTGGCGCTCGCGCTGGGCGTCGACACTCGTCCTAGCAGAGATGAGTCAGCATTGGAAGCGGGGGAGACCTCAGGGCTGGGTTGAAGTCGGCACGGGAACGGCATGGGATCGGCATGGTGAGGCAAGGGGGTCCGGCAGGGGCCATGATGGGGCCATGCACGACGACATCATGGCGGCGTTTGACATTTCGGACCGGGTGGCGGTGGTCACCGGGGCGGCCTCCGGCATCGGCCGGGGGACGGCGGTGACGCTGGCCAAGGCCGGGGCATCGGTGGTGCTAGCCGACGTCGATGCCGACGGTATGGGCGAGACCGGCGGGGAACTGGATGCGCTGGGTGCCTCGTGGTCGGCGGTGCCCACCGACGTGAGTGACAAGGCGGCGGTGGACGCACTGGTGGCCGACGCCGTGGACCGCCACGGTCGGCTCGACATCATGGTGAACAACGCCGGGATCATCACCGACAGCCTCATCGTGGACACCAACCCCGAGCAGCTCGAACGGGTGATGAACGTAAACATCAAGGGCGTGTACTGGGGCACCGCGGCGGCCGGTCGGGCCATGGCGGACCAGAAGTCGGGATCGATCGTCAACTTGTCGTCGGCCGGGGCTGACATGCCGGCCCCGATGATCTCGATCTACGCGCTGACCAAGGCGGCGGTGAAGATGATCACCCGCACCGCCGCGTTGGAGATGGCCCCCATCCGGGTGAACGCGGTGGCCCCCGGCTCCATCGAAACCCCCATCTACGACCGCCACTTCCTAGACGACGACGGCAAGGTTGACCCCGAACGCCAGAAGAACCACTTCGACACCATCGCTCAAATGAACCCCCTGGGGTTTGTGGGTGATCCCACCGACATTGCCTACGCCATCTTGTACCTGTGCTCGGACGCCGGGCGCTTCATGACCGGCCAGACTGTGCGGCCCAACGGCGGCGTGGTGATGCCGCTGTAGCCAGCCCGTAGCCTGTGTTTATGAACTCCAAGCGCAGTGCCCTTCGAGTAGTAGCCCTCGCGGTAGCTGTCTTGCTGCTGGCCGCTGCCTGCGGCGGTGACGACGACGATGCCGCCTCCGGGCCGGTCGAGGTTGCCCCGGTGCAAATCATTGGTGATCCGCTTGGACCCATTGGGGAGTCACCAGAAGCCGATCCCGCATTTGGCCAACCGGTGCCGGGCCTATCCGGTACTTCCATAGATGGCTCGCCGCTGGAATGGTCACCAGGGGAGCGGCCAGCGGCCATCGTGTTCCTTGCTCACTGGTGCCCTGCGTGCCAGGCCGAGGTTGCTGAGCTGACCGACTGGCTGGACGCAGACAATCGGCTGCCTGATGGTGTGGATCTTCTCAGCGTGGTCACATTGGTTGACTCCGACAGGGACAACTATCCGCCCAGCCAATGGCTGGCCGATGAGGCATGGCCATTCCCTGTTCTGGTGGACAGCTCTGACAATGAGATTGCCGTCGCATTTGGCCAGGCGGGCACTCCTTTCTGGGTTTTTGTGTTTGGGGATGGAACGCTGGCGCTCAGGGGAAGCGGCCGAATTCCCCCCGCGGGACTGTCGCAGCTCTTCGACCAACTATTGGCTCCAGGCGACGGGTAGGGTTTTCGCCCGTGACCGGATATCTCGAAGGCAAGAACATCGTCGTCACCGGAGCGGGCAACGGCATCGGCCGAGCCATCGCCATGGGCTGCGCCGCCGAGGGGGCCAACGTGGTGGTGGCCGACTACGGCGTGTCGCTAGACGGCTCCGACCCGTCGTCGGAAGTAGCCGACGCGGTGGTGGGGGAAATCGAGGCCGCGGGCGGCACCGCCCTGGCCTTGGCCTCCGATATCAGCACTATGGAGGGCGGCGCGGCGGCGGTTCAGGCTGCGGTGGATACCTGGGGGTCGATCGACGGAGCAGTGTGCGTGGCCGGCATCCTGCGGGAGCGGATGATCTTCAATATGACCGAAGAAGAGTTCGACGACGTGATCCGGGTACACCTCAAGGGCCACTTCACGGTGTACAAGCACGCCTCGGCCATCATGCGCAAGCAGGAGACTGGCGGATCGCTAGTGGGGATCACCTCGGGGGCGTTCACCGGCTCCACCTCCCAGTGCAACTACGCGGCGGCCAAAGGGGGCATCATCTCCCTCACCAAGAGCGCGGCCCTGGCCCTAAAGCGATACGGCATCAACGCCAACTGCATCGCTCCCAGCGCCAAAACCCGCATGTCGGAGAACGTGCCGTTTGAGATCGAGACTGGCGCGCCAGAGGACGTGGCGCCGTTGGCCGCGTACCTGCTCAGCGACGTAGCCCGGGATATCACCGCCCAGGTGTACACCGTGGTCGGCCCCCGTATTTCCGTATGGGCCCAGTTTGGCGAGGTCCGCTCCATGTATGCGCCCGACAGCAGCTGGACGCCGGAGGGCATCGAAGAATCGCTACCCCGCACTATCGGCGAGGAAGAACATCCCACCATGGCCCTGTTGGCCGCACAGGCTGCCCAGCGCCAGGCCGCCCAGGGAAGCAGCTGATGCCCGGCGGCGCGCTGGCGGGACGGATCGCCGTCGTCACCGGCGCTGGCCGGGGAATAGGCCGCCACTACGCCCTGCTATTTGCCGCCGAGGGGGCCAAAGTGGTGGTCAACGACTTGGGTTGCGAGGCCGACGGCACTGGCGCCGACCACGCGGTGGCCCAAGCAGTGGTGGACGAGATCACTGCCGTCGGCGGAACGGCGGTGGCCAACGGCGATGATGTGGCCGACATGGCCGGGGCTGAGTCGGTACTGGCCCAGACGTTGGACGCCTTTGGCGGGATTGACGTTCTGGTGAACAACGCCGGCATTCTGCGGGACAAGATGTTCGCCAGCATGAGCGAGGACGACTGGGATGCGGTAATCCGCGGCCACCTCAAGTCCACGTTCTGCATGACCCGGGTGTGCGCCGGCTGGTGGCGCGACCAGACCAAGGCCGGAGAGGCGGTAGACGCCTCGGTGATCAATATCAGCTCCACCTCGGGGCTGATCGGCGCGGTGGGCCAGTCCAACTATGGGGCGGCCAAGTCGGCCATTGCCGGCATGACGGTGATCATTGCCCAAGAGCTGGGCCGCTACGGGGTGCGGGTGAACTGCGTGACCCCCGCGGGTCGCACCCGAATGACCGAAGGGGCGCCGGGTGTGGCCGAGATGGTGGCCAAGCCCGCCGAGGGGTTCGATGTGTACCACCCCTTCCACCCCGCTCCGGTGGTGGGATGGCTGGCCACCGCCGACTGCGAGGTGACTGGCCGGGTGTTCATGGCCAAGGGCGGCGATGTCCGTTGGTACACGCCGTGGCTGCGCCAAGACTTTTTGGACGACGAGCGGGAGTGGACCATCGCCGAGTTGGCCGAAGCCATGAAGGATCTGCCGCCGGCTCCGGTGTCGCCGTGAGCCGGGAAGTGCCCCCCGAGCCGCCCGGCCGGGGGCTGCTGGAGGGCAAAACCGTGGTGGTGACCGCCGCGGCGGGAACCGGGCTCGGCTTTGCCGCCGCTCGACGATGCATGGCCGAGGGCGCCCAGGTGCTCATCAGCGACATCCATGAACGCCGTCTGGGCGAGGCTGCTGACCGTCTTGCCGAGGAGTTCGGAGTTCGCCCCGCCACCCAGCTGTGCGATGTCACGGTCGAGGAGGAGGTCCAAGCCCTGATCGACGCTGCGGTGGCCGAGTTAGGCCGTGTGGACGTGATGATCAACAACGCCGGGTTGGGGGGCACCGCCAGCCTGGTGGACATGACCGATGAGCAGTGGCATGTGGTGATCGATGTAACCCTCAACGGCACCATGCGAACCACCCGGGCTGCCTTGCGGCACATGATGCCAAGGGGTTCGGGAGTCATCGTCAACAACGCTTCGGTAATGGGATGGCGGGCCCAGGCCGGCCAAAGCCACTATGCCGCGGCCAAAGCCGGGGTGATGGCCCTCACCCGCTGCGCGGCCATGGAAGCGGCCGAAACAGGAGTGCGGGTCAACTGCGTTGCGCCCAGCCTGGCGATGCACCCGTTCTTGGCCAAGACATCCAGCCAGGAATTCCTCGACAGCTTGATTTCGCTGGAGGCCTTCGATCGGGCTGCCGAGCCGTGGGAGGTGGCCAACGTGATGGTGTTTCTGGCCAGCGACTACTCGACGTATATGACCGGCGAGATCGTCTCGGTCAGCTCCCAGCATCCTTAGCCGAGAGCGGCGGCCAAAACCGAGCGGTCGGTGGCGTGGTAGACGTGGGCGATATTGAGGTCCACGATCTGCCGGGGCATCTCGGGATCGAACCAGCCGTCGATCAGTCCCCAATGATGAGGGCTCATCATGTAATTCACTTTGAGCCCGTCGAGGGTGTAGTACTCCTGCTCCCAGCAGTGCGTCCACCGGGTGGTGGGCGGGCCGACGACTCGGCTTAGGGCCCAGTTCACGATGGCCGGGATGTGGTCGGGCATCGCCATCAGATCTCGCTCGAACGCGGCCACCGAGTTGGCCGGTGAGTCGGGTTCTACCCGCAGCAGGAGGGTCCGCTTGATCTCACCGGCGAAGCCGGCATCGGCCACTACGCCGTCGATCAACTCCAGTTCCACCAAATCGACATCCGCCACGTCGTCGAAGCCAGAGGGGACAGGCTCGTCCCAACCGTCCCAGGTATAGTGCCCGCCGCCCACCGTTCCCGGCAGGTGTTTGCCCAGCACCGCAGCCGATTCCAACTCGACCACCCTGCCGGAGTCAGCCCCATCGTGCAGGGTTACCAGCGCCAGTCTGCGGCTCATCGCTCCGCCTCGGCGGGGGGATCGTCCACCAGGAACCGCCGCTGCCGCTCCACGCAGTGGGCGTCCACTTCGGCCCAGAACTCGGCCACGCCGGGATCCCGTCCGGCCGCGCCCCGCATGGCCCACCAGGCGGGGGCATCAGGCACCGACCACAAGAACACCAGCGTGTTGGGTTGGTCGAACAGCTCCACCGGCGGGGTCAGCCACGTCTGCTCTAGCGTCATGCCCCGCTCGGCGGCGCCCGCCATGTAACCCTCGGCCATCAGCCGCCGCACCGCCGCCAGGTTCCCCGGTTCGACCGTCAACTCGTCCAAGATGTGGATCTTCCCGACCACGACCACACGCTAGCGGTGTCCTAGATTGCAGGGCCGGAGCGAAGACGGGAGTTGGAGCAATGAATCATCTGCGGCGAATTCCGCTGGACGGATGCGTGAACTTCCGAGACTTGGGCGGCTATGCCAGCACGTTGGGCGGCACCACCAAGTGGGGGGTGCTGTTTCGAGCCGACTCACTGCACCGCCTCAGCCCGGCTGACGGCGGAGTTGTCACCGGTCGGCTGGGTGTCCGCACCGCCGTGGACCTGCGGGCAGATGACGAGCGAGAGCGAGTTGGGGTTCTCGATCCAGCTCTGGGCATTGTCGAGCACCATGTGGGCACGACCGACCGAAACATGCACTCCTATGAGCGCCCTGATCCCGACTGGAAGAGCCGAACCTTCGCCCAGCTCTACGAGAACATGATCAGTAGCGGGGGAGAGAGGTTCGCCGCCGCCATTGAGCTGGTGGCCGACCCCGGGAATTGGCCCACCGCCTTCTTCTGCATGGCCGGGAAGGACCGCACCGGATGTTTGGCCGCGTTGCTCCTGGGGATGGTCGGAGTAGACCGCCAAGACATCGTGGCCGACTATGCCGCCACCGCTCCTGCGGTTCCCTACATCAGGGAGCGGTCCCTGACTGAGCTGCCTGACTTGGCCCAAGTCTGGGAGAGGCTGCCCGACGACATCACCACTGCCCCGACCAGCGCCATGAGCGAGCTGTTGGACATCGTTGACGATAGATGGGGTGGTCCCGAGGGCTTTGCCCTCGAATATGGCGTCAAGCCTCAGACCATCGAACACCTGCGAGAGTCGTTTTTGGTCTGACCCCTGTCAGGGCTCGACGACCACCTTCAGAGTGGGGGTGTCGCTGGCCGCGAGGGCAAAGGCCTCGCCGGCAGCGTCCAGGGGAAAGCGCTGGGTGATCATGGCCTCAGCGATCTCGGGGCGGTGGGCCAGCAGGGCGGCGGCGGAGTCGAAGGCCCGACCCGCTCCGTGGTGGCCGTAGAACGTGCCCCAAACCGCAGTCAGCTCCTTGACCACCCAGGGCAGCACCTCGAACAGCTTGTCCTGGTAGTAGCCGGCCACCAGCAGCACCGTCCCTCCGGGGCGGGCCACCTCGGCGGAGCGGGTGATGGAGCGCTCTGAGCCGTCGCCTTCGATGACCATGTCGTAGGTGCCTGACAGGCCCACCCCCAGCCCCATCCGCTCTGCGGCCACCGCGTGCAGATCGTGATCGGGCTCGACGTCCACCACGCAGCCCCGCCAGCGGGCCGCGGCCCCGCCCAGCAGCCCGAAGCCGGTGATTCCCGGGCCGACCACGGCCACTCGGTGGCGGCTCTCCAACCGCCCCAGCATCAGGCTGTGGATGTTCACCGCCAGCGGCTCGCACAAACAGGCGTTGGCCACGTCCAAGCCGTGGGGGAGTCGCACCAGGCACCGCTCGGGCAGCAGGATCTCGTCGGCCATGCCCCCGTCGAAGGCCACCCCGGCGATCATCTCGTGCGACCTCTCACACCAGTGGTAGTCGCCCATGGCGCAGAACTCGCACACCTCACAGGGCACCATCGGCTCAATGGCCACCGGGGTTCCGTCGTCCAGCACCCCGGCGAACTCGTGGCCGAAGGTCATCTCCCTCGGTCCGAAACCCACCATGTTCAGGTCGGTCTGGCATATGCCCACCGAGCGGGGCCGGATCCTCACCCCCTCGGCGTTGCCCACCGCCACCCGGGTGGGCACCGGCACCTCCACCGGCCGGATGCCTTCGGGCGTATGGCGCACCGCCCTCACGCCGACAGGCCCTGCTTCTTGAACTCGCTCTGGGCGTACACGATGCCGCCCAGGTGTTCGTCGGCATCAGAAGAAGTGGCCAGCCAGGCCACCACCGCACCGATGGTGGCGGGCTCCCCGCCGGGATAGGGGAACGATCCGGCGGTGTTGCGGGCCCGGGCTGCCTCGGTGATCACATAGCCGGGGTCGATGCTGAAGCACCGGATGCCATCGGGCCCGTGTTCTACGTGGACGTGGGGGGTCATACGGGTGAACGCCCCCTTGCTCATGGCATAGGCCATGCCCCAGCCCCCCTTGCCGATGGGTCCAGGCGGATCGGTGTAGGCCGAGGCCGAGATCATATTGACGATCGTGCCCGAGCCCTGCTCCACCATGGCGGCCAGTACCCGTTCGGTGATCGCCATCTGGGCGAACACGTTCCCCTCGAACAGCTTGTGAACCTCGGGTTCTTCCAGATCCAGAATCGGGGTCATGCTCACTTTGCCCTGGTAGATGGCGTTGTTCACCAGCACATCCAGATGGCCGAAGT
>JAPPAP010000009.1 GCA_026705465.1 bacterium | reverse complement strand
ATCTGACTGAGGTCGTCGATGACGGCAGCCCTCCCATGCGGCGTGGGGTAGGCCGGTAACGCACTAGCTGGCCCCTGCTTGTTCGGTGTGGTACACCGCATCTGTGGCCGACGAACCAGCCTGGACAATCGGGATCGAGGAGGAATACCTCCTTGTCGAGCCCAAGAGCGGGGAGCTGATCACCGAACAGCCGTCTGGGATCCTCGAGAAGGTGGCCAGCCTGCACCATGGCCTTGTCGCTAGAGAGTTCTTCAGCTCGCAGCTCGAGATCGGCACTGGCATCTGCACTGATTTCAAACACTTGCGGGCCGACATCGGACTCCTGCGCCTCGCCGTCACCGAGGCCGCCGCCGACTACGGGCTGGCCCCCATCGCGGCTTCATCCCACCCGTTTGCCCGCTCGCATCTACAGCAGGTGACCGAAGGGGAGCGCTACCAAGCACTGGCCGACGACCTGCAAGGCGTAACCCGCGGGCTGGTCATCTCCGGGCTGCACGTCCACGTCGGCATTGAGGACCCCGATCTCCGGATCGACCTGATGAACCAGGTCGCCTACTTCCTGCCCCACTTGCTGGCCCTTTCCACCTCGTCGCCCTTCTGGGAGGGACGCGACACCGGCCTCAAGAGCTACCGCATGGCGGTGTTTCGGACGTTGCCCCGCACCGGGCTCCCGGAAAAGTTCGAATCGTGGGCCGAGTACCGGCGCCATGTAGACGTGCTTGTGCAGGCCGGAGTCATCGAGGACTCCACCAAAGTGTGGTGGGACATCCGCCCGTCGGAGCGCTACCCCACCCTGGAGATGCGGATCACCGACCTGCCCACGAGAATGGAGGACACGGTCTGCGTCGCCGCCCTGTACGTCTGCTTGCTGCGGATGCTGTGGAGGCTCAAGCTGGAAAATCGCCGGTGGCGCAGCTATGCCAACTTCCTCGTGTCGGAGAACCTGTGGCGGGCCGAGCGCTACGGGATCAGCGACCGCCTCATCGACTTCGGCAAAGGCGAAATGGTGCCCCTCCCCGACCTGGTGGAGGAAATGATCGAGTTGGTCCGGCCCGACGCCGAGGCCCTCGATTGCGTGGCGCAGGTTGAGCACGCCCGCACCATCTGCCAGCGCGGCACTTCCGCCGACCGCCAACTGGCCGTGTACTACGGAGCGCTCGAGGAAGGTGCCTCCGATGAAGAAGCCCTCAATGCCGTCGTTCAAGCCCTGATCGCCGACACCCTCGCCCCACCCCAGAATTAATCCACCAACTCAGAAAAGTTGCTCTGCAGCCAAGCGAAAGACTCGATCGGCATAGGACCGGCCGGTTTGTATTTGTTCCACTTTGCGCTGCTCTATGAGCCGGTCCACGGCGGGCTTGACATGAGCCCTTTTGTAAATCGTCTCGAGGAGGACGTCCTCTCGGAGTTCCTCCATATTGCAGTCGCGCCCATCGAGTAGTTCCAGGACACGGCCTTCTAGTGGAGTGAAGTCCGGATGCAGAATGTCGAAGGACATTTGGTTGGGATCACGCGGGTCTCGGAATCGCTGACCGGAGACGCCGTCGACCTCCCACAATCCGTCTTTGAACTTTTCCACGGCGACTTTGTTTGTTGTGCCGAAGAAGAGATGCAGAGAGTGCCCACCTTCGTCGATCATCTCGAATGTCAGCACATACGGAAAGCCAGCCGAGTGAAGACCCTGGCGGTACAGATCCAAGAGGAACGGCTTCTTCTCAGCAGTTGGCAGCCCATCAACGCGCCGCCAATCACTGTGTCCGAATACACGCTCGCCTACTTGTAGTTCGCCCTTGGCGAAGCGGATGAAGAACTGATCCTTGAAAGTGACAAGAACCTCAGATGATTGCTGTTGAGCTATCCGCTGCACAATCTCATGGTCGGCATCGACACCCCAACCATCGAGATTGGCGAATACTGGTCCATCCCACCCGCCCACTTCGGCAATCGCTTGTTCAAAGACCTCGCAGCAATTGCCCCGACGGACGCTCATTACTAAGCCGGCTGGCCGAGTCGCTAACGGGAAACGAGCGTCCAGGAGTTTCTCGAGGTGCGCCGCACGATCGCGACGATCTTCGACGAAGACGAGCCGAGTCTGAGTACCCCAGCGTGTCACTTCGCTCCGCAACGCTTGTTCCATCGCGATCACAGGAGAACTGTCTTGAGCGTTCGTGTACTCCCCGGGACCCGCGAAACCATCGAAAAATGTGATCCCGATTTCGTGAAACTGCTTTGCCATGATCGGAAACCACGCCGACATATATCGGCGCAGCAGCGTGTGTTTCGCTGCCGTGTGGGGGTCACGTTCCCAGAGGGTCTCAGTTGGAACGGCCATCGGGTCAGGCAGCCGCCTCCGGGAGCTGGTCCCAAACTTCGCCTTCTAGTTCTCGACCACCGGCCTTGGGGGTTCTGCCTCCCCACTGCTTGAAAAAGAATGCTACGCCTGCCGAGGTGCAGGTATCGCGAAGTTCGGTGGCCCATTCAGGTTCCATACGTCGTGCGTTCGCACCAGATTCGCCACCAGCGATTAGCCACTGGATACCTTCAAGATTGAGTGCGCCAAGTGGACCGAGAAGAGGTTCGGCGCTTACGAACCGCACTGCGGCCGGTACCTTGCGCAGGTGATCGATGCGGAAGGCATACCGGCGAGACTCCACGCTGACCCCCATCCATAGGTTCGGCGGCCAGTCAAGCTCACCTGCGACGCGGCTCAGCCGCTGCGCTCTCTTGGTGAGCACCTGATAAGTGTGCTGTGGCGTTTCTCGAATTACCTCGAAGACCTGCTTGATGAACTCAAGTGGAACGTCGTCATGAAAAAGGTCGCTCATCGAATTCACAAAAACGAGCCGCGGAGTACTCCAGCGACGAGGCACATCGAGCGAAGAGGGATGGAGCGTAAGCCTAAATCCTGGTCCACTCGTCCTCGGGTCACCATCGAACTGGTACTTCGGCGAGCCCATTGCCTTAAGCCGCTTCGACAGCGTGAGTGCATAGCAGCGATCACACCCCGTCGAAACGCGGTCGCAACCCGTGGTCGGGTTCCACGTCGCCTCGGTCCACTCAATCGCCGAATTGTCAGACACGACACCAATGTAGGCCCAGGGTATGACAGTCAAGAATTTGGCTTCGGCGGACCCAGCCCTCTGGGCAGATTCGGGGAGCTGCCCAAAGTACGTCCAGAACCGAGGTGTTGTTCGATGCACCTATAGCTCCTGAAGCGTGCCGTCCTCCTTGGCCTCAAGAGCGTCTGCGATGAGGAAATCCAACGCCCCCTCATCTGCATCGGCTTCGATCTGCTTGTCCCACCGCTCCCATTCCAATTCGCTGAACCATTCCCACAGCTGGGCCTGCTCGGCTTCGGGAAGAACGAGAATCGCCTGCTGAATATCAGCAAGCTTCGACCTCGCCTTTTCCCGGTCCAAACCCGAGTGATCGACTTCGCTCATCGTCATTCCAATGCCCCTTCACTTGCTCAAGACCTAGAAGTCAAAACCTAGAAGGGAGCCCTATGAAGCCAACTCCGACTGCGCCTCCACCTTAACGACAACCACAGATATGGACAACCGCTTATCAGGCATCCCAGAGGATCGTGCGGGCCTTAGTTGTCAGACGTGGTGTCCTGGCGGTGGCGGGCGATTTCGAAGCAGCCGATGGCGGTGGCCGCGGCGGCATTGAGCGAGCTGAGGTGGCCGGACAGGGGGATGGCGGCCACCACGTCACAGCGCTGGCGGGCCAGACGGGATAAGCCCCGGCCCTCGCTGCCCACCACCAGGGCCACTGCTTCAGAAGCCACGCTTATCTCGTATACCGAAGTGGGCGCGGCCACATCCAGACCGACGGTCCACACCCCGAGCTCCCCCAGACGGGCCAGCGCGTTGGGAATGCCCGGCACCACCGCCATGGGCACATGCTCTACGGCCCCAGCCGCCGCTTTGGCCGCCGAGGGAGTGATGTGGGCTGAGCGGTGCCGCCCCAGCACCGCGCCGGTGACTCCGGCGCACTCCGCGGTACGCAGGGCGGCCCCCACGTTGCCCGGATCGGTGACCCCGTCGAGCACGAGCAAGAACGGAGATCGGCCATCAGGAGGACGGGCCAGCTCCTCCAAGTCGTGCTCGGCCAGGGGGGCGGCCCGGGCGATCACTCCTTGAGGGGCCTCGGTGACAGCCATGGACTCGAATTTGGAGCGGGCCACCTCTTTCACCGGCACTCGAAGCTCGGATGCCAATTCCACAATCTGAGCCAGGGCTCCGGTGTGGTTCTGACCCGCGGCGACCACCACCTCTCGGGTGGGGCGAGTGCCGGCCAACAGCAGCTCGCGCACCGCCTGTCGGCCTTCCACCCGGTCGCCGCCCAAACCGGTCCGTTGGCGGCGGCTGCGCTGGTGGTCGCCAGACGGTCGGCCCTTGCTGTGGGCCTTGTTGGGGCCACCGCCCCGACCACGCCGGTTGTTGCCCTTCGAACCTTGGGCACTCATTGGCGCTCGATCAGCGCCACTGCCCAGCAGGCCAAGCCCTCGCCCCGCCCTAGCGCGCCCAAAGCCTCGGCCCGCTTGCCCTTAACCGTGACTGGGGCGCCGACGACACCGCTCAACCGGGCCTCCATCTCCTCTCGACGAGGAGCGATGCGAGGTTGCTCGGTCACCACCGTGCAGTCGGCGTTCATCACCCTCCAACCCGCTTCGATTAATCGGGCCACCGCGTCGGCCAGCAGCCCAAGGCTGTCGGCACCAGCCCAAGCGTCGTCGGTGTCGGGGAACAACACGCCGATGTCGCCCAATCCAGCTGCGCTCAGCAGGGCATCGGTCACCGCATGGGCCACGGCATCGCCATCGCTATGGCCCACCAGGCCCGGTGTGCCTTCAAACCGAACCCCGCCCAGGATCAGGGGGCGGTCGGCATCGTCGCTAAACCGATGGGTGTCGAACCCGTGGCCCACCCGCATTTTGCTGGTCATGTCGCCAACCACGCTTCAGCGGCAGCCAGGTCGTCGGGATGGGTGATCTTGATGTTGCGGGGATGACCCTCAACGGCAACCACGGTGTAGCCCGCTGCTTCCACCAAGCTGGCGTCGTCGGTGGCGTCGTCGGCCCCGGCGTGGGCTGCCCGCAACAGCTCAGCGCGAAACGCCTGCGGTGTTTGCACCGCTTGCAAGGTGCTGCGGTCCACCACTCCCCCGTCCACTCTGCGGATGGTATCGGTCATCGGTACCACCGGCACGGCCCCGGCCGCGCCCGAATGCACCTCCTGGACCACCCTCTCGTAGATGTCTGGACTGGCCAGCGGGCGAGCGGCGTCCTGAACGCATATGACGTCGACGTCGTGGGGCACCGCGGCCAAACCGTTACGCACCGAGGCGGCCCGGCTCGATCCGCCTGCCACGACTGCGCTGGCAACCAGCCGGGCCGATTCCGCTTCCACATCCCCGGCGGGAACCACCACCACCACCCCATCGCTAACCTGGGCGGCTACCGCCACGCTTCGGTCCACAATGCGGGTGCCGGCCAGTTCCAGGTACTGCTTGGCGCCGCCGAAGCGGGTGCCCGAGCCCGCGGCCACAACCACCGTCCAAACCGAGGGACCAGTCGCCATCGCCGCTATTGGCTCAGGAACTCGACGACCCGAGCCCACGCGTCGGCGGCATCGTCGGGACGGTGGGCTGGACGGACGGGATCGTGGACGAAGCCGTGATCGGCGCCCTCATAGACCACGGTCACCGCGCCGGCGGCCTCTAGGGCAACCACGTCGTCGGGCGGGGTGAACGGGTCTTCGGTGCCGATGATCGCCAAAAGCGGGCACGGATCTCCCGCGGCCAAAAGCTCCAGCGGCTCGCCTTGTCCTGGGCCCTTCCAGTCGTCGGGGATTCGGATCATCCCGTAAAAGGCGGCCGCCCGGTGGAACCGCCCCGTGGCCGCGGCCTTGATGGTGTACATGCCACCCATGCAGAACCCGGTAAGCACTACCGTCTCGCACTCGGTGGCGTCGGCCGCCGCCAACACGTCGGCCAGCACCTCATTGTCGACCAACTCCCGGACTGCGGCCATCCGCTCTTCGGCAACCAAGTGTTCCCGACCGGCAAAGACTTGGGGAGAGCACACCGTCCACCCCTGTTCGGCGGCAAGCCGGGCCACGTGATCGTCAAACAGCGGGCGCAGCCCCATGAGGTCGGGAATCAGCACCAGCCCCCGGTCAGCACCCTCCACCCGTACCAGCTCAGCCGTCGTTCCCGTCGACAACTCGATGCGCATAGCCCTTGTTTACCCCATCGGCAATGCGTGGCGGGAGCAGAGATGGGAGCATGGAGGCATGGCGCATCCGCATTTGGAGCTCGCGGCCCGGCCCCGGCGCAACCGCCGCACCCCGGCGATACGGGACATGGTGCGCGAGACCGAGCTCAGTCCGGCCCATTTCGTGTTGCCCCTGTTCGTACATCGGGGTTCCGACGAGCCCATCGATTCGATGCCCGGTGTGAATCGCTGGAGCGTTGACGGCCTCGTGGGCGAGGTGGGACGGGCCGCCGATCTCGGGGTTCGGGCGGTGGTGCTGTTCGAGGCCGCACCCGACGAACTAAAGACCCCGACTGGTGATGAGGCCTGGAACCCCGACGGGCTCATCCCCCAGACCATCGGAGCCATCAAGGCCGCCCACCCCGACACGGTGGTGATGACCGATGTGGCCCTCGACCCCTACAACAGCGATGGCCACGACGGGATCGTTGCCCCCGATGGCACCATCGTCAACGACGAGACCGTCGAGGTGCTGTGCCGGCAAGCCCTGACCCACGCCGACGCCGGGGCCGACATCGTGGCCCCCAGCGACATGATGGACGGCCGGGTGGGGGCCATTCGGGAGACACTCGACCACCACGGGCACACCGAGGTGGGGATCTGCGCCTACACCGCCAAGTACGCCTCCTCGTTCTTCGGGCCTTTCCGTGGCGCGCTGGACTCAGCCCCCCGGTCCGGCGACAAGAAGACCTACCAGATGGATCCGGCCAACAGCCGCGAGGCTTTGCGGGAGATGGAGCTGGACATCGCCGAAGGCGCCGACATGGTCATGGTCAAGCCGGCCGGGCCCTACCTCGACGTGGTGCGGCGCTTCGCCGAGGCCTCGGTCGTGCCAGTGGCCGCCTATCAGGTGAGCGGCGAGTACCTCATGGTGAAAGCGGCCGCGGCATCGGGATGGCTGGACGAACAGGCCATCATCGCTGAGACCCTTTGCGGCATCCGACGGGCGGGGGCCGACGTCATCTTGACGTACTTCGCCGTCCAGGCCGCCGAATTGCTCAGCTAGCTAGGAGCGGGGCCGGCGGCGGAAGAAGTCAGAGAAGCTCGTCACCACCGCGTGGCCGGGGGCCTCGCCTTCTTTGGGACGGGCATCGGCCAGAAGCGCGGTTGACATCCCCAGCGCTTGGGCCGCGTCGAGACTCTCCACCCTCACATCAACCAGCAGCGCGTTCTCGTAGGGAACCGACGTAGTCCGGCGCAGGGCCTCATAGATTCCCGGAGCGGGCATGCACACGCCGACATCGCTGCTCACGATCCAAGTGTCAACGCCGGCGATCCCGTGCCTCTCCCTCAGCTCCGCCGACCACGAGGCGATGTCGTTGGTCAAACAGGCCACCGGAAGCTCCCGGCGACCCATCTCGGCCATGAAGTCCCGAACGCCGGATCGCACGGTGTACCGGTCCAAAAACTGCTCGGTGAGCTCGTCAGGATCGTCGTCCAACCCCATCCCGGCCCACAATTCGACCGGGGTTATCCGGCCCAGTGCCGCCTGTTGGTGGAGCTGCTCGACATCCTCCTCATCCACTTCAAGACCCTTCTCAGCAGCGAAAGAAGCCAGAAGCTGGGCCGGCTCTTCCATCGGCTCGAACAGCACCCCAAGGGGATTCAGCACCACCAGCCGCAGCCGCCGCTGTGGAGGCTGTGCTGCGGTGAGACCAGTGGCCCGAATCATCGACTCCTGAGTGACGGTTGGGTCGATGCTGCGATCGCGGGCCCTGCGCTCTAGCAGATATCCGGCCACTGCGATCAGCAGCGACAGGCCCACCAGCGCAAACGCGGCCCAAGCCACCCACCGCAGGGTTACCGCGGTGACGCTCTCCTCTTGGGCGGTCATCTCGATTCTCTCCGCGCCCTGCCCGAGCTCCAAGACCACCTGTTCCTCCGCACCCACCGGCAGGTCCAGAACAACCTGCACCGACACTCCGGCCAGCGCGGCCCCCACATCGGGGATCGGCTCGCCGAAGGGCTCGCCCCCCAGGCGATCGGTGAGCTCGGGATCGGTGAACAGGGCCAGTCCGTCTGACAGGTCCACCACACCGGTCACCCGATAATCGGTTTGGGCGAAGGAGGTGTCACGCTCAAACGTGAAGTCGCGGAACACATCTTCTGAGCCGAAGATCTCGGCCAGCACCGACTCGAGCTGATGGATCGACCCGAAGGGCTTGGAGGCAGAGAAGCTTGTGCGACCCTGATCGTCGATGCGGGGGTCGTTGTACGACCAGCCTGACGCCGGGTCTTCGATGTCCTCGGTCAGCAGCAGCGATGTGATGTCGGGGGCCAGCGCCATGGCCTCCTGGTCCAGCGCCACGTCTACTGTGACCACCCCGGAGCCGTCCTCGTTGAACCCGATGCCCACCTCGATGTCCACCTGGCAGGCGGTCAGCCCCAGAACCAGCGCCAGCAGGGGCACTGCTGTGCGGAGTCGCTTGAGCCTGCCGATCATTGAGGGCAGGCTAGCCCGTCGCCCCAAAGCCCCATTGCCAACCCCTCCGGCATGGCTGCCATGGCCGCTAGGCGCCAGCCAGTTCTTCCACCGGGGGCGGTTCGAATCCCTCGACGGCCCGGAAGCTGATCCGCTCTGAGCCGGGTTCATCGGGATCGTCTTCAGCGTCCACCAAAATCGTCTCGCCGGCCCGGAACTCCTTCCACAGAAGCCGCTCCGACAGCGGGTCCTCCACCAGCCGCTGGATGGCCCGGCGCAGCGGGCGAGCCCCCAAGGTGGGGTCGTAGCCCCGCAGGGCCAACAGCACCTTGGCCGATTCGGTGAGCTCCAAACCGATGCCCTGGGCCTCGAGCTGGTCCTGCAACCGCTTGATCATCAAGTCCACGATCCGGGTCACCTCTGCCCGAGTGAGCTCGTGGAACACGATGACCTCATCGATCCGGTTCAAGAACTCAGGGCGGAAGTGGTCCTTGAGCGCATCGGTGACCTTCTCCTTCATGCGCTCATAGGTGATGGCCTCATCGGCTTTGGTAAATCCCAGGTTGGCCTTGCGCAGGTTCTGGGTGCCCAGGTTGGAGGTCATGATGAGCACAGTGTTGCGGAAGTCCACCGATCGGCCCTGGCTGTCGGTGAGGCGGCCCTCCTCCAATATCTGCAAGAGGGTGTTGAACACATCGGGGTGAGCTTTTTCGATCTCGTCGAACAGCACTACCGAGAACGGCTTGCGCCGCACTGCTTCGGTGAGCTGGCCCCCCTCCTCGTAGCCGACATAGCCCGGCGGAGAGCCCACTAATCGGCTGACCGTGTGCTTCTCCATATATTCGGACATGTCCAGGGCGATAAGCGCCTGCTCGTCGCCGAAGAGGAACTCGGCCAGCGTCTTGGCCAACTCGGTCTTGCCCACTCCCGACGGGCCCAAGAAGATAAACGACCCGCTGGGGCGCTTGGGGTCCTTGAGCCCGGCCCGAGTGCGGCGAATGGCCTGGGACACCGCCTTGATGGAGTCCTCTTGGCCGACGACCCGCTTGTGGAGTTCATCCTCCATGCGCAGGAGCTTGGCCGTCTCCTCCTCAGTGAGCTTGTAGACGGGGATGCCAGTCCAGATGGACAGCACCTCGGCCACCGCCTCCTCGTCCACCTCGTCGAATAGGTCCACACCCTTGGCCTTGATCTCGGCCTCCATCTGCTCTTTGCCGGCCAGCAGTTCCTTCTCCTTGTCCCGCAGCCGACCGGCCTCCTCAAAGTCCTGCTGCTCCACCGCGCTCTTCTTCTGGGACACGACCTGGGAGAGCTCGTTCTCGAAGTCCTTGTAGTCGGTGGGGGTCTCCATCCGCTTGATGCGCAGGCGGGAGCCGGCCTCGTCGATGAGATCGATGGCCTTGTCGGGAAGGTGGCGGTCGGATATGTAGCGGTCGGCCAAGTTGGCCGACGCCACAAGGGCTTGGTCGGTGATGGTCACCCGATGGTGGGCCTCGTAGCGGTCTCTCAGCCCCTTGAGGATCTCGATGGTGTGGGCGATGGTGGGCTCATCCACCTTGACCGGCTGGAATCGGCGCTCCAATGCAGAGTCCTTTTCCAGGTGCTTGCGGTATTCGTCCAGGGTGGTGGCCCCAATGGTCTGAAGCTCGCCGCGGGCCAGCATCGGCTTGAGGATGGAGGCGGCGTCGATAGCCCCCTCGGCCGCGCCCGCCCCCACCAGGGTGTGCAGCTCGTCGATGAACAAGATGATGTCGCCCCGGGTCTTGATCTCTTTGAGCACCTTCTTGAGGCGTTCCTCGAAGTCGCCCCGGTAGCGGGACCCGGCCACCAGCGCACCCAAGTCGAGGGTGTAGAGCTGCTTGTTGCGGATGGTCTCGGGGACGTCGTCAGCCGCGATCCTCTGGGCCAGCCCCTCCACGATGGCGGTCTTGCCCACGCCGGGCTCTCCCACCAGAACCGGGTTGTTCTTGGTGCGCCGGGACAGCACCTGCATAACCCGCTCGGTTTCTCGCTGCCGGCCGATCACCGGGTCGAGCCCACTGTCCTTGGCCAGCTTGGTGAGGTTGCGCCCGAACTGGTCGAGCACCAGCGATCCTGATCCAGTCTCGCCACTGCCTCCGGGGGAGGTGGTGGCCTTCTCCGGCGATCCCGAGCCCTGGGGGCCGCCATAGCCCGACAAGAGCTGAATCACCTGCTGGCGGACCCGGGATAGGTCGGCCCCCAGCTTCACCAGCACCTGAGCGGCCACTCCCTCACCCTCTCGGATGAGGCCCAGCAGGATGTGCTCAGTGCCGATGTAGTTGTGGCCCAGCTGCAATGCCTCTCGCAGCGACAGCTCCAACACCTTTTTGGCCCGGGGGGTGAACGGTATGTGGCCCGACGGGGACGAACCGCCCTGGCCGATGATCTCCTCGACCTGGTTGCGCACGGCTTCCAGGGAGATACCCAGCGACTCCAGCGATTTGGCCGCCACCCCTTCGCCCTCATGGATCAGCCCCAGCAGGATGTGCTCAGTGCCGATGTAGTTGTGGTGGAGCAGGCGCGCTTCCTCCTGGGCCAGCACAACAACCCGGCGGGCTCGATCTGTGAATCTCTCGAACACGGCAATCTCCCGATAGAGGGCTCAACTCTGAGTGTAACCATCCCACCCTCCCATTTTGTTCCTGGAGCCCCAACCGGCCGTGTGCACCACGCCTCCGGGGGGCGACAAACCGCCCTGGATAGAAGAAATCAGAGAATGTGCAACTACGCTGCATCCCGTGGTTCGCAGCCCCCTCGATCTGATTCCCACCATGGGGCGCGACTTGGAACGGCTGGAATCGCAGTTGGAAGAGTCGGTGCAAACCCAGGACCCGTTCCTCACCGAAGTAGCCAGCCACTTGATTCGAGCGGGGGGCAAGCGAGTTCGGCCGGGGTTTGTGATCGCATCGGCGGCCATTTCCCAGAATCAACCGGTACCAGCCGCTGATGACGTGCTCACCGGCGGCGTGGCGGTGGAACTGGTTCATCTGGGGTCGCTGTATCACGACGACGTGATGGACGAGGCCCAGGTACGGCGCAACGTGGCCAGCGTGAATGCAAAGTGGGGCAATTTGCGGGCCATTCTGGCCGGCGACTTCCTGCTGGCCCGGGCCTCAGAGCTGGCCGCATCCCTCGGTACTGAGGTGGCCGGACTGCTGGCTGCCACTATTGGACGGCTGTGCGAGGGCCAGGTCCGGGAGCTTCAGGACACTGGCAACCCCGATCGCACCGAGACCTCCTACATCGACTCCATCGACGGCAAAACCGCATCCCTGCTGGCCACCTCGTGTCGTATCGGCGGCCTGGTGGCCGGACTGGATCGGTCGACGGTGGACACCCTCACCGAATTCGGCCGCTACTACGGGCTGGCCTTCCAGGTGGTGGACGACATCTTGGACATCGTGGCCACCGACGAGCACTTGGGGAAGCCGTCGGGCAACGACCTGCACGAGGGGATCTACACCTTGCCGGTGATCCGGGCGCTGCGCTCCGACTGCGGTCCCCAGTTGCTGGAACTATTGGGCGGGACGGTGTCGGACGCCACCGTCCGCTCGGCCTTGCAGCTAGTGCGGGCCAGTGGCGGCGTCGAAGAAGCGCTGGACGTGGCTAGTGACTACGTCAAGCAAGCCTCAACCAGTTTGGAGTCGCTGCCCCCCACCACGGCGACCGCCGCCCTCCAGGTAGCCACCGACCACTTGATCGACCGAGCCCGCATCCCCCTCGGCGATCGCTAGGTCAATCGCCCCAGCTCAATCGACCTGCCGCTCCGGCGGCTCGGGACGCAGCGTGGGGAACAGAATCACGTCGCGGATGCTGGGCACATCGGCCAACAGCATGGCCAGGCGGTCCATTCCCACTCCCAGGCCGCCGGTGGGAGGCAGGCCGAACTCCAGTGCCCGCAGGTAGTCCCAGTCCACAGCCATGGCTTCGGCATCACCCGCATCCCGATTAGCGGCCTGGTCTTCGAAGCGGGCCCGCTGCTCGTCGGGGTCGGTCAACTCGCTGAAAGCGTTGGCCAGCTCCCGGCCGGCCACAATGGCCTCAAATCGCTCCACCCAGCCGGGGTGGTCTCGATGCTCCCGGGCCAACGGCGACACCTCCTTGGGGTAATCGCACACGAATACCGGGCCCCATAGCTCGGCCTCGGTGGTCTTCTCATAGAGCTCCAAGAGGAGCTTGCCCGGCCCCCAGCGGTCTTCCACCGGGATCTCCCGGTCGACACAGTGCGATCGCAGCTCGGCCACCGGGGTGTCGAGGTCCACTTCCAATCCGCTGTGCTCGGCCAACAGGTCGACAAACCGGGCCCTGGGCCACGGCGGGGTCAAGTCCAGGTCCCGTCCGCCGTAACGAATGAGGGTGGTGCCCTTCAGCTCCAAAGCCAGATGGGCGACCATCTCCTCCACCAGCTCCATGATGTCGCCGTAGTCGGCATAGGCCCAGTACAGCTCCAGCATGGTGAACTCGGGATTGTGACGGGTTGAGATGCCTTCGTTTCGGAACACCCGGGCGATCTCGTACACCCGCTCCAAACCCCCCACCACCAGCCGTTTCAAATACAGCTCGGGCGCGATCCTCAAGAAAAGGTCCATGTCCAGCGCGTTGTGGTGGGTGCTGAACGGCCGGGCCAGCGCGCCCCCCGGCACGGGATGGAAAACCGGCGTCTCCACCTCGACGAAGTCCCGATTCTCCAGCCATCGTCGGGTGAGCGACATCATCTCCGACCGCAGCCGGAAAGTCTGGCGGGCCTCCTCTGTCACCCACAGGTCGACATAGCGCTGGCGGAACCGGATGTCGGGGTCCGACAGCCCGTGCCACTTGTCGGGAAAGCTCCGTCGGGCCTCGGCCAGCAGATCCCACCGCTCCACCTTCACCGACAGCTCACCGGCCCGGGTCTTCATCACTTCGCCGCTCACCCCCACCCAATCCCCGAGAGACAAAGCGCAAAATTCGTCGTAATCCGGGGTGATCTTGCCAGGGGCGAACAGCTGGATGCGGCCGGTGGCATCTTGAAGAGTGGCAAAAGCTAGCCGACCCTGAACCCGGCGGAGCATGATCCGGCCCGCCACCGACACCGTTTGCCCGGTCTCGGTGCCCGATTCGATGTCACCGTGGTGGTTGTGGCACTCGGCGGCAGTGGCCGTGGTCTCGAACCGGTAAGGGGGGTTCACCGAATGCCCTACTGGTTGCGCCTGTGGACCAGCCACAGACCGTGAAGGGTCAGATAGGGCTCGACAAACTGGATGGTCTCGGACAACGGGGCGATGAGATGGGCCAGGCCGCCAGTGGCGATGACGATCACTTCATCTTCCAAGACCGCGGAGAACCGGGACACCATGCCATCGATTTGGGACACAAACCCGTAGATGACGCCCGACTGGATCGACTCCATCGTGGTCTTGCCGATCACGCTGCGGGGCTCGGTGAGCGCCACCGGCCCCAACGCGGCCGCCCGGCCCACCATGGCGTCCAGACTGACCTCGATACCTGGCCCGATGGCTCCGCCCAAGAACTCGCCGGCCTCGGAGATCACGTCGAAGTTGTTGGTGGTTCCGAAATCGACGATCACCGCGGGACCCCCGTAGAGGTGATGGGCAGCCACCGCATTGGCAATGCGATCGGCGCCCACCTCACGGGGGTTGTCGTACAGGATGGGGATGCCGCTGCGGGTGCCGGGCTCGATCACCACCGGATCGAATTCGAAATAGCGCTGCACCATCATCCGCACGCTCTCCCGGATCTGGGGCACCCCGGAGCACACCGCTACCCCGGTCAGATCTTCTTCCATGTCCACGTCGATGCTGTCCAGCAGGCTGCGCAACAGCACGGCCACCTCGTCGGGGGTGCGCTCGTGCACCGTTGACAGTCGCCAGTGCTCAATCAGGCCGTCCTCGGCCCGGCAGTCCTCGGCCCGCTCGGCCTCGTACAGGCCGACCACGGTCTGGGTGTTGCCGATGTCAAGGGCCAACAGCATAGGTACTCCTGATTATCCTTCTTCGCTCGCCCTGGGTGCATCGTTTACGTCGAGCCCAATGTCAAGGACCGGTGCCGAGTTGGTTATGCGGCCCACTGAAATGAAGTCCACACCGGTGGCTGCGTACTCAGCCACCGTCTCCAGAGTGATGCCGCCGCTCACTTCCAAGAGGCAGTCGTGTCCGGCAGCCCGGGCCACACACATCTGCACCTCATCGGCGGTCATGTTGTCCAACAGCAGGGCATCCGCCCCCGCTGCCAACGCCTCCTCAACCTGTTCGATGCGGTCGCACTCCACATAGACGGCGCGATCCGGCCAGCTATTGCGGGCAGCCGTCACCCCGTCGGCAATGGAGACCCCAGCCAAATGGTTGTCTTTGAACATGACCCATTCCGACAGCCCCATCCGGTGGTTTTCGCCTCCGCCAGCCCGAACCGCGGCCTTCTCCAACACCCGCAAACCGGGGGTGGTCTTGCGGGTGTCCCGGATGCGGGCACCCGAACCGCCCGTGGCCGCGACGTACCGGGAAACCTCGGTGGCGATGCCCGACAAGTGGCTCAAGAAGTTCAACGCAGTCCGCTCTGCGGTCAGCACTGAGGCCCGGGGTCCAGCCACAACGGCCAGAGTCTGACCAGGGGCCGCCGGGTCGCCGTCGGCGGCTTGCCACGCCACCGTCACCGTGGGGTCCACCTGCCGGAACACTTCGGTGGCACAGGCTCGCCCAGCCAGGCGACCAGCGTCTCGAGCGGTGATCTCCGCGGTGATCCCTCCAGGGGGGACAAGAGACGACGTGAGATCGCCCAATGGGCCCACGTCCTCGGCCAAGGCCAGTTTCACCGCGGCCCGAACCTCCTCAACCGGAGGATCAAAGCTGGTCAACGCGTACTCCTAAGTTGTCAATGAGGCGCGCCTTTCCCACATGGGCGGCCACCAGCAGGCGCAACTCCCCGTCCAGCACATCGGGTCTGTCCAGCGTGGCGGCATCAACCACAGTGGCGTAGTCGGGCGATGCCTTGGGCTCAGCAGCCAGTACCGCGGCCATGACCGCCTCCACTTCGCCAGGACTCCGGCTACCCTGCACCACCGCATCCCGCCCGGCTTGCAGCGACCGCCACAATACGGTGGCGGCCAGCCGCTCCTCAGCGGTCAGGTACACATTCCGGCTCGACATGGCCAAGCCGTCGGGTTCCCGGAACGTAGGGCAGCCCACCACCTCCACTGGCAAAGACAAGTCGGCGGTCATCCGACGGATAACGGCCAATTGCTGGTAGTCCTTCTCCCCGAAATAAGCCCGACCCGGACCCAACATGGCGAACAGCTTGGCCACCACGGTTGCCACCCCATCGAAGTGGGTGGGACGAAACCGCCCCTCCAGCACGGCGTTGAGCCCTCTGACCGTCACCGAAGTGATCGGAGCCTGCGGATACATCTCGTCAGCGGATGGAGCGAACACCAGCCCGGCCCCCGCATCAGCACACATTTTCAGGTCCCGGTCGAGGTCCCGGGGATACGTCCCGTAGTCCTCACCCTCGGCGAATTGAAGGGGGTTCACGAAGATGCTCACCACGGTCAGGTCGTTCTCGGCCGCCGATCGGGCTACCAGAGACTGGTGGCCCTCGTGGAGATAGCCCATGGTGGGCACCAGGCCGACTGATCCCCCTTGGGCGCGAGCGGCATCCACCGCGTCCCGCAGCTCAGATACCCGCTCAACCACCGGGAGCGCGCTCACGAGACGTCCTTGTCTGTGCTCGACGCGAGCTCGTCCCAATCCCCCAAGCGGCGGCAGCCGTCGGCCCCGGGATCGCTCCACCCTTCGATCAGATCGGGCGCCAGTTCGCCGATGGGCACCATCACGAATGCCCGCTCGAACATGCGGGGATGGGGCACTACCAAGTCGGGCTCGTTCACCGTCTCGCCGTCCACCCACAAGACATCGACATCCAGCGTACGGGGACCCCAGCGGACTTCTCGTACTCGCTCGGCCGATGCCTCCAACGCCTGGCACAGCTCCAACAGATCTCGGGCCGAGCGATCGGTGTCCAGCTTGACGACCACATTCAGGTATTGGCCCTGTTCGGGGCCTCCCACCGGGTCGGTTTCATAGACCCCGGAAACCGCAACGCAGTCGTCCATGCCGTTCACTGCGCCTTGCAGGTAACCCATGCGGTCGCCCAAGTTGGACCCCAAGCCAAGAAAAGCTCTGGTCATTGGGCTAATTCCCTGATTCCATCACCCGGTTGACCCCCAAGCCAAGAAAAGCTCTGGTCATTGGCGATGGCGAGTGATGCGAACGCCGCTGGTGTCAAGCTGCTGAGGCACTGGTGGGCGGAGCTTGCGAACCTCCACAGTCACCCACTGGGCCCGCGAATCGGCGGCGAAGCACACCTCAGCAACCCTGTGGGCCATGGCTTCCATCAGGGTGAACTGCTCGCCCTCGGCCGCCACGACGACGTCGGCGCACACCGTCCCATAGTCAATGGTGTCGCCCAAGTCATCAGAATGGCCCGAGGGCGCCAAGTCCACGCCGATTTCGATGTCCAACTCGAACGGCTGAGCCCGGACCCTTTCTTCGGGCAGCGCACCGCACAACGCCGTCACCCGCAGACCGCTCAGCAAAAGCCGGTCGTCAGGCATTGCCGGACTGCTCTTCTTCGTCGCCGAGTTCTTCAACCAGAGAAAGGTTCACCTCCGGTGCGGGGAGCGCCGCGGCTGCGTTCACAATGCGGCGCCCCACCGAGCCAATCGGACGCTCGGTCATCTTCTCCATAACAACCACCGCTTGCGACTCGCTGGAGACCATTCCTGTCCACACCAGGTAACCGGCCAAGAAACCGCACACCTCGTCACCCAGGCCCCGGCGGTGGACCAGCAACTTCTCTCCTTTGGCCAACAGCGACTGCAACTCAACAAACAGAGGACCGAGTCGGGTGGAGTAATCCTCGTTGTCGGCAATAGGCCAGTGGCTCCAGGCGATGTTCTGCTCGCTGTAGTTGTGGAGATTGTGGGTGGACGGAATCAGCGACACGACTCGGGTGAACCCCTGCTGGCGTATCCAATTGATCTCCTCGGTGCGCCGAACCCGCCGATGGCTATCCCCTCGGCCGCCTGGACGCTCGCAGATTGCCAGTCGGTCTTTCATGATCCAATAGAAGTTGCGAGGCTGGATTCCTGCGGCCCATTTGCCCTTCATGCCGCCACCACCTTCATAGCTCCCACGGTGGCGGCCACGTCATGGACCCGGACAACCGCCGCCCCCTGGGCAAACGCCCAGGACGCCGCGGCCAGCGACCCCTCCAGCCGGTCGTCGGTCGACACCTCTTCCCGGTCGCTCTCCCGATCTCTGGCATCGCTCACCGCGTGCAGTTCACCGATGAAGCGCTTGCGGCTGGCGCCCAGCACCACAGGCGCTCCCAGCGCAGTGAGCTGTCGCAAGTTGGCCAGCAGTTCCAAGTTGTGGTCGGTGGTCTTGCCGAATCCGATTCCCGGATCGATCCACACCTCGGGAACGCCGGCGGATCGTCCCCGCTCGACGGCCTCGGCCAAAAAATCGCGCACATCGGCGACTACGTCGGCGTAGTGAGGTGCGGTCTGCATGGTGGCCGGGGTGCCCCGGCGATGCACCGCAATCCAGGTCACATTCAGCTCAGCGGCTACCTCATGCAGTGAGGCGGAGACATCGTTGAGGATTTCGGCCCCCGCGGCCACCGCGGCCCGGGCCACTTCGGGCTTGGTGGTATCAATGGAAACCCGGCCGTGCCGGGCCAATCCGGCCACCACATCCACTACCCGAGCCAACTCTTCATCGACGGGTACCGGCTTGGCGCCGGGGCGGGTGGACTCACCGCCCACATCGACCACCGCAGCTCCCTCATCGAATAACTGGCGACCACGGGCCACTGCCGCCTCGGGCTCCAGAAGCCGTGCGCAGTCGGAAAACGAGTCGGGAGTCACGTTGAGGATGCCCATGACCATTGGCCCCGGTATCTGTGACTCCACCGCCTCAGAGTACCCCTGTGTTTTGGGGCTGCCCTATGCGAATAGCCCTTGCCAGTGCTTCAGCGGGGATTTTTTGCCGGCAATCAGCGGTCGATGAACCGCATTGCCTCGGCTCGGGTGGCAATGTCGGTCCGGAAGAGGCCTCGTACCGCAGAGGTAACTGTGTTGGCCCCCGGCTTGCGGATACCCCGCATAGACATACACAGGTGCTCGGCTTCCACCACCACCAAGACACCCCTCGGGTTGAGGGCGTTCTCGATGGCATCGGCGATCTGGGTGGTGAGCCGCTCTTGCACCTGGGGCATCCGGGAGTAACCCTCCACTACTCGGGCCAGCTTGGACAGCCCAGTGATGCAGCCGTCCTTGTTGGGGATGTAGCCCACATGGGCTTTGCCCAAGAACGGAATCAGATGGTGCTCGCACAGCGAGTAAAGGGGGATGTCGCGCACCAGGATCATCTCGTCGTGGTCGGCCTCAAATTGGCGGGTCAGGTGGGAAGCGGGGTCTTCGTGGAGCCCCCCGCAGATCTGGGCGTACATGCGGGCCACCCGGCCCGGGGTGTCCAACAGGCCGTCTCGGTTGGGGTCTTCGCCAATGGCAGCCAGGATCTCCCGCACCGCGGCCTCAATCCGTGGTTGGTCTACTGAGCCTGTCTTCTTGCTGGCCATCGGCCACGACGGTAGTCCGGCAATGCGCTCGCTCACGACTCAGCCATTCGGATCAGGCCGGGAATCGAGTCACGTCAAAGCGCTAATCTCACAAACTCATGGTTGGGCGGCCGGCGTTGGACGGGGTTCGGGTCATCGACCTGGGCTGGGGCATCGCCGGGGGCTACGCCACCAAACTGCTGGCCGATGCTGGGGCCGATGTCGTGAAGGTAGAACTGCCCGAAGGCGATCCACTGCGGGGCTATTCGGCTTCCTTCTCCCCTATCGACGGTCACGGTCCGCTGTTCGGTTTCCTGAACACCACCAAGCAGGGTGTGGTTCTGGACTACCGGACTCCGGAAGGGCGCGGCCAATTGCTCGATCTATACACAACCGCCGAGCTCGTGGTAGAGCGGTCCGAGCCCGGCGAGCTGGAGGCTCTGGGGTTGGGCTGGGAGGCACTGGCCGACCAGCGACCCGACGCCACCATGGTGTCGGTGTCCAACTTCGGCCGAGGCGGCCCCTGGAGCCAACGCCCGGCCAATGAGTTCACCATGATGGCCATCGCCGGATCGACCGCCACCCGAGGCCAACCAGGTCACATCCCCTTCAATGCCGGCGGGCGCATCGGCGAATGGATGGGCGGGGTTACCGCGGCGGTGGCGGCTGTGGCCGCGCTGCGCCGGGCTCGGCGCACCGGGATCGGCGACCTCGTAGACCTCTCATTGCTGGAGACCATCACCCCGACCTGCACCAACGTGCAGACGCTGTGGGGTTCGTTTACCGGTGACTACGAAACCCGGGCCATGTTGGAGGTGCCGTCGGTGGAGCCCACTAGCGATGGCTACGTGGGGTTCTGTGTGTTCACCGGCCAGCAGTGGCAGGACTTCACCGTGTTGGTCGGCCACCCCGAGTGGGCCGACGATCCCCAGCTCGGCACCATGGGCGGGCGCATCGCTGCCGGTGAGTCCATTGCCGGCCCCATTCGGGAGTGGACCTCGGCTCGCACCACTGAGGAAGTGGTCCGCGAGGCCATCCTGCTGCGCATCCCTGTCGCTCCCATCGGCAATGGCGCCAACCTGCCCGAGTTCGACCAATTCGCTCAGCGGGGGGTATACGTGCCCCACCCCGGCGGCGCATTTATCCAGCCCCGAGTGCCGTACCGCAACAGCACCCATCCGTCAGTGGCCTTTCGGCCCGCTCCTCGCCTGGGCCAGCACACCGATGACGTGCTGGGAGAGATGACATCAGGCAGCCGTCCGACTGCGGCTGTCCGCCCGACAGGCACAGATCCGACTGCGTCGGCCGATGCCTTGCCCTTGGACGGGGTCCGAGTGGTGGACATGACCGCCTTCTGGGCCGGACCCTACGGGGCTCTGGTGCTGGCCACTCTGGGAGCCGATGTCATCCACATTGAGTCGGTGCAGCGGCCCGATGGGATGAGGTTCGGCTCGGCTCGCACACCAGCTGATGATCAATGGTGGGAGTATGGGCCCACCTTCCACCACGCCAACGTGGGCAAGCGATCGATCACCCTGGACTTGTCCCGACCCGAGGGCATGGATCTTCTGCACCGGCTCATAGGGATCTCCGATGCTTTGGTGGAGAACTTCTCCCCCCGGGTGATGGACCAGTTCGGATTGGACTGGGACACAGTCCATCAACTGAATTCCCGCCTGGTCATGGTGCGAATGCCGGCCTTCGGACTCGACGGTCCGTGGCGCGACCGGGTTGGTTTCGCCCAGACCATGGAGCAGGTCAGCGGCATGTGCTGGCTGAGTGGCTACCCCGACACCGCCCCTCAGCTGGCCCGGGGCCCTTCCGATCCACTGGCCGGACTCCATGCCGCCTATGCGGTGATCTGCGGCCTGCACGCCCGGGAGCGCACCGGTTCGGGCAGCTTCGTGGAAGCCACCATGGTGGAGACCGCGCTCAACGCGGCGGCCGAGCAGGTAGTGGAGTACTCAGCCACCGGCAATCTCATGGAACGGGAGGCCAATCACCATCCCTATGCCTGCCCTCAAGGGGTGTACGCCTGCTCTGATGGGCAGCACGTCGCGCTATCGGTGGAGACAAGCCAGCATTGGGAGGGCCTCTTGACGGCAGTGCCCGAACTGGAGCTCGACCGAGTGCCAGCTTCAGCGGCCTTGGCTGACCGATTCGCAGCCCGCCACGAATTCGACGAGCGGCTCAGCCGGTGGTGTGCGGGGCACCAGGCTGCCGACATCGTCGAACGGCTCATCTCCTCCGGCGTGCCCGCCGCGGAAATGGTGATGAGCCGAGAGGGAGACCGCAATCCCCAGGTCAACGCCCGCGGCTTCTACGAAACGGTGGAGCACCCACTGGCCGGCACTCATCGCTTTCCCGCTATGCCGGTGCGCTTCGGCCGTCAGCCCGACCGTTGGTTTGTCCGCCCCGCCCCCACCTTGGGGGAGCACAATGCCGAAGTGCTGGGCGATTTACTTGGGGTAGACGAGGAAGAACTGGCCCGCCTCGAAGCGGCCCAAATCATCGGCACCCGTCCCGCCTTCGCCCCCAGCACTCCTGCTGTGTGATGTTCAAGTCCCTGTTCAAATTGCGCAACCCCATTGCGAAAACTTGCCCCTAGACTGACCTCCACATGACGGCCACCGAGTCGAACCGCAGCTACCGGCTCTCCGATCGCTTCACCAACGAATACGGAACGGTCTTCCTCACCGGCATTCAGGCCATGGCCCGGCTCCCGCTAGAACAGCTGCGAGCCGATCGGGCCGCAGGTCTCAACACCGCCGCTTTTGCCGCGGGCTACCCGGGCTCCCCGCTGGGCGGGCTCGATTCCGCACTCGAGCGGGCCGTGAGGGAATCGGGAGAAAGCAACATCGTGCTGCGGCCCTCGGTCAACGAGGAGTACGCGGCCACCGCGGTGATGGGGAGCCAGCTCGCCGGCTCACGGCCCGACGCCCGCTACGACGGCGTCATCGGCATCTGGTACGGCAAGGCCCCCGGAGTCGACCGGGCCTCCGACGCCATCCGCCACGCCATGTTCGCCGGCGCCGACCCCAATGGCGGCGTGGTGCTCTTGGCCGGCGACGATCCCAACGCCAAGTCGTCCACTCTGCCGTCCACCTCGGCCGGGGTGCTGGCCGACTTGCACATCCCCGTCCTCTACCCCGGCGATCCCGCCGACGTGCTGGAACTGGGCCGCCACGCCATCGCCATGAGCCGGGCCACCGGCTTGTGGGTGGGGCTCAAGATCGTGGCCAACGTGGCCGATGGATCGGCCAATGTGAGCCTCGACCCCAACCGGGTCAACCCGGTTATCCCCCTGCACAAGGGCGCGCCCTACCAGCACCGTCCCGACCCCCGGCTGCTCACCCCCTACACCCTGGACTTTGAGCAGGAGATCGTCGAAGTACGCACCAACCTGGCCCTCCAATACGCCGAGTTGAACCATCTCAACCGGGTGGTGGTCGACGCCCCCGACGCCTGGATCGGGATCATCGCCTCGGGCATCACCTATTGGGAGGTGCGCGAGGCGTTGGCGGTCATCGGGTTGGACAGCGACGAAGAAATCGCCGAGGCCGGAATCCGTATGCTGCGCATGGGCTTGCCTATTCCCTTCAACGCCTCCACCATCCGGGAGTTCGCCGCTGGGCTGGAGGAGGTCTTCGTCATCGAGGAGAAGACCCCCAACGTGGAGTCGAGGGTGAAAGACGCCCTGTACAACACCTCTCATCGACCCCGGATCGTGGGCGAGTTCGACGAGTTCGATGGCAAGCTGATCAAGAGCCATGGCGCCCTCCACGCCGACGATCTGGTGGGCCCATTGCGCAGCCGGTTGGCCCGCTTGGCTGATCGCCTGACCCCCGAGGTCGCGGCGCGAGAGCGGATCCCCCTGGCCGTAAACCGCACCCCCTATTTCTGCTCCGGGTGTCCGCACAACCGCAGCACAGTGACCGACCCCGAAACCGCGGTGGGCGCTGGCATCGGCTGTCACACCATGATCCTGCTGGGAGGTGAGACCCGTTACGGAGACGTCTCCGGGCTCACCTGCATGGGAAGCGAGGGCACGCAGTGGATCGGCATGGCCCCGTTCGTGGAAACCCCCCACCTGATCCAGAACATGGGCGACGGCACGTTCTTCCACTCCGGCCAGCTGGCTATGACCGCGGCCATCGCCGCCGGAGTGAACATCACCTACAAGTTGTTGTGGAACGGGGCGGTGGCCATGACCGGCGGCCAGGATCCCACCGGCGGTATTCCCCTCGACCGGGTATGCCGGTCGCTTTTGGCCCAGGGTGTGGGCCGCATCATTGTCACCTCTGACGATCCCGGCCGCACCCGCCGGCTCGGTCTGCCATCGGAGGTGATGGTGAAAGACCGCACCGAGTTGGCCGAGGCTCAAAGAGAGCTGGCTGCTGTGCCGGGGGTGACCGTGCTCATCTATGACCAGCGGTGCGCCGCCGAACTGCGCCGGGATCGCAAGCGGGGCAAGATCAGCCAGCCCCGAACCCGGGTGGCCATCAATCACCGAGTATGCGAGGGATGCGGGCATTGCGCCGAAGTCTCCAACTGCTTGTCGGTGCAGCCCTTCGACACCCCGTTCGGCCGCAAGACCACCATCGACCAGGACAGCTGCAACGTCGACTTGTCGTGCCTGGAGGGTGACTGCCCCGCGTTCATCACCATCACCCGACCGAAGCGCCCTCGCCGCCAAAAGGCCTCAGAGCCATCTGCCGGCGTGGCCGTTCCGCCTCTGCCCATTCCCGCTCCTGTGGAGGCTGCCAATTCCGACGTGAACATCCACATCACCGGCATCGGCGGCACCGGGGTGGTGACCACCGGCCAGCTCATCGGCACCGCGGCCATGCTCGACGGGTCCGATGTGCAGGGACTCGACCAAATCGGCCTGTCGCAGAAGGCCGGCCCGGTGGTCAGCGATCTGCGCATCACCCGCCACGGTCGCTCGGGCAGCAACCGGCTGGGCGACCGCCAAGCCGACCTGCTGCTGGCCTTCGATCTGCTGGTGGCAGCGTCGGCCACCGGCCTCGATGCCGCCGATGCGACCCGCACGTCGGTAGTGGGATCGCTGGATGTGGTGCCTCCCGGAGCCAAGACCGCCCACCCCGAGATCGACATGCCCACTGCCGAGGAGCTGTTGGGGCGAGTCCAGGCCGAGACTCGGTCGGACGCCCAGTTCTGGGCCAAGGCATCCGACTTGGCTCAGGCCTTGGTCGGCGATGCCGTGGGCACCAACGTGTTCGTGGTGGGGATGGCGGTGCAGGCGGGATTGCTGCCGGTGACCCCTGAAGCACTGGAAACCGCCATCGAGCTCAACGGAGTGGCCGTGGAACTGAACACCGCCGCGTTCCGCTGGGGTCGCTGGTGGGTGGCCGACCAGCCAATGGTGGAAGCCACCGCTGCTGGGCAACCGCCGTCTGTGCCCCGCGACGCCCGAACGTTGGAGAACGACGACCAAAGCGTGCTGGGGCAGAAGCTGAACGCCCGCGTCGCCGAGTTGGCGGATGGAGACAGCGTGCTGGCTGCCGCCCTAGAGCTGTTTGCGGCCGAGTTGGTGCGGTTCCAGAACCGGGCCTTGGCGGCCCGCTACCTCGACGCAGTAGCCGAGTTCGCGGCCGTGGAACGGCGGGTGAACCCCGGTTCCGCCGCACTGACCGCGGCGGTAGCCGCAGGTCTATTCAAGCTCACCGCCTACAAGGACGAGTACGAGGTGGCCCGCCTCATGCTCGACCCCGACGGCCACGCTCCCGCTGTGGGCGCCACGCAGCCCGGAGACCGCCTGGCCTGGCTGCTCCACCCTCCCACCTTGCGGGCCCTAGGGCGCAAGAGCAAGATCGCCCTCTCGGTGAGACGCTGGCGGCCGCTGATCGGGCTGCTGGCCAAGGGGAAGCGGCTCCGGGGCACCCCCTTCGACCCCTTCGGCCGAGCCGAGGTCCGCCAAGAGGAGCGCCGCCTGCCCGCCGAATACCTCACTGCCCTCCGCCAGGCCGTGGACGGTGCCACCGCCGATGACCTCCAAACCGCCCAAGCCATAGCCGAGGCCGCCGACTTGGTCCGCGGCTACGAAGACATCAAGCTGGCCAACATCGAACGCTTTCGAGCCGCAATCAGCCGCTAGCTGACCAGTCAGCTCAGATCTGGGCTTCGCGGGGGTCCCAGCGCTCGCGGGCTTTGTCACCCACTCGGTTGAGGGCGAACACGGTCATGAACATCACGATGCCGGGGACGAACACCATGTGGGGGTGATCCCTGAAATTGAATCCATCCTGGCCGGATTCGATCATGTTGCCCCACGTGGGCTCAGGAGGCTTAATGCCCACACCGAGGAAGCTGAGCGACGCTTCGGCCACGATTAATACCGCGGTAATCAAGAAGGCGTACGACACCATTGGCAATGCCACGTTAGGCATCAGCTCACGAAAGATGACACGCCGATTGTCCGACCCCATCGCTTTCGCCGCCAAAACGAACTCTCGCTGGGCGAAGGTCAAAGTGTTGGCCCGGGATAATCGGATGTAGGTGGGGATGCCCAATAGCGATAGCTCCAGCGCCATGGTCCACTGGTTCTGCTCGAACACCGTGGCCATGGCCACCAGCAGGATCAAAGGAGGGAACGCCAGCATGGAGTCGGCCAAGATGCCCACCCCACTGTCCAGTGCGCCCCGGAAATAGCCCGCGGTGATCCCGATGATCCCGCCGATCACCAACCCGATAGCCACCGCACCCAAGCTGATGATGAGCGAGGTGCGGGCCCCCCACATCACCCCGCCCAAAATATCGAGACCTTGGTCGTTGGTTCCCAATGGATGGCCGGAGAAAAGGTCAGGGCGAAGCCTCGGAGTTTCCCTTAGAGCATTCTTCACCAACTTGGACTCGGGCAGGGGCAGCCACTGCACCAAAATGGCCGAGAGCCCGATCAAAACCAGCCAAAATCCGGACAGCCAGGCTGAGGTGTCGAACCCCGCACCCCAACGTCTCTGACATACGGCATCCAATCCCAAATAGCCAGCGGCGATCCCAACCAGCACCAACAGCACCCTGATCTCCGCAGTTACGTCATTGAGCACCATGGTGCCGACGAAGATCGACGCGATGCCGAGGGGCAATAGCGGTGCTTGCCATATTGGCCGGGGCTCGGAAACGCGACCTCGGATCTCCGGCTCGCCCTGGGCGATGGTGCCAAACGCCGCCTCAGACACGGCCCCGCCTAATTCTCGGATCGAGGTATTGATAGGAGATGTCGATGATGGCGTTCAACAGCACATAGCCCACCGCCAGCACCAACACCCCTCCTTGAACCACGGTGTAGTCCTTGGGAATCACACCGTGGGCAACGATCAGCTTGCCCAGCCCCTCAAGCCCGAAGATGCTTTCGATGATGACCGTGCCGCCGATAAGCCGGCCGAGGGTGATGCCGGCAATGGTGATGAGGGAGAACGAAGACGGTCGCAGCGCGTCTCGGAACAAGATCCGCCACGTGGGCATGCCCTTGGCTCGGGACGACAGCACAAACTGCTCTTGAAGAGTCGACAGCATGTCGGCCCGCAAGAGCCGGGTGAACACCGCGATCTCGCTCAAGGCCAAGGCCAGCGCGGGCAAGAACAGCGAGCGCAGCTGTTCTCGCCAGTTGTCGTCGTAGCGATGAGACGCGGTACGGGGGAAGTCAGGCCACTGGACAAACACCCAGAACAGCAGTCCGGCGACCACCAGCGCGGCTACTGCATATCCCGCCCATCCGGAAAGGTCTCTGCGGTCTTCCCACCATCGGCTTACGGTCAGGTAGAGCAATCGCAGCACAACTAACCCGACGAGAATCACCCAAATCCAGCGGGGCACCGACTCCCGGAACACGAAGAAGAAGATGAATACCAGACCGGCCAGAAACGTCGGGACCGAGATGAAGGCGAACATCGTCCCGCTCACCATCCGGTCGGCCCGATTCCCGGCGGCGTGGGCCGACCACACCCCCAGGAATAAGGAGATGCTGAACGACATGCCCAGGGCCATAGCCGACAATCGCAGGGTGGGCCCAGCGCGTGATTGCAACAAGTCAGACACCGGTTGATGGGGAGGCCGTAGAGAGTCTCCTAGATCACCGGTTACCGCACCGCTCAACCAGTCCCCGTACCGTTCGGTGATGGGCTTATGCAAGCCAAGCGACTTGCGGATGGCTTCCAAATCGTCAATGTCGCCTTCGGCACCCAACAAGTTCGCAGCCGGGTCGCCGGGTATGAGGTCGACCAGGAAGAACGTGGCCAGTGAGACGAGGAAGAGCACCGGCACGAGCCGGATCAGCTTCGAGCCGATCACTCGCAGCACGGTGCTCTTCCTCCCCTAGAGCTCTAAGAACTCAGTTGGTTCAGTTTTACTCAGCCCTCTATGTAGGCGTTGCCGAACAGGAACAGCGTGGTCATGGAGCGCTGCACGCCCCTGACGTCCGGAGCCAGAGCCAAGCCCTCCTCGTTCACTGACCAGATCATGGTGGGCAGATGATCCTTCCAGACGCACTGCACATTGGCCAAGGCTGCTCGCTGCTCCTCGAGCGTGCCCGCCCCGTACAGGCCGGTCAGTGCGGCGTCCATGTCCGGATGGCCGAAGCCTGTCCGGTTGGACCGGCTATCAGAGCGGTAGTTCTGGTTCAACGACGAGACCCACACGGCACCGTCCATGTTGTGGCCCCAACCGGAGACCTCATAGTCGGCCTGGATGATCACCCGGGGTATGAGGACGGTGGTGATGCCGCCATACTCTGCCGACACGTCGAAGCCCACCGCTTCCAGCATGCCTTCAAAGGCCTGGCCGATGGCCGGGGCCGGGTCCTGGTCGGTGTAGACGAAGAACAGCGAGCCGTCCCAGCCGGTCTCATCCTTCACCTCCTGCACCAGCGCGGCCGCGGCATCAGGATCGTAGGCCGGCTCCTGGTCGGCGCAGTCCTGCAATTCCTGCGACCACATCAGCGTGCCCTCGTGGGCCAAAGCGTTGGTCACAATGCCCGTGTTCTCAAAGGCCCGCTCATTGATGAGCTGGCGGTCGACGGCGTGGTGGATGGCCTGGCGAATCCGCAGATCCTGGCCGATCCTCTCGGCACCCCGAACACCGTTGTTGATGAGGAACACGCCGCCCACGTTCTGGAGCTCAGTGTTCAGCACGGCGTCGGCTTCGCGGGCAGCGGCGAACACCCGGGGATCACGCAGGAAGGCGGCGTTGTAATCGCCAGCCTGGAAGGCCTCCCAGTTGGCCGTGGAGCTGCCCGGGAAGGTGAACTCGATCTCCTCGATGCACACCGGGCCACCCCAGTAGTTGTCGCGGGCCCGCAGCAGCGTGCGCACGTTGGGCTCCACCTCGACCACCTCGTAGGGACCGAAGCTGGCGGCGTTGACCAGGTCGGGAGAAACTGCCATTCGGTCGCGGACCAGTTTCTCGGCGCTGACCTCCTCGGTGGCGTTGGCCGCCTCTTCCTCTAGCAGTTGAGCAATCACCCGTGGATTCACGACCATTCCGGCCTCGTCACCCAGCACCAGTGAGAACGTGGACCATGGTGAGTTGAGTCGGAAGATGATGGTGTTGTCGTCGAGCACCTCGGTGGTCTCGAAGTTGATGGCCTGCACCGAGCCGGCAATGGTGTTGGTCACGCCATTGCCCCGACCTTCGAGGAATCGCTTCATGGAGTCGATCACGTCTTGGGCGACAAACGCGTCGCCGTTGCCGTAGGTGATGCCGGAGGGGATCTTCAGCGTCCACTCGGTGAAGTCGTCATTGGAAGTGAGCGACTCCGCCACGTGTCCGTTGTACTGCCCGGCGTCGGGATCGAATGTCATCAGCACGTCCCACACGTTCACCAGCTCGGTGCCCCCGACCAGCGATCCGCTGCTGGCTGTCGGGTCCATGTTGGCGTTGGGCGAGAAGTTGGCGTAGTTGATCTTGGTGCCCGACACCGTGGCCTCGCAGCCACCGGCCAGCTCCTCTTCAGTGGGAACCGCGGCCTCAACGTCTTCGTCTTCCTCGACGGGAGCGGAGATATCGGTGCGCTCTTCTTCTTCCTCATCGTCGTCGGCAGGCTCAGGCGCGGGCGCGTCATCCCCGTCGTCGGCAGGCTCAGGCGCGGGCGCGTCATCCCCGTCGTCGGCGGGCGCGGGCGCGTCGGGACCTGTGGTCACGCCGTCGTCATCGTCGTTGCCACAGGCTGCGGCCACCAGGCCGAAGACCATCAACAATGCCAACAGCTTCAATAGCCAAGAACGCATATGTATTTCCCCCTCGTGGAAGTTGGTCCCGACACTCTAGGAAACCTGGCTCAGTGGGGCAACCGAACCCGCTCAGCCCACTAGCCCACAGCAGCCTCGATGAACTCGCGCATGATTGCGGCGCATTCTTCGGGGTGCTCCAACTGGAGGAAGTGAGTGGATTCGGGCAGGAAGTCGTAGTCCACATTGGAGATGTCACTGAGATTCAGCGACGGTAGATACGACGAGGGCACCGTAGGGTCTGCCCCGAGCACCTTGACCGGGCAGCGGATCTTGGAGAAGTCGATGAACACTCCGTAGACGCTGGCGTAGGCAATGATCTGGGCCTCGTACTCACGGGGGCATCGCAGCTCAAACCCCTCACCATCTGCGGATTCTCGGAGCGTTGTGGCGGCCAGGAGGTCAACCACCCCGGGCACTGCGGACTTGAATGTCGGAAATACGCGATACAGATCTGTGAACGAGCTCTTCGACTTGAATTGAAATGTGCGACGGCTCGCCGAATTCGACATGCGAACAGCCGCCTCTTCAAAGTCGAAGTAATTCCTCCCTGGCTTGCATATGGGAGGGTCAAACAGAACGAGCGCCGAATAGCCGCTCCCCTTGGATTCAGAAATGAGGGGTGTGAGCGTCGACACCGAGTGGAATACGCCGACCTGTGGTTTCTGGCCGAATAGCTCGTCGATCTCTACGAGGATGCGGTCATGATCGCTGACCAGCGTCGGTACGCTGTGATTTTCCAGATCGCCGACCGTATTCCAACCGTGGTTTCTCAAGTCGTAGACGATGAGATCGAAGTCTCGGGTCAGGAGCGACCAAAACGGATAGTAGAAGTCGATGGCCAGTCCATTGCCATGGCTGAGGATCAGTCGAATCCCATCGGGGTTGCCATGGCGACGAAGCAAAATGGACGACTTGGAGTCCACTTCGACTTCGTGAACCGACAGCGGTTCGGGAACGCTCCAGACGGCTTCTTGCTCCGTCACGATGGTGGGCTTACCTCATGAGCGACAGCGGCGGCAAAATCACTCGTCCCAATATCCTCCAAGCACCAGGTCGTCTCAGGGATTTGAGCAAATTGGCCAATGCTCCTAGTCGCCCCCTGGCGCATTTCTTCTGGGATCTCCAATTCTGCGACATTCATCGAGAGGCCCTTGCCATGAGCTTTCACCAGCGCCTCTTTGATCGTCCAGAATCGGAAGAACATATGAAGCTGCCGACACCCCTCAAGCGACTCCAACTCAGCCTTTTCCCGCGGGCTGAACACGCCTTCGATGAGGTTGTCGAGATTTCGGCGCGGGGCCCGCTCCTCAACGTCCACTCCTAGGCGCCCCTTGGGAGCCACGGCAATCAATCCGTGGTTGCCGCTGTGGCTCACGTTGAAATTGATGGAGGCGGGCTGGCCGTCAACCAGGGCAAAGGGCTTGCCGTGCTTGGCGGCTTCGAAGGCCAATGACTCGCTCGGACAGCCGATCTGGCGGCACAGGATGGCGCGGAGCGCGGCGCGGCACAGCACATAGCGTCGCTGCGCGACTGGGGACTGAAAGCGCTGCCAACGTGAGCGCTCTTCCCCGTCAAGCCACGCAAAAGCTTCAGCCTCACGTCCCTGATCGGGGATCAGGTCGACATGGATTACGGCAATATCACCGATGCTTCTGAACGGGTACCACCAGCAGTCTGTGTCGCTGATCAACCAGCCGATTCGAGGTGATTGATGAGGTCTTGAGGCGTCAAGAGCTCAGCAAATTCCTCGGCGGAGATATCGGTGCCGAATTCCTGGTTGACCATTTGCCAGAAGGCGACGATGTCGGACGAGGAGACACCTGTCTCGGCAACGTTGCGGTTCAGATCCAACGGTTGACCTGGATCCCTTCCTTCGATTTCCACCGTCTGATCAACGATCGCCCGAATGCGCTCTTCAGTCGAAGACATCAACTCGCTCCTTTTGGGTTGTCTGAAAGCGGCCAAAGTGTACCAACAGTATTGATTTTGTCAATCACTTGTAATCCGTTCAGAGCTCATCAACCCAGTAGCGCTGCCGTTGGAAGGGATAGGCAGGCAGCGAGATCCGGCACCGCGCCTCGCCAGGGAACAGACTCTCGAATTGAACCGCCCGACCATTGGCGTATTCCTCTGCTGCGGTCGCAATGGTCCCATCGTCGGATTCGGAAGTCTCCGCACCAATCTGTGCTTGCCCATCGCCGTCATCAGCCAGCGCATGGAGCTGTTCACGCAGCGATCCAGCGTCGCTGAACACAACTGCGGCCCGACACGGGAAGTGGCTTCGCCCTGTGCTGGCCGTCCACGCCAGGTCGGAGAGCAGCGGGTCAGTTGCCGCGCCGGCGGAAGCAAGCTCATCGGCATGCTCATCCAGCCAGGAGAGATACCGTTGCGCCAGGTCTCTCAACGCCGCCGGTGTCTTGGCCGACAACGGCAGCAGCCTCTGGCCTGATGAGTCCGGCGGGCCTTCAGCCTCCTGGCCATCTGGGGCCACCAGCTGCTGTGGTCCCACCGGCCGCCATGCCGGCCCGCGTCTGTCTGCTTCATCCCCGGCGGCGCCATACCCCTCGACCACGATGTGCGCATTGGTGCCGGAGATGCCATACGCGTTCACCGCGGCCAATGACTGGCGGTTCTCTGTCGGCGGCCAGTCAATCTCTTCAGTGGCAATCCTCAGCGGCGTTCTCTCCCAATCGATCTCGGGGCTCGGGTCTGTGTAGTGCAGGTGCCTCGGGACCGTGCCGTGCCTCATCCCCAGCACCACCTTGATCAGGCTGGCCATGGCCGACGCCCCCTCGAGGTGCCCGATGTTGGTCTTCACCGAACCGATCCACACCGGACGGTCCTCGCTGCGCCCACGGCCGTAGACGGCGGCCAGGGCGCTCGCCTCTATCGCATCGCCCACGGCGGTACCGGACCCGTGGGCCTCGACATAGTCAACCTCTTCGGGATCGACGCCGGCGCGGGCCAACGCTTCGGCCATGACCCGCTCCTGAGCCCGCCCGCTGGGGACGGTGACGGCCAGTCCCGACCCGGTCTGGTTCACTGCAGAGCCCCGTATGACTCCCCAAATCCGGTCGCCGTCGTCGGTGGCATCGCTCAGCCGCTTCAGCACCACAACGCCGCATCCCTCGCCCCGCACATAGCCGTCGGCCGAGGCGTCGAATGACCTGCACTGTCCTTGCGACGACAGCATGCCCGACTCGACGAGAGCACCGGTGACCCCGGTCGAGAGCGTGACGTTGGCTCCTCCGACCAAGGCCACGTCTATCTCACCGCGCCTGAGGCTCTCCACCGCTTGGTGAACGGCAACCAGCGACGAGGCGCAGGCCAGATCCAGCGGCACCGCCGGTCCTTCCAAGCCCAGCGAGAACGCAACCCGGCCAACGGTGACGCTTCCCGCGGTGTTGAGATGGGCCCCGACTCGACCGCTCCTCTCGATGACGCTCCGATACTCGCTGACCCCGAGCCCCGCGTACACGCCGCCCCGGCTTCCCTTCAGCCTGTCGGGATCGATGGCGGCATCCTCAACGGCCTGCCAACTGGTCTCCAACAACAGCCGTTGCAGCGGGTCGATGGTCCAGGCCTCCTTGGGAGACACCCGGAAGAACTGGGCATCGAAGGAGTCGAGGCCATCAATGAACGAACCTGTTCGATAGGCGGCATCGTCGGCACCCGGATCACCGGGGACTCCCTCCCACGAGCCGCCGTCTTGGCGGCCGTCGGTGACCGTGTTCTCGCCCGACTCCAGCAGGCGCCAATAGGCCGATAGATCCTCGGCACCGGGGAACCGGCAGGCCATGCCCACTATGGCAAAGCCATCATCGGTTGCTTGGGGAAGCCGGACCTGAGGCGCCTCGCGCTCCTCGAGAGGTTCAACCGCTTCTCCCGGCTGCCCAAATTCCTTGGACAGGTGCCGGGCCAGGCCGGTGATGTTTGGATAGTTGAAGATCGCCGTGTTGGACACGGTGCACTCGCCGGCAAACGCCCGGTTCAGGCGGTTTCGCAGCTCCACCACCATGAGCGAGTCCATGCCCAGGTCGGCGAACACCGCCGACGTCTCCGGCAGCTCCGGCAACCGCATCACGGCCTGAAGCTCTTGCTGCAAGAACGAGACCAGCGTCTGCTCGCGCTCGGAGGCAGTCGCATTCCTGAGCTCGTCCAGCACATCGGCCGCTTCCTGGGAACCGGCCGAGGCGTCACCGCCGGCCGACAGCAGTTCTGCAAACAGCGGTGAGCGGGCGTCGGTACTTTCCGCAACCACCTGCCAGTCGATCACCGCCACCATGCCCATGGTCACGTCTTGGCGTACCAGATGGTCGAACGCCTTCAACCCCAGCTCTGGGGAGATCCACCCCCGGCCTCCGGCCTCGAGCTGTTCCCCGATCCGCTCTCGCTGCTCTTCGGCCTCGCCCAGCCCCGACCACGCCCCCCAGGCGATGGCCTGGCCGGGAAGACCCTGCGAACGGCGCTGGGCGGCAAGCTGATCCAAGAAGGCGTTGGCCGCGGCGTGGTTCGACTGCCCCGGATTGCCCCGGACACCGGCGGCACTGGAGAACAAGACGAACATGTCCAGATCAAGGTCTTCGGTGGCCCGATGCAGATGCCAGGCCCCCAGCATCTTCGGCCATAGCACCTCCTCGAATTTCTCCCAGGTCTGGTTGGTGAGCGCCCCGTCCGACAGCACGCCCACGCTGTGGATCACGCCCCCGAGCGGCGGCAGATTGGCGTCGATCCGGCCCAGCATCTGGTCGATGGCCTCTGGATCGGTCACATCGGCCAGCTCCACGCTCACCGCCGCCCCCTGCTGGCGAAGCTCTTCGATCGCTTCCTCCGCTTCGGGGTCGGGGTCCCGGCGGCCGTTCAACACAATGGCTCCGGCCCCCCGGTCGGCCAGCCAGCCCGCGACAGCAATGCCGATCCCACCCAGGCCGCCGGTCACCAGATAGGTCCGGTCGTCCCGCAGCCGTCCGGTCTCCAGCGCTGAGTTGGCCAAGACCATCTTGCCGATGTGCCGGGCGGCCTGCATGTACTTCATCGCGGATGCCGCCTCGACCAGCGACCACCGGGTGAACACCAGCGGATTCAGCTCACCCGCCGCCACCTGGTTCATGACCCGCCTGAGAGAGTCTCCGGCCTGAGCTTGATCGCTCTCCTTGAGGACGTCCAGCTCCAAAATCCAGTAGCCAACGTCGGGGCGCGCCTCCGTCATCTCTTCCGGGCTGAGGATGTCCACCCGGGCCATCTCCACGAACCGCCCGCCTTGGGCCAGACAGGACAGACTGGCGTCGATGAAGCCGGGACCGGTCAAGCTGTTCAGCACCAGGTGAACCCCTTCGCCCCCCGTGGCTTGGAGGATCTCCTCGCCAAACTTGGTCTGGCGGCTGTCGAAGACATGCTTGACGCCCAGCGACTTCAAATAGGCCTGCTTCGGAGTACTGGTGGTGGCAAAAACCTCGGCGCCGATGGCCTGAGCCAACTGGACGGCGGCCATCCCCACGCCGCCGGTCCCAGCATGGATCAGCACCCGCTCACCCGCCTTCAAGTCGGCCATCGTGAAGGAGAGCTCTGCCGACACGAAGGCGGTGGGGATCGTGGCCAATGCCGCAGCCGGGATCCCCTCGGGCACCGGAGCCACCATCTCCTCTCGGGTAACTGCTTCAGAGCCGAATGTCCCGAACGCCAGGCCGACCACCCGCTCACCGACGACGACCGACGAAACATCTGCGCCGACCTCGGTGACCCGGCCGCAGAACTCCCCGCCCAGCAGTCCCTCTTCGATGACTCCAAGCGAGCGGAACATGTCCCAGAAATTGAGCCCAGCGGCTTCGACCGCCACCCGCACCTCTCGGGGCTCCAGGGGTGCTGCCGGGTGAGGTTCTGGACGGATCCCGTCGAGATCGCCGTCCGCGTCGGGGGCCAGCAGCCACTTCGCCTCTCCCGCCGGATCGGGCAGGCGAGGTCGACCCGACCCCTCTCCGGCCCGAGCCAGCCGAGCCGCTTGCCGCAAACCTGTGCGATAGGCGATGTGGTCTTCGTCGTCGGGATGCAGCAACTCGTTGGCCAAGTCGGACAGCGGCGCTGGCCGACTGGGATCCAAATCGATCATTCTCGGTTTCAGATGAGGTGCCTCCCGGGCCGCTACTTTTCCGAACCCCCAGAGCAGCGAGCTGGCGATGCCCTCCGCAGATTCGTGCTCCAGCACCAGCGCCCCCCGAGTCACCAGCCAAACCCCGTTGGTCGGAGTGACGTCGGCGTCACCCACCCCCTGTACCAGCGCCAAGCCGCTCGTTCCAGCCTGGGTCGCATCCTCTGCCAGCTGCTCGGTGGTGATCTTTGACCCTTGAGCATCCAATGACACCAGGTGGACAACGCCGCGAAGTGCGGCATCGGGGGACAGACCCTCGAAGAGCGACTGCCACGACTCGCGCTGGCCCATGGGCAGGGATGCCCGTGTGAGTCCCGGTTCGTGTGACAGCGGTCCAAGCTCGGTGGCCGCGCCATCGCTGACCAGCACCACGGTCTGGTTCTGAGCGGCCAGCTCCAGCCCGAGGTATTCAGCGGAGCCGAAGGAATCCGCGGCCAGAACCCATACGCCGGGCGGCTCGCTCACCTTGGCCGGACCTTGAGCCACGATCACCCCGCGGTCGGGCTCTCGGGTCGAGTCGGTTTGGTCGACACCGATGACTTCTGTCTCGACGAAACCAGCATCGCCAAGGGCCTGCTTCCACACCGCGGGGCTGGCCAGGGCATGGTGTGGGCGATAGTCGTCGGCGAACCGCCACCAGCCGTCAAGCTGCCCGAACGTCAGATCCAGCCAGCCCTGGCCCCGCAGGTTCTCCAATGCCACCAGATGACCCGACGGCGCCAACAGCCGTCGGCAATGGTCCAGCGTCTCGTTCAAGTAGCGGGTGGCGTGCAAGACATTGGACGCGATGATCAGGTCGTATCCATGATTGTCGAAGCCCTGCTCTATGGGGTCAATCTCTATGTCCAGCACCCGGTAGTCGATTGATGCCTCTGCTCCGCCGAATCGCCCCTCCGCTTCGGAGAAGAAGCCAGCAGATATATCGGTGTAGATGTAGTCGTAGCGGTCGGGGGGCAGCTCGGGCAGCACCGAGGCCGTGGCCGAACCGGTGCCTGCTCCCACCTCCAGCACCCGCAGCCGCCTGCTCTCCGGCAGATCAGCCAACAGCGCGGCCACCGTGTCGCCCAGCATCCGATTGGCGGCCTGGGCGACGGGCGCCTTCAGATAGAGGTCGGCCGCACTGGGCTCGCCGCTGCTGAACAGCAGCGTCAGCGGATCGGCCTCGCCCACCAGCACATCGGGCAAAGCCCCGGCGCTTCGCCGGAACAGTCCGATCTCCGTGGTCCCGTGAGGGTATTGGCCCTCCATCCAGCCCGCCAGCTCGGGGGGATCGCTGGGCAGCTCCTCGGGCAAGGGGTCATCCGACCCAACCCTCACGGCAAACCCGTCGCCGGCCTCTTCGAGCACACCGGCCTTGGCCATCATTTCGAGCATCCGGCGGAACAGTCGCCCGTGCTCTGAGGCAACCCCCAACTGCTCGCGCAGATCATCGGGATCTGCGGTTTCGCCCGCCGTGCGCACCCACCCCAGCCGGTCCAAAGTCAGACGGGCGTACGACCACGCCAGACGCTCAAGGTCGGACAACAATGCGGCCCGGCTTTCGGCCCCGACACCTTCCGCGGCCAGGTATTCGGAGAATGACTTCGAGCCCGCGGCTACGGCGGTCGGCTGGGGCAGGAATTCGGCAGGCAGTATTCCCGGAGCCAGGGGGCGGTCCCGCCAGACAATCTCATAGAGGAGATCGTCCACGTCACCGGCGGCCGACAGCAGCGCGGCTCGTGTGGCCCGTTTCACCGTATAGCCGCTCAGTCCCCCCAGTACGGCGCCACGCCGGTCATAGAACTCCAGATCTCCGGTCAGAACCTCAGGGATCCCGACTGCTTCCTCCTCGGCTTCTCGCAAGCGGGCGCGGCAGACAACCTGGTCGGGCAATGGACCGGTGAGCCACAAGCGTTCCCAGCTAAAGGGCAGATAAGCCACCCCGTCTTCAGAGCTCGCCATGCTGCGAGCCTCAGCCATGACCTGGAAGCAGCCGTCCAAGAGCAGCGGGTGAATTTCGATACCGCCACCGTCTACGGCCTCTGGCAGTGACAATTCGCCCACTGCTTCGCCTTCAGCAGCCCACAGCGACCGCAGGGTGCGGAATGGAGCACCGAGCTCCACTCCCATGCTCGTCCGCGAGCGATAGAACTCCGAGATGTCCTTGGGCTCCAATCCAGCCTTGAGCCCGTTCAAGTCAACGCGGTCGGCCGCCTCGGACCGCCCAGCCTCGGTGTGGGCAAGGCCCTCGGCGTGCAGCGTCCATCCGTCTTCACCTGAACCTCGGCTGTAGATCTCGAATCGAGCGGGTGCACTCGGATCGGCTTCGTCTATGACGAACTGCACTTGGCGACCCTCGGGCTCCTCCCCATCGTCCGAGTCCGGCTCACCGAACACCATCGGGCTGTGTAACTGGAGATCCTCGACCATGAAGGTCCCTGAACTGCGGCCCATTGGTGCCGACAGCCGGCCATTCCCATTGGCAACCAGCGCCGAGACCGCCATGGTGCCGTACAACGCGCCTGGCGTGATCACCTGGCCATAGACCCGGTGGTCGTTCAGCCACGCCGGATCGGAGGCATCCATCTCCGTCTCGAACTGAAGCTCGCCACGTGGAGATTCATGGCAGACGCCGAGCAGTGGGTGCCCGGCGGTGGATCGACGGCGCTTCGGGACTTCCACCCAGTGGCGCTGACGCTGGAACGGGTAGCCCGGAATCGAGATGCGGCGCCGGACTTCGCCCCCGTATAGGCCTTCGAAGCAGACGTCGATTCCGGCCTGGTGCGCCCCAACCACCGCATCAAGGAATCCGCATCCGTCCTCAGGGGCCGGAGTTCGGTCGGAGGGCCGCTTCATGCTCGACATCACAATCGGCTCGACACTGTCGGCCTGCTCTGGCCAGCACAGAACGGTCATGGGGCCGAGCACTGCCCCCGGGCCCACTTCTATGACCGCGTCCACCCCCAAATCCGCCAGTGCCTCGACACTTCTCCGATATTCGACCGGCTGGCGGATCTGGCGACGCCAATACGCGCCGTCCATTGCCTGGCCGTCTTCGAGCACTTCGCCGGTCATGCTGCTCACCAGCGGGATCGATGGCGTACCAACGGAAATTCCGGGAACGAGCGCCTCGACATCGTCCGATATCGGATCCATCATGGCGCTGTGGTATCCGGCGCTCCCCTCCAACCGCCGCACCCGCACCTCTGCGGCCTCAAAACGCCGCAGCAAGGCCTCGACGTCTGCCGTCGGACCGCTCACCATCAGGTGAGCCCCGTTGTCGGCGGCAATGGCTAGCCGCAGGTCGCCCGAGGCGGCGCACTGCTCCTCCACCGCGGCCGCCACCTCGGATGTCGGGGCGAATACCGCGGCCATCGCACCGGGCTCTGACAACTCCGACATGAGCTTGCCGCGCCCGGCAACGAATCGAAGGCCGTCTTCCAAGCTGAGCACGCCTGCGGTATGGGCGGCCGCGAACTCACCCAGGCTGTGCCCGACCACCGCGCTGGGTCGAACCCCCAAGCTCGACCACAGTGCGGTCAGCGCGCACTCCAACGCATAGATGGCGGGTTGGGTCCACGCCGGATTGTCCAAGTCACCCTCGGCGTCGGGCCGCCCGAACATCACCCCTAACAACGAGCTCCCGCGCTCTTCGCGGAAGACCTCCTCGCACCGATCCAAGACGGCCCGCACTACCGGTTCGCTCTGATAGAGCGACTCACCCATCCCAACCCACTGGCTGCCCTGGCCGGTGTAGGCAAACGCCAACTTGGGGGCGGTGCGCGATCCCGATACCTCTTCTTCTCCCCTTGCCAGCGCATCGAGCTTGTCGCGTAGCGACTCGGCATCTCTGAACACCACCCCGGTCCGATGGGAGAGGTGGCTGCGCCCCACCCCAGCCGTCCACACCATGTCAGAGAGCAGTTCCCCCGAGGAGTGGTCGTCATCGTCGTCCAGCCATTGGAGATAGCCCTGGGCCAGCTCTCTCAGAGCCTTGTCCGACTTGGCCGACAGGGGCAGCAGCCTGGCCGGGCGCACAGCGGCTGTGTCGCTTTCCACCAAGGCCGTCGCCTCGTCGGCGGTGGAAACGGCAATGGGCAGAGGACGACCATCTGGCCACCGTTCCTCACCGGGCTGAGCTGGTTCCCCTACCTGCTCTCCATAGCCCTCCAAAATGACGTGAGCGTTGGTGCCCGACCAGCCGAATCCGCTCACTCCGGCAATGGGCATACGGTCGTAGGCACGCGGCCACGATGTCGCCTCCGACGTCACCCGCAGTGGCAGCTGCTCCCAGTCGATCTCCGGTGAGGGATTCTCAAAGTGCAGGTGCTTGGGAATCACCCCCTGCTTCATGGCCAACATCACCTTGACCAGCCCGGCAACCCCGGCCGCCGGCTCCAGATGGCCGACGTTGGTCTTCACCGACCCGATGAGCAGTGGCTGATCGGCGTCGCGCTCTTGGCAATAGGCCGCGGCCACCGCCCCCAACTCGATGGGATCGCCCACCGGTGTTCCCGTGCCGTGAGCCTCCACATAGTCCACCTGTGATGGCTCAACTCCCGCCCGGGCCAACGCCTCCTCGATCACCCGCTCTTGGGCCTCGCCGTTGGGCACGGTCAATCCTGTGCTGGCCCCATCTTGATTCAGCGCCGTACCCCGGATGACGCTCCAAATCCGGTCGCCATCTGCCTCGGCCTCGCTCAACCGCTTCAGCACCAGGATTCCGCAGCCCTCGCCCCGCACATACCCGTTGGCGGCGGCATCAAATGTCTTGCACCGCCCATCCGGGGCCAGCATTCCGGCGTTGCCCCGCATTTCGAACAGCCGGCTGGACAAGATGGCGTGTACTCCACCAGCCAGAGCCAGGTCGGCCTCCCCCCGCTGGAGCCCAGACACTGCTTGGTGTACTGCGGTCAGCGACGATGAGCAGGCGGTGTCCACCGAGATGGCGGGGCCTTGCAGCCCCAGGGCAAAGGCCACCCGACCGATGGCGGTGTTATAGGACGTGCCGCTCACCGAGTACAGGCTCTCTGCGGCCTCAGCGGTGGAGCTGTCGGTCAAGATCAGGCCGCGGTAGTCGTTGTTGCTGATCCCCGCATACACCCCGGTGCGACTGCCGCGAAGCTGATCGGGATCGATTCCCGCGTCCTCCAGGGCCTGCCAGCTCAACTCCAGCATCAACCGCTGCTGGGGATCCAACAACTGGGCTTCGACTGGCGATATCCGAAAGAACGGGGCATCAAACTGGTCGATGTCGTCGATGAACCCGGCAAAGCGACAGGCATCGCTCCGCACGTCGGTATCTCGGAACAGCTCGCCGATCCGCCCCACGCCGGAGCCGGGGACGCCCTCGGTTACCGCGTTCTCGCCCGCTTCAAGCAGGCGCCAGAACGCCGAGAGATCGTTCGCGCCAGGAAATCGGCAGGCTATACCGACAACCGCGATCGATTCCCCTGTTTGAGAAGCCATGTTCTCTCCTCCGTCGAGGCTAACCAGAGCCTCTGACCTGCACGGTAACGATATCTAAACCGTGGTATTTCTGATGGTGGACCGATGAGGAGTAGTGCCTCAATAGCCGAAGTGAGATCTCCCCCTCCTCCACACCCTCGGCCTCTTCGCTCAGATACGCCAACCGGTCCTCGAGGTTTTCGTCATCGAAGACTGCCAAGAACTCCAGTTCCACCGCGTCCTCGGCAAGGAGAGCCTGCACAATCAACTGGGGTGGGTCGTCGACGCCCTCGAGTTCTTCGGACTGAAGAAGGCTCATCAGCGTCTCCTCCCCGGCCGAGCGCAACCGCTGGGCAGACTTGTCGCTCCAGTCCATCTGTGAGGCCAGGCCTCCGAGGAATCGGTCGAGTTCGGGCAGTTTGGAAAGGTCTAATTCGGTCTCAAGGCGCTCTCGCTGCTGGGGGCTGGTCAAGTCCAAGAAAACGGTTAGCAATACCGCAACCACCGCCCCGATAAGGACCCCATTATCGAGCAGAACCCCAAAGGTGCCACCCAAGAGATCGGCAAAGATGGTCTGGGTGTCCAGTCCCACGCCCATGGCAAACGAAATCCCCACCACCATTGCCTTTTGGGTGTCGAGGCCGTCTTGCACCACGGTTCGAACACCTTCCACGAATAGCAGCGCTACTGCGGTCAAGATGTAGGCCCCCATCACCGGACTGGGAATGGTGGTGAGAACAGCCGTCAACTTGGGCAAAAAGGCCAAGCCCACGTAGATGGCGCCGAAGGCGTACCCCACATAGCGAGAGGCAACCCCGGTAAGGCCGATCAGTTGCACCGTTCGCGAGGTATGAACTGTTGCCGGGGGCGTCCCGGCAATTCCCGACAGAAAGACGCCCAGCCCATTGGTGTTGAGCGAGCCCTGCACCAAACGGAAGTCGGTCGCCCGCGGCTGGCGCCAACCGACTTGTTGAATGGCCACGCTGCCGCCGATGTTCTTGATCCCGCCCACCATCGTCACCACCACGAACGCGGGAAGCAGCGCCCAGAAATCAGCCCCGGGGGTCAGGTCGAATCCCTTGAAGCCGCTGCTGCCCGGTACACCAATCCAGGCCGCATCGGCTACCGAGCCGAACTCATAGCCCCCGAACAACGCCACCGCAACACATCCGGCGGCGAGCCCGATGAGCGGGGTCCAGAGCCGCCAGAAGCCGACAACCCGAAGCGCCATTCCTGCCGAGACGAGCACAGTGATCAACGCGGCAACCGGGCCAGTGGCATCAGGGGCATCGGCGGGAATTTCATCGACCCGATTGAGGGCGACCGGCAAGACCGTGACCGCGATCAACATGAGCACCGTTCCGGAGACCGCCGGCGTGATCACCCGGCGCATAAACGGCAACCGCCAGGCCAACACGAGATAGGCCAGCGAGGCGACGACGATGAGGCTGGCCAGCAACTCTGGTCCGCCCTGGTTCAGCGCCAACACCGATATAGCGATGAATGTCGGAGTTACGGCCATGATGAACAGGTGCCCGGAGCCGAACCGCCGAATCTTGCTGGCCTGCAACGCAGTAAGAACTCCGACGATGACCAGCGAGGCAAACACCGCCCACGACAGAAAGCCCTCATCTTGGCCGCCTGCCCGGACCGTGATGGTCACGTACAACACGACCGATGTGATGGTTACCGCTACCCCTTGGAAGCCCACGGCAAGGGCAACCAGTGGCGGACAACGATCGTCAGTTTCGTACCGGATGTCCTCGGCCGAGCTCACTGTTCCCCTAGCGCGTGCCCTTCACCTGCACAGTGACGATGTCCAGGCCGTGGTACTTCTGATGATGAACGGATGAGGCGTAGTGCCGAAGCAGGCGAAGTGACAGCTGACCCTCTTGGGTGCCCTCGGACTCCTCGGTCAGCGATGCCAGCCGGTCCTCGAGGTTCTCCACATCGACCACCGCCAGAAACTCCAGCTCCATAGATCCGGCCTCAGGTCGGGCCTGAATGATCAATCGGGGGGCTTGCTCCGAGGTCCCCTGCGGCCGCACCAAGCTCGTCAGCACTTCCTCACCGGCTTCGTCTGGCTGCACCAAGGTCAATAGCGCCTCTTCCCCAGCAGAGCGCAGCCTCTGGGTGGAAGCCTCGTCCCAGCTGCTCTGAACAGCTATTCCCTGTAGGAACCGATCGATCTGGGGTAGCGACGACACACTGAGCTCGACCTCCAAGCGGCTGCGCCGCTGCGGGCTGGTCAAGTCCAAGAACACCGTCATCAGCACCGCCGCCAGTGCTCCAACCAACATGCCGTTGTCGAGCAGCAGGCCCCACTTGTGGCCCAGCAAGTCGTCGAAGATGGTCTGGTTGTCAATTCCAATGCCCAGCGAGAATGCCAGTCCCACCACCAGGGCCTTTTGGGCATCAAGTCCGTCCTGCACGACGGTGCGGACACCGCTCACGAAGAGCAGCGCGATGGCCGTCAGGATGTAGGCGACCATGACCGGACTGGGAAGGGTGAGCAAGAACGCGGTCAGTTTGGGCAGAAAGGCCAGCGCCAACAGGGTGCCGCCGATGACATAGCCGATGCGGCGAGCGGCCACGCCGGTGAAGCCGATGAGCGACACGCTGGTTCCCGAATACACAGAGTTGGGCGGCGTCCCGAAAATGCCGGCGGCCAGGATGCCGAGCCCGTTGGTGTTGAGCGAGCCCTGAACCAGCCGGAAGTCGGGAACCCGAGGCCGACGCCACGAGACCTGCTGGATGGCAACGCTGTCGCTGACGTTCTTGACCCCGCCGGCCAGCACCACCACCACGAACGCGGGCAGCAGCGACCAGAAGCTCGCTCCCGGGGTCAGGTCGAACCCGGGGAATCCGCTTCCCTCGGGAATCCCCACCCAGGCTGCGTCGGCGACTGAGCTGATCTCATAGGCACCGAACAGCGCGGCGGCCACACTGCCGAAAACGATCCCGATGAGCGGCGACCACAACCGCCATACTCCTGAAGCCCGCAAGAAGAGCAAGGTGGAAACCACCAGCGTCACTAGGGCGATCGTCGGCCCGGCGGCTTCGGGCGCGTCGGAGGGGACATCGTCCAACCGATTCAGCGCCACCGGCAAAATGGTGGCTGCGATCAGCATCAGCACCGTGCCGGTGACCACCGGGGTGACAACGCGGCGCAGGAACGGCAGCCAGAAGGCCAGCACCAGATAAAACACCGAGGCCACCACGGTGAGGCTGGCCAGCAACTCTGGACCGCCTTCGGCCAGCGCCAACACCGAGATGGCAATGTAGTTCGGGGTCGGGCCCATGATCAGGATGTGGCCCGCGCCGAATCGCCGGAACCGGGTGGCCTGCAAGGCCGTCAGCACGCCGGCAATGATCAAGGCCGCGAACAGCGCCCACGAGAAGTAATCGGCGTCTTGGCCTCCCGCCCGGGCCGTGACGATCACAATCGACACAATGGGCGCCAGCGCCAGCACCACCCCTTGCAGGCCGGCTATGGCCGCGATACCGGGAGGGCAGTGCTCGTCAGGCTCGTATCGAATGGCGTCGCTCATGACCGGTGCGTTCAGGAGGCCTCGCGGATTCTCATCGGTAGAGAAACTAACGCGGAAAGCCGGGCGGGTTTAGAGCTTGGCTTCGCGGGGGTCCCAGAGGGTCCGGAGAGACTCCCCGATACGGTTCAGCGACAGCACCGTCAGGAACATCAGCACGCCGGGCACGAACACAATATGAGGGGCGTCTCGCAACACGGTCTGTTGACGGCCCTCGCTGATCATGTTGCCCCAGGTTGGGGTTCTGATGGGGTCGATCCCCACCCCAAGGAAGCTCAACGAGGCCTCGGCCACAATCACCACCGCCACGATGATGATGGCGTAGGAGGCGAGGGGAAGCGCGACGTTGGGCATTATCTCTCGGAACAGAATTCGGTTGTTGGACGCCCCCATGGCCCGGGCCGCGGTAACAAACTCCCGGGCCGCGAAGGTCAAGGTATTGGCCCGGGCCAGCCGGCCCATGGTGGGAATGCTGAGCATGGACAGTGCCAGGGTGACGACAAGCACACTGCCGCCAAAAATGGCCACGATGGTGAACAGCAGAATCAGGGCCGGAAACGCCAGAATCGAGTCGGTGAGGATGTTGAAGACACCCTCTGTCGGGCCCCGGAAGAAGCCGGCAACCAAGCCCACGATCGCTCCCACCGCCAAACCGATTCCCACTGAACCAAGGCCCACGATCAGCGACACCCGGGCCCCCTGTATGGCCTGATTCATGACGCTCTTCCCGACTCGGTCCGTGCCCAAGGGCTCGTGGGTGCTGAACTCTGGCGGTTGCACTCGATTGTCGAAATCAGCGGTGAGATCGTCGAACAGACCGCCGAGCTGCAAGAGCACGAACACCAGAACGACCGCTATCCACGCCACCGACAGCCATGTAGCTGGGTCCACTTGGGAGCCGAAAATCCCTCTGATCAGCATCCCCAAACCGGTCACTATGCCGTAGAAACCCGCCAGAGTGACCACCACCTGCAACCACGCCGTGCTGTCGTAAAACAGGTTGAGCTGCACCACCACAAGAGGAACTCCCACGGCGACGCGGACAATTCCCTCCCGCAAGCTGCGCTTCCGACGACGTTTTTCAGGATCAGCGATGTGGGTGATAGCCGGATCGCTCGCCGCTATAGAGACATCAGCCACGTCTGATCCTTGGGTCGAGCAACGCGTAGGTGATCTCCACTAGCAAGTTGAGCAGCACGTAGGCCACTACCACCACAATCACCATCCCCTGCAACATGACCAAATCGTTGCCGGTTATCGAGTCGACCATCTTTCTTCCGACGCCTGGGATGGTGAACAGCACCTCAATGATGACCGTCCCGCCAATGAGACGACCCGTGCTCACCCCGGCCAGGGTGATAAGCGAGAACGACGACGGTCGCAGAGCATGGCGGAAGAGAATATGGGTGGGAGACATGCCCTTGGCCTTGGCGGTCAGAACGAAGTCGTTTTGGAGCGTGGCCATCATGTCAGCCCGCAACAACCGCTGGAATACGGCGATCTCGGTGAGAGACAGCGCAATTATGGGCATGATCAGGCGCTGTGTGTGATCCCACCAGTCCCAATCGGTGAGCCGTGTCCATCCTTGGGGCGGCAGCAGGTCGAGCTGGTTGAACAAGATGAGTACCAGCAAAATACCAACCAAGAATTGCGGCAGCGAGATGGCAGCGAACGAAGCTGAATTCAACGTTCGATCTGCTCTGCTCCCCGCCCGATAGGCGGCATACACCCCCAGGGGTATGGCCAGAATCAAGGCGAAAATTTGGGCCACGAGGGCAATCTCCAAAGTGACCGGTAGCCGATTCTTCAACTCCGAGGCCACTGTCAGGCCCGGGGTTTTCACCGACTCCCCCAAGTCGCCGGTGACCACATCGCCCAGCCACTTGCCGTAGCGCACCACCACGTTGTCATCGAGGTGCAGCTCGCGGTTTACAAATTCTCGGGCACCCGGCTCTTGGGCCCGCTCCTGGCCAAGCAAGCGCACGGCGGGGTCGCCACTGAGAAACTCAACGTACGACGAGGTGAAGAAGCTCACGATGAGCAGCACCGGGATCAACCGAATAATGCTGCGCCCGATGGTCTTCAACTTACTGTCACCTCCCCCGATGCCTCAGCTCAGCCCTGTACATGATGCCCCACAGAACAGGGGGTGGGCACGAATCGTGCCCACCCCCTTCGTTTCTGTGGATGTTGTCGACTAGCCCTTGGCGACGAAACCCAAGAGGAGGAGGCCGGTCTCCGATTGGAACACGCCCGACACCTCGTCGGTGTAGTAGTACCCGGTCTCAGGCTTGTCCAAGATGATGACCGGCACTTGCTCAGCGAACTTTCGCTGGAACCGGCTATAGGCCTCATAGCGCTCCTCGTAGGTGAGGCCTTGACGGCCTGCCTTGAGTGAAGCGTCGAACTCGGGGGAGCACGCCTTGGCCCAGTTGCGGAACGGCAAGCCTTCGCCGCATACGCCGTCTTCGGGAGAGTCGCCGTAGTACGTGTCGTGCATGTAATCGGGATCGGCGACCGGGATAGCCCACGGGTTGGCCACTGCCTCGCCGGAGAACACCGCGCTCACCATCTCGCCCACCTCCGTGCAGTTGGCGGTGACGCTTATGCCCAATTCCGCCCACATGGAAATGAACGTCTCGGTGAGGAGCTGGTTGACCGGGTCTGTGGTGCAGAAGGTCTCGAACTCCAATGGGCCACCCAGTTCCGCCTCGCACTCTTCGAGGGCTGCGGCCGCCGCGTCCGGGTCGTAGCCCGGCAGCCTCGCCGCTGGATCAGGATCATGCCAGATCGACCCTTCCCGCATGAGCTGGCGGGGAACGGCCCGGAGACCGTCCCAAGCAATTTCGTTGGCAGTGTCATAGTCAAGGGCGTGAGCCACAGCTAGACGACAAGCCCGGACGTTGAACGGCACCTTCTGGTTGTTGAGCATCCAGTAGCCACCGTGGTTGTCGGTTCGGGTCGTGGTATTGACACCCCGGTCCCTAGCGTCGTTGATGTGCTGGGGATCGCGGTCAAACGCGATATCCAGATCGCCCGCTTTGAAGGCGTTGTATCGCGCCGAGGCTTCAATGATGGGCTTGAAAATCACCTTGTCAAGGTAGGGGCAGCCCTCCCGGAAGTAATCCGGGTTGCGCACCAACACCGCCTCATCATCCTGGGTCCAAGACTCGAACATGAATGGGCCGGCGCCGATACCAATCGGATTCACGTTGATGCCTGTATTCAGGCCGGTATCTGGATCCTGGCCATCTTGATAGGCCGTGGGCGACATCATCCACGCCAAGCGGTTGGCAAAAACCTGCGGGAAGGTGGCGTTCACACCCGTCAGAGTGATTTGGATGGTGTGATTGTCAATCTTCTCCATCTCGGCAATGAGGTTGGCCTGGGCCGCCGACTGTGAACCGACTTCCCGCCTCTGGTGGTGCTGAATGTTCCAAATGAAGGCATCGGCATCGAGGGGTGTGCCGTCAGTGAAGTTGATGCCCTCGCGCAGAGTCAGAGTGAACACCAGGAAGTCATCGGTGGTAATGCTCTCGGCCAGACCAGGAAGGATCTTCTGGGTGGGTAGATCCAGATAGAAGAGCCCGTCGTAGATGGCCGTCATCTGGGTACCGCCTAGCGAGGCGCCTCCTTGGATCAGGCTGGGATCCCAGCCGGTGATCTCACCGAACATTCCCATAGTCAGAGTGCCGCCGGTGGGCCGCCCATCGCTGCACTCAGTCAGGAGGATGGTGCCATCGGTATGTCCGACGTTGCCGGTGGGCACTTCGCCCTCCGAAGCTTCTTCCTCAGACCCCTCGATGGTGATCTGAACGTCGTCCTCTGACTCTTGCTCAGCAGGAGCTTCCTCGGCAGGAGCCTCTGCGGCGGGAGCCTCTTCAGCAGGAGCTTCCTCGGCAGGACCCTCGTCGGGCTCCTCTGCGGCGGGAGCGGGTGCTTCCGTCCCCGTAGTTACACCTCCGTCGTCGTCGTCATCGTTGCCGCAGGACACGGCGAAGACGGCGAGCGCTAACAAGACGGCAAAGAGCCTCAACCAGCGCGATTTCATGAGCATGACCCCCTCGGGTTCGTTGTGAGCAGGCCGGTTCCAACCGACCGCAAGTTTTTAGACCTTAGGTACTGGTTGGGAGTGTCCGCAAGGTGTCGCCCGGTCTAGGCCCGCAGCCGGGCCGCGGCGGGTGCAAGCTCCCGTTCCAAACGGTCGGCAATGGCTCGAAAGTAGGGCAAAGACTCACCGATGGGGTCGGGGATCTCGTCGGCAGCCCGGCCGATGAACCGGGTGTCGGATCGGGAATCGCGCTGTGCATGCAATCGGGTCACCCACTCGACAGCATCGCCGCTGTTGCAGTCGCCCACCTGGTCGGCCAAACGGCTCAGCTCGGCAGGCAAGAAGGTGGCCCCGGCCTTGGCCTCGCTTCGGGCCGCGACTGCCCAGCCGTGATTGCGGGTCATGACCACGATCAGGTCGGATTCGTCCACCAGATATTCCGAGAGGCGACTGCTCCGATGGGCTGACAGGTCGAGTCCCCGCTCGGCCATCGCCGCGATGGCGTAGTCGTGGGCGGGCTGCCCGCTCCAGTCCATGGTGCCGGCCGATCCCACTTCGACCTCCGGGGCCATATGGGCGAACAGCACCTCGGCCATGGGAGAGCGACAGATGTTCCCGGTGCAGACGAACAAGACCTTGATGGCGTTGGAGTGTAAGGGCCACCCCACCGGCTTTCTATGCTCAACGCATGACAGGTCCGATGGATGGCGTGAAGGTGGTCGAGCTGGGGGTGTGGGTGGCCGGCCCCGCGGCGGGCGGGATCTTGAGCGACTGGGGGGCCGACGTGATCAAGATCGAACCCCCTGCCGGCGATCCATCCCGCACGTTCCAGCGGATGCTGGGCGGGGACATGCCCACCAATCCGGTATTCGAGTTAGACAACCGGTCCAAGCGCTCGGTGGTGGTTGATCTGGCTCAGGCTGAGGGCCAGGCCATCGCCGCGGAGATCATCGACGAAGCCGATGTGTTCCTCACCAACTTGCGGCTGAGCGCCCTTGATCGCCTGGGGCTGGACTATAAGTCCCTGGCCGCCCGCAACCCTGCGCTGGTGTACTGCGCCATCACCGGCTACGGACTCGAAGGGCCCGACGCCGACCGTCCGGCTTATGACATCGCCGCCTTCTGGGCCCGCTCGGGCATCGCCGCCCAGCTCACCCCGCCGGATGGCGCCCTGCCCTTCCAGCGGGGCGGGATGGGCGATCACAACGTGGGCCTGGCCGGAGCCGCGGCCATCAGCGCGGCGCTGTTCCATAGGGAGCGCACCGGCCAAGGCCAGATGGTGTCGTCGTCGCTGTTCCGGGAGGGCATGTACACCATCGGCTTCGACCTCAACATTCTGCTGATGTGGGGCCTGAACATGGCGGTGGGCACCCGGGAAGCGATGGGCAACCCGGCCATCAACAACTACACCGCGGGCGACGGCCGCCGCTTCTGGGTGGTGGGCTTAGAAGGCGACCGCCACTGGCCCCCGCTGGCCCGGGCCGTCGGCCATCCTGAGTGGATCGACGATGAGCGGTTCGCCACCGCCCGCGATCGCGCCGTCAACGCGGTGGAGCTGATCGCCGCCCTCGACGAGGCGTTCGCCAAAAGATCACTGGAAGAGTGGGCCGAGATCTTCGCCACCGAGCCCGACATGTTCTGGGCCCCGGTGAACACACTCGATGACGTGCTGGCCGACCCCCAGACCGGTCCATCGGGTGCGCTGGTCGAAGTGCCCGATGGGGCCAGCGGCACCACCATGCTGGCCACCCCGGTCGACTTCCACGGCACTCCGTGGGCTCCCCGGAGCTTGGCCCCCGAGCTGGGCGAGCACACCGACGAGGTGCTGGCCGCGATGGGCCGCACCCCTGAGCAGATCGCCGCACTGCGGGCCAGCGGCACCGTGGCCTGAGCTTCCCTTTCAACACAGCCATAGGATGTCGCCGTGCCTTTGACCAGACTCGACGAGACGCTGCGCCATCAGATTCCCACCACGTTCGACCACGTGGGAACCAGCGACCCCCGGTTCTTCGACCGCTATTGGTTCTCGTGCTATGACCCCGCCGGGTCGCTGACCATGATTATCGGCGTGGGGCTGTACATGAACATGAATGTGTTCGACGGATTCGTGGCCTGCCAGGTGCCCCGCGACGGAGGTGGCTCCAGCCAGCGGAACTTCCGCTTCAGCCGGGCGCTGCGTCCCGACATCGACCGGGTGGGTGTGGGCCCGCTCGACATCGAGATCATCGAGCCGTTCGAGAGGGTCCGCCTCACTGCCAGCGGGGACGACCTTCCCATCGACATGGACTTGACCTGGACCAGCTTCATTCCTCCCAAAGAGGAGGACCACCATTTCAGCCGGGTTCGAGGCCGGGTGACGCAGGACTACCGCCGCTACACCCAGGTGGGCCGAATGGACGGTGCCGTTACCCTCGACGGCACTGATTACACAGTGGAGGGCTGGTGGGGTGGTCGGGACCACTCCTGGGGAGTGCGGCCTCAGACCGCCGGCCCCGAACCGGTCACCGGCGAGGACGGCATCGACGTGCGGGCCCAGCACGGTTCGGTGTTCTACTGGCTGCCGTTCTCCTGCCCCGACTACGGCGGTCATGTGCAAATCCACAGCACCGGCGACGGCCGCCAGCACTATCTGGATGGGGTGATCGCCCGTCCCGACGGCAAAGAGACCGAAGTGGTCTCCGCCGAGTTCGAGGTGGACTTCTGGGAAGGCACCCGCCGCTGGCGCCAAGTGCGCTCCCAGTTCACCGATACCGCCGGTGAGGTGTACGAGATCGAGACCAACCAGATCCACCGAGACTGGGCCATGATCGGCACCGGCTACGACTGGGGCTGGGAAGACGGTGGCGGCCTCGGGGTGTATCGGGGGCAGTACTACTCCGAGACCGACACCTTCGACCTGTCCCACCCCGAGAACGTGGTGCTCCCCTCCGGCCAGGTTCGCGTCCCCGGCCACCGAGAAGCTCCGGCGGTTGGCACGGTGAACGGACAGCCGCTGGCCGGCCACCAGATCGTGATCTGCTCAGGACGGGTGCCGTTCCTAGGTCTGGACGATGATGTGAGGCCGTGGTGAGCCCAGAACAACCCTTCGCTGGCCAGGTGGTGATCGTCACCGGCGCCAGCCGAGGGGTCGGCCGGGGACTAGCCATCCGCCTCGGTGAACTGGGCGCAGGGGTGGCCTGCGTGGCCCGAGCCACCGACACCGCCCGATTCAAGCTGCCCGGCACGGTGGATGAAACCGCCCGGGCGGTGGAGGAAGCCGGAGGCGACGGCTTGGCCGTGCCCTGCGACCTGTCCCGCCCCGACCAGATCGAGGCCATGGTGGAAACGGTGGTGAACCACTTCGGGCGCATCGACGCCCTGGTGAACAACGCCGCGGTGACCTTTGTGGGCGATCTGGACGTCGAGCTCAAGCGCTACGAGCTGACCATGGCCATCAATACCACTGCCCCGCTGCTGGCCACCCGGCTGTGCCGACCCTATTTGGCCGAACGCAACGGGAGGATCGTCAATGTCTCATCGGCGGCCGGCCTCTCCTACTACCCATCGCTGATGGCCTACGGCATGTCCAAGGCCGCACTCGAGCACCTGACCGTATCCAGCGCAGCCATCCTGGCCGAGGACGGCATCGCGGTGAACTGCTTCCGCATCGACACCGCGGTGGCCAGCGAGGGCTTCGTGATGAACGCTCCCGACGCCGACCACTCGACTTGGGCCGACACATCGGTTTCCGCCGAGGGCATCGTGTGGATGCTCCAGCAGCCCACCTCCTATACCGGAAGGCTAGAGAGCATGGTGGGCATCGCCCAGCGAGAGGGCATCATGGCTGAAATCGCCGACAAGACCAGTTCCAACGCTCCCTCGGCGAGCCGATGGAGCATCGACCAAGCCCGGGGCATTGTCTAAGGCTCAGGAGGTTCACTCCTTCTGCCGCATCTGCACCGCCATGTGCGGCATCACCGTCACCGTCGAGGGCGACCGGGTGGTCAAGGTGAGAGGCGACGACGCCCACCCCATCTCCAAGGGCTACACCTGCCCAAAGGGCCGGGCGCTGCCCCAATGGCACCACCACCCCCATCGGCTAGATCGACCCCAGATCAACGGCCAGGCCGTTGACTGGAACCACAGCTTGGACGACTTGGGCAACCGCTTAGCCGCCATCATCGACGAGAGCGGTGCCGATGCAGTGGCTATGTATCTGGCCAGCGGGTCGGCCTACGACGCCAATGGCCGGCGGGCCGCCGAGCGGTTCCTTGGGGCCATCGGCTCCCTTCAGAAATACACCGCCACCACCATCGACACCCCCATGCGCCCGCTGGTGGCCGAGCTCATGGGGGGATGGTCCGGGCTAACCCCGATGTGGGATCAGGAAGCCGCCCGGATGCTCCTCTTGGTGGGCACCAATCCGGTGGTGTCCCACGGCCACGGCAACGGGTTGGCCGATCCCATCCGCCGACTGCGGACCCAACAGGAGCGCGGTCCGGTGTGGGTCATTGATCCCCGCCTCACAGAGACCGCTCGTCTGGCCGACCGCCATCTGGCCCCCCGGCCCAGCACCGATTACCTCATCCTGGGCTGGCTGGTTCGCGAGCTGCTGGACAAGGAGGCCGACTGGGACTACTTGAACGAGCACGCGATCGGGGTCGAGGAACTCACCGCCGCGGTGGCCCCCTTCACTCTGGACCGCGCCGCGACGGGTACAGGGCTGGACCCCGCCGACCTGCGTGACCTCCTCGAAGCGGTTCGGGCCGCGGGCCGGCTGTCGATGCTGTCGGGCACTGGAGTTTCCATGGGACGCCACGCCAATGTGACCGAATGGCTGTTGTGGGCGCTGGCGGTGGTGACCGGCTCCTACGACCAGCCCGGCGGGATGTGGTTCAACCCCGGCTACCTTTTGCAACTCGACACCCGGGACTGGCAGCCCTCCGACGGCTATCCCGAACCCGGACCGGCTAGCCGTCCCGAGCTTCCCCGCCGATTTGGGGAGTACCCGTGCGCCGCGCTGGTGGATGAGATCGAGGCCGGCAACGTGCGAGCGCTGGTGGTGGTGGGGGGCAACCCACTGATCGCCTTCCCCGATCGAGACCGGACCGAGGCGGCGTTCGCCTCCCTTGACGTGCTGGCAGTGGCCGATGTGGTGGAAACCGACACCACTGCTCTGGCCACCCACCTCCTGCCCGTCGCCGGCCAATTGGAGCGGGCCGACCTCCCGTGGATGCTGGATGCCTACCAGCCCGCCATCGCCACCCATTACACCCCTGCGGTGGTGCCCCCCGGCGCCGACCGTCGGCTCATGTGGCAGGTCTTCTCCGAGCTGGGCCAACGGCTGGGAGTGGGAGTGCTGCCCCGGGGAGTGGACCCTGATTCCGCCACCGACGAAGACTTACTGGCCCTGATTGCCGAACGGGGCCGAGGCGACGCGGCCACTGTAATGGCCGCTAGGCGGGGCTTGGTCGGCGCATCCCGCCCGGTTCACGGCTGGGTGCTCGACCGGGTGCTGCCCGAGGGCCGCTGGCGATTGGCTCCCGAGCCGCTGGTGGAGCAATTGGCCGACCTGGATGAACCGGCGCCGGTGGTGCTACTGCCCCGCCGCCAGATGCGGACCATGAACGGGCAGCTTCGCGACTTGGGCGATGTGGGCCCCGAAGTGTTGATCCATCCCGACCACGGCATCGCCGACGGCCAGTCGGTACGGGTGCAAAGCGCCCACGGTGAACTGGTGGGCACGGCCCGAACCAGCGACGAGATCGCTCCGGGGGCAGTGTCCATTCCCCACGGCTGGGCCGACCCCAACGTCTGCACCCTCACCACCGCCGAAGTCGACGTCGACCCGCTCACCGGCATGATCTGGCAATCGGGATTGCCGGTGGAGCTCAGCTCAGCATGAGCAGCGACAGCCCGAGTCTGCTGACCCTGAAGCTCCCCAAAGAGCTGGGCGGACTTGAAGCCGACCTGCGGACCCAGTTCCTGGCCACCGAGGCCGCCAGTCGCGCCGACGGCTCAGCGGGCTGGAATGAGACATTCACCACCACTTCTGCGGCCATCGCCGCCGCCCGATTGCCGGAGGAGGGCTTCGCCGAGGTCGCGGCCAGCGCCACCGACGGAGCCGCCTGGCCCCCGTTCACCGGCACGTTTCCGCTATCGGGAAGGGCCGCGCCTGCCCCTGACGGTGTGGTGCTGACCGGTCGATGGGGGTTCGCCTCCGGCATCGTCGATGCCGCTTGGGTGGTGGCCGGTTGCACTACCGATTCGGGGCCGCGGTGGGCGGTGATCCCAATCGAGCAGGTGACCGTGCACGACACCTGGCAGGTCAGTGGCCTGGAAGAGACCCTGAGCCACGACTACAGCGTGGACGGCGTCTTTGTGCCCCACAGCCGGCTGTTCGACTTGTCCCAGCCCCCGCCTCGAGGCGGCATCCTCCATCGACTCCCCATGTATGCGCTGATCAGCCCCGATCATTGTGGCGTGAGCCTGGGCATCGCCCGGCGGGCGCTGGATGAGATCGCAATCGCCGCCGCGGGCAAGAACCGGCTGACCAGCGCGGCCCCCCTCGATGAGCGACCGGCCTTTCAGCGCGACCTCGGCCAAGCCGACACCAAGCTGCGAGCGGCCCGAGCGCTGGTGCTGGAAGTGCTGGACGAGATCTGGGAGGCGGGGACCGCAGGAGAGCCAGTGGAGGATGAATTGGTCCAGCGGGCCCGTACCGCGGCCACCCACGCCGCCGACGTCGCCGTCGAAGTGGCGTCAATGTCCTATCGCCGGGGCGGCGGGACGGTGCTCTACCAAGACCATCCCCTCAACCAGTGCTTCCGAGACGCCCACGCCGCCACTCAGCACGTCCACGTGACCGACGAGATGTATGAGTTGGTAGGCGCCAACCTGCTCGGGACTGTATACAATTTGAACAATTGAACTAGAAGTAATGGAGTGATTGATGATTGAACCGGGACATCCATATAGAAGTCTTCGAGAGCGAATTGTTACAAATACTCTCTATGGCTTCGCGGTCCTCATCGCACTAATTCCGCAGTTTTTTGGAGCGTCAATCCCTATCGTTATCGTTGTAGCCGCTCTAGTCTTAGTGGTAGCGATTCTTGGAACAATCGGATGGCACCGTTGGGGTCGCAATAGATTTCCCCTAAAGAAAACGTCAACGGAAAATCTCCCACTTAGGCAAAGCAAGCTGAGTCCCACGGAACAACAGAATCAATAGAGCTGGTAATCTTCTTCGATCTCTATCGGATTATTTTTCAGCAAATCTGAATAGACTGACAAGATCGGTCTGTTGTCAGATATGAGCAATGTCTCAAGCTCAGCCAGAGGAAACCGATTAGGAACTGGCCGGCGTTTGCTCGCGGCGGCTGCGGCCATCAGGCCCCATGAGCTCCTCACCCAGCGCGATGGCTCCGACGAGGGCTACCACCATGACAACTGACGCGCCGGTGAACAACGCCTCGGCACCCCAGTTTTCGTAAATCACCCCGGTGGCAACCGCGGCAATCCCGGCGATGATCAATCCCATTGCCCCAAAGAGGCCTTGAGCTGCCGCCGCCTGCTCAGTCGGGGCCGATACGGCTATCGCCAGTTGCCCGGCGGGCATGGTGAAGGCGTCAAAAACGGCGTGAGCAGCCGACACGGCAATGAGCACCCACACGAAGTCCACGTAGCCGTAAACCAGCATGCAGGCCACCGCCCCCATGATCGAATACGGCATCAACCGCATGGGTCCCCGCTGCTGGGCCACTTTGCCCCCATACGGGGCGAGCGGAATCATCGGCAAGGCGAACAGGGAAATGGAAAGGGCGATGACCAGCGTGCTGGCCCCGAGATCATCGAGCAGCACCGCCCATGAGGTTTCGAACACCCCAATCGTGGTGAAGAACGCGGCCCCGGCCAGCATTCCGGAATTGAAGGGTCGGATGCGAAACAGGCGTCTGACCGGCACCTTGGTAGTAGCGGTGACTCCCGCCGAGAGGTCCAACCGGAAGACCCACATGTAGATGAACAAGTAGAGCCCGGCCATGAACAGGAACGGAGCCCGCAAGTTGATGAATTCGGCCAAGACTCCCGCCACAACTGGCCCGAGCACGAACCCGCTGATGTCGAAGGCACCCATAGTGCCCAGGTTCTTGCCCATGTTGGCCGGATCTCGGGTAATGAGAATTCGACGAATGGCGGGGCCAGTGGCTCCGGTGCCGGCGCCGAGGAAGAACCGGGCCGCGGTGAACTGCCAAACTTCGTCGGTCATGGCCATGCTGAGCATCGAGACGAGGGCCACCAGCACCCCGCCATGGACTAGCAGGGAGACGTAACCCCGATCGGCGAACCGAGCCAAACCAACCTGGGCGATGAATCCAGCCAAGAAGCCGACCGCGACGATGAAACCCAACTCGGTTTCGCTGAACCCCAGCTTGTCTCGGAATTCAGCCAGAAGGGTGAACAAGGAGCCATAGCCCATCGACAGAGAGCCGGTGACCATGAAGTAGGGCCAAAACGAGCGCGCCGTGCTCGACGAGGTGCTCACAGCCATCGGGGAACCCTACTCCCCACCGGAAGCGATTGACTCAGCGCTCTTCCCGGCGATACGGCAATCCCAGAGCAGCCGGTGCCGGCGAGGGACGGTGGCGATAGCGCCAGCTGATGATCACCAGCACCACCACGGTGAGCACGAAGGGGAGGATGCCCAACAGCGCGGGCGAGATGCGGTTGACCTGCACGCCCAGCAGCTCAATGTCGAAGGACTGCAACCGGGGTTGCAACGCCAGGGTGAACCCGAACAGCAGCGCCCCCAGGGCCAAGCGCCCCGGTCGCCACGCTCCGAAGATCACCAGGGCCACCGCAATCCAGCCCCGGCCCGCCACCATGCCCTCGGTCCAGCCCGGCGCCATGTACAGCGACAGGAATGATCCGGCCGCCCCCGCGAACGCACCGCCGACCATGACCGCCCCCGCCCGCAGCGCCATCACCGAGTGGCCCACCGCATCGGTGGTGGGCGCCGACTCTCCCACCGCCCGCAGGGCAAGTCCCAGTCGGGTGCGGGTCAGCACGAACCACACCGCCAACCCCAGCAGCACAGCCAGATACACCACGGGGGGCTGGTTGAAGAAGATGTCGCCGAACCAGCGGATGTCGGCCAAACCGGCAATGCCCAAATCGGTGAACAGCGTCTCAGGGCGCTCCCCCACCACGTTGCGTCCCACATAGGCGGCCAATCCCAGTCCGCCAATGGTGAGAGCCAAGCCCGACACCACTTGATCGGCGCCCAACAACACGCTCACCAATGCGTGGAGGCCGCCCACCAATGCGCCGACCGCGGCGGCGGCAAAGAACGCCGCCCACGGGCTGCCGGTTTCCAAACCGACCATGAAGCCGCTCACCGCGCCCATGGCCATCATCCCCTCGACCCCGAGGTTGAGCACACCGGCCCGCTCGGCAATGAGCTCGCCCAGCGCGGCCAAGAACACCAGCGTGGCGAACTGCACAGTGGCCACGAACAACCCGACCAGGGCCGCTTCAGACATCAGGTGCCTTCCAAGGCCATGGTGTCGTCCCCCGCCTCTGCCTGGTCATCGTCTGAGGATGCCTGTCCCGCTGGCCCACTCCAGCGAATCCGGTAGTTGAAGAAGACCGCGGCCATCAGCGCCCCGAACAGGATCATGGCCTGCAAGATGTCAGAGATGGCCGAGCTCACCCCCAGGGTCTGAATGCTCTGTCCGCCCACCTGCACTGCTCCGAACACAAATGCCGCCGCCGCCACCCCTGAAGGACGCATGAGGGCCAGTGCGGCCACGATGATCCCGGCGAAGCCATAGCCATTGGACAGCCCTGATTCCAGCCGGGTGGCCGACCCGGTGAGCTGCACCGCCCCGGCCAAACCGGCGATACCGCCTGACAGCAGCAGCGCGGTCAGCACCTTGCGGCGCAAGGAGATCCCGGCATAGCGGGCCGTGTTGGGTGAAGATCCGGCCAAGCGCAGCTCGTATCCCCACGCGGTGCGGGAAACCGCCAGCGAGAACACCAGCAGCAATCCCAAGGCAATGAGCGTTCCGATGTTGGCCCGGCCGAACAACCCGGGAAGCGACGCCTGCTCTGGCACCGGCTCGATCACCGCGAACCCGAACGACTCGGGGTCTTTCCACGGGCCGGTTTCCAGCCACTCCACCACCCGAATGGCCACATAGACCAGCATCAGCGTGGTGATGATCTCGCTCACCCCCAGATGCGACCGGGCCAGCGCGGGACCGAGCATCAGCACCATGCCACCGGCCACGCCGCACACCACCATCACCGCGATCAACAACGGGCCGGGCAATCCGTCAGCCGTCATGGCCACGCCGGCGGCGATGGTGGCGCCGGCCATCATCTGTCCCTCAGCCCCGATGTTCCACAAGCCCATCGATCCCGCCACCGCCACGGCCAAACCGGTCAGCGCCAGAGGAGTGGCCCGCTCCAGAGTCCGAGCCAGCGAATCGGTGCCCACGAAGGCGGCGTCGAACATGCGCTCGTACACCTCGGCCGGATTGTGACCTGATGTCCACAGCAGAATCAGTCCCAGCACCAGGGCCGCGGCAATGCCGACCACAAAGGCCACTGCTTGGGTTGCGGGCACCACTTTGTCGCGCCGAACCAAGACTGGTCGGATCATGTCGGTGGATTCCCAGCCATAGCCGAACCCAAGATGGATCGCGGGGTGACGTCGGGGGGGTATTCGCCCACCACTCGGCCCTCGTACATCACCAAAAGAACGTCGGACAGTGCCTGCAACTCGTCGAGGTCCTCTGAGATCAACAGCACTCCCACCCCGTTGGCCCGCTGCTCCACCAAGTGACTTTGGATGGCAGCCACTCCCTGCACGTCCAAGCCCCGGGTGGGTTGGGCCGCCACCAGCACCGCGGGCTGCTCGGCCAGCTCGCGGCCCAGCAGCAGCCGCTGGAGATTCCCGCCCGACAGACCGGCTATCGGATCACCCAGCCGGCCCACCCGCACTCCGAACTGCTCCACCAAGGTTTGACAGAACTTGACGCAACGGTCCACGACCAACATGAGTCCCCGCCGCTGGGACTTGTACGACCGAACCACTGCGTTGTCCACCACCGACATCTTGGGCGCCAATCCCACCCCGAGACGGTCTTCGGGCACATAGGCCAACCCCAACCGATAGCGGTCTCCGGGTGACGCCCCGGTGATGTCTTGCTCCTTGACCGTTACCCGGCCCTCGGTAGGGCGACGCAGTCCGGTGATGACCTCGGCCAGCTCCTTCTGGCCATTGCCTGACACCCCGACAATGCCCACGATCTCACCAGAGTGAATGGTCATGTTGATGTCGGTCAGCGCCGGTAGTCCGCGGTCGTTGAGGGCGCTGACGTTCTGCAAAGACAGAACCTCAGGCCCTCTGTCTCGGGGGGGAGGGCGATCCACATACCCGCCTCCGGATGTGCCCACCATCATCTCGGCCAATGCGGTCAAGTCGACATCTTGCAAGTTGTCGACGGTGGCCGCGGTCTTGCCCTGGCGCAAAACGGTGGCCTCGTCGCAGAAGGCCACCACCTGGTCGAGCTTGTGGCTGATGTATATGACCGAGCGACCCCCTTCGGCCATGGACCGCAGTGTGGCCCCCAACTCGGCGGCCTCCCCGGGCGTCAAAACCGCGGTGGGCTCGTCCATCACCAGCACCGAGGCGTTCCGCCACAGCGACTTGAGAATCTCAACCCGCTGGCGTTCTCCCATCGAGAGCTGCCACACCGGCCGGGTGGGATCGGCGGCCATGCCGTATTCCGCCGACAGCTCGGCCACCCGCTCCTCGATTTCAGAGCTCCGTAGCACCCGAGGAGCAGCTCCAAGCACGACGTTCTCGGCCACGGTCAAAGTGGGCACCAGCCGAAACTCTTGGTACACCATCCCAACGCCCGCGGCGATGGCGTCGGCGGGCGAGTAGAACTGGCGCCGCTGGCCGTTCACCCACACCTCGCCGGCGTCGGGCCGATAGACCCCGGCCAGCACGTTGACCATGGTGGTCTTGCCCGCGCCGTTCTCACCCAATAGGGCATGGATAGTGCCGGGGCGAACCCGCAGGTCGGCCCCGGCACAGGCGATCACTCCGGGGAATTGCTTCTCAATTCCCCGGAGCCAGACCGCATGCTCGGCACCAGAAGATGCCACTGTGGAAACCGGGTTGCGCCCGGCTTAGATCACGGTGAGGCGTTGCCGACGACACCCTCTACGAAGTAGCTCATCTCGAGCATGGCTAAATCGTCGAGCGTCTCGCCTGCCGCTACTACCACGTTGCCGTCCTGATCCCGGATCTCGCCGGTGAACACGTCCCAGGAGCCGTCGACGATCGAGGCGGCCACCGCGTCGATCTCCGCCGCGACATCGGCGGGCACGTCGGCGGCCAACGGAGCAAGGGCGACGATCTCGTCGTCCATGCCGCCCCAGTAGGACCCCGGGGTATAGGTGCCGGCAGCCACTGCCTCGATGATCCGCTCGTAGTACGGACCCCAGTTCCACACCGGCGCAGTGATGAACGCGTCAGGCGCGAAGGCGCTCATGTCGGAGTTGTACGACACCCAGCGGGCGCCGGCCTCCTGAGCGGCCAGACCCGGTGCGGTGGAGTCTTGGTGCATGGCGATCACGTCGGCACCAGCCTCTAGCAAGGCCGCGGCGCTGTCGCCTTCAACCGCCGGGTCGAACCAGGTGAACGTCCAGGTCACGTGGACTTCGACGTCGGGGTTGACCCGCTGCGCCCCCAGGGTGAAGGCGTTGATGCCTCGCAGCACCTCGGGGATGGGGAAGGCAGCCACATAACCGATCTGGTTGGCCTCAGTGATTGCGCCTGCGGCCATTCCCGACAGGTAGCGGGGCTGGTACATGCGGCCGAAGTAGTTGCCGAAGTTGGTTTCGTTCTTCTTGTAACCGCTGGCGTGTTCGAACACGACGTCGGGGTACTCGCCGGCCAACTCCTCCATCGGGTCCATGTAGCCGAAGGAGGTGGCGAAGATGACGTCTGCCCCCTCGTTCTCGATGAAGTCAACCACTACGGCGCGGAAGTCCTCGGCGACTTCGGGGACGCTTTCCACAAACAGCGTGGTGGCCCCGGTCTGAGCCTCGGCATAACGGCGACCCTCATTGTGGGCCCAGGTCCAGCCTGCGTCTCCCACTGGGCCGACAAAGACGAAGGCTGCTGCAAATCCCTCGTCGGATGGACTTACCGGACCCGCATCATCGTCGTCGTTGCCGCACCCAACGGCAACCAGAGTGAGCGTCGCTATCACCACCAGCAGCTTCAGCAAAAACTTCTTGGCCATGTCTCGTTTCCCTCCTTGGATCGGCTCGAAAGCCAGCCCCAAGAGAGTAGCCTGTAACGCTCAGGTAGTCGCGAGAAACTTGATTACCGCTTTGTGACGATTTCGATTCAGCAGGTTCGCCGGTGAGCACATTCGACAGCATTCCCGAGGGCTTCGGCCTCGAAACCGAGGTGGTTGACACCACCGCACGCGACCGGGCGGTGGAGCGATGCCGTGACGTGGGCATCCGGCTCCCCACGTTCGCCGAGTTGGCCGACCCTCCGTCGGCCGATTCTGACTTGGCCAGGGTCGACCCCGACGCCGCCGACGCCGCCAATTTGTGGCGGGTGAACTGGTACAACGACGCCTCCCGGGCGGGGCGGGCCGCGGTGCCCGAGCACGTGGTGATCCCACCGGCGCTGTCGGGGGTGGAGTCCCCCATCATCCTGTTGCTGGGCAATCGGTTCCCCATGATCAGCGCCCACAAGGTGCTGGCCGCCTATAGCTGTCTGGCCCCCCGACTGGTCACCGGCCAGTTCGACCCGACCCGGAACCGGGCGGTGTGGCCGTCCACCGGCAACTACGCCCGAGGCGGCATCGCCATCTCCAAGATCATGGGCTGTCGGGGGGTGGCCGTGCTGCCCGAGGGCATGTCGGCTGAGCGGTTCGAGTGGCTGGACCGGTGGACATCCGATCCCTCCGATGTGATCCGCACCCCCGGCTCGGAGAGCAACGTGAAGGAGATCTACGACGCCTGCGCCGCCCTGGCCCAAGACGAGGCCAACGTGATCCTCAACCAGTTCTGCGAGTACGGCAATCATCTCGGCCACGTGACCGCCACCGCCGCCGCGGTGGAGCGGGTGTTCGAGCACTACACCGAGGGGCATTCGTCGGCCCGGCTGGCCGGGTTCGTGGCCGCCTCGGGCTCGGCCGGGACGCTGGGAGCGGGCGATCCCCTCAAGGAGCGGCACGGATCGGCCACCGCAGTGGTGGAGGCGCTGGAGTGCCCCACGCTGCTGTACAACGGCTACGGCGAGCACAACATCCAGGGCATCGGCGACAAGCACGTCCCGCTGATCCACAACGTGACCAACACCGACGTGGTGGTGGCGGTGTCGGATCAGGCCACCGACGAGCTAGGCGTGCTGTTCGCCTCTCCGGAGGGTCGGGCGTTGCTGGCCCAGCGGGGGGTGGGCGACGATGTGATCGCCAACCTGGACAACCTGGGGCTTTCCTCCATCTGCAACATGCTGGCCTCGGCCAAGATGGCCGCCGCGCTGGACTGCGGCCCCGACGATGTGATCGTGACCGTGGCTACTGATGGGGCGGCCTTGTATGGCTCGGAGCGGGCCAAGACGACTGAGACTTCTTTTGGCGGCGACTTTGGGGCCGCGGAAGCTGATGTGGTGGCTGGTCGGTGGCTCAACGGCGTGGACACCGACCACCTGTTGAAGCTCAGCGACCGCGATCGCGACCGGGTGTTCAACCTGGGCTACTTCACCTGGGTGGAGCAGCAGGGCGTGGACCTGGCCCACTTCGACGCCCGCCGCGACCAGTCGTTCTGGGTGGCGTTGCGGGATCTGGTGCCGGTGTGGGATGAGCTGATCGCCGACTTCAACGCCCGAGTCGCCGGGTAATGCTCCAAGGCCTGACTTGCTCGTGTGGAGCGGTCGCGGCCGGTGACGCGTGGGCCTGTCGGTATAGAGATGCCGATGGCGGTGACCACGTTCTGCGCCTGCCGGTGCCAGAGTGGCGGGTGGATGAGAGCAGCCAGCAGCCGTTTGTGCGCTATCGGCGGATGCTGCGGTCGTGGGCTGAGGCTGACGATGACGCTTGGTTTGTGGATCGGGTGGGTCAGCTCGATGACGCCGTTGCTGGAGTTGACGGCCACGGATTCGAGGTCACGCCATGTTCAAGCGCCCCAATTGGTGGCCGGAGCGTGACCATTAAAGACGAGACCGACAATGTGTCGGGGTCGCACAAGGCCCGACATACCTTCGGGCTGATGTTGCATTTGCTGGTACGGGAGCGTCGGGCCGGTGCTTCCGCCGACCGTCCTCCGCTGGCCATCGCCTCTTGCGGCAATGCTGCGCTGGCTGCCGCGGTGGTGGCTGCTGCTGAGCGGTGGCCACTCACCGTGTACGTGCCCACTTTTGCGGAAGAAGCCGTGGTCGACCGTCTGCGGGAATTGGGCGCGACAGTGGAGGTCTGTCCCCGAGTCGATGGCGAAGACGGCGATCCCTCATACAACCGCTTCCGAGAGGCAGTGAGCGCCGGGGCGGTTCCCTTCGGCTGCCAGGGGCCCGACAACGGTTACACCATCGATGGGGGCCGCACCCTTGGCTACGAGCTGGCCGAGCAAGCTCCAGATATCGACCGGGTGTATATCCAGGTGGGGGGTGGCGCGCTGGCCGCGTCGGTGGCCCAGGGGTTGGCCATCGGTGGGTCGTCAGCCGCCCTGATTACGGTGCAGACCGAGGGGTGCGCTCCGCTGGCCCGAGCGTGGGAGCGCACCGCCGAGCTGGGTGGGCTGGAGGAGGCCCGTCGCCAGCGAAGCGCGGTCATGTGGCCATGGACGCCGACCCCATTCTCGGCCGCCACTGGGATCCTCGACGATGAGACCTACGACTGGGCCGCGGTCACCGAGGCCATGGCGGCCACCGGTGGCCACCCGGTGGTGGTGCCCGAGCCAGTGGTGACCGAGGCCTGCGAGGCAGGCCGGTCGGCCACCGGCATCAACGTCAGCCCTACTGGCTCAGCCGGCTTGGCCGGTCTGCTGTGCGACGATCCGCCCGCCGGGGCCAAACCCGCGGTGCTGTTCACCGGGGCGCAGCGATGAGCTCCCGCACCGTTCTGCGAGGCGCCCGTTGGCCCGGCGACATCGCCCTCGCCGACAACATCATCGCTGAAGTGGGCACCATTGAGTCCCAGCCCGGTGACGTCGTCGTCAATGTGGACGGCGACATCATCACCGCGGGGCTGGCCAACACCCACCATCACCTCTATCAATGGATGACCCGGGGCCGGGCGGTGGGCTGCGACCTGTTCAACTGGCTGGTGGAGCTCTACCCGGTGTGGGGGCGGCTGTCGGTGGACGACGTGGCTGCTGCCGCGCTGGTCGGATTGGGCGAGCTGGCCGCCACCGGTTGCACCTCGGCATCCGACCACCACTACCTGGTGCCCCACGGCGACGACGCGGTGTTCGACGCCATCGTGGAGGCCGCCGCCGCAGTGGGCATCCGCCTGCACCTCAGCCGGGGGTCGATGGACCTGGGCGAGTCTCAGGGCGGGCTTCCTCCCGACCATGTGGTGGAGGACCTGGAATCCATCATGGCCTCCACCGAGCGGGTGATCGCCCAACACCACGACGGCGACATGGTGCATGTGGTGGTGGCGCCGTGCAGCCCATTCTCGGTCAGCTCCGAGCTGATGGAGGCGTCGGCCGACCTGGCCCGACAGCACGGCCTGCGGCTCCATACCCACCTGTGCGAGACCATCGACGAGCAGGAGCACTGCCTGGAGCGGTTCGGCCGCCGGCCGGTGGAGCAGCTCGACGAATGGGGCTGGGTGGGCGACGACGTGTGGCTGGCCCACGGCATCTGGTTCAACGACGAGGAAATCGCCCGACTGGGTGCCGCCGGGGTGGGCGTGGCCCACTGCCCCTCGTCCAACGCCCGTTTGGCCGCGGGCACTTGCCGGGTGACCGATCTGGAGGCCGCCGGAGTGCCGGTGGGCCTCGGGGTGGACGGGGTGGCGTCCAACGAGGTGGGTGGCCTGTTTCCCGAGCTGCACCAATCGCTATATGCCGCCCGCCTGCGGGCCATGGACCCCAGCGCCTTCATGCCCGCCGACGCCCTCCGGCTAGGCACCACCGGCGGAGCCAAGTGTCTCGGAGTGGCCGACCGGTTGGGGCAGATCCAGCCGGGCATGATCGCCGACCTGGCCGTGTGGCCGGGAGACGACATCGCCGACGTGGTCGATCCTCTGGCCGGACTGGTCCTCGGCCCCGACCGCCGAGTCCGCCACCTCTACGTCGCCGGCAACCCCGTGGTCCAAGACGGCCAACTCCTGGGCTGCGACCTGGCCGCCGCCCACGCCGACCTGGCCAGCCGAGCCCGCCGCCTCTGGGACTAGCGCTCCAGAACTAGCGGTTCTCAGCCAGGGTGAGGGAGTTGAGGATGGCGTTGCGCATGTCTCGGGGGTCGATCACGTCGTCGCTGCCCAGGCGGTTGGCCAGGCGATAGGGGCCGGAGCGCTGGTCGCGTTCCACCTGGGCCTGGGTTTCGGCATCGAGCTTGGCTGAGCGGCCGCCGGACTCGGCGGGCATGGCCGCCATGTTCACGCTGGGCAACGAGAACGACTGGGTCTGGTTGTCGAACGGGTTCTGGGCCATCACCACCGAGCCAAAGCCGAACGCCTTGCGCATGGTGATCTCGATCTTGGGGTTGGTGAGGCGGCGCTCGGCTTTGTACATCTTGCCGCCCCACTTCAAGATGCCCTCCCGCTCGGCCTTGGTGCCGGCCATCACCCCGGGGTTGTCGGCCAGAAACACCACCGGGTGGTCGTAGTTGCCGATCACCTCCAAGAAGTCGGTGGCCTTGATGGCCGCCGACGCATCCACCGAGCCGGCCAAGTACGCCGGGTTGTTGGCCACGATGGCGCTGGGCCGGCCGCCGAAGCGGGCCAGTCCGACGATGATGGCCGGGCCGTAGGCGGGCTGGACCTCGAAGAAGCTGCCGTCGTCGACGATCAGGTCGATCACCTGGTGCATGTTGTAGGGGCGGCGGTCGTTGGGGGGGATCACGTCGAGCAGTTCCTCTACCACTCGGGGCTCGGTGTCGGGCCCGCTGCTGAGGGGCGAGGGCTGGCCGGCGCGCGAAGGGAAATAAGACAAATAGAGCCGGGCCATGTCGATGGCCGCCTCGTCGTCGGGGGCCTCGTTGTGGGCCGACCCCGCGATGCGGGTGCAGACGTCGGCGCCGCCCAGCTCCTCTTTGGTCACGTCCTCGCCGGTGGCCGCCTTCACCAGCGGCGGCCCCCCGGTGAACATGGAGGCGTACGACGTCATGATCACGAAGTCGCTGAGGGGAGCGGCCAGCGCGCCGTGGCCGGCTGAGGCCCCCATCACCAAACACACCATGGGCACCTGCCCGTTCAAGTCGGCGTAGGCCTGGAGGTCGCCCGGCGCCCGGCTGCCCCCGGTGTCGGTGAGCCGATGGCCGGCCCCCTCCAGCATGGTGACCAGCGGAAGGCCCTCCTGGGCGGCCAGCTCGGCCACCCGGTAGCGCTTGGCGGTATTGCCCGCGCCGATCGACCCGCCCAGCACGGTGAAGTCCTCGGCCCCGGCCAGCACCGTGCGGCCGTCGATCCGGCCGTAGCCGGCCACGAACCCGTCGGAGGGGATGTCCTCCATGGTGCCCACCAGCGAGCCGATCTCCCGGAACGTGCCGGGGTCGAACAGCCGGTCGATGCGCTGGCGCACGTCCAGCTTGCCCCGCGAGTGCATGTACTTCTCCACCCGGTCGGGGCCGCCCATGGCGGCGCCCTCAGTGCGCCGACGGTCCAGCTCCTCCAACCACAGCTTCCACTCCTCGCGGTTACTCACGCACCAACTCTTTCACCCGTGGTAGCTGGCACTGTGATCGTGCTCGAAGTGGACGCTCATGCTGGGCCGAAGACGTCGATCATGGCCCGCACGTCGGGACCCAGGGGGTAGAGAATCGGGCAGGTGGCGCCGTTGGCCACGTACTCGTCCACCTTGGCCCGGCACTCCTCGGCGGTACCGGCCGCGCACAGCATCTGCACGATGTCGTCGGGCACCAGCTTGGAAGCCGCCTCCACCTGCTCCATGGTGGCGGGCCAGGTGAGCACGGCGTTGACCTGATCCAGCAGCGAGTCGGGCACGCCCGAGGCGGCCATGATGTGGGGCTGCTGGCCCAGATACTGGGTCACCAGCAGGCGGGCGGCGTCCAGCGCCTCGGCCCGGTCCTCGGCCAGCGAGCACACCACCAGCTGCGGACGGTCCAAATCGTCCACCGTGCGCCCCGCTCGGGCCGCGCCCTCGGCCAGGGCGTCCATGGCCCGACGGTTGTAGTCGGGCGACACCAGGTAGTTGAGCACCACGCCATCGGCGATCTCGCCAGTCAAAGCCATCATCTTCATGCCGGTGGCGCCGATGTAGATGGGCACGTCCTTGGGGCGGCGGGGCTGGTGCACGTAGTCGAGCTCCACGTCTTCGAGGTGCACGTAGTCGCCGTCGAAGGTCACGTTCTCGTCGGCCAACAGCGCCCGCACCACAGTGACCACCTCCCGCATGGCCCCCAGCGGGCGGCGGCGGTCCACCCCCACCTTGCTGGCCAGCGGATCCCACCACGCGCCCAAACCGCACAGGATGCGGCCCGGCGCCAGGTCGTCCAGGGTGGAGAACGTGGCCGCCAGCCGGGCCGGGTTGCGGGTCCACATGTCGAGCACCCCGCTGCCCACCTTGATGGTGTCGGTGGAGGCGGCGAAGGCGGCCATGGGCACCGTGGCCTCCCGCACCAGCCGGGAGTCGGCCTGCCACACGGCCTCGAACCCCTTCTGTTCGGCGTATTGCACGTACTCGATGGCCTCGGCCACCGAGTGGGCGTCCTGCAGGTAGAGGGCCACTGGGTATGAGCTCATGGGTCGATCTCCTCCAATTGGGCGAACAGTCGGTTGGCGGCTTCGGCGGCTTTGGCCCGGATCTCATCGGGGTCCACCCGAGTGGCCACCCCGTCGGCCAGCAGCGTCTCCCCGTCGACCATCACGTCCACCGCCCGCACACCGGGGGTGAAGGCCAGCCGCCAGGGGTCGATCGGGTCATACGACCAGCGGACGATATCGGAGCGGGCCTCTGGGAACAGTTCCCAGCCCTGGGCCAGCCACTCCCACGCCGAGTCCGGGGTGGCGGTCACGTCGTCCTCGCGGTGGCGGACGTAGGCCACCCGGAACTCCT
>JAPPAP010000017.1 GCA_026705465.1 bacterium | reverse complement strand
GCGGGGGAAGCGCTGCTCAGGCTAGCTGTGGTCGGGGCTGATGGAAAGGGTCAAGGTGGCGGCAGGGGCGGATCGATGCCGTTGGTGCGATCGGAGCAGTCGGGGAGGTTGTCGGCGATGGCCCGAATGGCGCTGAACAGCACCGCCCGCATCTTGTCGACGTTCTGGGCGAAGAAGGCGAACACCTCGTCCTGGGTGACCGGCTTGATGTTGGGGTCGTCGTCCAGGCCCACGTCGTAGTCGGTGACCAAGGCGGCGGTGGCGTAGCAGATGCCCAGTTCGGCGGCCAGGGCGGCCTCGGGGTATTGGGTCATGCCCACCACGTCCCAGCCGTTGTCGCGGAACCACCGGGACTCGGCCCGAGTGGAGAAGCGGGGGCCGGAGATCACCGCCATGGTGCCCCCGTCGTGGGCGGCCATGCCCTCGGATCGGGCGGCGCCTAGCAGCGCCTGGCGGAGCTCATCGCAATAGGGGTCGGCCAGCGACACGTGGTTGGTGACGGTGTCGAAGTAGGTGTCAGCCCGGCCCGAGGTGCGATCGACCAGCTGGTCGCACACCACCACATGGCCAGGGGCCAGCTCAGGGCGCAGCGATCCGCAGGCACTGGGGCCGAAGATGGCCCGTACCCCCGTCTGGCGCAGCGCCCACAGGTTGGCCCGGTAGTTCACCCTGTGGGCGGGGTATCGGTGGCCGGGGCCGTGGCGTGCCAGAAAGGCCACCTCGATGTCGTCCACCGAGCCGATGGCGATCGGCCCCGACGGCGGCCCGAAGGCGTCGTCGCCGGGAACTTCGACGGCATCGTCCAGCAGGGAGTAGAGACCGGAGCCGCCGATGACGCCGATCTCGGGCATGGCTAGCGACTAGTCGTCGGAGGAGCTTGAGGCGGCTTTGGCCGGCTCGCGGTTGGAGGACTCCGACGAGCTGCTGTCGGACTTCCCCGCGTCGGCCTTATCATGGCCGTTGGAGCTGTCGCCGTTGGTTGAGGAGCCGGCCATGGTGGACGACTTGGCTCCCGAGCGGCTGTCGTTGCGGTAGAAGCCGTCGCCTTTGAAGGTGATGCTGGGCACGCTGAACACTTTGCTCACTTGGCCTTTGCCGGGTTGGGTGCAGGCGGCGGGGCTGGCGATGGAATCGGCTTGGGGGCATACGGTGAGAGAGTCTTCGGAGAACGACTGGATGATTTCGAACCGGGTGCCGCAGGTCTGGCAGCTGTAGTCGTAGGCGGGCACGAAACTAAAGGATAGAGGTGGGGGTTGTTTTTTGGCTATCTGAGAGCGGTTGAGAGGGTTCACTACGATGGGCGGGTGGACTGGGCTTGGTGGCTTGTCCTGGCCGGCTATGCGTGGGGGACATTTCCCGGCGCGCTCCTAGTGGGGAGATACACGGGGCACGATCCGACCCGGGAGGGATCCAAGAACCCAGGGGCAAGCAACGTGTACCGGGTGGCGGGGCGGTGGCCGGCCGCTTGGGTGCTTCTCAGCGATGTGGGAAAGGGCTTCATTGCCGCCGGGCTGGGCTTGATCTTCGGCGACCAGCTCATTGGGGCGGCGTGCGGGGCCGCCGCGGTGGTGGGCCATATCGTGCCTCTTGGTCGCTACCGCGAAGGGGGCAAGGGAGTGGCCACTTTCGGGGGGATGCTGTTGGCGCTCACTCCGGTGGTAGGGGTGATCCTGATCGGCGTGTGGGCGGTGGCCTTGGCCGGCACCAAGCGGGCCGGCGCGGCCTCGCTGGTGGCCACGGCGGCTGCACCAGCCGCAGTAGCGATCCAAGGGTGGCCGGCGGCTGATGTCGGGGTGGCGATCGGGGTGGCGGTGGTGGTTCTGGCCCGCCACCATGAGAACATTCGCCGTATGTTGCGTAGAGAAGAACCGGCGCTCTGGTGATGATCCCGCTGTCTGAAGCTCAAGAGCGGGTACTGGCGGGCTGCGAGGTCTTGACCGAGGTAGTGGTGCCTGTCGACCACGCCCGAGGACTAGTGACCACCGAGACGGTGGTGGCACCCGAGTTGGTGCCTCCGTTCGACAACACGGCGATGGACGGATTTGCCGTGCGGTCGGCTGATGTAGACCACGCCCCAGTGACCCTGGCCATCGCGGGCACGATTGCCGCGGGGGCAGCGCCGGACGTCACCGTGGGAGTCGGGCAGGCGGCGCGCATCATGACCGGTGCGGTCATCCCCCCCGGTGCCGATGCGGTAGTGATGGTGGAGCTGACCAGCACCGATGGCGACGAGGTGACGGTGGCTGAATCGGTGCCGGCGGGCAACCACATTCGCCGAGCTGGGGAGGATCTGACCGTGGGCCAGACGGTGTTCGGGCCGGGAGAGGTGCTCACCCCCGGGCACCTGGGGGTGCTCACCAGCTTGGGCATCTATGAGGTGAAGGTGCGGCCCAAGGCCCGAGTAGGCGTCATGTCCACTGGCGACGAGCTGGTGGAGGGGCCGCAGCCACTGGAGGTGGGTCAGATCCGCGATTCCAACCGGCACACGCTGTTGGCCCTGTTGGCCGAGGCCGGGTGCGAGCCGGTGGACCTGGGCAGCCTGGCCGACGACGAGGCTGAGATTGCCGCGGGTATCCGAGACGGTGTCGAGAAGTGCGATGCGCTGCTGACCTCGGGCGGGGTCAGCATGGGCGACTACGACTACGTGAAGAAGGTGCTGGACGAGATCGGCGACATGTCTTGGATGCAAGTAGCCATCAAGCCGGCCAAGCCGCTGGCTTTCGGCGTGGTCGAGGGCATCCCAGTATTCGGCCTGCCTGGCAACCCGGTGTCGTCCATGGTGTCGTTCGAGCTGTTCGCCCGCCCCGGCCTGCGCAAGATGATGGGTCATCCTGCTGAGACCTGGCACCGCCCGCCGGTGATTGGGCGAGTGGCCGAGCGGCTGCGCCGGCGACCCGACGGCAAGACCCACTTCGCCCGAGTGCGAGTCGAGTACGCCGATGGTGAGTTCTTGGCCCGATCGGCCGGCGGTCAAGGGTCGCACCAGCTTTCGGCCATGGCCGCAGCCGATGCCCTGGCCATGCTGCCCGACGGGGAGGGTTTGGCCGTCGGGGATGCGGTTTCGCTGCTTATCTTGCGATAATGCAGGGGTGAGCGTGCCGCTGATCGACGGCTTCGGGCGGATCCACCGGGATCTGCGCATCTCGGTGACCGACCGGTGCAACTTCCGCTGCACATACTGCATGCCCGCCGACGGACTCGATTGGCTGCCTCGCGAAGACCTGCTCAGCTTTGAGGAGATCGAGCGCATCGCCGCGTTGATGGTGGACCGGTTCGGCATCGACAGCATCCGGCTCACCGGCGGCGAGCCCACCGTGAGGGCCAACCTGCCGGTGCTGGTGGAGAAGCTGGCCGCATTGGACGTCGACCTGGCCGTGACCACCAATGGGGCCACCCTGGGCCTTCTGGCCGACAAGCTGGCCGCTGCCGGACTGCGGCGGATCAACATCTCGCTCGACTCCCTCCGGCCCGACCGGTTCGAGCAACTCACCCGCCGGGACGACTTGGACCGGGTCCTCGACGGGATCGACGCCGCCCTGGCCGCCGGATTGAACCCGGTGAAGGTCAACGCGGTGATGATGCGGGGCATCAACGACGACGAGATCGTGGACTTCGCCCGATTCGGCCGAGACAAGGGGGTGGAGGTCCGGTTCATCGAGTTCATGCCCCTGGATGCCGACTTGTCATGGAGCAATGACAAGGTGGTCGCGCTGGACGAGATTGTGTCCACCGTGGCCGAGGCATTCCCGCTGGCCCCCGTCGAGCGATCCCACTCGCCGGCCGCGGTGTGGCACTACGCCGACGGCCGGGGTTCGTTCGGGGTGATCGCCAGCGTGACCGACGCATTCTGCGGAAGCTGCGACCGGGTACGCCTCACCGCCGAGGGCATGTTCCGCAATTGCCTGTTCGCCGTGGACGAGCACGATCTCCGGAAGCTGCTGCGCTCGGGAGCGAGCGATGATGAGATCGCCGCGGTCATCTCCGATGTGGTGAAGGACAAATGGGCCGGTCACGCCATCAACCAGGTGCATTTCATCCGCCCTGGCCGCTCGATGTCCCAGATCGGGGGGTGAAATGACCGACGCCGGGTTCACCCACATCGACCCCTTGGGACGCGCCCGCATGGTGGACGTTACCCCCAAGGACCCCTCGCATCGCCGGGCCATAGCTCGGGCCAAGGTGTTCATGAGCGCCGACACCGCCTCCGCGGTGGCCCGGGGGGCCATAGGGAAAGGGGATGTGCTGGCAGTGGCCCGGGTGGCGGGAATCCAGGCGGCCAAACGCACTCCCGAGCTCATTCCGCTGTGCCACCCGTTGCTGGTGGGGGCAGTGTTGGTGAATTTCAGGATCGAGGACACCTATATCGAGATCGAGGCCGAGGTGGAAACGGTCGATCGGACCGGGGTGGAGATGGAAGCCCTCACTGCGTGTTCCGTGGCCGCGCTGACCGTGTACGACATGTGCAAATCGCGGGACAAGGAGATGGTGATCGGCGAAGTCGCCCTGTGGGAGAAGACGGGTGGACGCTCCGGTTCCTACCGGCGCTCCGGAGACGCCGACGCGGTCTACGACGACTGAGCCACCACCGCGAACAGCCGGCGGAAAGAGCGGGTGGCACGGGTGGACTTTTTGTAGTAGAACCGTAACAAGTGTCAAGCAGCCGTAATGTCCGTCGGCAGATGGTCACGAAGAGTGCAAGAGTCCTTGAGGGGGAGTTGAAGCACGACTATCCACCATCGGGCGCGCGTTCACGGCTTACCATTATCTCAGCAAGGGACCCCCGAGATTGGTGACGTCAGTGTTGCTAATGATCTTGGCAGCCGCGTGGGCTGCCTTTTTGATACCACCCCTGATCCGGCGGGCTCGCAGCGGCCAGTTCAGGGGCAGGCGTCGTTCGTCACAGCTTGGTTTCGGTCTTCCCATTCGCTCGGTGCACCCCCGCCTCGCTGAGAGGGGGGCAATGTCGGCACCGGTGGTCGCGCTTCGGCCCAATATCGCGTTGCCCCCTCGGGTGTACGCTTCTCAGATGGGGTCGAGCTCGTCTCGGGGAATACCTCGCACCTTAATTGATGCTCGTCGCCGTCGGCGCCGCATCCTCGTGACCCTCATCTTCAGCGCGCTGGCCACGTTCGTCTTTGCCGTGTATTTCGGCGGCCTTGCCCTGGTGATTCATCTGCTGATTGATGCTTTGCTGCTGGGCTACGCCATGCTGCTAGTGCAGCACCAGCGCACCCGCGAAGAGCGGCTCAACCCGATAGACGTGGATGCCCCGCAATCCCGGTCTTGGGATGTGGCCTCCGGTGGCGAACGCTGATCCTTTTTTCTGCTGACTCCTGTTGATCCCAATCGCGGTTCCGCGCGCGGCTCCCATTAGGCTTGATTCGGCATTTGGGGCTGTAGCTCAGTTGGCTAGAGCGCCTCGTTCGCAACGAGGAGGCCGGCGGTTCGAGTCCGCTCAGCTCCACACTGAGTAGCGTGTGGCGGCAATGGCCTGTGACTTTGACGCCGCGTTAGAAGGATTCATCCGAGCGCGCTTGGGCGAGGTTGACGGGCTTCGGGTGGAGGGCGAGGCTCGGGCCATCGGGGGGCAGTCACGGGAGAACTGGCCGTTCGATCTGCACTGGGAAGACGAGGGGCAGTCGCACCATCGACAGCTGTTCCTTCGGCGGGATCCGGTGGGCAGCGTGCTGGAAACCGACCGCCGGATGGAGTTCGAGGTGCTGCGTCGATTGCACGACCAGCCGGTGCGGGCCCCCGAGGTGGTGTGGCTGGACGCCGACGGGTCGGAACTGGGCCGCCCGGCAATGGTGATGACCCGCTACGACGGGCACAATGACCACTTCATTCTGCAGGGAGGCGACGGTCGGCCCGACGAAGACTCCAGAGTGGGGATCGCCTCGCAGATGGTGGATCTGATGATCGAGATTCACGCTCTGGACTGGAAAGGCGCCCGACTGGACGAGGTGCTGGCTGTGCCGAGCGATCCGGCGGAGGCAGCCATCGACGAATGGGCCGCGGTGATCGAGCGCCAGTCATTGGAGCCTCAGCCGGTGCTGGCCTATATCGAGCAGTGGATGCGCCGCAACCGGCCGGAGCCCGGTGAGATCACCGCGGTCCACGGCGACATCAAGCCGGGCAATGTGCTGTTCGACGGCGACCAGGTGCAGGTGCTGCTGGACTGGGAGACCGTCCACCTGGGAGATCCGACCGAGGATGTGGGATGGGTGACCAACCCGCTTCGCCGGGTCGAGCACCAGATTCCCGGACGGTGGGAGGTGGACGATCTGGTGTCGGCCTACGAGGCTCGCACCGGCCGGACCGTCGACCGGGATGCGCTGCGGTTCTGGCAGGTGCTGGCCAACTACAAGCTGGCGGCCATTGTCATCACCGGGGTGCGCAGCTTCTGTGACGACCGCACCCTTCGGGTGTGGTTAGGAGCTGGACAACTAACCAAATTGCTGTTGGCCCAGACCGCGGAGGAGTTGGGATGAGACCGACATTGAGCGAGCAGATCATCGGGGCCCGCCGGGTGCTGGTGGAGTTGGCCGCCCCCGAGGTGTCTGACTCCTATACGCAGGAGCAGATCGCCTTCGCGGCCGCGGCCCTGGAGCACGCCGCGGCACGATGGTCTGAGGTGCTGCCCGATCTGGTGACCGACATACGGGCTCTGGAAGAGGTCTTGGGGATCGAACCCGCGGCGCTGGAGGAAGCCGTGCCCGGTGTGCCCGCCCTGGCCGCCGCCGAGGAGTATCACCGGAGTCTGCGGGCCCAGCTCACCGATGAGATCATGAGCGGATCTGAGCCGTCCCCCGCGGTGCGGGCCTACCTGGCCGATTCCACAGAAAGGCTGAAGTAGCCATGCTTGGACCCCTTGACGACACCCTATGGCACCAGATTGCCGAGCCGTTCGAGCACGTCGGCACGTCTGACCCCCGGTTCTTCGACCGCTACTGGTTTGCCGTCTACGACCCGGCGGGACAGGCCGCAGTGCAGTTCACCATGGGCTCCTACAACAACATGAACGTGATCGATGGCGGGGTGGTGATGGTGCGGGGGGGCACCCAGCACAATCTGCGAGCGTCGCGAGCCCTTCGTCCCCGCTTCGAGCCCGAGGTGGGGCCGATGCGGGTGGAGCCGACGGTCCCGCTGGAAGAGCTGCGGGTGATCCTGGCCCCCGGCGATCACTCCATCGCCTGCGATCTGGTGTGGCGGGCCGAGCTGGCCCCGGAGATCGAGAAGCCCCACGTGGAGCGGGAGCGGGGACGGGTGGCCCAGGACTACCAGCGCTTCAACCAGGTGGGGGTGGTGGACGGCTGGATCACGATCGGCGACGAGGGCCTAGAGGTCGACGGCTGGTGGGGCGGCCGGGACCACTCCTGGGGAGTACGCCCCGCCATGGGCATCCCCGAGCCGGTGACCGGCCCGCCCCGGCAACACAGCGAGGCCGGCACGCTGTTCTACTTCCTGTTCTTCTCCACCAACCGTCGGGCCGGCCACGTGCAGATCATGGAGCGGGGCCCCGAACGGGTGTACCTCACCGGGCTGATCCGGGACCGGGACGCTCCCGACACAGATCGCCACGTCACCCAGGCCGATCTGTCGTTGGACTTCTTTTCCGACACCCGGCGTTTCTCGTCGGCCGATATGGCGGTGACCCTTGACGACGGCGCTTCGCTTCGGCTCGGCTCTGCGCCACTCGGTTCGGCAGTGGCCATGGCCGGTTTGGGGTATAGCGGCGGCTGGAACGACGAGCTCGGACTCGGCGTGTACCGGGGCGAGTCCTACGTCGAGCACGAGATCTGGGACGTGAGCCATCCCGCCGACGTGGTGGCCGCCACCGGCGAGGTGTTCACGCCGATGCATCGCATCGCCCCGGTTACGGTCACCACCGACGATCCCGACGAGACTGGCACCGGCAGCCTCACCATGATTGCCAACGGCCGCCTTCCCCAATACGGCCTGGACTGAGCCTCCCTCAGATCAAGGAGCGTCGGGGAGGTTGGTGAAGCCGCGGCCGTCGGCGCGGCGGTACCAGCCCTGGGCGGTCATCGTGCCGCCGTCCACCGGGAGGGTCTGGCCGGTCATGAAGCGGGACTGATCGGAAGCCAGGAACAGGGCCACCTCGGCGAAGTCGTCGGGATTGCCGAAGCGGCACAGGGGGATGTTCCGGGTCACCTGCTCGAGAGGGCGACCCCGCAGCATCTGGTCGAGGGGGGTTTGCAGGGTGACGGCCATGTCGGGGGCGATGCAGTTGACCCGGATGTTCTGGTCGGCCATCTCCAAGGCGACGGATCGGGTGAACGCGATGATGGCGGCGTTGGAGGCCGAATACACCGCGATCCGGGGCATGGCCCGCATGGCCTCCACCGTGGACACGTTCACGATGGTGCCGCCGCCCCCTTCCACCATGGTGGGCAGAAAGGCATGGGTACAGCGCAACACGTGGCGGAAGGTGATGTCGATCTGGGCGTCCCAATCGGCTTCGGTGGTCCTGATGAACTTGCCGGCACCCGGCCGGTAGTCGCCCACGTTGTTGACCAGCACGTCGACCCGTCCGTCACCGAACTCGACCGCGGCCTGGTGGAACTCGGCCACCACCGCAGCGTCGGTAATGTCGCCCACCACCGAGATGGCCCGTCCCCCGGCGTCGGTGATGTCGCTCACCGCGGCGTTGGCCAGGTCGGCGTCGATGTCGTTGACCACGACCGCGGCCCCCGCCTCGGCGAATAATCGGGAGATTCCGCCCCCGATTCCCCCGCCTCCACCGGTGACGGCTGCGATCTTGTTGGCTAATGGCGTTGCGCTCGGCATCCGGGCTTTCTAGCGCATGTAGTGGTCTGCCTGTGAATTGGTCAGGCCCCCCGGTGTGGCCCCGCCGTCGACCAGATCGCCCAACACCCGGCGCACCGGTGCGGCCTCAGGCGGCGGGCTGGAAGACGAGGTCCACGCGGCGGGGCCCGCGGGTGAAGATGCCGGTCTCGTCGGCCTCGAATCCGGCGGCGAAGTCCATCCCGGGAAGCCGGTCGAGGAGAGTGTCCATGGCGACGTCCACCTCCACCCGGGACAGATGCGCCCCGACGCAGAAGTGCCGGCCGAGGGCGAACTCCACATGATTGGCGGCCGCATTGAACGCCTTCGCCACGTCCAGGTCAGAGCGGTGGATGTCGAACGTGTCGGGATCGGCAAACTGGTCGGGGTCACGGTTGGCCGCCCCCAGGACGCAGGCAACCGTGCCGCCGGCGGGCACCACACCGCCGGAGAGTTCGGTGTCGCGCTCGGCCTGGCGCATGATCATCTGCACAGGTCCCGAGTGGCGCAGCGTTTCGGCGAGAGCCGCGGTGATTAGCGATCGGTCGTTGCGCACGGCCTCCATCTGCTCGGGATTCTCCAGCAGGCGGCACACCATTGAGGCCAGCGCGTTGTCGGTCGTCTCGCCGCCGGCGCTGACCAGCAGGCTTGTGAAAGACCGCACCTCCCAGTCCTCCATGGTGATGCCGTCGGAACTCCCTTCCAGCATCTTCGACAGAAGGTCCTCGCCAGGATTCGACCGCCGGTCGGCGATGATCGGAGTCAGATAGTCGGCGAACTCCTTCTGGGCCTGAAGGCCGCGCCGCTCCACCTCGGAGTCGCCGGCGAAGTTGGACTGGAACTCGATACCCAGATCGACCCAGTGGCGGAAGGTCTCGTGATCCTCCAGCGGCAGGCCGATCATGTACATGATCACGTCGAGCGGGAACTTCTTGGTGAATTGCTTGCGCAGGTCCACGGCACCGTCCGCCTCGAACCGGTCGATCAGCTTGTGCGCCGTATGCTCGATGATCCCGCGCACCCGCTCCTCGAGGTAGGCGCCGCGGAACTGCGGGCCGACGATGTTGCGGTGGGCGGAGTGCTCGCGGCCGTCGAGCTGCAGCATCGTGCGACCGCCGTGGATGGGTTCGTTCTGCCACTCGTAGTTGCGGCTGGAGAACGACTCGCCGTCTTTGAAGACCCGCTCCACGTCCTGGTAGCGAGACACCATCCAGAACCCCGAGACCTCGTGGTGGTACAGCGGGTAGGACTCCCGCATCTCGGCGTAGAACGGATACGGGTCGGCGTTGAACTCCGGTGCCAGGATGTCTGGCCCGGATGCGGCGGCAACTGTTGTCATGATTCGGGCCTATCTCGGGAATTGGTTCGTGTTCGGTCGGGGCCGGTGACGGCTGCGATCTTGTTAGCTAATGGCGTTGCGCTCGGCATCCTGGCTTTCTAGCGCATCTGGTGCTCTGTTTGTGAATATGTCGGCATGAGCAATCGTTTGGAAGGACGGGTGGCCATCGTCACCGGGGGTGCTAACGGTCTCGGTGAGTCCATCTCCCGAAAGTTCGCTGCCGAGGGCGCGGTGGTAGTGGTGGCCGATGTAGACGAAGCCGCCATGGAGCAGGTGGCCGACGAATTGGGGGTGGAGACCCGCCAGTGCGACGTGTCCGACCGGGCATCGGTACAGAGCCTGGTGGACAACGTGGTTGGACGCCACGGAAAGCTGGACATCATGGTGGCCAACGCCGGCATCGCCAACTCCCCCAAGTACTTGGAGATGGACGACGAGTTCTGGGACCGGATGATTGCGGTGAACCTCACCGGGGTTTTTCTGTGCAATCAGATCGCGGCCCGCCACATGGTGGCGCGAGGCAATGGCGGCGTGCTCTTGAACACCGCCTCCATTCTTGGGGCGGAGGGTCATCCCCTCACACCGGCATACGCCGCTTCCAAGGCCGGGGTGATCTCGCTAACCCGCAGCGGGGCCATGGCGCTGGGGGAGTTCGGCATCCGGGTCAACGCCGTGGGGCCCGGTTACATGAAGACTCGCATGACCGAGGGTCTGCGGGCGGTGCCCGAAATGGAGAAGACGATGGCCGAAATGGTTCCGCTGAACCGGTTCGGCGAGCCCGGCGACATTGCCGACGCTGCGGTTTTTTTGGCCAGCGACGAGGCCTCCTATATCACCGGCCACACTTTGTTCGTGGACGGCGGCTGGCTCACCCACCACCTGCCCGCCCGCACCGAGGAGCAGGAAGAACTCCGAATCCGTGCCCAAGCCGAGGCCGAAGCCCGCTAAGCCACCAACCCGCCAAGTCGACAATCTGACCCCAGCGGCCGGCCCATCTGAAATCGGGACGCAGCGGGCTACTTGCTCCGCCGACGGGCCCGGTCGAGGTCTTGGTCGGCCAGCTCCTCGGCCAGCTCCAAGTAGCGCCGCAGCCGTCCCTCGTCCACGTTGCCCGCTACCGCGCAGCCCGGCTGGCCCTGATGCCAGCAGTCCTCGGCGAAACGGCAATCCTGGTCGAGGGCGTCGACCTCGGCGTAGGCCGCAGCCAAACCCTCCCACGCGTCCCACGGTCCCACGGCTCGGATGCCCGGTGTGTCCACGATCGATCCCCCATTGGGCAGCGGGATGAGCCGACGGGCGATGGTGGTGTGGCGGCCCTTGGCATCGCCGGCCCGCACTTCCTGGGTGGCCTGGACCTCGGTGCCCGCTAAGGCATTGATCAGCGTCGATTTGCCCACCCCTGATGGTCCCAGCAGCGCCAAGGTGCGATTGCCCTCCAACAGCGCGGCCACCTGGTCGAGCCCCTCGCCCCGCAATGCCGCGGTAATCACCACCGTCGTCCCCGGTGCCAGGATGGCGGCCTTCTCGGCGTCTCGCCCGGGATGGCGGCGGAGGTCGGCTTTGGCCAGGATCACCGCCACAGCCGCACCCGACTGCCAGCCCACCACGCAGAAACGCTCTAGCTGGGCTGGGTTGATGCGCCGGTCGAGTCCGTGTACTACTCCGACCACATCGGCATTGGCTACCAGTGTCTGGGGTCGGGCGTGCTCGGCCGGATCCCGCCTCACCACCACCGTGCGCCGATCCAGCACCTGCTCCACCACGAGCGTGTCATCGGGGCCAGGAACGACGGTAATCCAGTCGCCGGTTACCGGGGCCACATCGCCTTGGGCCCGCTGGGAGTCGGAGGAGACCCGGATCTGGCCGTCGTCGGTCACTACCTCGCACTCTCCCCGGTCCACCTGCACCACCCGCCCCAGCACACCCGCTTGGCCTTGGGCCATGTCTCGCCATGCCTGGTCGACGCCCAGGGCCTCCAACGGTGTCATCGGATGCTGATCGGCACGAGTTCCATAATCCGGCTCCAAGTGGAGAGGCTATTGGCCCAAACAGCGGAAATTCACAATAGCCTTAGCCACAGGCCGCCGGAGGAAGACACCCGGGCCACGAACTGATCGGAATGCAGACATGACCGAACCGGAAGCGACCGCGTCAGCCGAGCGGCGAACTGGTATCTCGCCGCTTCAGGCGATCTCAGCCGGAATCGTGGCCGCGGGGGCCGCGCTGGGCTTGAGCGAGATCCTGTCGGGGCTGAGCCGCGAGATCCCGTCGTTGGTGGTCTCGGTGGCCGATGTGATCGTTGACAAGACCCCTGGTGATATCGCCCGCTGGTCTATCGACAACCTGGGCACCGCGCAGAAGCCGGCACTGGTGTGGGGCATCGTGGTCGTGTCGGTATTGCTTGGCGCAGTGCTGGGCTGGCCTTCACGAAAGCGCCCGTGGGTGATGCCTGCTGGACTGGTTGTCTTCGCCGTGGTCGGCGGATGGGCCGCGGCCCGCAACCCCCTGTCCAGCGACGGTTTGGGCTGGATGTCGGGACTCCTGTCGGGCGCATTCGGCATCGCGGTGTTCTTGAGTCTCTATGTGCTGGCCCTGGCCGACAAATCTCGGGGGGCAGTTGACGAACCTGATGAAGACCGCTCGGTTCCAATGGTCGGGCGAGGCCGGTTCAACGACCGTCGGCGCTTCGTTGGGGCAGTCGGCGTTATGGCCGGGGCCTCGCTGGCCGGCGGCCTGCTCGGGCGATGGCTGCGACGACGCGACACCGTTGAAGGTGCTCGCAGCGGGTTCGCGACCGAAGCCCTCCAGGGGCGCACCATTGCCACTCCGACTCCGCGATCCACTCCGAGGCCCACTGAGCAGGCTGCGGGAGGCGACGGCGGGGCCGATCCCACTCCTGGCGCCACGCCAGAATCCACGCCCACTGCTGGCGCCGATCCCACCGCCGAGGCCACTGCCGATCCCACCGCTGAGCCCACTCCCTCGGTCACGGCTGAGCCGCTCAGGGAGCCCAACTTCGACTACATAGCCGGCATCGCGCCGCTCATCACCCCCAACGAGGACTTCTACCTGATCGATACCGCGCTCTCCTATCCCCAGATCGACCCGCAGGACTGGTCTCTGCGGATCCACGGCATGGTGGATCGGGAAGTGGAGATCGGATACGAGGAGCTGTTGGATTTGGGACTGGTTCGAGAGCAGGTGACCTTGTCGTGCGTGTCCAACCGCGTGGGCGGACGCCTGGTGGGCAACGCGGAGTGGGTTGGCGTCCCGTTGGCAACCGTGTTGGATCAGGCCGGGGTGCAGCCCGGTGCTACTCAGATTGTGGGCCGTTCGGTTGACCGGTGGACCGCCGGCTTTCCCACTGAGGTGGCGCTCGACGGGCGGATCGCCATGGTGGCCGTGCAGATGAACGGCGAACCGCTGCCCATCTCCCACGGCTTTCCCGCCCGGTTGGTGGTAGCCGGACTCTACGGCTACGTATCGGCCACCAAGTGGCTGTCCGACATCGAACTCACCACCTGGGAGGCATTCGACGGCTATTGGATTCCTCGTGGCTGGTCCAAGGAGGGGCCGATCAAGACCCAGTCCCGAATCGATGTGCCCCGCAGAGACTCCACCATCGATCCCGGCCCCACCGCCATTGCCGGGGTGGCCTGGGCCCCCAGTCGGGCCATTGAGAAGGTGGAAGTGCAGGTAGACGAAGAGGATTGGGTGGAGGCCGAGCTCAGCCGCGAGACCACGATCAACTCTTGGCGGCAGTGGATGGTGACCTGGAACGCCACCCCCGGAGAGCACCGGGTCAGAGTACGGGCCACTGATGGCACCGGTACTACACAGACTTCGGAGATCCGGGCCCCAGCGCCTGATGGTGCTACTGGGTGGCACACCATTCAGGTAAGGGCCGACGAGGCGTAGTTCCCCCTATGCCTTGGGGGAGTGATCCCAGCCGCCGGTAGATTTCCGGCAGATGGATTTCGACCTCAGCCCTGGCGAGAAGAACTTCCGAGACGAGGTGCGGACGTGGCTGGAGGAGCACCTAGTGGGGGAGTTCGCCGAGCTGCGAGGTCGCGGCGGGATGGGCCAGGAGGACATACCCGCTGAACAGCAGATCGCCTGGGAGCGCGAGCTGGCTGGCGGCGGCTGGCTGGGAATTGACTTTCCGGCCCACTTGGGCGGTCGGGAGTGCAGCCTGTCGGAGCAGGTGCTGTTCCACCAGACCTACGTGGAGGCTCGGGCGCCGGGGCGACTGCCCAACTTGGGGGTCACGCTGCTGGGTCCGACCCTGGTGGCTTACGGCACGCCCGAGCAGCAGGAGCGGTTTGTGCCTCCGATCCTGTCGGGGGATGAGTTCTGGTGCCAGGGCTATTCCGAGCCCAATGCCGGCTCGGACTTGGCCAACGTGGGCACCAAAGCGGTGCTCGACGGCGATCGCTGGGTGGTCAACGGCCAGAAGATCTGGACTTCGCTGGCCCAGTACTCCGACTGGTGCTTCGTGGTGTGTCGCACCGATCCCGACTCGTCGCGCCACGCCGGGCTTTCCTACCTGCTGGTGCCCATGGACCAGCCGGGGATTGAGATCCGCCCCATCGTGCAGATCACCGGGGGAACCGAGTTCAACGAGGTCTTCTTCGACGACGCGGTGACCGACGCCCATCTGGTGGTGGGCCAGCCCGGCCGGGGCTGGGAGGTGGCCATGGGCACGCTGGCCTTCGAGCGGGGGGCGTCCACGCTGGGCCAGCAGACCTACTTCCGCCAAGAGCTGGACGCATTGCTGGCCGAGGCCAGGGCCAGCGGCACCGCCGACGACCTGGTGGTGCGCCAAGGGCTGGCCCAGGCCTACGCCACGTTGGAGATCATGCGGTACAACAACCTGCGAATGCTCACCGTGGTGGACGCCGGCGGTGTGCCGGGGCCGGAGATGTCCATCGGCAAGCTGTTGTGGTCGAACTGGCATCGTTCGCTGGGCGAGCTGATGGTGGAGTTGCGGGGGGCGGACGCCATGGCGGTGGCGGCCGACGAGGGCGAGGCCTATTCGCTGGACTCCTGGCAGCGCACCTTCTTGTACAGCCGGGCCCACACCATCTATGCCGGGTCGAACGAGATTCAGCGCAACATCATTGGCGAGCGGGTCTTGGGGCTTCCTCGCGAACCGAGGTAATTGGATGAGACCAGAGCGAACCAACTTGTTCGGGTTGCCGAGGGAGCCGCGGTAATCGGCAAACCGAATTGTTGGGCCTGCCCCGGGAGCCGCGATGATTTCAAGTACCAGAACGAGGAGCAGCCATGGCTGAGGCATACATCATCGACGCAGTCCGCACCCCGGTGGGACGACGGGGCGGAAGCCTCTCGCAGATCCACCCGGCTGATCTGGGGGCCCACCCCATTACCGGACTGCTCGAGCGGACCGGTGTCGACCCGGCTGCGGTCGACGACGTGATGTACGGCTGCGTGGACGCCCTCGGCCCCCAAGCGGGCGATATCGCCCGCACCGCCTGGCTGGCCGCCGGACTGCCCGAGCACGTGCCCGGCACCACCATCGACCGCCAATGCGGATCGGCCCAGCAGGCCGTCCACTTCGCCGCTCAGGCGGTGATGGCCGGGGTGAACGACATGGTGGTGGCCGGCGGCGTGCAGAACATGAGCATGATCCCCATCGGCTCGGCCATGGAGGTGGCCCAGCACGTGGGGGTGGAGGACCCCGACCCCTTCACCGGTTCCGACGGCTGGGTCGACCGCTACGGCACCCAGGAGGTGTCGCAGTTTCGGGGCGCGGAGCTGATCGCTGAGCACTGGGACATCAGCCGGGAGCAGATGGAGGAATTCGCGCTGGCCAGCCACGAGCGGGCGGCCACCGCTACCGACGAGGGCCGCTTCGACAACGAGATCCTGCCCCTGGCCGGCCTGGAGTTCGACGAGGGCATCCGCCGGGGCACCACCCTGGAGAAGATGGCCAGCTTGTCGCCGTTGGCTGAGGGCGGGCGGCTGACCGCGGCGGTGTCCAGCCAGATCTCCGATGCGGGCTGCGCCATGCTGATCGCCGGGGAGCAGGCAGTGGCCGACCACGGACTCAAGCCCCGGGCCCGCTTCCACCACATGTCGGTGCGGGGCGCCGATCCCATCTTCATGCTCACCGGCCCCATTCCAGCCACCGAATACGCGCTAGCCCGAACCGGCATGACCATCGACGACATCGATCTGTTCGAGTGCAACGAGGCCTTCGCCCCGGTGGTGCTGGCCTGGATGGGCGAGCACGACGTGCCCCACGAGAAGGTCAACGTGAATGGCGGGGCTATCGCTCTGGGCCACCCGTTGGGGGCCACCGGCGCCCGGTTGATGACCACGCTGTTGAATGAGCTGGAGCGCACCGGCGGCCGCTACGGCCTGCAGACCATGTGCGAGGGCGGCGGCCAGGCCAACGTCACCATCATCGAGCGCCTGTAATCGGGCCATGTCCGGTTTCGCCGACAAGGTGGTGATCGTCACCGGGGCGGCCCGGGGTATCGGTCGGGCCACCGCGGTCGAGTTCGCCGCCGCCGGGGCGACGGTGGTTGGGGCGGATCGAGACGTCGAGGCCTTGGAGGCGGTGGAGGAGCTCGCGCTGCGGCTGGGCGGAGATGTGGGCGACACCGGCGACGCCCACGCCATTGTCGATGACACTTTGGCCGCGTTCGGACGCCTCGACGTGCTGGTGAACAACGCCGGGGTATGGGTGCTCAAGCCCACCGCCGAGATCACCCCCGAGGAGTGGGACGACCAGCTCTCCACCAATCTGCGCTCCTTCTTCCTGCTCATCCGCCGGGCCTATCCCGCGCTGGCCGAGGCCGGGGGCAATGTGGTGAACGTGGCCTCCATCGCCGCCCTGCGGTTCACCACCCCGCATGTGGCCTACGCCTCGGCCAAGGCCGGGGTGATCGCCATGACCAGGGACTTGGCCGCCGAATACGGCCCTGACGTTCGAGTGAACGCGGTGGCCCCCGGCCCTATCGACACCATGCACCTCACCGCCTCGATGACTCCCGAGGAGAAGGCCGACTTCGGCCGCCGCTACCCACTGGGCCGCATGGGCGAACCCGAAGACGTGGCCCACGCCATCGTCTTTCTGGCCTCCCCCAAAGCCGCTTACATCACCGGCGCCACCCTCCCCGTAACCGGCGGCACCGAGCTGGGGGTCCCTAGCCTCTTCTAGCCCTCGATGCGGTCGATGAGGCCCCAGCTCAGGGCGGTGGTGGCGTCGATCTCGGAGTTGGTGAGGGCGAAGTAGCAGAGGCGCTGGCGCCCGATGCGGCGGGCGATGCTGACGGTGCCGCCCGCGCCGGGCACCAGGCCCATGGCCACCTCGGGCAGGCGGAAGGTGGTGTCGGGGTGGGCGGCCACGTCGTGGGCGTAGGCGGGCAGTTCTACGCCGGCCCCCACGCAGGTGCCATGGACCGCAACCCGGGCTTTGGCCGCCAGCCGGTCGAGCCAGAAGGCGGCGCTGCGCACTGAGCGGACCCGGTGGGCGGTACCCGGGTCGGGGGTGGTGCCGAACTCGGCCAGGTCGCCGCCGGAGCAGAACGTGGGACCGGCGCCGTCGAGCACGATGCCGTCGAGGCTGGGGTCGGCCCACGCGGCCCGGAGCTGCTCGACCAACCCATCGCGCATCTCGGCGCTGAAGGCGTTGTGGCGCTCGGGCCGGTTGAGGGTGAGCCGCAGGGTGGAGCCGTCGCGCTCAGCCAGCACTGCGGGCTCGGGGTTGTCGGGAACCAGACGGCTGGGCTGGGACGCCAGCCAAGCCTGGAACTGAGGGCCGGACTGAAGGGTGGAGTAGGCCAGCGACTCGGCCACCAGCCCGTCGGCGGTGGTGCGGTCTTGGCTCAGGCGCAGGAGTTGGACCAGTGCCACCGCTGCGGCTGGCGATGCCGTTGCCGCCGCGGCGATTTGGTCGAGCTCGCTGGCGGGTACGGCCAGCGCTACGGAAAGGTCTCCAGAGGCGAGCACGATGTCGAAGGGGGCGCAGATCTCGGCCAGCTTTGGGGTATCGGTCGGGTCGCGGTCTTCGGGCACGGAGGCCACCATCACGGCGGGGGTGCTCTTCACCAGCTCGGCCGTCTCAGGCGACGGCCATTGCGAGAGGTCGGCCGGGGTCAGCTCGACAAGGATCACCGGGCAGTCGGCCAGTCCGTAGTCCTCCCCGGCGTAGGGGAGCGACAGCAGTGTCTCGGCCTCAGCCAGACCTGTTGCCTGAACTGGCGAGCTCATCTCTCAGGATCCGACGTAGAAGCTTGCCGGTCTCGTTGTAGGGCAGCTCGTCGCGCACCTCGATGCGGTCCGGGGTCCGTGAAGACCGCATCTGAGTCTTCACAAACTCCTGGAGTTCGGCGATGTCCACCGTCTGCCCCTTGGCCGGCACCACCACCGCGGCCACCGCCTCTCCCCACTGCTCGTCGGGCACGCCGACGGCGGCAGCGTCGGCCACTGACGGGTGGCTCAACAGCACGTCCTCGATCTCGCCGGGGGAGATGTTCTCCCCGCCCCGCACGATGATGTCGTCAATGCGGCCTTCCACGAACAGGTAGCCGTCGTCGTCCAGCGAGCCCCCGTCGTTGGTGGGGAACCAGCCGTCGGGGGTGACCCGGGAGTTGCGACCCAGGTATTCGCCCGACACCTGCTCGCCTCGTACCCAGATCTCGCCGGAGGTGCCGGTGGGAACCGGCTCGCCCTCCTCGTCGCGGATGTCCACCTCGATGGCGGGCAGCGGTCGGCCCGCCGAGCCCAGTCGGGCCCGCACGGCCGGATCGTCGGAGCGGTGGGCCTCCCGGTGCTCATCAGGTCCGAGAACGGCCACGGTGGAGCTGGTCTCGGTGAGGCCGTAGGCATTCACGAAGTTGGTCTCGGGCAGCAACTCCAGCGCTCGGGCGATGACCGGAGCGGGCATCTTGCCGCCACCGTAGGAGAGGGCCCGCAACGAGGGGAGCCCGCCCCCGACGTCGTCCAGATGTTCGGTGATGCGGGCCAGCATGGTGGGTACCACCATGGCGTGGGTGACGCCTTCGGCGCGGACCAGGTTCACCCAGTCGGCGGCGTCGAAGTTGGGAAGTTGCACGATGCGGCGCCCGGCGTACACCGAGCTCAAGATCGCGGCCATTCCGGCCACGTGGTAGGGGGGCACCGACACCAGGGTGGCCTCGTCCTCGGCTGCCCCCATGAACTCCACCGAGCCGATGATGTACGACACCAAGTGCTTGTGGCGCAGCACTGCCGCCTTGGGGGCACCGGTGGTGCCGCTGGTGTAGAGGAGGATGGCGATTTCATCCGGGTCGACGTTCCAGTCGCTGTCAGGGGCGCTTCCCTCAGCCCACTGGGACAGGAAATCGGGCCGCACAACGGCTCGCACGCCGTCGAGGTCACCTATGGCCGACAATGCGTCGTCGTTGCACACCGTGACCGAGGGAGCCACCTCGGCGGCCAGATGGCGCAGTTCGGGCACCGTCAGCCGGTAGTTGAGGGGGACGAACGGCACTCCGGCCCAGGCTGAGCCGAAAAGGGCGATGGGCAGGGCCTCGCTGCTGACGTCCACCAGGCTCACCCGGTCGATGTCCGCGTCCCGGAAGTGCGTGGCGGCGGCCCCGGACCGTTGGAACAGCTGCTCGTAGGTGAGCCCCTGTCCCTGGGATCCAACCGCGGTGCGGTCGCCGAAACCGCTGGAGGCCATCTCCAGCAGCATCATCAGGTTCATGGGCTCATTCTCTGCGGTGCGTCTCCCGGTGGGCGTTTGCCCTGACTAGTCGGAGGCCGGGAGGGGCTTGGCCTCTTTCAGGCTGAGCGGGGTGCCCCCCAGTGCCAGCGAGCCGTCGCCGGGCTTGGTGCACAGAACCTCGAGGGATTCGTCTTCGTTCACGTAGCGCTTGCCCAGCGCGGTGCCCTCGGCAGCATCGGCGGCAACCTCGCCGTTACGCTCGGCGTCGGCCGGATCGGCCATCGGCGAGCCGCCGCAGGTGATGTCCACGTCGCCGCTTGGTGCTTTCACCACGATCAGCTCGGTGTCGCACACCGAGCTCTTGAGGCGGCTACCCGGTTTCAAGTCCATTCCTACCTCCTGGGAGATATCTCCCAATCTTTTCCCTTCAGCCCTAACAGGTACAAACTGCGTAAGTGGTCCGTCTGCGAATTGGCCTGGGCGTCCTGCTAGGCATCGACGCCCCTCGCTGCGTTGCTCCTCCTTGCCGTACGCTCCGGGTATGGCTGCGTCGGTGCGCCTTGCGAAGAACGCCGCTGCCGTCGCGATCCGCTCCAGCCAATCCGCAGACGGACCACTTGTAAGCCATACCTTGGACCGTGGGCGTCATCCGGCGTTGGTTTGGGCTGAGTCGGGGCTGATGGGCTTGAGCGGCCCGGAGGACGGCCCCCCGGCGCTGGCCTCCGGGCGCTGGGTTGAGCGACTTGATGGCGTGGTGAGCGATATCAGCCGCCTGTGCGGCAAGGCGCTGCGGGCAGACGCCGCCGGTTTTCTGGGCGAGCGGGCCGCACTGGTGGGCCGTGGTCGAAGAGGCTCCGTATCGGTGGGAGGAGCGTGCCGCATGGTGGCCGCCGCCGACGGGGTGCTGGCGGTGTCGTTGGCCCGCACCAGCGACACCGAGGCGGTTCCCGCTTGGCTGGAGATGGGCGATCTGGCCGGGGGCGATGTTTGGGCCGCAGTGGCCGCGGGGGTGCGGGAAAAGCCGGTGGCCGAGTTGATCGAGCGGGCCGAATGGCTGGGCTTGGCGGTGGGCGAGGCCGTCCGTCCGCCCCCGCCACCCGAGCCCTGTTCGCTCACCGACGCCGGACCGGCGGTACCAGACCGCAAGCTGGTGCTGGATTTGAGTTCGCTGTGGGCCGGGCCTCTGTGCGCTTCGCTGCTAGGGGTATTCGGATTCGAGGTGCTGAAGATAGAGGCACCAGGCCGTCCCGATGGGGCCCGGTACGGCTCGGCCGCTTTTTATGAGCGGCTGAATCAGGGCAAGAAGGACACGGTCATCGACCTGGGGTTTGAGGACGGTCGCCGTCGATTTCTGGAACTGTGTGGGGAATCGGCAGTCGTGGTGGACGGCCTGCGGCCCCGGGTGTGGGCCAACTGGGGAATCGACCGGCTGGAGGTGGCGGAGAACGCTGGGTTGGTGTGGGTTTCGATCACCGGCCACGGCGACGGGCGGGCCGGATTCGGCGATGACGCCGCGGTGAGCGGTGGCCTTTGGCTGTCAGACCCCGACGGAGGACTGCCGTGGTTCGTTGGCGACGCGGCCGCAGATCCGGTTGCCGGGTTGGTGGCGTGTCGTGCGGCGGCGGAGGCCATGGCCGCCGGTCGCGCTGGGTTGGTTGAAGTGGCCATGAGCCAAGCGGTGAGCTGGGTTCGAGACGGCGACGACTTGAGCGCACCCGGCGCCGAGGTCTTCCGCCGGGGTAACCATTGGGTGGTGAGAGCCAACGATGAGGAGCAGATCGTGCTAGCTCCCCGCAGTGGTGTCTGAGCTTGGCTGCCGGTGGGGCTACGCAGCTTCGATGTCGGTGAGTGCGAAGTCGTTGCCCTTGAACAAGAGAGGTTCCCCGGTCTCCTTGGCCAAGGCGTAGGCGAAGCAGTCCCCAAAGTTCAGCGCCGCGGGGTGGTTGCCCTTGCCGAACTGCCGCCAGGCCCGGCGGGCGACTTGGGCATGCTCGGCGGTGACCTCAACGAGCTGGATGGGAGATTCTTCGATGAGGAGGTCGAGTTCATGGCCGCCACCAAAACCGACACGGCCTTCAAGAACAATGGTGGACTCGAAAAAGTTGGCGACAGACATAAGGCAGCGTTCGGCTTCCGCAATCGCTCTCTTGTAGTGCTCGTAATCGGACTCTTTGAGGAGGATGGCCAGCACGGCCGAGGTGTCCACGATCACTTCGGAGCCCCGTGCTCGTCGTACAGAAAGTCACCGTGTTCCACTGCTGATGGCCCCGGCCGAAGAAGTTTGGAACAGCGTTGGGCAATGGCCTCAATCGCTTCCATGCGGGCTTCAACACTGCGGCTGCGCTGTTCGCGTTCGAGGCGCTCTTGCAAGGCCACGGTGATTGCCCCGGTCATCGTCTCGCCCGTGAGGCTGGCCAACTCGCTGGCCAGTCGGCACGTCTCGTCATTCTTGATATTGAGACTCATTGAAATTCTCTCATGGTAGAATCGAATTTATTTTTCTACCATACACCGCCAATGGTCCCATTCAAACGGTAGGTTGAGACGGTGTTCGCAAGGAAGAGCAGCGGCTCTGGGCACCTCGGCGAGGGGCACCACCGCAATGTGACCCGGGGCGGATACCGGGCGGCGGTGTTCGGGGTGAGCGACGGCCTGGTGTCCAACATGGCGATCATCTTGGGTGTGGCCGGAGGCACTTCGGGACAGGGGCTCGTGCGCCTGGTTGGGATTGCCGGCCTCATTGCTGGGGCAGTGTCGATGGCCGCCGGTGAATACCTGTCGATGCAGGCTCAACGGGAGCTACTGGAGCGAGAACTGGACATGGAGCGGCGAGAGCATGTTCGCAACCCCGAACACGAGGTGGAGGAGCTGGCCGAGATCTACGAGTCGCGAGGAGTCGACCCGGACATGGCACGGGAGATGGCCGCCAACATCATGGATGACCCGGAGAAGGCCCTAGAGGTTCACGCTCGAGAGGAGATGGGCATCGATCCCAACGAACTGGGCAATCCGGTGTTTGCGGCGATGTCCTCGTTCGTGTCCTTCGCGCTTGGTGCGATCTTGCCGCTGCTGCCCTGGTTCTTCGCCGGAGGCAACGGCGCCATCGTGGCATCGATCATCCTTGGGGCGGTCGGGGCTGTGCTGGTGGGAGGTGCGCTCGCGCTGGCCACCAGCCGGTCGATCCTACGGGGCTCGCTGAGACACCTGATTTTTGTGGCCGCAGCCGCGGCTGGCACGTTCGGAATCGGTTCGGCGGTAGGGGTTGGCGTATGAGTGGGGAGTGGACTCTGGGCGGCCTTGAGAGCGATATGGATCCCATTTGGAGTGAAGACAACATCCTGGACCCGTCCAGTGTGCTGCTCACCGACAAGGTGGCCATCGTCACCGGCGGAGCTCGGGGGATAGGGGCGGCCACCGCGGTGGCCCTGGCCCGCTTCGGCGCCGATGTGGCCATTTGCGACCGGGAAGCCGAAGACATGGCCCGGGCCGCCGCCGCGGTGGAGGCACAGGGCCGGCGATGTGTGACCGGTCTGTTCGACGTCCGCCATCCCGAACCACGGGATGCCTGGCTGGCCGAGGTGGGCGAGGCCTTCGGGCGAATGGACGTACTGGTGAACAACGCCGGCGGCACGTTCAACTCCCCGTTTGCCGACATCAACCTCAAGGGCGAGGCCGCGCTCATCGCCGAGAATTTCACCCAGGTCACCGGATTCATCCGGGGGTGCATTCCGCTGATGAGCGATGGAGGGTCGATCATCAACGTCACCTCCATCGAGGCCCATCGGGCCGGTCCCGGCTTCTCCATCTACTCGGCGATGAAGGCGGCCCAGGCCAATCTGACCAAGAGTCTGTCGCTGGAGCTGGCCCCGGCCGGGATCCGGGTCAACTGCATCGCTCCCGACGTGATCCCCACCGAGGGCGAGAGCATGCTCGGCGACGAGAGCACCGACGACCGATCCGAGCTGGCCCCTCAGCCGTGGCTGGAGGGCGGCTCGGTTCACGACTGCGCCGCCGCGATCGTGTACCTGGCCGGGGACCTGTCCCGATTCGTCACCGGCTCCACTATCCACGTGGACGGCGGCAACCTGGCCGCCGCCGGTTGGAAGCGCCGTACTACTGGCCGCTACTCCACATAGACACCACTAGGGTTCCAGCCGGTACATCACCGAGAAGGAACTGACATGGACATCGACGTTGACCGGGTAACCGAGCTGGCCGGGGAGGTGGCCACCCACATGGCCGGGGCCACCACCATGGCCATGGTCCACATCGGCGACGAGCTGGGTCTGTATCAGGCCATGGCCGGGGCGGGGCCGATGACTGCCGAGGCTTTGGCCGAGGCGACGGGCTGCCATCCACGCCTGGTTACCGAGTGGCTGCGCCAGCAGGCTGCGGTCGAGCTGGTGGAGATAGACGGCCAGGACGATGAAGATGCCACATTCCAGCTGACCGATGAGGCTGCTGCGGTGCTGGCCTGGGAGGCAAGTCCCGCATTCTTGGCTGGGGGCATCGGCATGTTTCGGGCGATGTTTGCCGACATGGACGAAGTCCTCGACGCCTTCCGGGGTGACGGCGGTTTGCCCTGGGGTGACCACCACCCCAGCCTGTTCACTTCCACCGCCCGGTTCTTCCGACCCCAGTACGAGATGTACTTGGCCAACGAGTGGATCCCGGCCGCCGACGGCATCGACGAGAAGCTCCGGGCCGGGGCCACCGCGGCCGATGTGGGCTGCGGCTGCGGCGACTCGGTGCAGATTCTGGCCTCGGCCTACCCCGAATCCCACTTCACGGGTTTCGACTTCCACGGCCCGTCCATCGAACAGGCCAGGGAGGTGGCCGCCGAAGCTGGCGTGGCCAACGCCTCCTTCGAGGTGGCCGATTCCAAGGGATACCAGGGGCCCTACGACGTGATCTTCTTCTTGGACTGCCTCCACGACATGGGAGATCCGGTGGGGATTGCCGCCCACGCCCGCAGCCAGCTGGCCGAGGGGGGTTCGGTACTTATGGTGGAGCCGTTCGCACTGGACGGCCACGTCCGCAACCTGACTGAGAACCCGATGGCAGCCACGTCGTACGGTGCCTCCGCGGTGTTTTGAATTCCATGCTCGCTGGCCCAACCCGTCGGGTTGGGGATGGGCGCTCAAGCCGGCGAAGCCGCCATGCGGGAAGTATTCACCGCCGCTGGCTACTCCAGCTTCGAGCGGGTCACCGAGACCAACGCCAACATCATCTACCAAGCCCGCCCTTGAATTTGGGGCGGGCCCCTCAGGCCGGCGGCACCCCGGTCAAGTTGCATTCGGACAGCAGGCCGCCGTCGATGACGATGGCCTGGCCGGTGATGGCCGAAGACTCGTCCGAAGCCAAGAACAGCACGAGGTCGGCAATCTCCTCAGGCTGGATGGTGCGTCCCAAGGCGTGCATTGCGGAGATCTCCTCATGGGTCTTGAGGCCGATGTCGAGTACCGCGTCGTACATGGGCGTCTCCACCACGCCGGGACAAATGGCGTTGACCCGGATGTTCTTGCGACCCCATTCCACTGCCGCAGTGCGGGTCAGGTTTATGAGCCCGGCCTTGGCCGTGCAGTAAGGGGCGTTGCCCGGAGAGGCCACCACCCCGTAGATCGACGAGGTGCTGACAATGGAGCCACCTCCCTGGGCAGCCATGTGGGGGATGGCCGCCTTCATGCCGTACATGGCCGCGGTAAGCATCACCCGCAGGCTGGAGTCCCAGCCCTCGGCATCGAGATCGGGGATGTAACCCCCGGTGCTGGTAGCCGCGTTGTTGAACAGCACATCGATACGGCCGAATTCCGACACCGCTCGCTCCACGGCGGCGGTCACTTCTTCCAGCGAGCAGACATCGCAGTGCTGGTACACCGCCCGGGCCCCACTCTCGGTCAGTTCGGCCACCAACTTCTCGCCCTTATCGTTAACGAGGTCGACACCCACCACCGCGGCACCCTCTCCGGCCAGCCGGCGCAGCGTGGCCATGCCGATCCCGCCGCTCGCTCCGGTCACCAGCGCGACTTTTCCGTCCATACGGCCCATCGGTTGCTCCGTTTTCTCTGTCGTCTCGTGGTCGGCGTAAGTCTCGCGCGCTAGTCCGAGAAAGGCGCAGGCGTGCCTGCTCCCAAGCCGCCGTCGGCGGCGTAGTCGCCGCCGGTGCAGTAAGAGGCTTGGTCGGAGGCCAACCAGACCACCAGGTCGGCCACCTCTCCGAGGTCGGCCATGCGCCGCAACGGCACGGTGGCCCCGTAGTGGCGCTCGTAGTCCTCGTCTTCCCAGCCGGGCCGACGGGTCATCGCGGTCCTAAGGGGACCGGGCACCACGGTGTTGACTCGAATTCCAAGATCGGCCAGCTCAAGGGCCGCGGTGCGGGTCAGCCCCCGGATGCCCCACTTTGAGGTGGAGTAGGCCGGCATCCCCACCGTGCCCTCGAACGCGCTGGGCGAACTCAGATTTACGATGGACCCTCCCCCGCTCGACGCCATGGCCGGCGCGACGGCCTGGATGCCCAGGAAAGTGCCAACCAGGTTGGTGTCGATCACCTTGCGGAAATCAGCGGGGTCGCAGTCCAAGATTGGGACCACCCTTGTTATCGCCGCATTGTTGACCAAGATGTCGAGGCGGCCAGCAGCAGCGGCCGCATCTACCGCACCGGCCCAATGCTCGGCGTCGGTCACGTCCAACTCGAAGAACTCGGCCCCCGCCTCAGCAGCTGCTGCGGCCCCGTCGTCCACTCGCTTGTCAGCAGCGGTCACCAAGGCACCGGCCGCCACCATGCGGTGCACGATCTCCGCACCAAGACCCCGGGCCGCGCCGGTAACCAGCGCCACCTTGCCTTCCAACGCTGTCATTTCCTTGGCCATTTCGTGTCTAGAACTCCCCTGATCACCAAAGTTGGTTGGCGATACTCCTTTGACTTCATCTCCATATGGCGGACAGGCTACGCCGTTATGAGAAGTCGGCCGGTGTGAGCGCTCCCGCATCCACTGACACTGGCCGCCGTTTGGGCGAACGTGAGTTCATCCTCTTCATCGCCATGATCAGCGCCGTGTCGGCTCTGGCCATCGACACCCTGCTCCCAGCGTTCTCAGCCATGAGAGATGCGTTCAACCTGCCGGAGGACTCCACCGGCCTGTCGCTGACCATCACGCTGTTCTTCGTTGGGTCGGGCATCGGCAACCTGGTCTACGGCCCCATGGCCGACGCTCTGGGTCGAAAGAGGATCCTCGTCGGAAGCATGGTGTTGTACGGCCTGGCGTCGCTGATGGCCACCCTGTCGGTGACATTGGGCATGCTCTACGTGAGCCGCTTCATTTGGGGTTTCGCCGCGGCCGGCCCCCGAACGGCGGCGCAGGCCATCGTGCGGGACTACTACTCCGGCGACGCCATGGCCCGCGTGATGACCCTGGTCATGGCGGTGTTCTTCTGGGCTCCGGTGGCCGGTCCGCCGCTGGGAGAGCGCTTAGTGGAACTGGGTTCGTGGCGGTATGTGATGGTCTTCAGCGTGTTCACCGCCGTGGTGATCATCGCTTGGTCGCTGCGACTGGAGGAGACGCTGAAGCCCGAGCATCGGCGACCGCTTACTTTCCGGTCAACGATGGCCGGGTTCCGGTCGGTAACCACCCACCCAGTGACGCTCGGCTACACCCTGGCCAGCATGTTCTGCGCAGGCGCCTTCTTCTCGTTCCTGGCCAGCTCCGAGTTGATCTTTGGTGATGTCTTCGACCAGGAGCGCTGGTTCGTCCCCTACTTCTCGATCATGGCCGCTGGCATGGGCCTGGTGACCCTGCTCAACAACCGGGCGCTGCACCGATTTCGGGCCCGCTCGGTGGCGCTCAGCGCCGGCGGCCTACAAATCTGTGCGGCCAGCGCCATGCTGGGCCTGGCTCTGACCGCCGAAGGAAGGCCGCCATTCATTCTGTGGATCACCATCTTCAGCTTGGCCAATGCCTGCATGGTGGCGTTTTTTCCACTGGGCCAGAGCCTTGCGCTCGAACCCATGGGCGAGATGGCGGGCACCGCCGCCGCGGTGCTCGGCTTCACCATGATGCTGATCGGCGCCGGACTGGCCGAACTCATCAACCAAGCCATCAGCGGCACCGTCACCCCCGTCGGCATCGGCTACCTCTCCTACGGCACCGCCGGCATGGCCTGCCAACTATTCGCGGTCAGGCATCAGCACCGAAGAGCCCCGGCTGCCTGATGTGGATAGGTCAAAGGCCGAGAAGATCGGCGATGAGTTCTCGGATCTGTTGAAGCGCGACGAAGCCGACGTTCGTTCCTGTCGTCTCGACGACGCGGTCGACACTAATGGTCATCGGCAGGTGGGCCTGGGCGACGCCGAATCCCTCTATGGCCACCTCGCTCAACCATCCCCGCTTCGTTGTCGTGCAGGGTACGACCACGATCGCGTGTTGCCGGAACTCCAGCACATCATCGGAGGTGATAATGATCGCCGGGCGGATAAACCCCGGCTCACCCCTCGCCGGTGTCCCGAAGTCGCAGCGAACGATGTCACCCGCTTGCATCAGCAACGTCGCTTGCCGACGCATCGAGCACTGCCTCGTCATCAGCATCGAGTGGGGCACCCGCTAGCTGAGCCCCGATGATGCGACGGCGCTCCCGTCGGATCATCTTCTCGAGCTGGGCGTCGAATGTGAGCCCTTCTCGATCGGCGAGCTGACGCAAAGCATCCCGAGTCCGCAAGGAGACCTTAATGGTAGTCGAATCAGGCATACTGTGAAGTATACCCGTGCAAGCTCGTCCGCAGTAGTGGCACCCCGTACGGGATTCGAACCCGTGTTACCAGATTGAGAATCTGGCGTCCTAGGCCTCTAGACGAACGGGGCAGGAACGACGCAGTTTACCGGTTTCTCCGTGTCCGCGACTACCTCGAATAGTCGGGGTTGAACTGGATTCGGCCCTCTACTCGATGCAGCCAGGGGTACAACTCGGTGGGGCGGCGGGCGATGACAGCTAGTTGGTTGGACTGGCGCTTGAACACGGCGCAAAGCACTCGCAGCACGGGCTTGGCCAGCTTTCCGGCCAAGCGTCGGCGACGGCCGGTGGCCTCGGCGGTGGGAAGGCGCAGGCCGTGGCGGAACTCGATGCGGGGCTCGCCGGTGGGGTCGTAGGACCGCAGGGTCTTCACCACTTCGGCCTCTGTCCAGCGGTAGACGTGGTTGGGCACGCTGGTGTTGTCCAACCCGCCGGTGCGGAACCCATGGTCGGTTACCGCGGCGAGTTCGTAAGCGTCGGCCATGCCCACTCGGACGGCCAGTCTCATCAGCGCGCTGTCGCGGGCTTCGATGGCCACAATCCCCTCTCGGCACACCCGGTACATCTCTCCCAGTGCCCGGTGGGGGGAGCGGCAGTGGTGCAGCCCCTCAGACACGAACACCCAGTCGAAGGAGCGGTCGTCAAAGGTCAGCGACTGGGCGTCCTGGTACGACCAAACGCCGTCGGGCACCAGCAGGGCGCACGCCTCGTCGAGGTTGGACACCACCACATTGGTGAATCCCAGCGACGACAGCAGCTCCCAGTCCTCGGTGCCAGCGCACACCGCCAGCAGCCGGGCGTCGGGGTCGAGGCCCAGGCTGTTCAGGGTCGCTGCGGCGAATTTGCGGTCCAGAATCCTTCTCCATTTCCTGATGGCCAAGCCATCGTAGGGCTCGCTGTAGCGTCAGGAGGGTGAAGTTCGGGTTCCCCTTCATCTCGCTGCACCCGGGGGCATGGGTGGAGGTGGCTCAGGCCGCCGACGAAGCCGGGTTCGAGTCGTGCTGGATCGCCGACCATCTGGTGTTCCCGGTTGAGATGGAGGGCTCGCTGGGCGACGTCGATCACCCCAACGTGCCTCCGACGGTGCCGGTGTTCGACGCCACGGCCTATCTGTCGTACCTGGCAGGGCTCACCACCCGCATCAACCTCGGGGTGTACGTGTACCTGGTCGGCTTGCGCCACCCGTTCACCACCGCCCGGGGCTTCGCCACCTTGGACCACGTCAGCAACGGGCGGGCGCTGGTCGGCGTGGGGGCGGGGTGGCTGCGCAACGAGTGGACCGCTACCGGTATGGACCCCCGCACCCGGGGCCGCCGTCTCGACGAGGCCTTGGACGTGTGCGTGCGGCTCTGGACCGAGCCCGAGGTGGAGCACCACGGCGAGTTCTACGACTTCGAGCCGGTGGCGTTCGAGCCCAAGCCGGTGCAACAGCCCCATCCTCCGGTCTTGGTGGGCGGGTTGTCAGATGCCGCCTTGCGCCGGGCCGCCCGATTCCAGGGCTGGATGGGCATGGGCGACACTTTTGAGTCGGTTCGGACCGCGGCCGATCGCCTTGCTGAGCTGGGCGCTCCCGACATCGAAATCACCGCCCAGGGCCGCTGTGAATCATTCGACGATCTGCGTCGGTGGGAGGACGCCGGCGCCCACCGTCTGGTGGTCACCCCGTGGGAAAGCACCAGCAAGGCGGTTGATTCGCTTCGGCGGTTCGCGGACCGATTTATCGCCTGACTGCCGCCGGTCGGAAATGTGCCAGAAAGCCCTAGGGAGGGCGTACAATGGTATTTCTGCGCATTCAACGTCTGACTAGGGATTGCCATGGGTCGAGGATCAGAGAGCTTTCAGAAGCGACAGCGAGAGAAGAACAAGCGCGAGCGGGCTGCGGCCAAGCAGGCCCGCCGTCACGGCAAGCTTGAGGTTCCCTTCGAGGAAGAAGTAGAGGCTCCCTCCTCAAACGGAAAGTCAGAAGCCGAGCTGTACGAGGACTTTCGCCTGCTGAGCGAGAAGTACCAGGCCGGGGGGATGGACGAGGAGACCTACGAGCAGCGCCGGGCTGAGATTTTTGAGCAACTCGGCCTTGAGGTCCACTAGCTCCTTCAGCTAAGCCGCCGAGCCGGTTGCGACCGCCCGGCTGGTAGGCATGCCCAGCATGCACGACAGCCCCGCTGACTGAAGCCCGCCCGCACCACCGGCCACCAGGATCACGAAGTGATCGGGAGAGAGCACGATGGGCACCCGGTCGTTCTCAATGGCCACCCCGAGATTCTCGAGCACATCTCGGGTGGGCTGGTGCCGGTACGGGGGGTAGAAGTCCAGCGGCACCCGGGCCTCGGCGAACAGGTGCTCTCGCAGCTCCTGTTTGGTGGGCAGCACGCTGGCCACCATCTCGGCGATGACCGGGCTCATCACCAGCACCGTTGGGAAGGGATTGGGGGCGTCGTGGCCGCCGCACGGCCCGCTGGTGGCCAGCCCGCGGGTCACGTGGTGCAGCACCTGGTCGGGTTCGTGGTGCATGTCGGTGATGGGCCACATTCCGTTGACGGCCAGCACCGTTACCACGTCGTCGTCGGCATCGAACCCAGCTTCGGTGTGATACGGCGAGTACGGGGAGGCCTCCTCATTCTCGGCCACGCACAGCGAGGTGGCCTTGCCGGGCCAGCCCAGCGGCGCCTTGTCCACGTCACCAGGAATAGCCCCGCCGATATTCACCAGGGCCAGCCGAAGGGCCCGGCCCACGGTGGCGTTGGTGTGCGACCCCGGCCCGAAGCACCCGGCGCCGTAGTTGAAGCCCAGCCGATTGCGAATCGGGCCGTTCACCACCAGCATCGGCCCCACCGGGTTGGTGGTGGTCTGCACGCCATGGGCGTTCATCTGGGGGTCGCAGAAGGCGTCGATGGCGGCGACGAGCACCGGCATCACCTCCGGAGAGCATCCGGCCATCACCGCGTTGACTGCAATCTTCTCTACGGTGGCCGGCGCGTTCAGCGGGGCGATGTCGCTCACCACATGGTCGGCGGGCAGTCCAGAAGCGGCGACTGCGGCCGCAACCCGCCCGGGGGTGGGGGGAACGATGGGAAGTCCATCGGTCATTCCCCGCTCTCGCAGATAGGCCTCTACCTCGTCGGTGCCGCCTTCAACTGTGACCCGTTGGGTCATGCCACTAGGGCGTCCACGATGTCGTCGAGGCGGGATGCGATGTCGGCCCTGATGTCATCCTCCGACCACTCGTCGTAGCCCGACGGCAGAACGATGATGGGCTGGTTGTCCACCCGCAGCCCCCGGGCCGTGGCCTCGGCCAGGCCCCGGAATTGCTCGGTCACCAGGCCCACTGCCGGGGTTCCCATTGCTTCCAGCGTGCTGCTGGCGTGGATACACCACGCCGTGCATGATCCTCAATTGCCCAATCCGCTGATCACCGCATCGACTTCGGCGTGGAACGCCTCCATCTCCTGCTGATACTGCTCCGGGTCGGCGCCGTGCATGGGGCCACTGGCCCTCACGACTACCCCGGCCGCCCCGGCCCGGTCCACGAGTTGGCGGGACAGCTCGTCGGCCATGATGGCCATCGACCGCCACATGTCGTTGTCGATGATGCCCACCACCGCGCCGGCCAGAGAGTCTTTGCGAATGGCCAGCGGCTGAGCCGGCTCGTTTACCTCGCCAGTGGGCAGCAGGATGGTGGTGGTTTCCATAGAAGCTCCTTGCGGAAAACTCCGGACGACTCGGGCGAGCCCTTCTGATCCACCCTACCCCGTGTCGTAATGTGTCGTGATGCGCACGACCACCCTGCCCCGACCTCCGGTCATCATGGAACAGGCCCTGGAGAGCCCCGATGTGCTGCTGGGCATCTTGCAGCGCCAGTCGCCCCATCCGCTGACGCTGGCCGGCGCTGAGTTTGTGGAGAGCCGGGCTGCCCTTCGGGCCGGGGCCAAGACCGGCGATGTGCCGCCGTTCGTCGATGTGGTGGACGGCGAGCCCCGGGTGCCACCTGTGTTCCGCACCACCTGGGGAGCCGAGGAACAGGCCGTGGAGGGAGCAGACACCATCGTCAACAACCCCCGGTTCATCGAATCCGCCCGCCAGCTCTACGGCGCCGAGGTGGTGCGTCCCTACTTCACCTATGTGAACATCAACGCTCCCAGCGGCCAGTACGCCCGCCACACCGATATTCCCTCCTTTCGGGGAGTGGGCCGAGACGACTATCCCACCTGGCTGCTCAACTGCATGATGCACTCGGGGTGCTTCGATCGCTGGCGGGTGCGAATCGCCACTGCGGTGTGCTGGTACTACGACGGTCCGGGAGGGGAGTTCACCTATTGGCCCGAGGGCTGGGACGGCGAGTTGGTGTCGGTAAAGCCCCCCTACAACTACGGCGTGATGGGCGACAACGACTACATGCCCCATCGGGTGGAGTCCATCGGCGTAGAGGCCGACTACGCCAAGTACGGCTTCGACGCCACCATCACACTGACCCCCGATCGGCAGTGGGTGATCGAAGAGCCCGGCCATGAGCCGGTACGGCATGCATTCGACGAGGTGCGAGTGTCGCTGTCGTGGAAAGCCTTCGTATTCGACGACGATTATGAGGCCGAGGTGTACGACCAGCATCTCGACGACCTGGATGAGGCGACGTTGATCGCCACGATGGCCGAGGATTGCGCCCGTCGGGGCGTGATTGTCCCTGACGGGCCTGATGCGTTGTCTTATTCTGAATTCGGAGAGCAGATAAGGAACACATACTTGTCACCTGAACTACGCTTCTGACCGTTTGCAGCAGGAGGTCCATGGGTGTTCAAGAGTTCTCGATCCTTGAGAAACACGCATTGGCAGTGGTTGGTCGCCCTTTGCGTGGTCGCACTGCTGGCTTCAGCTTGTGGTGGGGGAGGCGACGGCGATAACAGCGGTGCGGCGGTCGAACAGACCTCGGTACCGACCGCGACGGGCGGCGACGATAGCGGCGATGGCGAAGACAGCGGCGACGATGGCGGCGACAGCGCCGAAGACGAGCAGCCTGATGGCCAACAGAGCGGCACTGATGACGAAGGCCAGCCGGAGTCGACCGGAGCGCCATCTGTGCCCGACGAGGAGGAACCGCCTGTCGGACCCGAACCTGTCTACGGCGGCACGCTGGTGTTCGGGCTGGACGCGGAGACCACGGGGGGATGGAATCCGATTACGACCACCGCCGCGACGTCGGGACATATCGTGTTGCGGCAGATCTATGACCCGCTGATCATCGAGGGGGTCGATGGCGAGCCGATTCCGTTCTTGCTGGAGAGCTTCTCGCCCAACGAGGACTACACCGAGTGGACGTTCACACTGCGACCGGGGATCACGTTCCATGACGGCTCGCCGGTGAACTCGGCTGCCCTTGTCCGACATATGGACGAGATGGGGCGGGGCTCCCTGTCGCGGCTGGCCATTAACGATGCTGCGATGCAGAGCGCTGAGGCAATCGACGACTTGAGCGTGAAGGTCACCTTGGGAAGATCGTTCGCCGATTTCCCCCTGGGCTTCACCAGCGCGGGCGGCTTTCTGCCTTCCCCGACCATGTACGACCTAGGCACCGACAGTGCCCGCAACCCGATCGGAACCGGCCCATTCATGCTGGAAGACTGGGCTGAGCACGATGTGACCCGGGTGGTGCGCAACCCGAACTATTGGCGCACCGACGCCCAGGGCCGACAGCTTCCCTACCTTGACGCCATCGAGTTCCGCCCCATTGAAGACGATGAGACCCGGTTCAACACACTGCGGGCCGGCGAGGTGGATGCCAGCGTCGACAACAGCGGGAGGAGGGTTGAGCAATACCGCGAGGGCTTCAAGACCCACTGGCAGGACGACCGGTACTCGGCCACCACGTATGTTCAGATGAACACCGCGAAACCCCCGTTCGACAACCTGGAGTTTCGCCGGGCGCTGGCCCAGTGCACCGACCGGCAAACTCTCAATGCCGTGATCTGGGACGGCCAGCCGCCGGCCACCGGGCCGTTCTCTCCGGGAACTCCCGGCTATCTGGAGGACTCCGGTTTTCCGGCTTACGATCCCGATGCCGGTCGGGCGACCTTTGAGCGTCTGGGTGCCCCCCGCTTCGATATAACCACCACAACCACCACCCTGGACCTCCTCCAAGCCGAGCTCTTGGTGAGCATGTGGGGCGACTGCGGGCTGGACGTAGACATCGTTCAGCTAGGCCAGACCGAGGCGGTGACCCAAGCCGTCTTCGGGAGCTTCTCCACATTCATTGCGGTCAACCACAGCGGGTACAGCCTGGCCATGGAGCGGTTCTGGTGGCACAGCGCCTATGGCCCGCCCCTCCCTATTCCGGCCATCAACTTCGGGCGAGTCAACGACTCGCGAATCGACGCGGCGCTGGATGAGGTGATCACCACCGATGACGACGAGCGGCAGCAGGAACTGGCCGAGGAGGTCAGCCGGGCGTTCGCCGAGGGTGTCTACAACATTTGGCTCTACTACTCGCGGTGGCTAGTGGCCACTCAGGACTATGTGAATGGGATTGACAACCTCACGCTCCCCGAGGGAGGGGAGCATCCCAAGGTGTTCCTGGGCCGGGTGTTCTTGGCCGAGACTTGGCTGGACAATCGCTAGGGAGCGCGCTTTTTCTTGCTGCGATACGGTGGTAGCTACTGCCGACATGGGGGGTATGTGACATGTTCGGTTTCAGGCGGATCCCAAAAATGGCGTTGTGGCGGTGGCTGGCCCTGCTCTGCGCGGTGGCACTGGTGGCCACGGCCTGCGGCGGCGGGAACGACGACGATGACACCGGCAGCGGAGTGGCCGCTGAGGCCACTGCGGCCCCTGAGGCGCCCTCGGGGGACGACGGCGACGAAGCCCCCGCTCCCAGCGGTGATGGTGATGAACAGGCCCAACCCAGCACCGACGACAGCGGGGAGCAAGACGCAGCGGCGCCCGATGACACCTCAAGCTCGGAGGATGAAGCCCCCGCAGCAGCGATGGAGCCTCAGTACGGAGGCACGCTGGTGGTGGGCTTGGAGGCGGAGACCACCAATGGGCTGAACCCGGTGAATGCCCAGGCCGCGGTGTCGGGTCACATCCTGTTCCGGGCCCTCTACGACACCTTGACCATTGAAGGTCCCGATGGCGAGGCCGTGCCCAATCTGCTGGAGAGCATCACCTCCAACGACGACTTCAGTGAGTGGACCCTCACCTTGCGCCCGGGGATCACCTTCCACGATGGGACACCGGCGGATGGGGCCGCGCTCAAGCGCCACTTCGAGGAACAGCAAAAGGGCACCCTGACCGGCATCATCGTCAGCGACTGGGAGATTCAAACCATCGAGGTCGTGGACGATGTGTCCATCAAGATGGTGTTGGGCAAGTCATATGCCGCCCTTCCCAACTTCCTGACCAGCCATCTCGGCTATTTCGGGGCACCGTCGATGCACGATCTTGGCCAGGAGGGAGCGGCCCGCAACCCCATCGGCACCGGCCCGTTCATGCTGGACGAGTGGATTCCCAACGACATCACCCGGATGGTCCGCAATCCGAACTACTGGCGCACCGATGCTGAGGGCCGCCAGCTTCCCTATCTGGATGGACTTGAGTTCCGCCCCATCCCCGATACCGATGGCCGGTTCGCAGCCCTCAGGTCGGGAGACCTCGATGCCAGCAGCGTGAACACCGGCCTTCGAATCGACGAATACAACGAGCAGTTCAAGACATACTGGCAGGAGGAGAGGTACAACGAGACCACCTACCTCTTGTTGAACAACTCGAGGCCCCCGTACGACAACCCAGAGTTCCGGCGAGCACTGGCCCAATGCACCGACCGTCAGACGTTCAACACCATCCGCTGGGACGGGCAAGTGCCCGCCTCCGGTCCGTTCTCACCGGGAACTCCCGGCTATCTGGAGGACTCGGGATTCCCGGCCCATGATCCCGATGCGGGGAGCGCCACCATTGCTCGCTTGGGTATTTCCAGCGCGCAGATCGGTACTACCAATGACCCGGCCAACCTCCTCAATACCGAGCTGCTCGCCTCCATGTGGCGCGATTGCGGTTTGGATGTGGACATCACGCAGGTGGACCAGGCCGACTTCATCACCCAGGCGGTGATCGGCAATTTCACCGCCTTCTTGTGGCGCCAGCACGAAAGCTACGACGTGGCTGCGGAGCGGACCTGGTGGCACAGCAAGTTCGGTCAGGGGATCGCGCTGAACTTCGGCCGGGTCAACAACCCGGCAATCGATGGCGCGTTGGACGAGGCCTTGACCACCAAAGACCTCGACCGTCGAAGGGAACTAGCCGAAGAGATCAACAGGGCGTTTGCCGAGGCCGTCCACTACATCTGGTTCTACCATTCGAACTGGTTATTCGCCGCCCACGACCATGTGCATGGCGTCGACAACCTCACCCTTCCCGGCGGGGTTGAGCACGTGAGGGTATTCGGCGGGCGAGTCTTCTTGACTGAGGCTTGGATCGAGCAGTAACCGCTGGTCGCAGCCCGGTAGGAGGCCAAAAGGCAGAGGGATAGGACGGGTCGATGCTCCGGTTCATCGGAATGCGCTTGGCCCAGCTTGCGGTGGTCGTGCTGGCGGTCACCCTGCTGTTCTATTGGATGCTGAACCTGCTGCCCGGCAACCCGTGCGTGGCCGCGTTCGGCGGGGCCGCCACCCAAGAGCAGATTGCTGAATGCGAGCGGGATCGCAATCTGGACGAGCCGGTCATCGTGCAGTGGGCCAAGTGGGGCGGCGACGTGCTCACCGGAGACTTCGGGAAGTCGTACCTCACCGGGCGTTCGTTCGGCGAGGCCATCAACCACGCATTGCCCCGCACTCTGTTGCTGTTGGCCTATTCCCAGATCCTGGCTCTGGGTGCGGCCATTCCCCTCGGGCTGTGGACGGGATACAGGCAGAACAGCGTGGGCGACAAGGTCGCCAGCGGTGGAGCATTCGCGCTGCTGTCTACCCCGGTGTTCGTGCTCGGGCTGTTGCTGATCCTGGTGTTTGCCGTGAGGCTGGACTGGTTCGATTTGAGTGGCTATCAGCCGATTTCAGAGGGGCTGGTGGCCCATTTCAAGGTGATGTTCCTTCCCGCGGCGACGCTGGCGGCCGGGCTGTTTCCCGTCTATCTGAGACTGCTCCGTACCGACGTGATCGGCACGCTCCAGGAGGACTTTGTGGGCACAGCCCGGGCCAAGGGCTTACCGGTGCGCCATGTGCTGTTCCGCCATGTGCTGCGCCCGTCCAGCTTCACCCTGCTCACCATCTTCGGCATCCAGGCCGCCCAAGCGGTGAACGGCGCCATCGTGGTGGAGTTCCTATTCGATCTTGACGGCGTCGGATCGCTGCTGGTGAGTTGGGTGGCGGCCCGGGAGTTCCTGTTGGTTCAGACCCTGGTGGCGTTGATCGCCGCGGTGTTCGTCACCGTGACCACGCTGGTTGATCTGCTCTACTCCGTGCTCGACCCCCGGATACGGCGAAAATGACCGACGCCCACACCACCGCCATCACGGGCTCCCAACCCGAAGTCGCCCCTCGCCGGCAACGGCACAATGTTGCCCTGTGGCTATCGGTGGGGTGGCTGACCTTGGTGATAGCCAGCGCCGTGCTGGCGCCTTGGCTGGGATTTCTCGACGACCCTCAAAAGCCCCTGGCCGGACAGCCCGAAGAGGGGCCAGGTTGGTCGCATTGGTTCGGCACCGACCAGCTCGGTCGGGACATGTTCGCCCGCTCAGTGTGGGGTGGCCGGCTGTCGCTGTCCATCGCCGGACCAGCGGTGGGCATCGGGATCGTGGTGGGCGGTGTTCTGGGCGTGTTGGCCGGTTACTTCGGCAAGTGGATCGATCTCGGAGTGAGCAGCGTGGTCAATGTGGCGCTGGCCCTGCCCGCGCTGGTATTCGCCCTGTTCATCGTGACCATGCTGGGAGAGAGCTACTTGAACGTCACCATCGCAGTGACCGTTTTGACGATCCCGGCCATCGCCCGCATCGCCCGGGCCCAAGCGCTGCGGTTCGCGGCTCGGGAGTTTGTGACCGTGGCCCACATGATGGGGGCCAAATGGCCCCGATTGCTGTTCCGGGAAGTGATGCCCAATGTGGTGCCGGCTCTGGCATCCATCGCCTTTTTGGCCATGGGAATTGTGATCATCGCCGAGGGGAGCCTGTCGTTCATCGGGGTGAGCGTGGGCTCGCCCAGCATCACCTGGGGCAACATCCTGGCTGCCGGAAAGGGAAGACTGGAGGATGCCCCTCACATCGCGTTGATTACCGGCGGGGTGATGTTCGTCACGCTCATGGCTTTGAACTTTGTGGGCGATGAGCTCCTCAGGCGCCTCGACGTGCGCGAGGCCCGGATCTAGCGCGACCAGATACTCACTGCTGTTGTTGCTGTTCCTGTTGCTGGCGGGTGCGGGGAGCTTGCACGGGCCGCAGGAGCGCGGGCTGCATCGACGCACGCGGCGGGCGGGTGGGGTCCATCTGTCGGATCTCCACTGACGCCTCCAGCGTGGGAGCGCCCGGGCCGGAGTAGACGCCCCGCAACGGGGGCACGTCGTCGTAGTCGCGGCCGTGGCCGATCTTGACGTGCTGGCGCCCCACCGCCAGCTGGTTGGTGGGATCGAGCGGCAGCCAGCCCAGGCCGGGAACCGCGGCCTCGAACCAGGCGTGGGTCTGCACCCGAACGAGATCGCCGTCGATGCTGCCGGTGCGGTCGTCGCTGGAGAACAGGTAGCCGGACACATAGCGGGCCGGGATGCCGATGCTTCGGCACAGGGCCACGGCCAGATGGGCGTAGTCCTGGCAAACGCCGACTCCCTTGGCCGCGATGTCGGCAATGGGCTCGCCGATTTCGGTGGAGCCGGGCTCATAGGAGAGCTTGTCTCCAACGAACTGGTTGACCTCCATCACTGCGCTGGTCACATTCGACCCGTTGGCCTCGGCCAGACTGCGGGCTGCTTGGGCCAAGTCCTCGTTCCAGTCGGTGTGGGGGCTGCGCTTGAGGAATTCTTCGTGTCGGTCGCGGAACCCCGGCACCTTCAGCGTGTCCAACGGCGGGCCGGTGGCCACCGGCGGCGGGTCTTGGGTCTCCACCGAGGCCTCGGCGATGACCTCGAGTGCGGCGTGGGCGTCGGTGACGCCGAAGTGGTCCACCCGAGTGCCCCAATAATCGGTGAACGACAGCATCCTGGCCGACGGCTCGACGATCACCCGGTAGCTCAGAAGCTGCTGGCGCTCGTCGGAGATGGGACAGGCTCGCATCTCGTTCTGGGACTCCCGCACCGGGGCGTCGAACGCGAACTTCGTTCGGTAGCAGATGTCCAGTCTCACGACGACACCCCCGGCATGATCGCCTGGCTGTGGAGGTCGAAGGACTCGGCGTTGCGGAAGAAGTGGTTGCCCACCAGGATGGCCACATCCCGTACCCCGGATTCCAGAGCAGACAGATGACGGGGCAGGTCGCCCACCATGGTGTCGAAGTCGGCGTACTCCAGCTCTGAGCGGAGCTGGGCCAGACGTCGAAGGGGCGGGGGCCGGCCGTTGGCGGCCAAGGCTTCGACGTGGTTCTCGCTTGATCGCAGGCAATAGAGCACCGACCGGGGGAATGAGCCGTCGACCATGAGGAATCGGGCCACATCGGAGCCGAGGGGAGACGACTGGCTGGCCCGCTGATAGGCCTCCAGGGCCGAGACCGACCGGAGGGTGAGGGCCATCTCGTCGTAGGACGATCCGTCGAGTTCGGGGTAGCGGACGCTGACCAGCCGGCAGGTCATCAGCGCCCGCTCCAGCATCTGGCCCAACACCAAGAACCGGTAGCCCTCGCCCTGGGCCATCGACGAGCTGATGACACCGGTGAGCGACTGGCAGCTCACCCGGATGAAGTCGAGGGTTTGGAACGGGTCGTGCTCCATGGCCGCGGGGAAGTCGTCTTGGCGGAGCCGGAGGTGGAATTCATTGATCTGCTCCCACAGCTCCGAGGGGATCTGATCCCGCAGGGATCGGAAGTTCTCCCTGGTGCGGCCGATGCAGAACGCCACCGATCCGGCCAGCGCCGGTGAGGCCACCAGGCGGGTGGCCGCAACCTGCACGTCGATGCCCAGCCCGGACTCGCTCCGCAGCATGGGCGGCGACGGTGCCAATTGCTCGGCCATGGTCTCCACGTCTTCGGTGGGGGTCGGCACTTCCAGCCGCAGCGTGCGGATCAGGTTCTGCATGCGGTCGATGGCCTGGGCCGGGCTCTCAGCCACGGTGCTGAGCAGGGTGGCCCGCACCATCCGGGCGGTGTCCTCGGCCCGCTCCAGGTAGCGGCCGGCCCAGAACATGTCCTCGGCGTGTCGGGCCAGCATCAGCTTGCCGCGGCCTGATCGAGTTGGTCGGAATTGCCCAGCACCCAGGTGTCCTTGGATCCCCCGCCCTGTGAGCTGTTGACGATGAGCGATCCCTCCCGCAGGGCCACTCGGGTGAGCCCGCCGGGGATCACCTCCACCTGCTCGCCGCTCAACACGAACGGGCGCAGGTCGATGTGGCGGGGGGCGAATCCGTCGCCGCTCCACGCCGGCAGCCGGGACAGGTTCACCACCTCCTGGGCGATCCAGTTGCGGGGATCGGCCAAGATCTTCTCCCGGGCCTCAGCCAGCTCGGCGTCGGTGGCCCGGGGCCCGATCACGATGCCATAGCCGCCGGACTCGGCCACCGGTTTGACCACCAGTTGGTCCAGCCGCTTCAGCACCTCAGCTCGCTGGTCCTCCTCCCACAGCAGGTAGGTGTCGGCGTTGGGGATGATCGTCTCCTCGCCCAGGTAGTAGCGGATCATGTCGGGCACGTAGGCGTAGACCGCCTTGTCGTCGCCCACCCCGTTGCCCACCGAATTGGCCACCGACACCGTGCCTGCCCGAGCGGCGGCCATCAGCCCAGGCACCCCCAGGGTGGAGCTGGGGTTGAACACCACCGGATCCAGAAAGGCGTCGTCGATGCGGCGGTAGATCACGTCCACCCGCTCGAGGCCCCGGGTGGTGCGCATGGCCACCATGTGGTCGTCCACCACCAGGTCTCGTCCCTCTACCAGCTCCGCGCCCATGCTGCGGGCCAAAAAGGCGTGCTCGAAGTAGGCCGAGTTGAAGATGCCTGGAGTGAGCACCACCACCGTGGGGTCATCGCCGCAGGCCGGCGGGGCGATGGAGCGCAAGGCCCGCAGCAGCGAGCGGCCGTAGTGGTCCACCGAGCGAACCGCCAGGTCGGAGAAGGCGGCGGGCAACAGCTTGGTCATGGCGGCCCGGTTCTCGATCACATAGGAGATGCCGCTGGGGTTGCGCAGGTTGTCCTCCAGCACCCGGTAGGCGCCGTCGGCGTCGCGCACCAGGTCGATTCCGGCCACCAGGCAGCGGGCTCCCAGCGGGACGGCCACGTTCATGGCCTCCCGCTCGAAGCCGGTACACGAGGTGATCAGCCTGCGGGGGACGATCCCGTCGTGGAGGATGGCCTGCTCGCCGGCGTAGATGTCGTCGAGGAAGCGGTTGAGGGCGGTGACCCGCTGGATCAGGCCCCGCTCCAGCATGGACCACTCCTCGGCGTCGATGATCCGGGGGAACAGGTCCATGGGCCACGTGCGCTCGGTGCCCTCGTCGCCGCCGTACACCGTGAAGGTGATTCCCTGGCGGCGGAACGACTCATTGCGCTGCTCTTCGAGGGCTTTGACCTGCTCTAGCGTCAGCCGGTCGAACCACTCCTGCACCGGCCGGTAGTGATCCCGGGTTTGCCCGTGCTCGTCGACAGCCTCATCGAAGAAGCCGGGAGGGGGGCCAGACATGGGCGCATTCTAGGTGGTCTGGTTTCGCTGGCCTTCGTGTCGGTGGGGTCGGGCTGGCCGGATTTGAACCGGCGACCCCCTGCTCCCAAAGCAGGTGCGCTGACCAAACTGCGCCACAGCCCGTGTGGGGGTAAGCGTACTCGTCGGCCTGGTGGCGGAGAGAAGCTTGTTTTTCCGGCCCAGGGGTCAGGACAGGGCTTCCTCCACTCGGTCGAGGGCCTCGTCCTCAGACACGTTCAGTGAGAAGCTCAGCTCCGATACCAGCACATTGCGGGCCTTGGTGAACAGGCTCTTCTCACCGGCTGACAGGCCCTTGTTCTGGTCCCGCAGGGCCAGGTTCCGCACCACCTCGGCCACCTGGTAGACGTCGCCCGACTTGAGCTTCTCCTGGTGGTTCTTGAACCGGCGGCTCCAGTTGGCGGGCTCGCGCACGTCCCGCTTGCGGAGCACCTCAAACAGGTCTTCCACGTCTTCGGTGGAGATGGGCCACCGCATGCCCACTTCTTCGGCTTTGGCGACAGGCACGGAGAGCACCATCTCGCCGTGGGCCATGCGCAGCACCAGGTATTCGGTCTTCTCTCCGAATGCCTCTTTCATCTCTCGCTTGACCACGGTGGCTGCTCCGTGGTGGGGGTAGACGACTTTGTCACCTTTTTTGAACGTCATTGTGCTCCGGGGGGCTCAGGGGAACTCACTAAGGATGCCATTATCGGGCGCGGTTTCGCATCTTGGGTGCAATCTCCTGCTTTCCCGCCAAGCTCCATGCACAGCGACAGCCCAGCGACCAAGATGGGCGGGGATGGCTTCGCTTCGAACCGAGATAACCGAGATCGTCACCGGGCTGGGGATGCTGGGTTTGGCGTCGGTGGACGAGGCGCTGGCCACTCGCCCCGAGGCGGTGGTGGGGGTGGAGCACCGCCACTACGACAAGCTGACCGCCGCTCGGGCCGACGGGAAGTACGGGGTGCAGTTCGAGGAGGCTTGGGCCAACGGCGTGGCCTTTGCTGCCGCCGAAGACGGCCTGCGAGGCCGGCGGCCGAGGCGGGTGGAGTGGAAAGGGCCTCATCAGGCGCCCTCCTATGAGCAGACTCCGGCTGATCTGCGGATCGACCATGTGTATCTGGTGAGCTGCAAGTACGGGTCGAGGCTGTTGCACAACGTGTCGCCGGGACATCTGTTCGAGCGACTGCTGGCGGTGAGGCAGGGGTCGGCGGGGGATTGGTATGCCCAAGTGGCCCTGGCGGAATACCAGGCCCTCTACCAGGCCGCCCGGGAGTATTTGGCCAACCACGAAGAGGGGTTCGACGACTTGCCGACGGCGGTGACCGACTTGAATGCCGACCAGCACAAGAGTCTGAAGGAGCCCTTCTCCCGTCGGTGGCCCGACTCGTTGACCGAGCCGGCCCATTGGTTCTCGGTGGCGGTGTCGCAAGCCTCCGCCGAGCGGTGGCTCAAGGCGCTGGGCCGCCGGGCCATCAGCCGGGAAGAGGCGCTGTGGCGCCTGCTGCGGCTCCAGCCTGCGCCTTATTTCGTGCTGGGCACCGATCATCGCCGCCGGCCGGTGCGCTATCGGGTGGACACTCCCTGGGACTTCCGCCAGCGGTTTGCGTTCCGGTCATTCGACGTGTGGCCCGAGGCCAGGGTGCAGCCGGTGGTGCGCTGGCGAGGCGACCTCATTGTGAGGGCCACCGATACCCCGGTGCATGTGGACGGCCACGTGGAGGTGCGGTGGAGTCACGGCCGTTTCCAGGGATCGCCGGAGGCCAAGGTGTATCTGAAGACCCCCCACCTGGAGACCCCCGGCTACACGAAGCTTGCCTAGGCCGAGTCAGGCCCAGATGGCCATAGAGAAGCCGGTGGCGTCTACCTCGCCATCTCCCAAGACCAGTGCTGTGCTGTTGGCCATGCGCCGGGCGGTCCAGGCCGCGGCGGCCGCGTCGAGCAGGTCGTCGGAGGTCGCGCCCGCAAGAGATGGAGGTGTGGTGTCGAGGTTGTCGAATTCCCGGGCCAGCGCAGCCAGGCGCTCAGCGTGTCCCGCGGGTTGGCGCTTGGATGCCGACATGGGTTGACCGGCCAGCACCGCGAAGCTGGTCTCGGGGTGGACTTCGGCGGCTTGGGGCCGGGCTTCGGCGGCCAGGTCGGCGGGAGTCAGCACAGCCCGCACCTCCCGTACTTTGGGCAGCAAGTAGAACGCCTGAATCGACAGGCCTCGCCCGGTGTTCTCTTTCGACAGCCGATTGGCCTCGGCATGGTCGGTTGCTTCGAGTGTGCAAAGAGGCGGGGTCCAGAACAGGGAAGAGCGTCGGGGGCCGAGCAGCCCTCGGGCCTCGATGTCGGAGCGGCGCAGCTCCTTGGCGGGCAGTCCTATAGGCATGTCCACGCCGATGGCCAGAAGTTCTTGGGATCGGGCTTCGGCCCACACGTCGGCGAACGACGGGCGCAGTGAGAACGCCACCGGCGAGCCGGGATCGGTAGCGGTGACGGCCATGACCCAGCCGCCCTTGGCCGCGTCCACTCCGGCGACCAGCGGGACGTCATTCAAAGCGGACCTCGAAGATGGTGGGCCAGCGTTTGCCAGTGATCAAGAACGTGCCGGTGTCGGGCCGGTAGGCGATGCCGTTGAGGACGCTGTCGCTGTCGGTCAACGCGGGGTGGGGGCTGATGATCCCGGCCATGTCGGCCTCGGCGACAACCGTCCCGGTGTCGGGGTCGATGATCACGATGCGATCGGTGAGCCACACGTTGGCCCACACCTGGTCGCCGACGCACTCCAGTTCGTTCAGCCGGTTGACCGGGTTGCCGTCGGCCCGGGTGACCGCTACCGATCCCAAGGCTTCGAACGTTTCCGGGTGGCGGAAGGTGAGCGTGTCCGACCCGTCGCTCATCACCAGGCGATCGCCGTCGTGACACAGTCCCCAACCTTCACTGGCGTAGGCGAAGCTGCCGGTTTGCTCCAGGGTGTCCCGGCGGTACACCCCGGCGGTCCCGGCCTGCCAGGTGAGCCAGATGAGCTGGTCGTCAACCAGGGCCAGTCCTTCCCCGAAGTGCTGGGGATCGGCCGCGGTCTCCCGGAGCACGCGGCCAGTGGGCAATTCGATGATGCGCAGCACCGATTGTCCCCGCAGCCCGGTGCTCTCGTAGAGCTGGCCGTCGAACCACAGCAGCCCCTGGGTGAACGACGAGGTGTCGTGGGGGTGGGTGGCCACCACCTGATAGGTCAGCGTTCCCGACCAGGCGGGAGGCGGGGGTTCGGGGAAAGCCGTCGGCTGTGCGCCCGATGATGTGGCGGTGGGAGCCGCGGTGGGCGGGGCGGTTGGCTCCGGGCTGGTGGTGGGGTTCGCGGTGGGCGGGGCGGTTGGCTCCGGAGCAGGGGTCGGGGCTTGCGGCGTGGGTGGTGCGGTGGTCGCGACAGCGGTGGGAGCAGGGGAGACCGGTGTTTCGACAGGAGCGGTGGTTGCCGAGGTTGCCGCAGGAGTGGGCGTGTCGCTGCTACAGGCAGCGAACAAGGCGACCGCGGCTAGCAGCCAGATCGCGATCTTCATGGTGGGTTTACGAAGCAGAGCCGCCATTTTTGCTCAAATACGCCCCCCGGTCAGAGGGGTGCCACACTGAGCCGGTGGATTTCTCCTTTTCCGAGCAGGAGCAGGCGGTTGCCGATCTGAGCCGCCAGATCTTGGGCGACTTGTCGACCCCTGAGCGGCACAAGCACTTGGAGGCCGAAGGCACAACCCACGATGACGACGTATGGGGGGAATTGAGCGATGCCGGGCTGGTGGGCGTCTCCCTGCCCGACAAGTGCGGCGGGGGCGGCCTGGGATTCCTAGCCACCTGCCTGATGTTGGAGGAAATTGGACGCACAACCGCTCGGGTGCCGTTTCTGGCCCCGGTGGCGGCCATGGCGGTGGCCGAGTTCAGCCCTAGTCACCCGTGCCTTCAAGGCATGGCCGACGGGTCGGTCCTGGTATCGCCCGCCTTGGTGGAAGTGGGACGCGACCCGGGTGACCCGTCTGTTGCTGCGGCTGAGACGGACGATGGCTGGACACTGAGCGGGACCAAAGAGATGGTCCCGTTTGCCGATCAGGCCGACTGTCTCCTGGTCACTGCATCGGCGGGCGACAAGGTCGGGCTCTTCCTGGTGGACAAAGCGGCATCTGAGATCGAGGTGGTGCTTCAGGAGACTACGTCGGGGCTGGTCGAGGGAAAGGTCGTGCTGGCCGACGCACCCGCTGAACGGCTGGGCGAGGACTCCGGGCCGGTGGAGTGGCTGGTGCAGCGCTGTACGGCGGCGCTGAGCGCAGTGGCAGTGGGAGTGGTGAGCGAGGCGCTGCGGATTACCGCGGCCTACACCAGCGAGCGAGAGCAGTTCGGCCGGCCCATCGCTACCTTCCAGGCCGTCGGCCAGCGGGTGGGCGACGCCTACATCGACACCGAGGCCATCCGCCTCACCGCCCTGCAAGCGTGTTGGCGGCTGGACCAGGGGTTGGAGGCATCGACCGAGGTGGCGGTGGCCAAGTACTGGGCCGCCGACGGCGGGCAGCGGGTGGCCAACGCCGCCCAGCACCTCCACGGCGGGATGGGTGTGGACCGCGACTACCCGCTGTGGCGCTACTACGTGTGGGCCAAACACCTTGAACTGTCGCTGGGCGGAGCCACTGCACAACTGCTCCGAATCGGCGACGCCCTCGCCGCCGATACCGCCTGAGCCGCTACTGCGCTGCGAACTGGATGACCGCGTAGCCGGCCAAAAGGCGAGGGCGCTGGCTGTCGATCAGCCTCACGATGGCCACTGCGCTTTGGTCGTTGTTGCGCAACACCGTGGTCTGCGTTTGAGCCGGGCCGATGCGGGTTTGGTCCAAGAAGCGGTAGTTGAGGCTCATGGCGGCCACCGGTGTCCCCAGTGCCTCCTGGACGGCCAGCTCACCAGCGGCTTCAGCCGCCATGATCATCACCCCGCCGTTGATGGTGCCGAAGCTGTTGCGCACGTAGTCGGTCATGAGCACCTGCACCACGCCGGCGGCGGCGTCCACCACGTCGAGCCCGATGGCACCCCACAGCGCCGTGTTCCCGAATCCCGAGGTGGCCAGACCCATCGTGCGCCGCTCAATGACCGGTTCTTGCAAGTGAGACAGGTCGTCGTTCCCCGGCCGGTTGGGGATCAACGAGAAGGAGAGAATCGCTTCGCCGATGGGCTGAGCCTGATTGGGATCGTCGCTGCCACAGCCATCGGCAAGGGTGGCGGCCACGGTGATCAGGCGCTGGCCGGCCCGTAGCAGTCGACACGAGGCGATCAGCGGACCCTGGCGGGCAAAGCCCGATGCGGTGTACGACAAGTCCTGGGTGGCGATTCGATCGGGTAGTGCCTCAATCAGAGCCGTCAGCGCTCCTGCTGCGTCGACCGTGACGCCGATAACTCCGAGTCGGGCATTGCCCGATGAGGTCAGCAGGGCCGGGCCGAGTGGGGCATAGCTGAGAGCCCGGCCTCGCTCGGGCCTCTCGCTCTCCAGCTTGAGGTCGCGCAGAATGTGGTGCTCAGGGGGATAGTCGCCCGAAGGCGGGGGGGTTTCCGGCATTGGGGGGTTACCCTACGCCACTATGAGCGAAGCCAAGCGAGACGTGAGGGCCACCGACAAGCGGTCGCTTCCCCTGGTGGTGCGGGCGCTGAACGGCTATGGCCGCACTGTCCGCCGCATCCGACCTGGACATGGACGGTTGAACGCCGACGCATTGGTGAGCAAGGCCCAGGAGTCGGCCAAGCTCGACGACTTCGGGCCCGACGGTTGGCGGGAGGGGTTCGAGATCCTGGTGGACTCGGTCAACGACGAGGGAAACCTGAGCCAGCTTGGGCGGATGATTATGGGGGGCCTGCTCGATACCACGCTCCAGTTGCGGCTGCGGGTGGTGGACTGGGCCAATCAGCATCCTGAGGTGGCCCGGGAGCGGGTTGCCGGGCCGATCGTGGTGAGCGGTTTGCCCCGCACCGGCACCACCCTGCTCAGCAACTTGCTGGATCTCGATCCCCAGAACCGGTCGCTGCTGGCATGGGAGGCCGCCGCGGTGGCCCCGCCGCCCACCCTGTCGAGCCACAAAGAGGATCCCCGGATTGCCGAATCGGTGAAGGGCTCGGGCCAGTTGTCCAAGCTGGCCCCCAGCGTGCAGGCCATGCACCCGATGGCGGCCACGCTGCCCACCGAGTGCGTGACCCTGCTGGGCGGGGAGTTCAAGTCGATCCACTTTGAGACCCAGGGCACGTTCGACTCCTACGGCTCATGGTTCGAGACCTGCGACATGGTGCCGGCCTATGAGTTCCACCGCCTGTGCTTGCAGGTGCTGCAATCTGCCATCCCGACCCAGAGGTGGGCGCTGAAGACGCCGGGGCACATGTGGCACATGGACGCGGTGTACGCGGTGTATCCCGATGCCCGGGTGGTGTGGACCCACCGCGACCCGCTCAAAGTGGTGGGGTCGGTGGCCAGCCTCAACAGCACCCTCCACGCCACCAACACCGACCAGGTGGACTTCGCCCGGGTGGGCCGAACCTGGCGGGACAAGTGCCTCCACGGCATCAAGGCGGGCACCGAGTTCCGGGACCGCCAGGGGGCCGACGACACCGTGTTCGACCTCCAATACGCCGAGTTGATGGACGACCCGGTGGGCTCAGTGGAGCGCATCTACCGCCACTTCAACATGGAGCTGGACGACCTAGGCCGCCGCCGGATGGCCGCCTGGATGGACGAAAACCCCCAAGACCGCTTCGGACGACACCGCTACACCCTTGACCAATTCGGCCTCTCAGCCGACGAAGTGTGCGACCAATTCGCCCCCTATGTAGACCGCTACCAGGTCCCTTCAGAGGGCTAGAGGTGCGGTAGGACCTCGGTCTCGAAGAGGCGGAGGTTTTCCCAGGAAACGGCGGGGTCGAGGCCGCCCATGAGGGGGTGGAACATGAGGGCGTCGAAGTCGCCCATGGCCTTGATCATGTCGATGGCCTCGGCCGGGGAGATCAGGTGGTGCATGCCCATGGCCCGCAGCGCGTCGGCATCGTTCACCGGCTCGTAGCCGGTGGCGGCGCCCGACTCGGCCGCCCACTGGCCGTAGGCGTTCATCTCATGGAGGGCGTGGGGGGCGACCTTGGCCCAAGTGGCGTCGGGGTCGTGGGTGATGTGCAGGTAGCCGACGCCGCCGGAGGTGGCCGGGCCGGGATCATCCCGCCCCAACTGGATGACCTCGTCGCGGTAGAAGTCCCAGAACTCGGGCATGGTGGGCAGGAACCCATCCGCGATCCGGGCGGCTCGGCGGGCCGCCTGCTCGCCGCTGCCGCCCAGCCAGATGGCCGGCCGAGGATTCTGGTACGGGGTGGGGGTGACCCGCACGGTGCGGCCCCGGAACTCGAACGGCTCGCCGGTCCAGGCCGCCTTGAGGGTCTCCACCATCTCCACAGTGAGGCGCACCCGGTCGCCCGTCGTATACCCGAACATCTCGAACTCCGAGGGCACGTAGCCCCCGGCCACCGTCACGCTGATGCGGCCCCTGCTGATCCGGTCGAGCACGGCCAGATCCTCGGCGATCCGCAGCGGGTCGTGCATGGGGGCGATCAACGCCGCCAGCATGATGTGGATGTTCTCGGTGCGAGCGGCGATGGCCGACGCCAGCGCTACCAACGAGGGCAGGTAGCCGTCTTCGGAGCCGTGGTGCTCCGACAGCGTCACCGACACGAAGCCCAAGTCCTCGGCCCACACCGCCTGCTCGATGGCGGCGTGGTACAGCTCTTCCACCGGCACCGGGCAGATGTCCGGGCACCGGAAGTCGTAGCGGATGTTGAGCAGGGCCATGGCCGCCTCCAGTCTGCGGTTAGCTCTTCATGTACAGGTAGTTGGCGGTCAAGGCGCCACCTAGTCCTTCTTGAACTCCGGGATCACGTACTTGCCCATGAGCTCGATGGAGGTCATCACATCTTCGTGGGCCATCTTGTACGGGTTGAACAGGCAGAACAGCAGGTCGCAGCCCACCGCCTCGTAGCGCTTGGCGATCTCCACGCAGCGGTCTGGGTCGCCTATCACCCCGGCGCCCGACTCCCAGATGTAGTCCATGGTGATCTGGCCCAAAAGCCCCTCGTCGCGGCTCTTGGCCGCATCGCCGGTGTACTCGTAGGTGCCCAGCTCGGCCACCTCCAGGTCGGCCAGGTAGTCGGCTACCGAGGCGATGAGCCCGCCCCCGTAGCCCGGATACCACACGAACGACTCCTCGGCGGCGGCCCGGGCCTTCTCGTTGGTCTCATTGCAGTGCACCATGGTGAAGGTGGCGGCCCGCTCGTTGCGGAACGCCCCCACCGGCTCGTCGCAGTCGGCGTGGCCCTTGCGGAAGGCCTCGAGCCGCTCGGCCAAGTCCTCGGGCGGCTGGCCCACGGTGAACGAGCACAGCCCGATGCCCCGCTTGCCGATCTCGTAGTGGCCGGGCACCGAGCTGGTGGCCCCCCAGATGGGCGGGTGGGGATCCTGGCGGGGCTTGGGCAGCACCCGGCGCTTGGGCATCGACCAGTACTCGCCCTCGAACTCGTACTCGTCGTTGGTCCAGCAGCCCACGATGTGGCGCAGCGCCTCGTCCCACTGGGCCCGGGTCTCGTTGGGGTGGATGTTGAATCCCTCCAGCTCGGCCCGGGTGGACGAGCGGCCGGTGCCGAACTCCACCCGCCCGTTGCTGATCAGATCGAGCACCGCCACCGACTCCGCGGTGCGCACCGGGTGGTTGTAGGGCTTGGGCAGAAGGCGCACGCCATAGCCGATCCGCATGTTCTCGGTGAGGGCGGCGATGTGGCCATACAGCACCTCGGGGTTGGAGCAGTGCGAGTATTCCTCCAAGAAGTGGTGCTCCACCGTCCAAAACGAGTGGAAGCCCATCTTGTCGCCCAGAACGGCCTGCTCGATGGTGTTCTGGTAGGCGTTGTACTCGCTCTCACGAGTCCAGGGCCGGGCCACCGGAATCTCGTAGAACATCGCGAACTCCATGCCATCCCCCTTGGGTGTCGGCGCTGTCTCCGGGCAGATGGTAAACGCCGCGACCCACAGCAGGCGCATTGGGCTCGGTTAGGGTGCGGCCCATGGCACTAGATCCGGCCGCCAAGGCCGTTATGGACATGATGGAAGAAAACGGCGTGAGCTTTGCGGGCATCGCCTCGCTGACCGCCGAGGACCTGCGCAACCGCATGCAGCTGGGCGACATGCCGGTGGAGGACGTGGCCCGCACCGAGGACCGCGTGATCGCCGGCGCCGACGGCGACGACCTGCCCATCAGGATCTACTGGGCCGAGGTCACCGATGAGCCCCGTCCGGTGGTGGTGTTCTTCCACGGCGGGGGCTGGGTGATCGGCGGCATCGACAGCCACGACGGCCAGGTGCGAGAGATGGTGAACCGCACCGGCATGGTGTACGTGTCGGTGGACTACCGGCTGGCGCCGGAGGCCAAGTTCCCGGCTGCTGCCGAAGACTGCTACGCCGCCACCCAGTGGGTGGCCGCCAACGCCGCTTCCATCGGGGCCGATGCTGGGCGCCTGGGAGTGGCTGGCGACAGCGCCGGAGGCAACCTGGCCGCGGTAGTGGCCCAGATGGCCCGCGACCGGGGCGGTCCGGCCATCGCCCACCAGCTGCTGATCTATCCCTGCTGCGACATGGACTCCAACGCCTGGCCGTCGCAGACCGAGAACGGCTTCGACTACTTCTTGACCAAGGAGTCGATGGACTGGTTCTACGACCAGTACGCCGCTGTGGCCGACCGCGACAACCCCTATGCCTCGCCGATCAAAGCAGCCGACCTCAGCGGACTGCCACCGGCGTGCGTCATCACCGCCGAGTTCGACCCGCTGCGCGACGAGGGCGAGGCCTACGGGGCCGCCCTCCAGGAGGCCGGGGTGGCCTGTGAGGTCCACCGCTACGACGGCATGTTCCACGGCTTCTTCGGCATGACCCTGGCCATCCCCGGCGCCGTCGAAGCCCAGGAGACCGCAGCCGCCGCGGTGCAAGCCGCCCTGTCGGGGTAATCCCGACATGAAGCGCTGAGCACAGCCGCGGTCGGCTACGACGACCGCTACCGGTTCCGCCTGATGGCGGCCATCGTCCCCGTGCAGTTCGGGGTGAGCATGAGCCTGACGGTGATCGCGGTGGCCGTCGGCGACATCGCCCGCGACCTCGACACCGGAACCGATGCCGCCAGCTGGACGGTGACCGGGGCCATCTTGGCTTCCGCGGTGTCCACGTCGCTGGGCGGCAAGCTGGGCGACATCTACGGCCACCGCCGGGCATTTTTGGCCTCGGCGGTGATGCTGGTGGTGGTCACCCCTCTCAGCGGGCTGGCCTGGAGCATCGAGAGCCTGATCGGGTTCCGGGTGGCGGCCGGGGTTGCCAACGGGGTGGCCACCGCGGCAGGCACCGCCATGGTGCTGCTGGCGTTTCCGATCTCCACCCGCTCCCGGGCCATTGGCTGGTATCAGTCGGCGCTGTCGGGGGCGCCCGCCATCGGGCTGATCGTGGGCGGGCAGATCGTGGAGCAGTTCGGCTGGCGGTGGGTGTTCGCCTTCTTCGGGGTGATCGCGGTGATCGGCCTGGTGACCAGCGCGACGGTGGTCCGCCCGATGGGCGGCGGCCTCGACGTGTCGGTCGACTACTGGGGCGGCCTCACCCTCACTGCCGGGGTGGCGCTGGTGCTGGTGGGGCTGACGCTGTTGGGCAACGACGGCGTGGGCACCTCGGTGAGCGTCATCCTCATGGCCGGCGGGGTTGTGCTGCTAGCCGCGTTCGCCCGCATTGAGCAGCGCGTGCCCGAGCCGATCATCAGCATGGCCTACCTGCGAAAGCGCAACTTCTCCATTCCCATCTGGGTGGTCACCCTGGCCAACTTCTCGTTCATGGGCGGGCTGGTGGTGACCCCGTTCTTGTTCACCGAGCGGCTGGGCTGGGGCCTGGGGGCGGCCACGCTGCTGTTGGCGGTGCGGCCGATCACGTTCAGCTCGTGTGCCTTTGCCGGCGGCTACATCCACCCCCGCTTGGGGGCCCGCATGACCCCGGTGGTCGGATCGTCGCTGTTGGCGGTGGGTATGGTGTTCTTCGCCCTGTCGGCCTGGCAGGCATCGCTGGGCTGGACGGTGGCGGGGCTGTTCGTGGTGGCCATCGGCCACGGCATCCAGCTCCCGTCGCTCACCACCACCGCATCCGACGCGGTGGAGCCCGAGGACTACGGCGTGGCCTCGGGCATGCGGGGCACCCTCACCCAAGTCGGCGTCACCACCGGCATGCAGACCATGGTCATCATGATCGGCACCGACATCACCGGCAACTCCCTGGCCAGCTCCTACCTTCTAGGCGCCGGCGCCGCCATCGTCGCCGTAGCCCTCTCCCTCGCCATCTCCCCCCGCTCCCGCTACTAGCCGGGTGCTGGTCCAGCCGGGAAGGGCCGGTGACCCCAAAAGCTCGGGCGGGAGATCTGGTAGGTGCCGGCAAGGTCGGGATCCTCGACTCGTAGCCCACCCCATCCGAACTCGACCATCATCGGGTCGGGAGCTTGGCAATAGAAAGAGATCATCTCGTCGTTGGTGTGGCGTCCCAAGGACATGTGGACAGGGACTCCCTGGTCGAGGCAGCGGTCTTGGGCCATGCCGACATCATCGATGGTCGCCACTTCCACCATGATGTGCCCCAGCGGATGGGTCCGAGGCAGACCGGCGCCGATTCCGATCGTGTGGTGACGCGGGTTGCAGCCCAAAAACGCCATCGACATCGCCCCGGCGTGCCAGGTGTTCCGCAGGTGGAAGCCGAGCACGTCTCGGTAGAAGTTCAGGACCGGCTCGAATTCATCGACCTTCAAAACGGCGTGTCCGAAGCCCATGTCTCCGGTCACGAAGCTCGAAACGAGGGGTGTCACCACCGGAATGTCGTTGCGAATGGGGCCGTGGTAGAGCTCCAGCGGGGTGCCGGCGGGATCTTCGAAGGAGGCGTAACCGGTCACGAGACGGGCGGCGGCCTCTTCGTCGGAGCCCACTCTCACGTCGACACCCGCCTGTTCGAGGCGAGAGACCTGTGCGTGCAGGTCGGCGTCGTTGATGACTTCGAAGCCGATGGCGTCGACTCCCGCGGTGTCAGCTGCGGCGACGACCAGGCGGTAGGGGTAGTTGTCCCATCGGAAATAGGCCGCGGCCGCGTCGGGGCCGGGCGCGGGCATGAAGCCGAGCACGTCGGCAGCGAACCTGCGCCACTCGTCCAGGTGTGGACTAACGAGCCGGACGTATCCCAGGGACAGGACGGACATGGTTGGCTACCTTCGTGTGCTCAAGGGGTGGTCTCCGGCTCATCGCGGGTGAGGAACTCGATCACGACCCGCTCGAACTCGTCCTTGCGCTCGATCATCGACCAGTGCCCGCAGTTCGGGAAGATGTGGACTTCGCAGCGCCGAATCAGGCGCATTGCCGGGATCAACCCGTCAAGGGGCGTGACCCGGTCGTCTCGCCCCCAGGTGACCAGCGTCGGCGCCTGGATCCCGCGCAGAGTCACGAACTCGTTGGTGTTGTCGAGCATGACGTCGCGTAGGAACGACAGCTTTTCCCGGCTGTAGATCTGGCGGATATTGGCGAGCGCCTCGGGCTCGGTTGCCGCCTCCCAGCGACGGTCGATCAACTCCTCGGTGAGGGTGGCGGGGTCAAAGACCATCGATCGCATCCAGGCGATGAGCAGCTCGCGGGTGGGGTTCTCAACGAAGTCGACGAGGCGACTGATGCCTTCCGACGGCAACGGGCTGAGCAGCGGAAGTCCGACCCCGCCGATGGTCGCCAGCCGCCGCACCTGATCGGGCCGAGCCGCCGCCACCTGGGCGGCGAACTTCCCCCCGAGTGAATTGCCGAGCAGCGAGAACGCATCCAGGCCGAGCCCGTCAACGAAGGCGGTAACGGCCTCGGCCCCGTGCAGTACCAGATTGGTGGGCGGGGCATAGCTGCCACCGAAGCCCGGCAGATCCAGCACGAGGCAGCGGAAGTGGGGGGCGAATGCCGCGAGGTTCTCGCCGAAGTTCGCCCAGCCGGTGGCCCCCGGGCCCGAGCCGTGCAGCATGACCAGCGGCGGACCATGGCCCACCTCGTGATAGTGCAGGACACCGTGATCGACGCGCAGCGTTCGGCTGGTGTCCTCTTCGGTGATGGGTGTCGTTGTTTCGCTCATGGGCCGATAACCACTGCGCTCAGACGGTGACCGCTGACGGGCCGGAGGGAGGCAGGCCCATCAGAACCCCTCCGGCGAGGTCGAGCAGCGGGCCTCGGACGAATATGCCGTGATGGAGTCCGGCGTGCATGCCCCGCCAGAAGCGCTGCACCGGCTTGTCGAGACGGATTGAGTTCCCACCGCAGATGTCATAAACGGTGTTGGCTGCCGCCGCGGCCCGCCACGCCGCCCGGACCTGATCGCGCCGAAGCGCTACCCGCTGGTCGATCCCAATCGTGTGGCCGGCTCGAACCGCGTCGTATGCCTCGCCGATGTTGTGGACCAGCTGAATGCGAGCGCTGGCGATGTCGGCGGCCGCCTCGGCGAGCACCTGCCGAGAAAGGGGGTCGTCGGCCTGCACGACACCGAGGTTGGAGACCCGCCCCGCCTGGTACTCAATGCCTCGCTGGAGCACGCCCTCGGCGATTCCGATCAGGCCGGCTGCCACCCCACCGGGGAACACGGCTGACCACGGCACGTTGAACAGGGGATCGCCGCTGCGGACCGACTCCTTGGCGGCGCGACCGTCGAGGAGCTTGCGCACATCGAGTGTGCGATAGTCGGGCACGAACGAGCCATCGACGATGACGTCCTTGCTCCCGGTCCCCTCGAGCCCAATCACGTTCCACGAATCCTCGACGATCTCGTAGTCGGCGCGGGGCAACATGACGTGGAGGCTGCCGATCGGCGGGTCGTCGGGTCCGGCGGAGGCCTCCTTGACCATCGCGCCCAGCACGATCCAGTCGCAGAGATCGGTGCCCGAGGAGAACGACCAGCGGCCATTGACGATGAAGCCGCCGTCGGTTGGCGTGGCGACGCCCGAGGGTGCGTACGGCGATGCGACCCATGTGTCGGGGTCTTCACCCCAGACCTCCTCTTGTAGCCGGGTGTCATTGAGGGCCAGCTCCCAGGGGTGAACGCCCACCACACCAGCGATCCAGCCCGCCGAGGGGCAGTGGTTCCCCACGTCCATCACGGCGTTGAGGAAGTCGCGGGGGTCGGCCTCCAGGCCTCCGAAGTCCCGCGGCTGCAACATCCGAATGACTCCGGTCTCCTTCAGCAACTTGCCCGTTTCGTCGGGTAGCCGTCCGAGTGCATCGGCTTGGCTCGAGTGGTCGGCCAGGTAGGGCCCAAGCTCTGCGATCTGTTCGATGGTGGGATGGGCCATGGGTGTGTTCTCCGGGTGGCTCGATGGGTCAAGGGGTGGTCAGGAGCGTCACGCAGGCATCGATGAGAATAAGCTAGTTGCTTGTCACGACGGCTACTGCTACGGGACGCAACCCTGCATGAAGGTGATCAATAAAGCCCAGGGAAAGATCGATGCCGGCGACCGGCTCGAGGTTCTGCCGATGTCTCAGCACACCGGTGCGGAGATTCACGGCGTCGATCTCCGCGAACCGATGGACGACTCCACTGCTCACGCCATCCGCGCCGCTCTGTTGCAGTGGAAGGTGGTGTTCTTCCGGGATCAGGAACTCACCCGAGACGAGCACGTGGCGCTTGGCCGCAACTTCGGGTCGGTGTGCCCTGGCCATCCCACGCTGGCACCGCGGTTCCCGGAGCATCCGGAGATCGTGATGATCGAAAAGGAAAACCACAGCGACGACCTAGGCGCCAACGAGATCGAGCACCGCTGGCACAACGACCTGTCGTACATGGCCGCGCCGCCGATGGGTTCGATTCTTCGCGCCGTCTCCTTGCCGCCGTACGGTGCCGATACCGAATGGACGAATCTCGCGGCGGCGTACGCGGCGCTGTCTGCCCCCATCCGTGAGCTCATCGACGGTCTGACCGCGGTCCACCACAACGTCTTGCACGTCGTGCGGGGGGAACCGAACAAGCTCGCCCGCGAGTTCATGGCCACTCCTCTCCGAGCCCGGCACCCCGTGGTGACCCTGCACCCCGAAACTGGCGAGCGCCAGCTGTACGTGAACCCCGACTACACGAGCCACATCGTCGAGCTCTCACGCCAAGAGAGCGGCCACCTGCTCGAAATGCTCAACGAACACCTGTGCAGCCGAGAGTTCACGGTTCGGTTCCGCTGGCGCCCGGGCAGCATCGCGTTCTGGGACAACCGGGCAACGGCCCACATTGCGCCGGCGGATGTGCCGCCGGGCCATCGGCGTGTCATGGAGCGCATCACGCTCGACGGCACTTCGTTCGTCGGCCCGACCGGCTTCGAGTCGGTGACGGTGGACGGGTCGGGTGCTGCGGTGGTTGGCACCCGGAGTCCGTGAGCAACCCGGAGCACACAACAACACGAGCATGAACGACGACCATCGGGACCAGCCGCAGCCCTTCGGCGGCCACATCTCCCGTCTCGCCGGCGACTCGACCCCGTGGTGGCCCGAACCGGTTCGGCCCGCCCAGGGCAGCCCCAACATCATCGTCGTCTTGCTGGACGATCTCGGCTTCTCCGACATCGGCCCCTACGGCTCGGAGATCTCCACCCCCACCCTCGACCGCCTCAGCGCCGGGGGCCTGCGCTTCACGAACTATCACACCGCCCCGCTGTGCTCACCGTCTCGCGCCTCCATCCACACCGGGATGAACCCGCACCGGGCCGGGTTCGCCGCAGTCGCCAACTTCGACCCGGGTTTTCCGGGTTGGACGATGGAGATCGATCCCTCGATCGACACGCTCCCCCGGCTCCTTCGCAACGCGGGGTACGCCACCTTCGCCGTCGGCAAGTGGCACTTGACTCGCGACGGGGCGATGCACGACGGCGCACCCCGTGATTCGTGGCCGCTTCAGGTGGGCTACGACCGGTTCTACGGCGTGCTGGAGGGCTGGACCAACCTGCACCATCCCCATCGGCTCGTGCGCGACAACTCACCGGTGGCCATCGACACCTACCCCGACGGCTACTACTTCACCGACGACATCACCGACGAGGCGATCTCCTATCTCAAGTCGCTGCGATCCCACGACTCGACCCGCCCTTTCTTCTTGTACCTGGCCCACGGGGCGGTCCACGGACCGCTCCAGGCCAAGGCGAACGACATCGCCACGCATCGGGGCCGCTACCAGCAAGGGTGGGACGAGGTCCGAGCGCGCCGGTTCGCCAATCAGATCGAGCTGGGCTTGTTCGACAAGGGCACGGCGCTGCCGCCCCGCAACAGCGAGCCTGGCTACGAGGTGGAGGCTTGGGCCAGCCTCCCCGCTGAGGCTCAAAGTAGGTTCGCGAGGTACATGGAGGTCTACGCCGCGATGGTCGACAACGTCGACCAGAACCTGGGCCGCCTGTTGGCTGCGGTCGAGGCGCTGGGCGATCTGGACAACACGGTCGTCTTGTTCACCTCCGACAACGGCGCGACCCGCGAGGGCGGGGCCCAGGGGACGCGGAGCTACTACCGGCAATTCGGAAACCCAGCAGGGTTCGGACGCGACTTCGACGTCGAGCGCGATCCCGATCTCATCGGCGGTCCTCGAGCGATGGTGCACTACCCCCGCGGATGGGGAATGGCATCGAACACGCCGTTTCGGCTCTACAAGTCCTCTACCCACGCCGGCGGCGTGCGGGTGCCCATGATCGTTTCGTGGCCCAAGGGCATCGGACCCGACCGCGCCGGCACGATCCATCGCCAGTATCAGTACGTCACCGACCTCCTCCCGACAATCCTCGAAATCGCCCAGGTGGAGACGCCAAACGACCTCGACGGCGCCAGCTTCGCCCCCGCCATCACCCATGGAGCCACCGAAAGCACCCACCCGGAGCAATACTCGGAGTGCTTCGGAAATCGAAGCTTCTACCGCAATGGATGGAAACTCGTCACGCTCCACCAGCGGGGGGCAGCCTATGACGACACAGAGTGGGAGCTCTACGACATCACCACCGACCCCACCGAGGTGAACGACGTGGCCGCCCAGCACCCAGAAGTCGTCGCGGAACTCGCCGATGCCTGGGAACGCACCGCCTGGAACAACCAGGTGTTCCCGCTCGACGACGGCCTCGGGCTTCTCCAAGTTTTGCGCCGTCCCGATGAAGCCTCGCTCAACGAACCCGTCCGTCTCCTGGCGGGCACACCGTCACTCGAGCGCTACCGCTCCCAGAAGCTCGTCGCCCTCCGGGACTTCGACATCGAGATCGACATCGTGCACCATGACGCCGACGGTGTCCTCGTCGCCCACGGCGACCAGGGAGGCGGATACGTGGTGTACATCGAACATGGCATCGTGCATTTCGGGTACAACGAGTACGGCATCGAAAAGACCGTCGCTGCGAACCTCTTGGACCCGGGCCGCCACCAGATCCACATCGCCGCTCGTTGTGGCGAGCCCTACACCTGGAGCTTCATCATAAGCGTGGACAGCCAACCGCAGGCGTCCCTCGACGGAGTCGAGATGCTGATGGGCTTCGCACCGTTCCAAGGCATCGACGTCGGCATCGATCGCCGCTCCCCAGTCCTATGGTCGACGTACGAGACCCACGGCGCCTTCGCCTACCCCGGCCTCATCGAAGCCGTCACCTACATTCCTGGCCCCCCGGCACCATACGACCCAGCCGAACTCATCCAGCTGATGCGCAGCGCAGGAAGACGAGCCGAATAGCACCGCCACGCAGCGCACTCGGGCACACCTCGGGCTTGCACCGTACAGGGTGACTAGGGGCCGAGGGCGGTTATAGGGAGGACGGTGGTGCCGTCGGGTCGGTCGTAGCCGTAGCCGGTGGCGGTGATGATGAGCAGCTTGGAGGGTTCGCCCACTCGGTTGGTGTCCACCTTCTCCTTCAGGCGGAGCAAGGACTGAGCGGCTTCCTCAATCCACTGCTGGCCGCCCAGCTTGGCCTCGACCGCGATCCACCGTCCGTCGCGGGCCTCGACGATGGCGTCGGCCTCCAGGTTGTCGCTGTCGCGGTAGTGATAGACGTCAGCATCGTTGGCCTGCCCGTAGATGCGAAGGTCGCGCACCACTAGCGACTCGAACAAGAATCCGAATGCGTCCAATTCTCTCATGAGCCGGTCGGGTGTGGCTCCGAGGGCGGCTGCGGCCAGCGAAGGATCGACAAAGTGGCGTTTGGGTGAGCTTCGCAACCGGGCCCGCGACCTCAGGTGGGTAACCCAATTGAGCAAGTCTTCAACGACGAATAGGCGTTCCAGTGATCGCAGGTACTCCGTGGCGGTCGTTCTATTCAGATTCCTGTCTCCTGAGGCTTCCGCTGCCAGTTTTGAAAACGACGCCGTAGTGGCGATGTTGCGGCTGATGGACGCCATGAGCCTTTGGACGCCTTGGGGATCGCGTGCTATCCCGTCTACTGCGGAGATGTCGGTGCGAGCAATCTCGTTGAGATAGTTGCGAAGAAGGAGTTGGGCTTCTTTGACCGGCTTGTTGAGGTGCCGGGGCCAGCCACCCCGGCATACCGCATCCACGATGTCTCTGAAAGTGGCATCGGGCCGGTGGGTGGCCATTGGCTCGCCGTTGAGCAGTGTCCGCAGGGATGCTTCCCCGGTGCTCTCGCCGCTCTCGAGCAATGACATTGTGCGCATCCGCACGCGTCCGATCCGCCCAGCACCGGAGTGCCTGGTGATGTCGTCGGGTGGTAATGCGGAGCCGGTAAGGATGAATCGGCCTGTGTCGTGCCCCTCGTCGCAGGCACGGCGCACCTGGTTCCAGACTTCATCTGCGAGCTGCCATTCGTCCAGCAGACGCGGCTCGCTGCCCTCCAAGATGAACCCTGGCGTCGATGACACCGACTGCCGAGCGTTGAGATCCTGATCGAACAGCACCTCGCTTTGACAGAATCTGCGCCCACTCCATGTTTTGCCGCACCCTTTGGGGCCTTCGATCACTATTGCCGGCATGGCGTCGAGCAATTCTTGGATCGCGGTGTCGCTGACTCGTGGGATGTAGCCGCTGGGGGTGAGCGTTGTGGACACGGGCGCTCCTTCTAGCTGGTCAATTCCTGCTATCCTACAGTTTGCTAGCGATTCATCCTACAATTTATCGAGATTATAGCCAACAACTTATTGAGTGGACAGCCTACAGTTTGGGAGCATCTCAGCCCGCAGATTGTGAAGTAGGTTCAGCTCCAGGCGAAGGCTCGGGCACTGCCGGCTAGTCAGCGATGGCTGAGAGGTCTTCGGAGGACAGTTCGTCGAAGGATTGGCCAGTGACGTCGAGATAGAGGCTTAGCGGACAGACGTCGACTTCAGTGCCATCGCCCCACGCCACCGCGCCGGAATCGGCCACGATATGGGCAGAGCGCCAGAAGTCCTGGTCGGTCCATGCAGCGAAGACGCCGACAAGCGCCGCGCTATCCGACAAATCGACTATGCCGGTGATGCCGTCATCGAACCGGAGCCAGAGCTTGTACGGCTCTTGAACCTCGAGTTCGACCACATGGGGCGACAGCATGAGACAAACGATATTCCCAGTTGCCTGCCAACCGAGAACGACTTGCCGTTGTCCCGTCTACTCGATTGCCAGGCGGATACGCCCTCGAGCCTTGCTGAATGCCCCTAGTCGCTGGCTTGGAAGGGAGGCGGAATGAGGTCTTCGTACATGGCCGGGTCGGGAGGCACGAGCTGTACCTTGCCATTGCGCCGCGTCACCACCCCCGTGCCGGTTTGATATGCCAATAGGTGCGCGTCCTTGGCGGCCAGCCTCAGCGACCGCAAGATGGATTCGGTCAACTCTTCGCCGCGCAGGATAGGGGGATGGTTGCCAGAGTCCTTCTGGTGGATATCGCTCGGCTCAGTCATGATTCACGCCTTGTTCGACAAGCAGCGGCACCGGTCCGGAGTTGTCCAACACTCTCCACTCATCAACCCTACCAATGTAGTGCTCGCGCAAATTCCGCAGTCCAGCGTCGAAACGCCTGCGAATCACATCTTCAGGCACTGAATGGCCACCCTGTCTCACCCGCTCCGCTACCCGCCGCACAGCATCCTCGGGGCTCCCAAGACTCAGATACACCAGCACCACCCGATAGCCGTCACGTCGCCACCGGTCGATACGCCTCAAGTAGCTGCGGCCCGCCAGGGTGGTCTCGAAGGCAAAGCTGTGCCCTTGGGCAGCCAGACGGTTGATTTCGGCCAGCATTAGCCGGCCGGCTACAGCTTCCACCCCTGTTCCGCGATCAAGCGGTGACAACCCAGCAGCTATGAGGTCGGCGTTGACGAAGTGCAGGCCAGGTATTTCGCCTTGCAGATACCTCATCGCAAACGTGGTCTTTCCCGCACCGTTAGGGCCAGCAATCACATAGATCTGCTTGTCGGCCATGCAGGAACACGATAGGCGGCTCGATGGGATATCCCATCAAGTGGTGGGGTTCTGGGCTTATCGGAGGGCATCGAATATATTGGCTCTTGCAGATAGCCTGATCACATGAGCACCGAACCCCAGGGCAGCGACCACAACGAGAACGAAGTCCGTATGCCTAAGGTGCTGCCGTCAATCACCGTGAACCGGGGCCTCATTCCTGACTCGTGGGGCATTTTGGGCAGATTGCGCAGAAGGAAAGCAGAAGATCGGCGACCTGCCTCGCCCAGCTAAGGCAAGGCCGAGCTCAGCAGTTCACGTACTTGAAGGGTGAGGACTCGCCAATCCGATACACCTCGCGGATGACTCCCCGGTTGACGACAAAAGCGTAGTCGGCGCCGTTGCGGCGGGGCCCCAAGCGTCCACCAGCCTTGCGTTGTCTCGTACAGTTCCTCGGCGGACATCTCCGGTGACCACTTCCAGCATCAGCGGTAGGCGTCCCTTCTGTGTGAAATCGTCAGCACGATGACCTGGCCTTCGCTTGCCGTGTAGATGATTCGATGCGACCGCCCAAGGCGGGTAGAACGCTTGCCTTGAAGGGGCCCCGACAGTTTCTTGCCTAGGTGAGGCTCATGGTCGAGACGCCGGATGATCTCCTTTGCCTTGACCGCCAGCGCCTCAGGCAGGTCGTTGAGATCCTTCTCGGCGCGGCGCGCCAACTTTGCCACGAGGCCCTCAGTCGAGTTCGACTAGATCGCCTGAAGCGATTTCTCGCTCGGCTTCAGCGATGGCGTCCATGGTCGCGTCATCGGCGAGGATGTTCAGCGTTTCCAGTAGCGACTCATACTCTTCGTAGCTCATGACCACAGCTACAGGCCGCCCGTGACGAGAGATCTCGATCGTCGAGCCAGTCGAAGCAACATCGTCAACAATTTCGCTGAGGCGGCTGCGGGCCTCGGTAAGTGGGGTCATGGGAGTCTCCCGCAGTCGTCGGGCTTGGCTATTGGAGAATTGTACAGAATTCTATACAGAACGCAACTTCCAACTTGGCCTCTCCGGTTGGAGCGATCCGTTCATCGACGCCGCACTCCCCATGAGGATCGCCTGGCTCCCACGACGCCACACCCCCGGCCAAGCCCCATCGGGCTCATGGAACCTGGTGGCCACCGACGGCCCATAGTTCAACGTGGCAGTGTCCCAAGGCGTGGTATCGGCTTCTCCCGGCAAGGCCTGCCAAGTCGAAGCAACCATCTCGGGGCCGAAAGCCGATCTACTAGGGCTGCTGTTGGGCCGCGTGGATGTCGCAGACCTGACCATCGCCGGAGACGAAACCACCGCACGCCGATTCGCCACGACTTTTCCACCGCCGTGACCATTTGACAGACAACACCTGGCTCACGCGTCCACAACCTCTATGGGCACTACAGCTAGGCGAAGCTCAATCTCAGCAGTTCACGTACTTGAAGGGTGAGGACTCGCCCTGTTTGAAGAGGTGGCGCATGCTGGTGTTGCGGTAGTGCGCGAGCTCATCGGCAACCTCGCCGCTGAAGCCCCACCGCTTGCGGGATTTGCCGATGTCTTGTTCCCAGTCCCGGTCGCCTGGCTGTCGCTGTCGCCAGCTGTCAATCCGATACACCTCGCGGATGACACCCCGGTTGACGGCAAAGGCGTAGTCGGCGCCTTTGCGGCGGGCCCCAAGCGTCCACCAGCCTTGCGTTGTCTCGTACAGTTCCTCGGCGGACATCTCCGGTGACCAGAGCCGGGGAATCCGAAACAGGATCACCCGCTCTTTGATCTCAGGCGCTTAGGGAGCATCAAAGAGCGATATTGCGACATCAGTGGTCATTCGGCCCCGCCGCCAAACGTGATGTCCCTCGACCTTGTTGGTGAGCTCGTCCATGCCCAGCAGCTGAATTGCCGCTGCTTCGACCTCGAATGCCGTTCGGTCGGTGAGCCCGAACCGCAGCAGCTGATGTTCGACTTGTTGGCCTGCGCCATGGATCTCCCTGATCCGATCCAGCTTGTCGCTCGCCGCCTCCTCGTCGCCAAGGGCATCTTGGGCGTGGGCGAACACCCGGTTCCCGTTTCCCTTGCCCACATAGAAGACCTCTCCGTCGCGCGGATCGATCAACAGATAGACGTACGCCTTGAGCTGCTCGCTCACGTAGGGCGTGAATGCGCTCACCGACCGTGCCCCCGCTCGAAACACCCGTGAATTCTGTCTCTCATGGCACTACGGCCAGCCGTCCTTGCCCCATTGTTGAACAGCATCTAGCCCGAACCAGTTGGATCAAAGGTGATCTCGTCTGGATGTTCAAGGGCCAACTTCAGGTGATCAGTGATCTTGCCCTTCAGCTTCTCACCCCAAAACGGATCGCTTGTGTCGTAATAGATCACTCGAATGTGGCTGAGGTCAAATGGCACGTCACCTTCGTTGTTTGAGACCAGCACTACGGGCTTTTGTAGGGCGTGTGCCAGGCCAAGTTCGTAGAGGACGTTTGGATTCCTTGTTGTGAGCTCAGCAACCAACACTGTCGCTTCTCGAATTCCCGCGAAAATCTGATCCATGATCTTCCCGGTTCCGAAGATCTCTGCATCCGCTCGCATAGCCTGGAGACCTGCACCTTCGATCGCTGGCTCATAGATGAGGCTGAAGTACCCGCCATATGGTTCAGCGAAGGGCTGTACGACAAAGCACGTCGAACGTTCATCCTCTTCTTCGTGGTGATCTTCTTCCGATGCTCTTTCGCGGTCCACGGCGACTTCGGCGTCGCGTTCGCCCCCTCCTGATGGATCAAGCACCCGAACGTGATCCTCATGTTTCTCAAGAAGGCCTGCATATTCAAGTGACTTCATGAGGACCCTCGTAACATCGGGCACTCTTTCCTCGCGAATGCCAAACCGCTCGATCAGTGCGTTGCGAAAGAACTGGTCGTCAGGGAGATTCTCACTCTTGTAGTAGTCGTAGATGTCACCTATGACCGGTGCCGCTCGGATTGCGTCGCGCCTTGCCGACATATCGGCCTGATTCGACTGAGGCCTGAGGATGGCACGTGCCCGGCCCGAAACCGTTAGTTCGACATCCTCCTCAAGAAGGCCATACCGCTTGCAAGATGTGATCTCGGATTTGAACCTCCCCGTGAGGGCGACGCCAGCGAATGCAGCCACCTCCTCTCGGCTGCAGGGCTTTCCGGCGTTCTGCTCCAGGATCAGACGAGGGATACGGAGTGCCTGCTCCAAGTCTTGCTTTGGGTAATCGTCCTTGTGGGCGGTTGCCATCTTGAATCTCCAATATTGACGCTGACGTTCGACTTTAACGAGCACCTGTGACAGTTGGTCACGATGTCGGGAGCTAAGGCCTGTCTAGAACCTCGAATGAGTCGGCTTCGAAAGACACTGCCTGAGAAGGCCTAGGGCTAGTTTGCGAACCCCACTAGGAACTGGACCCACGGGGCTCTAGGCGGTGTGTACCGGTGTTGACCTGGAGTTTTAGTCGGGCCCGATTGAGTCTAGGAACATGTCCAATAGGGGATTTACGGTTGCTTCAACGATGGATCCAGTCACGGCGACAAACCAGAAGTTGCCGAAGAGCATTGGGATCCCGACTGCCAGCGCAAAGACGATGAGGATCTTGTCTTTCATGGCGCGCGAGGGTATCGGGAGGCTATGACAATTACAACAGGGTAATTTGAGGGAAACGACGGATTCGGACCGATTACGGGTGTGGCGCCTGTCGTCGAGGAGGGTGGAGGAGGTTTGATTGGCGGCGGCTCGGCCGAGGCCGATGATGGAGCTGATGAACAGGCCAAGGTTGCTGGCACGTATCAACCCACTGGCGGCCGAAGGCTGTTGACGAGTCTTCGAGGAGTGAGGATCAGACCTCAGGCACACCCGAAAGTGGGGGCAAACTGCCAGCACTCGATCCATATGATCTTGAGGTGTCCGAAGACTCCATCCCGACTTTCTCCGCCGATGTACTTGAGGGCATCGCCGACGTCCTAGGAGCCACAGCAGGTGGGCTGACCGGCAGTGAGATTGACACTCACCTGGGCCGGGCAAAGGTCCGTGATGTGGCTCCTGGAATGAACAAGAGGAAGCGTCTGTTCAACGCATTGGCCGCTCGTCAAAATCGAGACAGGGTCGGCAACTGCGTGGTGGCATTCATCGCTTCGGCTATGGCCCCCGTTCGCTTTCGCAACGAGCCGGCCGAATTCGCCCGCCTCCAAAGCGAACTCGATGAAGTACTCATCCACGCCGGCCTTCGCATTACCGATGAGGGCAAGGTCGGCAGGGCAAAGGCAGGCAAGGCCACCACCTTGAACCAAGCAGCGGAGCATGCAGGCACCATTCTGACCGAACTCCGCCGGCGGAACACCCATCCGGATCTCATGCGGTACTGCACGCTCGAATTGCTCCAGAAGAACAACTTTCATGCTCTGTTGGAGGCTGCCAAGAGCATTCCCGACCGCATCAGGGCTCTAACAGGTCTCACAAACGACGGCGCAGCTCTGGTCGATGACACCTTGACCAACGCCAGTGGTCCGGTCTTGGCCATAAATGATGGGCTCACAGCAACCGACCACAGCGAGCAATCAGGCTTCGCCAACCTCACCAAGGGACTGCTCGGCCTCTACCGCAACCCCACTGCCCATGATCCCAAGCTGCATCGCGATGTCACCGACACCGAACTCGTCGATGCCCTAACCGCAATGTCCATGGTGCACCAGCGACTGGACGACGCGGTGGTCAAGCCGTAGCAGTGATCGGCGGCGTTGGCATTGCCGAGGCGGTTGCGTCGAGGCACCGGGAGTTGGCCGGGGTGCTTGAAGCAGTTGAGCCCGACATCGTTTCGGCTGACTCCCAACTGCCGGGATGGAGCCGGCTCAACATCGTCTGTCATCTCCGGTATGGGGCTCAGGCCAGCCATCGGATGACCAGCGACGCCCTGGCTGGACAACCGACCGCCTTCTATCCGGGCGGGGTATCGGCGCAGAGGCCGTCCACGCTTCATCCTGGCCCTCAAGAGAGCCCAGCCGATGTGGTGTAGTCGCTTATCGAGGCCAGCGCGGCTCTCGACGAGTTGTGGGCCCAGATCCCCCCTGAGGCGTGGGATGGCACAACCGTCTGCGAACCCGCCGACAACCCCGACATCGGGCCGATCACCCTTTTGCAGCTGGCGATCTTGAGGTTGACCGAGGTCGAAGTGCATGGAACCGACCTCGACCTCGGCCTCTGCGATTGGAGCGATCCGTTCATCGACGCCGCACTCCCCATGAGGATCGCCTGGCTCCCACGACGCCACACCCCCAGCCAAGCCCCATCGGGCTCATGGAACCTCGTGGCCACCGACGGCCCATCGTTCAATGTGGCAGTGTCCCAAGGCGTGGTATCGGCTTCTCCCGGCAAGGCCTACCAAGCCGACGCAACCATCTCGGGGCCGAAAGCCGATCTACTGGGGCTGCTGTTGGGCCGGGTGGATGTCGCAGACCTGGCCATCGCTGGAGACGAAACCACCGCCCGCCGATTCGCCACAACGTTTCCTCCCCCGTGACCAGTCCACAGCCAACACCCGCTGAACGCGCCCACAACCTCTATGGGCAATACGACTAGCTATGTAGTCGTGCGTTGGATCAGCCTTTGAGGGGGGATCCGCTTGTCCCGGGAGGCCTCGTCTTGCATCAGCAGATTTCAGATTTGATCTGTCGCTTTCAGCAGGCCTTCGACCGCCACGATTGGGCGGCTATGCGCGCGTGCCTGGATGACGAAGTCTTCGTTGACTATTCGTCTTTCCGCGGCACGGAACCGTCTCGCATTCCTGCCGACGAGTACGTCGTGCAGAGGCGGCGCGATCTGGGCGATCTGGTGATGCAGCACAATCACAGCAACCTCGTGATCTCGACTGGGTCCGACGATCGATCATCGGCGTCATGCAACTTTCAGATCTACAGATTCGAGCGAGACGGCGATCGGTACTTTCACACGTGGGGAACGTATGAATTCGGATTCGTGCGCCTTCCGGATGGATGGAAGGTCTGCTCAATCACCCAGCATCTCCTCAGTAGCGAAGGGGACCCATCAATCCATGGTGCCATGTAGATGCTGGTGCGAGGCCCCAGATCTTCATAAGGGCAATGGGGAGGAGAGAGGTGGGGAACTCATTCCTCGTTCTCCTTGACGAGCCAGACGTGTGCGATGGTCAATCCACCGAATAGCAACGACCAGAGATTCCTTCGCCGTGCGCCTTCTGAGATATTCCCCGCATCGCGATCTTTCTCGTATTTGTCATCCGCCTTCTTGTCCAGCCATATTCCGATTTTCGTATTGCCTGGCATATAAGGGGCTATGTCGTACACTCCGTAGCCCTTGAACCACTTCCGAGTTCCGATAGTGGCCAACAGTGCTCTGCGAACTATTACTGCGAGCAGCTTTGCAGCAAAGGCGTAGAAGGCCACCGTGACTATCAGCTTCACTGGTGTCTGCCACAGAATCTGCGATTCCAACGTCTGTGTGATCGTGTCCATGCTCTACATCTACCAGCTACTGCGCTCAGCGATGTGTGACCTGTTGGTCAAGAGCCTCTTGCCAACACGCCAAAACCCACTAGGGGTTTCTCAAGGCGGGGCTCTGGCAACATCCGAGTCAACGTCGTCACCAGATGCACCAGTCGGCGTTGGCGAGTGGTGAGCCGAGCAGGTCAGAACGGGAGTTGACCGGGCTCCTGCCATTCTCCGATCAGCGTTGGATCGAGAACTGCTCCAGCGAGATTTTCATTGAAGATGGCAAGCACTTGATCCACGCCAGTTGCCGACGGGGCGAGTATGGCTTGGAACTGATGTTCATAGGCGGCTTCGCCGATCTGGCGTGTAAGAGTCAGGTCATCACGAATGAGGTCGTCTCGGTCGACGCCGATCTTTCTGAGCGTGGAGTCGTCCAAGAGATCGAGAACCTTGTCCAGCTCGCCTTCGATCCGCCAAAACTCACGGGGAAGAAGATCCTCTACCGCAAGGCTTTCTGCTCCTGCTTGCCGAATGAGTTCAGCGGCCGCGCATTCAGGCGTCGTGCAGAGATAAACGACGGGAAAGCTCTGCGGGGGGTTATATCGCCCTCCAAATCGCCTCGCACCTTCACCGCTCAGGGGGTTGTTGAAGCCTCTTGCCTGGTTCCGAAACCCCACAACTGAGAGCGACCGCTCCGACGCGCGGGCCACCGCTTTTGGGTCAATGCTTGCCATCTCAAGTAGTGACGCCCTCCGCCAGTGCTAACAGCAGGTCGACAACCCGCTGATATGCGCCTTCTGCTATGAGATCGAGCGGCTTCTCATAGCCGAGGTTGCGGTTGGGCGAGCGCAGCCAGAATCTTGCTGCGTCATCACTCATGACTGTGCGAGCTAGATCAACCACAGCCCGCAACTCAAGCAAACGCTCCTCAGACTCCCGCCTAGGAGTCGTCTCCTGAGACCGCCATCGAGACACGCTCCGTGGGTTGGTTTCACTGACCCGAGCCAGATCAGCGGTATCAACCACATCTCCTTCGTAGAGGTGATCCAAGAGAGATGTGAGGGTGGTCATCTACGTTCGTCGTCCTTTTGTGTATGATTACGTCGCGACTATGACATACTATACGTCAGGAAAACGTCTAGGACAATCTTATGGAACTTGAATTCGGACATGGCTTCATCCCGAGGATCGGCAGGGACAACTACAAGGCCGTCGACCGCTGCATCGGCCCCGCCGACCTCTTCACCGAACTCACCCTAGATCTGCCATGGGCAATCGTTGACGGAGCATGGGCAGAAGACAAGCCTGAGCTCCTCGACACTCTCAAGGCCAATGGGACGAACCTAGTCGTCGACACGTCCGGTTGGCGATACAGATACGAAGTGACAGGGGATATCAACAAGCTTGTCCACGCGAGTTGGGCCCCCGACGGACCTGTGAGCCTGACAGACAAACGCAAGTGTCGCGAATTGGTCTTGGACAGTCTCCGAGCACAGGCAGCCCTAGGGGCCGGTGCCTATCTGCTCTCCGGGTGGATGCCCGAGGAGAGCAACGAGGATCTCCGATCCGCCTATGAGTTGATCTGCCAAGTAGCCGCTGAGGACATCGATCTTCCTGCCCGGCCCTACGTGCTGTTCCTAGGTGGGCACACGAAAGGGATCGAGCAAGCCATGGCACTCATCGACGAGATTCCGCACTTCGTTTCAGCGATCTACCTACAGCTGTCGCCCATCAATCCGACCAAGGATGGACCCTCCAAGTTGGAGGCCATTGTTGATGTGTACTTGTACGCGGCCAGCAAGGGATTCAAGGTAATCGCTGGCCACGCAGGTGCACTTACACCCGCGTTGCGCGGACTAGGGATAGACGGAGCCGACGCTGGTCTAGCAACAAACGAAGCCTTTGATCGGGCCAGCGCTCGTCGGAAAGCAAATCCCAGGCCAAACAGCACGTCCCAAGGTGGCGGTGCCAAGCCACGCATGTATCTCGGCCAGCTGGGACGATCTTTTTCTGATGCCGACATCAGACAACTCCTAAGCGTGCCAGCCGCCGCAGCGGAACTTCTCAGCTGCCGGCTCCCGTGTCACCGCTTCCGCAGCGGCAACTTCCTCGACCGGGCCCGAGAGCACTCGCTCTGGGAACGTGTCCACGAGGCTGAGCTCGTAAGCGCTCTTCCTCCCAGCATGCGACTTACAAGGGTGTACGAGACCTTCAGGTTGCAACGCTCCTCTCTCACCACCATCAATGGAGCCCTTGCGCAAGAAGGACTGGATCCTCTCGACCTCAAACCGATCGACAATCGCCTCACCTGGATCTCTCGGGCGGAGGCAAGCAGGACAGCAGCTTGAGCTGAGCTGCGGTCCTTAGGTCATCTGCGGTCAGCAAACGATACCCACCAGGGGTTTCCTCAGAATGAGGTGTCGGGAACCTATATGTCTGACCAGTCAGACCTACTTGCTTCCCGGCGAGCAAGCGGGGTTCCGCAATCCGGACATTGAGCTGGGTGCCCACGCCGCCGAGCCATCACTACGCGTTCGGGGAAGGGCCCGCTGCGCCCGCATCTGCTGCAATGCAAGGCTCGCTCCGCATTGTGCTCCCACAGGGCTGCAACGCCAACGTAAGCAAGTGCAGCAACCACGACAATCAGAACTATGGCCCCTACTACCACCACGCATTCTCCAAGATCTGACCAATCTTGCCGTTCAACGGCAGAAGGCCGTATCCAACCACACCCACGCGGCCACCTAGGCGCCGGCTGGGCTGTAGTTGATGAGGTCGATTATCCCAACTAGCTCGTCAATCCGTCTGCCCGAAGCTTCCGGATCAAGAAGCATGCTGGCCGTGTCCTCAGCGATCCAACCCGCCCTGACCTCGCCAATTGCTTGGACATCCGGCGAGTCTCCGAACTCTTTGGCAAATGCCTCCACATAGCCTCTTACGAAGAATCCTTCTGGGTCGGCGTCATCTCGCCTAGTCGGCGACGTCATCGAAAGTCGGTCGAAAGTCTCGGCGAGCAGGCAGACCTCAATCCTCTCGTGCGCCCGGTCTCGATTTGAATGGTCGGCCAGTGTCTGGGGGTCTTCTGTGATGGCTCGGTTCATCGCAGCCACGGCTGCAAACGCACTGCCGTTCCTATAGGCGAGGTTCAAGTAGGCGGCCTTGTCGAAAGCTCTAAGAATGATCAGGGCGACGGCCTTCTGGTTAGTAAGCCAGCTACCGTTCCTACTTTCGGAACCAAGACTCTTCGAATGCACAGCCACCGAGGCGAGGTGGATTGCCTGTTGAAGATCCCGCAGGTTGTGACCGGCTGTCTCGGCAATTTTTTCCAGCATCACAGAGCTGTAGTCGGGGATCCCGCCATGGGCCGCGAATCGGGTGTCTAGATCTAGGGCTGCCAAGAGACCGCTTGTGAATACTGACAAGTGTCTCGGTGTAGGTGGTGGGAGTGTGCAGGGTAGATCGATGAAGCGCCTGAGGTACCGATCGGTGTCGAATTCGGTGCCGTAAAGGCTTTGAATTGAGTGACAGAGTTCTTCTCTGTTGATGGCCAGAAGGACCACCACCCCCTTGACTGCGAAAAGATGTCTGACCGTCTCTATTAGCTCCAACGCGTAGGCCGGACGGCATCGGTCCAGTTCGTCGATAAGCACGACTAGCTGGCCGGCCTTCTTGCCTTCGGAGGCTGAGGCGACTTCCTCGAGCTTCTTCTTCAACTCGCCCACCTTGGTATGGGCTTCCTTCCAGGGGTCGAAGGTCGCTGATTCTCCGTCCTCGAGGGCGCCGCGACGGACCCAGCCGCTAGTTGCCTGTTCTGCAATGTGCCAACTAAGGGAGATGAGGGTTCTTTTCGCCGACTCCACTGCAGTGCTTGTCTTCTCAGAAATGGCGGAAACCAAATCGACCAGCGGGTTGCCGGTATGACTCTCCTGCCATGCGTTGAAGTCCACTACCTGGACTTTCTGCTTCTCGAGCTGCGCTGCGCACATCTTGACAAAGGCCGTTTTCCCAGATCCCCAAGGGCCGTCGATCGACACAACCGCATGGCCATCGACTGCCCGGATGATCTCGCATAGGCCCCCAACCTGAGCTCTGCGACTCAAGCGGTCGTTTGCGAAGGGCGACTCTTTCGTCGCTTTGAACTCGTCGGGGATTAGCTGCATCCGATCAATCTAGGAGAACTGGAGAATCGCCTAGTTGCAATGCCTTGGGACCTCCTTCGTCGACGCCACGGTCTCTTGCTGTGTGGCAGCGGCTGTCACCCGCTCGTCGCCGAGGGTCGCCATCCCAGCAGGCGGGAGCAGCAGCTTGATCTCAAATTCATGAAGCCGCAATGGCTACGGACGCATAGCTTCTCAAGGATGCCCGAAGAGACCCTTGGCATGGATCGCAGCCTTGCCTTCATCATCGAGACCGAAACAGCGGTGACCTTTGTGGGGGAGGGCATCCAAACCATTGCTGACTGGGACGCTACAGAAGACCGAAGAATTGTCGGCTTGCACTTGTTGGCCCAGGGATTTGAGCGTCTCCTCAAGGTGACGAAGGCTCTTATTCAGCTGAGTGAAGAGGGCACCCTCCCATCGTCGAGGGAATTTAGGAACCTGTACGGGCATATCCTTTCAGGGCTGCTTGACGACGTTTTGGCAGCATGCCGCCGCGATGAGGACTTCA
>JAPPAP010000037.1 GCA_026705465.1 bacterium | reverse complement strand
TGCTGCGCTGCCTCTATGGGATGCTGCGTCCGAATAGAGGCGCTGTACTCATCGGTGAAGAACCAATCGAGTCGTTGTCGCAACGCTCGATCGCCCGTGCGGTCGCAGTCGTGACCCAGGACGCCTCTGCCGACGGAATCGGCATCACAGTGGGCGAACTCGTGCTGTTGGGTCGTCACGTTCACCGTGGCGACCATCAGGGCTTCACCGACGACGACCGCAGTGTTGCGCTCGAAGCGCTCGAGCTGGTGAACCTGACGGGCTTCGCCGACCGCAACCTCCAAGAGCTATCAGGCGGGGAACGCCAACGGGTGATGATCGCCCGGTGCATCGTCCAACAAAGCCCCGTGATGCTGCTGGACGAGCCCACCAATCATCTCGATGTTCGCTACCAGCACGAGGTTCTCACGCTGGTTCGCAGCCTCGAAATCGACACCATCGTGGTGCTCCACGACCTCAACCTCGCCAGTCGTTACTGTGATCATCTCGCCCTTCTCGACCAGGGCAGGGTTGTGCACCAGGGACCGCCTGAAAACGTTCTGCGAAGCGACGTGCTCGAACCCGTCTACGGCATCGAGGTACGACGGCTGGCCGACGGGAAACACACATGCCTCGCGTTTGGTCCTCACGCACTGTGACCGGTACCCAATAATGAGCCAGCTACCCAACATCGTTGGTTCTGAGACCGACGTGAGAGTCCTAATATGTCGTGACTGTTGCTGTGGTACCGAGTGGAAGCACCCCATGACCGATCACGACGAGCAGTTCGACGCTATTTCGGCGGTGGCTCGGGCCCGCGTCGTTGGCTGCGTCAACGAGTGCGCCTACTCCAACGTCGTGATTGTGCACTCCGGCCACGGACAGTCGGTGTGGCTCGGTGGGATCGACGACACCGCCATCACTACTGCTCTTTGCGAGTGGCTCATTGCCGGTGCCTCACAGCCCCCACCTCCGGTTCTTCAGTCAAGGGTCATCGCTCACCGAACAGGCGAGCCGTGCGAGATCCGGTTGCCGTCAGCCTCACGCCGCTAACCGGGGTCGTGATGCTAGACGGATTGGTGACCGAGCCCCGGCAATCAGGAGCAGTCGGGACAGGTTCCGAACACGTCAAGCCGATGAGAGTTCGGTTGGAAACCCGTTGTGCTCAGCGCCTCGTCGAGTGCTGTCTCAAGACTGCGTTCGGCCGCGGGGGTCATAAAAAAATCGTCAATCCCACCACACTTGGTGCAGATGATGTGGTGGTGGTGGCCAATGATGTCGACGGAGAACTCATAGCGAGTCGGGTCGTCGACTCCGGCGACTCGTCGCACGACGCCCACGCTCTCGAGGTCGGCCATATTGCGATAAAGCGAGCTTTGCGTCAGACGAGGACGCAGTTCCAGCATCTCAGGGATGGTTGCTGGCCGACCGGCGCGAAGCAGGAGATCGACGAGTTCCCGCCGGCCTTTGGTGTAGAGCTGGCCAGCTTCACGCAGGCGGGCCGATACCAAGTCGTGGGTATCGACAAGCCGCGGAACCATCAGCACATTCTACTGAACCGCCCTGGATTCCTTGACTTTGGCCTGTCGACGACCCTCCATGATCACCGGATAGGGGAACGCCCATCGGTCGGAGGCGGAATGCGAATCGGCAGGAATTGCGGTCAAGGTTGGAGACCTCAGTGACCGGCGTCCGATGGCGTGAACTAGCGCGAAAAATGGGGTCGCAAGCGCGTCAGCAAGGCGCAGATCGGTGAGTTCGAAGTGGGTAAAGTGAATGCGGTTTTCGGATACGGAGGATTGTGATGGATCTGTCGGAATACTTGGCTTCGACCCAGTTGATGGACTGCACGGGCCAGGTGACACACACGCTGACATTGCTGCCTGATGGCATGGTCGAAGTGGTAATGGGTTCGGTCACGGTGATCGTGGATCCGCGGTCAAAGTCCGTGGTGAGGCCCGCCGGTGTCCGCGTTCATGACCAGATCTTTGATCAGGCCAATGCGCTTGCTCGGGAGGCGCTCGGCTGATCGGGCATTGATGCCCGCAAGTGGTGCCGCGAAGACGACCGTAGGTCAGCGTTTGCGGTCTATGGCACACTGGGGCCATGTTCCGGGTCACCCAGTTTTCTGACCTTCATTTCAGCACCGAGCCCGAAGGCGAGGCGCGCAATACCGACGATACGTGGGATGTGGTGTTTGCCGACGCCTTTGAGACGGGAAAGCCGCTCCCCGATGTGGTGGTACTTAGCGGTGACATTGCGAATAACGGCACCAAAGCCGAGTACGCCAAGGTGGCCGAGAAGATGGCCCGCCTCCCGGTTCCCGCCATCGTGTGCATCGGCAATCACGACAAGCAGGTGCCGTTCGACGCCGTATTACCCCGGCCAGGATTGAGCAACAGCCGCACGCTGCGGGGCGGGAACTGGCTGTTCTTATTCGCCGACTCCAACTTGGCGGGACGGGACCAACGCCCCGACGGCTCGCTGGTGGACCGCGACGACCGGATCAAAAAAGAAGGGTGCTTTGGTAACCGCGAGCTGATGTGGATGGCCGAGACCGTCGAGGCCAGTGATGCCGAGCATGCCTTCGTTTGGACCCACCATCCGCCAGGGGCCTACGGCTTTTTCAGCAGCGGGAATTACGAGAGCGAGTTCGCCCGGCTGATCGATCTGGCCCCCGCCATCAAGGGGGTCGGAGCCGGCCATACGCACACCTACACGGTGGTGGACTGCGCCGGGCGTCCCATCCACCAGTGCCCGTCGCTCTCGGTCAACATCGACTTCGAGAACTTCACCACCCTTCCGCCCGGATACCGCACCTACGAATTCTGCGATGATGGCTCCATCAACACCGAGGCGCACCTGGTGGGCGAAGACCGGTGGCCGAGCAGTGAGCTCCCCGAAATTGCCTGCCGCCTGCTCCGCGGTGAGATCAGCTACTGGGAGATGCAAGAAGAATGGCATGGTGTGCATGCCCACTAGTCACGGCGAGGGGGTGGCGATGCGTCGGTGGAGTTGGCTGGCCCTTGTGGTCGTGGTGGCGTTGTTGCTTGCCGGGTGCGGTGGGGATTCAGACGATTCTTCGCCCGATTCGGCAGTTGCGAGCGAGCCGACGGCGGCTCCCGAGTCCACGACCGCTCCTGATAGCGACGGTGCCGCCCCAGAAGAGGCGGGCGATTCGGTCACTGCCGACGGAGATTCTGAGCGGAGCAGCACCGCTGAGGGCGGAACTGCTGAGGAAGACAGCTTCTCGGCGGACGGCGATTCTGAGGAAAGCGACGCCGTAGAGAGCGAAGAGGTCGTCGAAGAAGTTGTCGAGCTGACGGCGACTGCTCGGGGTGTGACGGCGGACACCATCACTTTGGGCGTTGCCATAACCGATGTGACCATCTTTGCTGATGTGGGCGACATTCTGGCCCGCTACCAGCCGCTGGTCGACGTCACCAATGCCGCCGGCGGGATCAACGGGCGTCGGGTGGAGATCATCACCGAGCAGTGGGACATCCTCGATTCGGTGGCGTTCGAAGCGGCGTGCGTGGCCCTCACCGAGGACAACGAGGTGTTCTTGGTGCTCGGCTTTATGCCCGCTGGCTGGGGCAGCATCTTCTGCTACACCGACATCAACGAGACCATCGTCATCAACACCTCCGACTTGGACCAGCAGGATCTTGAAATGAGTGACGGGCGCTTGATCACCACCCGCCCGTATCAGTTCGGCTCGCTGCTTGCCGGACTGGAGCTGTTGAGGTCCGAGCTTGAGGGAGCCAGGGTGGTTATCTACGGCGCGTCTGTGGACGGGCGGATCGAGACTGCCGAGGAACTGCTGCGCAGTTTCGGTGCCGAGATTGTCGAGGTAACCAGACAACAGATCGGCGGGGAGGATCTGATCGCCGCCGAGGCCGAGATCGACATCCATGTCGAACGGTGGCGGACGCGCAATCCCGATTGGATCATCAACGTCGACGGCGCAGTGGCCGGAAGCCTGCACGGCCTTGAGCGGGCAGGACTAACCGACTGGAACATCGTCACTCCGGCCAACGATGCGCCTAGCAATAACGCGATGGGCGCCGATCTGAGCCTGTTTTCCAATCTGATTGCCACCGGTGAGCCCGGCGCCGAGGAACTGGCCGCCCAAGGCCTTTATGGCATTCCCGAGTGCTTCGAGATCATCAACGCGGCGACCGGTCAGGGCTTGGGGACATCCGGCAAAGCCGAAGACGCACAAGCCGGGACCGCGATCGAGGTTTGCGCGGCGTGGGACGTCTTTGTGGCGCTGGCCACGGCCGCCGGGCCCGACCTCACCCCGGAGAGCTTCCTCCAGGCCGGCTACGACCTCGGAACATTCCCCATGACGGGGTCGCCCAGCGGGTCACTCGCCCCCGACAAGCCGTGGGTGTCCAACGCCCAGCCGGCGCTGTTCGTCTACGACGCGGAGTTGGATGCCTTCGTTCCTCGCTGACGGGTGACGGCCGGCGTTCGGGGTCAAACAGCCCGCTGAAAGCGCCGTGAACCTCCTTTGACCAGGGGCATGGCGTCTTTGACGAATGCTGTCCAGTGCGGGTCGGCAATGGTTGTAGCCCGGAGGTCGCTGTAGGCGCGGAGGGAGTCGATCTGCCAGGTGGAGTGCACCTCGACTCCGAGGTAGCCCTGATCCACGGTGCGCCAGCGATTGAGGAGCGGGCAGCCGCCCCCGGCCATGAACCGGTCGTAGTGGCGTTCGAGCAGCTCCACGTATGCGTCGGCATCGGTTGCGGCGATTTGGGCGGTAATGGTGTACAGCACCGGGGCGGTGTCGGGCGGCGGCGAGGGTGGGGACTGGTGATCGGCCGGTGAGAGCTCGAATGGACAGGTGAATATCCTCAGCGAGCCCAAGTCGATACCGAGGCTGGCAAAGCCCTCCGGGCTCGAACAGGCCATACCGTCTGGCGTGCCGAGGTAGTGCTCCAACTGGGCCATGTCTGTAAACGACTGCTCCCAGATGTGGGTCCATGGCCGGCCCTTGGCCGACACCCATCCCACGTCATCGGCGCCGAAGGCCGATGACGCTACTTCCTGGGGCTGCGCCGCCAGGGTTTTGAGCGCCGCCCCGTCCGCGTCGGCAATTGCGTTCAGCAGCAGCACCCGGCGGATACCGCCCCGCACCTCCTGGGCGGCGTCGGGCGTCGTGTAGCGCGTGGCGTAGGTGTTGTCGGTGATGCACTCGGGGCTGTCGGGCATGACGTAGTTGTCGATGGCCCCGATGTGGTAGGGGTGCACCATGTAGGGCCCCGAGTAACTGGCCTCGTCGACGAAAGTGTTTTCCCAGAGCACCGTGCGGGAGTCAAAATCGACTCCGGCGGAGGAATCCAAAAGGCCGGGTATGAATCGGTCGGCGGCGCTCAGCACGTCGATCATCTCCCGCACCTTCGAGTCGGGCACCTCGGGTTTCAATGGGAGGACGTAGTACCGCCGGATCATGCTTGTCACGGCCCCCGAACGTACTCGTTCATGAGTTGGTGCCGGGAAAGCGGCCATGGCGTAGGAGTGGCGAGTTTGCGATACTCGGGGAGTGTTTCGCGTAACCCAATTTTCAGACATGCACTTCTGTATGGAGCCCGAGGCCGCATCTCGCAATACCGATGACACTTGGGACGCGGTATTCGCAGATGCATTTGAATCGGGTCAGCTGCTTCCCGATTTGGTGGTGATCACCGGTGACATTGCCGACAATGGCACTGAGGCCGAGTACGAGAAGATCGCCGAGAAGCTAGCCCGTCTCCCGGTTCCCGCGGTTGTGTGTCCCGGAAACCATGACCGGCAGGTGCCGTTCGACGCCATATTGCCGCGACTGGGGGTGAGCAGCGGGCGCACGATGCGGGTGGGGAAGTGGCTGTTTCTATTCGCCGACTCCAACGCCGACGGGCGGGATCAGCGCCCGGACGGTTCGCTGGTGGACCGTGAGGACCGGACCCACGCACACGGCCGCTTCGGGGACGCCGAAGTGGCATGGATCGCAGAAACCGTCGAGCGAAGCAACGCCGATCATGCCTTCGTGTGGACTCACCATCCGCCGGGGGCATTTGGCTTTTTCAGCAAACCAGACCATGACGCAGAGTTTGCTCGGCTCATCGATATGGCCCCCTCAATCCGCGGTGTCGGTGCTGGCCACACCCATACCAACACGACCCATGAATGCGGGGGGCGTCCCATCCATCAGTGTCCGTCGCTGTCGACAAACATCAACTATGAGAACTTCACCACACTGCCGCCCGGATACCGCACCTACGAGTTCGCCGATGACGGGTCAATCTCCACTGAAGCGCACCTCGTTGGCGAAGATCGATGGCTGAGCAGTCCTCTTCCCGAAATAGCCCGGCGCATGCTCTGTGGCGAGATCAGCTACGAGGAGATGATGGACCAAATGGCTGCCGAGCGGGCCTGAGGTTCGCAACAAACAGTTGATCAGCGGTCGCGACAGCCCTTGCCGCTGACCGCTCTATTCGACAACGGGTTCGAGCAGGAACAAGCGCAGTTCACGATCAGTCATGGTTTCATAGCGATTCCAGAGCGGATACCAGGCCACCGCGGTTAGCCAGCGATCCTCGCGCTCGGGTCCGGTAAGCAGTCGAGCCCGCACCGGTGTGTGCTTGCCCCGGAACACGATCTCGGCATCAGGGTTGGCCAGAAGGTTGGCTGTCCACGCCGGGTGGTGATCGCGGGCGAAGTTGCTGCCCACCACCAAGAAGCGGCCCTCTTCGAGCGATACCGCGCCGAGGGGCGTCTGGCGGGTCTGGCCGGTCTTGGCGCCGATTGAGTTGAGCATGAGCATGGGCTGGGTGGTGGAATCCAGCAGGGTGCGTCCTCGGGTGAGGCGATTGAGGAGTCGGTGGAACCGGGGAATGACGTGAGGGCCGATGGCTCGGAAGGGGCGCGACACCACAAGGCCGGCTGGCACACGGAACCCCTTTGGTGGGGTTGGCGCGGCGCTGGGATCGGGGTCGGGGAGAGCGTTTCCCATCTGACGGTTGGATAGCAGTCCGGCCTCATGCCAGGCAATCAGACTGTCGGCGAACGTCTCTTCGATGCTTCGGAATTCAACCCCGTACGGGGTTAGATCGCTGTCTTCCGACCCCTCCCATTGGGTGAGCACGCTCATGCTGAATCTGTTCATGGCGGCGTTGATCGGCACGACCCGCCGAATCGAATCAGCCAGGCGGCCCATCCCCCGGAGCGCCGAAGGGGGAAGCGGCATGATAGGGAACCTTCGACCGGTGAGGTCGCGGTAGATGGCGGCAAAAAGGGTCATGTCGACCAAATGGCCGGCGCACATGACACGACGCGGCCCATGGCCTGGTTCGAGCAGCGCCACGAGTAGAGACGCCATGTCGCGGACGTCGGAAATAGCCACCGCAGCCTTGCGGGTGGGAATGATGCCAGTCGCGATGAAGCGGGCCATGTCCTCGCTGGCCTCGCCGAGCGCCGAGCCTGCTGATGGGCCGATCACCGCGCTCGGATACACAATCGCAATGGGGGCACCGTCAGCCTGGAGCTTGCGGGCCACGAGCTCCGCATCGGCTTTGGCCTGCCCGTACGTGTAGCCGGCCGACGATGGGGGGTGGTCGATAGTAAGCGAGCCTGATCCGGGTTCGAACAGGGCGGCCACGCTGGAGACGTGGATGATGGGGTCGAGTTCCTTGGCGTGAGCCTGGTGGAGCACAAGGCGAGCCCCGGCAATGCTGCTTTCAATCCCCGGGGCATTGCCACGGGCATCGAGCGATACCACCGCGGCACAGTGGATCACCGCATCGGCGCCTTCGAGGGCGGCGGCGACGGCATCAGGGTCGGTAATGTCGCCTACGACGTGGTCGATGGCGGGCAGGTCGAAGGCCGCTCTGAGGCCTTCAAGGCGCTGGGGTGATCGCACCAGGGCGCAAACCTCGTGGCCAGCGGCAATGGCGCGCGCCGCGGTATGGCCACCGATGAAGCCTGTTGCCCCCGTCATCATCACACGCACGGGGCACCACCCTAGCGGTGAGCGTCCCGACCCTCGGCCATTATCGCTGGTTGGACGCTCCTGGAGTGGGGTTGCCAGTAGTTTCGAAGTCGCCGGTGGCATCGGCATCGGGTGTATACCCGAATACACCAGAGAAAGTGCCGGAGATGACCGCGCTGGGTGTCGTTCCCGCGGCCGACAGTTCCAACGTGCCCTGGGTGAAGGGCGAGAACCAGTCCGGCTCAAGCCCTTGGGGCGGAACTGACCAGACTCCACCGGCGACAGCGTCTGTCTCAATGACAAGGACGGACCTCGTTGCCAGCAGGTCAATTTCGATAACCAGCGTCATGCCGGTGAGGCGTCCATCGGCGTCGACCCCGGCGACGATAATGGACGCCAGATTGTCGATCCCCGGAAGCAGGGCCCTTTCTTCCGGGCTGGAGTAACCGGCAAAGACTCCAACGTCTTCGACCGGTTCCTCAGACCCATCCAGCAACAAGAGGTGAACTGTGCCCTCCTCCAAAGGATTGGCGCTCCGGTTGCTTCCCCAAGTGGTTTGGAAGGTGACTTCCAGGGTTCCCGACCCACCGGAAGGCGGGATGTAGATCTCGGGCTCTGGCCAGTCGGGCGGTCTGGGCGTGAGATCGGCCAGGATCTCGCCCCTGCGCTTCAAAATGAACTTGCGCACTCGCTCGGCGTCGGAAGCAGCGACTGCTTTCTCTTCGGGGCGGGCGTGCTCCTGCACGATGGCTGCCATTTCGTCTACTGCGGCCAGCAGCTCTTCCTCGTGCCAGACGCTGTCTAGGAGTTCTTTGAGCCGTTCCACATACTTGGCCCGCCAGTCGGGATGGTTGTAGAGGCGGTTGGGGATGGCGGTGAGGGCGAGTACCGACGGGGGCGGATTGCTGATGTTGTCAAAGGGGTTGGGATCGTCCTCTAGGTGGAAAGTGGCATCGGTGCCCCATGGAATGAACACGAAGCGGCCGTCGGGCTCGCGATAGAACCAGTAGTTGTTGCGGTTGCCGGCATAACCATCCCATTGCCCGACCAGCACCTCAGTGGTCCAGAAGGACAAGAACCGGTCTAGGTCTACGATGTCGCCCAACGCCTTCAGGCCTGCATCGGAACGGTCTTGAAGAGCCATGACCACAGCCTCGATGTCCGACCAGTCGTCGGCATCTTCGTTGTTCTTCTTCTCAATGGTGCCGCGATAGAGCGGGGTGAAATCGCTGACGGTGCCTTCGTAGAGGTTCCCCTCAGCGCTGTCGAAGTGGCGCAGAAGGAATGGGGGCTTGATCTCCTCGACGTGGACGTACAGGCCCAAATGCCTGCCGTTCACCGACACGGTGGCGAAGTTGCAGCGCGGGGCAGGATTGCCCGCCGCGGCGAACACTCGGTATGTAAGGCAAGTATTGATCAGGGACGGGTCTTGGACGCTGTTGTTTAGCGTCATCCGCTCCATAACTCCGCCCAGAGATTGACCGTCCACGTACTTGTCGAACCGAAGCTTGAGGGCTGGCTTGACATCGCTTTGGGAGCCCAGGAAACCCTTCTTCCGCACACCCACATTGGTGTGGGTCTCGCCGTCCACAGTTACCGTGGCCGAAAACCACGAATAGATGCTGGCAAAGGGTCGAGACAGGCCGTATTCCTCGATTTCCGCCATCACGTCCTCAAAGGTCCTGGTCTGGTGGCGCAGAGTGTCCCAATCTTCGGTATCGATCTCGATGCTGATATCCAGCACCCGCTCGAGGGCGAAAAAGGCGTCGCTGGGGTGGGGGGCGGGCTCTGGGATCGGGTCAGCTGTGCCCGTCGGGCCGGGCACAGGTTTCGACTGAGCGGATATGGGATCTTCCGTAGGGGCAGGGGTGGTTGACGGGGAGGCGGCTTCAGCAGGGGGAGTGGTGGCAGGAGTTTGGCCAAGATCGTCGTCTATGCCACCGCATCCACCGGCAATGATTGTTAGCGCCACCAGCACCGTGGCCAAACGCCAGTGCATGGCCGGAAGAATAATGAGGAACCGAAGTAGATTGTGAGCCCCAACAAGGGCAGGAGGCAAGGAGGCAACGTGGAGTTGAAAGACAAGACCATCGTGGTGACGGGACCGACAGGAATGGTGGGTCCGCCATTGTGCAAGTCGCTGGCGGCTGAGAACCGGGTGATCGCGTTGGCCCGGTTCTCCGACGCAGGTGCTCAGGCTGACCTTGAGGCCGGGGGAGTGGAGTGCATCGCAGTCGACTTTGTGAATGCGGATTTCTCAGCGGTTCCCCGCGATGTCGACGTGGTGGTGAATCTGGCGGTAATCAAAACCGGCGACTGGCAGACGGACCTGGCGGTTTGCTCCGAGGCCACCGGACACTTGATGAGCCACTTCCGCAATGCCGACGCGTTCTTACATTGCTCGTCAGGGGCGGTATATCAGCCCAACGGGGGCCAGCCGTTTGCCGAGGACAGCCCCCACGGCAACCACCACGCCCACATGATGCCCACCTATTCGATCTGCAAGATCGCCAGCGAGTCGGTGGCCCGATTCAGCGCTCAGGAATTCGGATTGCCGACGGTGATCGCCCGGCTCAATGTTCCTTACGGCGACACCAATGGCTGGCCGCTGTTCCACCTGCTGATGATGAGAGCAGGAATGGCCATCGAAGTCCATACCGATGGCGCTCGCTACAACCTCAACCACGACGAGGACATCGCCGCCGACCTGCCGGTGCTGCTGGACCAGGCGTCGGTACCGGCAACCACGCTCAACTGGGCCAGCCCCGAACTGGTATCGATCGCCGAGTGGTGCGCGTTCATGGCCGAAATCGACGGCTGCGACCCGCCTCAAATCGTGGAGTCCGAATCCGCCATCCCCAGCACGGTGATGGACACCAGTCGCATCGAAGCCCTACGCCCCGACCGACTTGTGGGCTGGCAAGACGGCATCCGCCGCTTGGTCGAGAACACCCCCGCTTGATCGGCAACTCGCAGAGCGAACGGGCAGGAGTCAGGGAATGACTCCTGCATTCTTCAGCTCTTGGATGTCATCCCAGCTTCGGCCCAACTCCAACAAGATGGCCTCGGTGTGCTCGCCATGTTCTGGCGCCCGCCGCAGGGGTGGGGATTGCTCGTCGAACTGCACCGGCACCGCGGGCAACATGTAGGACTCCCCGCTATCGACCTGGACTTCGCCGACGTAGTTGTTAGCGAGCACCTGCGGGTCGTCGACTAACTCCTCGACCGCTTGGACCGGGGCCCAGGGCACATCAATGCGGCTCAGAAGCGCTTTGCATTCTTCGAAGCTCCGCTTGCCGAATTCGGCGTCGAGTTCCGCCAAACACGCCTTGCGATTCTCTGCTCGGATGGATATGTCGGCGAAACGGGGATCCTCAGCGAGGTCTGGACGATCAAAGGCGTGGCAGAGATCGGTCCAATAGCGATCGGGTTGAAGGAACACCAGTGATATATGCCGATCATCGCTGGTGCGGTAGGTCCCGACCAGCGGGTTGAAGAACGCGCCACGACTGTCTCCTCGAGCCACCTCACCGCCATTTAGGGCGGCCAACAGATCGGACGACAGCGTCCACATGGCAGTGGCGAGCAGGCTTACGTCAACTACCGAACCCTCGCCGGTGCGATGGCGGCGCAACAGGGCACCGGCAATGCCGAAGGCGAGCGCCATGGCACCGCTTCGATCTCCCATGGCGCCTCGCTGGGTGATCGGGTAGTCAAGTTCCGGTGGTGACAAAACATGGGCCAGTCCGCCTCGGGCGAAGTAGGCGGATGAGTCGTATCCAGGCTGGTCGGCATCGGGACCCCGCACACCGAATCCATGGCCACGGGCGTAGACAACGTGAGGGAATCGCTCTCGAACGGTCTCGGCATCGAGTCCGAGCCGCTCCAGCGCCTTGGGCCGGAGGTTGGTGAGGAAGACATCGGCGTCTTCAAGGAGTTCAAGCAGGACGGCCATGCCTTCGGTTTGCTGAAGGTCGACAGCCATGGAGCGCTTGCCCCGGTTGGCCAACGCGATCGACAGATTCACGCCGGCCCGCTCGGTTCCAATTCCCTGGGTGGCAAGCCCCCGATAGGCATCGCCTTCGAGTCGCTCAACCCGCACAACATCGGCGCCCCAGTCGGCCAAGATCGCCCCCGCCACAGGCACGAACACCCATTGGGCCAACTCCACTACCTTGACTCCTGCGAACACCTCTTGGTTCATCCGGCCTCCTGGTCAGCGGGTCCCTACAGTGGCGCATCCGACCTTCCCACTCGCCGACTGTGATGTTTCCACATGGGCAACTATTGAGTCTCACCTCGGACGTCGATTGAGGCAGTCGAACTAAGCCACTACCCTGCGGACGCATCCAACGGATGCCAGCGTTGAGGAGGACCAGTGACCGCCATTGAGCCCGACATCTTGTCGCCGATGTTTTCTGAGGATCCCAATGCTGTCTTGGAGGTGATGCGGGAGGAATATCCGGTGGTGTACCACGAGGCCACTGAGGCGTGGCTCATCTCCCGCTATGACGACGTAGAGCGGGCCTTCAAAGACAAGGCGTTCACCTCCAAGAACTACGAGTGGCAGCTCGAGCCGGTGCATGGCCGGACGATTCTCCAGATGGAGGGCCGCGACCACGCCGCCCATCGAAATCTGATTGCCCCTGCATTCCGGGGCAGCGAATTGACGGCCAAGTTCGTCCCGGTCATCGATGCCAACGCCCGCGACCTCATCGACGGCTTTCGCAACGACGGCAAGGTGGATCTTGTGGACCAGTTCTCCATCCGGTTTCCGATCAACGTGATCGTCGACATGTTGGGGCTCGACAAGTCCGATCACGAGCGGTTCCAGAAGTGGTACCACTCCATCATGATGTTCCTCAGCAACCTAACCGGCGACGAGGACGTCATGGCCCAGGGGCTTAGGACCAAAGAGGAACTCGAGGCCTACATGATGCCGATCATCGCCGAGCGGCGGGCTAATCCCGGTGACGACCTGCTCAGCACCCTGTGCACCGCCATTATCGACGGTGAACAGATGACTGACTTGGAGATCAAGGCGTTCGTGTCGCTGTTGCTGGTGGCCGGGGGAGAGACCACCGATAAGGCCATGGCCAACATGATGATGAACCTGGTCGCCAACCCCGATCAGCTCCAGGCCGTCCGCGACGATCGCAGCCTCATCGACAACGCATTTGCGGAGACGTTGCGGCATTCGCCTCCGGTGCAGATGATCATGCGCCAGCCCGAAGAGGAAGTGGAGATGCATGGCGTGACCATCCCGGCAGGCTCCACGGTGACCTGTCTCATCGCGGGGGCCAACCGTGATCCCCGCCATTACGACGATCCTGATCGGTTCGATATCTTCCGCGATGACCTCGACGTGTCCAAAGCGTTCTCCGGCGCTGCCAACCACACTGGCTTCTGTTTGGGCCGACACTTCTGCATCGGTGCCATGCTGGCGAAGACCGAGGTCGACATCGCCACCAACCAACTGCTCGATGCCATGGACGACGTCAAATTCGACGGTCTCCCGCCCCGGCCTGAGGGGGTCTTCACCCGGGCGCCCAAGTCGATGCCGCTCACCTTCACTCCATCCGGCCAGTGATTCATATCAATACTGAAAACTGATATAACAAAATTATTGATTAAGTCTAAAATCGATGGCATAATGCACTCATGCCATCGAGCGAGATTCCGGCCCCAGCCGAGTTGCTGCGTCAAAACGGACTCCAGGTCACTGCCCAGCGCATCGCGGTCATCCGTGCCGTTTCTGCCTGCCCTCACGGTACGGTTGAAGACGTGGCCGAGGCGGTCCACAACGACATCGGTGCTATATCCCGCCAGGCGGTGTATGACTCGCTGGCTCTGCTCGCCGAGAAGGGCCTAATTCGCCGCATTCAGCCTGCCGGGTCGTCGGCCCGCTACGAGGACCGGGTGGGCGACAACCACCACCACTTGATCTGCCGCAGCTGCAACCGGATGGTCGACGTCGACTGCGCGGTGGGGTACACCCCGTGTCTAAGCGCAGCCGATGACTTTGGCTATGAGATCGACGAGGCCGAAGTCATCTACTGGGGCCGGTGTCCCGAGTGTTTCGCTGCTGGCCCGGAGCCAGCTGTCCGATGAACCAAGCAAAAGCCAATCAACAACTCAAAGGAGAGTCTTATGTCTGAGAATGCGAGTCAGTGCCCATTCACTGGGGCAAACACCGCCAAGGGCACATCGGCCACCGAGCAGTGGTGGCCCGAACAGCTAAATCTGAAGATCCTGCACCAGCATTCGCCCGATGCCGATCCGATGGGGGAGGACTTCGACTATGCCGCCGAATTCGAGTCGCTTGACTTGGCTGCGGTCAAACAGGACATCGCCGACGCGCTGACCGACTCCAAGGACTGGTGGCCCGCCGACTACGGCCACTACGGCCCCTTGATGATCCGGCTCACCTGGCATGCGGCCGGCACCTACCGGATCGGCGACGGCCGCGGCGGTGGCGGCACCGGCGCTCAGCGGTTTGCCCCGCTGAACAGCTGGCCCGACAACGCCAGCCTCGACAAGGCCCGCCGACTGCTGTGGCCGGTCAAGCAGAAGTACGGCCGCAAGCTCTCATGGGCCGACCTGTTGATCCTGGCTGGCAATGTGGCCCTGGAGTCGATGGGCTTGGAAACCTTTGGCTTCGGCGGCGGCCGCCCCGACATCTGGGCGCCCGAGGAAGACATCTACTGGGGTTCCGAGGACGAGTGGCTTGGCGACGAGCGCTATACGGGAGAACGAGACCTGGAGACCCCGCTGGGCGCAGTGCAGATGGGTCTCATCTACGTCAATCCCGAAGGCCCGAATGCCAATCCCGATCCGATTGCCGCAGGAATCGACATTCGAGAGACGTTCGGGCGCATGGCTATGGACGACGAGGAGACCGTGGCGCTTATCGCCGGAGGCCACACCTTCGGCAAGGCCCATGGGGCCGCCTCCGACACCTACGTCGGGGATGATCCTGAAGCGGCCAGCATCGAAGAGCAGGGTCTGGGCTGGAAGAACACCTTTGGGACTGGCGTGGGCGGCGATGCCATCACCAGCGGCCTCGAGGGGGCGTGGACCAACGATCCCGTCCGGTGGGACAACGGCTTTTTCGACAACCTGTTCGGCTACGAGTGGGAGCTGACCCAGAGCCCCGCAGGGGCCCATCAGTGGCGGCCGACCGATCGAGCCGCCGATGACACTGTTCCCGACGCCCATGATCCTGCCAAGCGGGTGGCGCCGATGATGCTGACCACCGACCTGGCGCTGCGGTTCGATCCCGTCTACGAGCCAATCTCGCGCCGATTCCACGAGAACCCCGATGAGTTGGCCGATGCCTTTGCCCGAGCATGGTTCAAGCTCACCCACCGCGATATGGGCCCCGTAGCCCGCTACCTGGGTCCCGAAGTTCCCGACGAGGAGTTGATTTGGCAAGACCCGATCCCCGCAGTGGAGGGCGAGCTGGTCAGTGACAGTGAGATCGCCGATCTCAAGGCCCGGATACTTGACTCGGGATTGTCGGTGTCGCAGTTGGTGGCCACGGCATGGGCCTCAGCTTCCACGTTCCGGGGCACCGATATGCGGGGCGGGGCCAACGGCGCCCGCATCCGGCTTGCCCCGCAAAGCGGCTGGGACGTCAATCTGGCAGCCGGCGTGGACGACGTGGTCTCAGCGCTCGAGCAGATCCAGGCCGACTTCAACGCTCAGGGCGGCAAGCAAGTATCGCTGGCCGATTTGATCGTTCTCGGAGGTTGCGCCGCAGTAGAGAAGGCAGCCAGCGATGCTGGTCTCGCTGTAGCGGTTTCGTTCTCTCCTGGGCGCACCGATGCCTCTCAGGAGCAGACCGACGTGGAGAGCTTCGCGGTGCTCGAACCCACCGCCGACGGCTTCCGCAACTACCTGGCCGACTTCCACAAGCGGCCCGCTGAGGAACTGCTGGTGGACAAGGCGTTCCTGCTCAACCTGACCGCCCCGGAAATGACGGTGCTGGTCGGCGGTATGCGAGCGCTGGACGCCAATGCGGGCCAAGCCCAGCATGGCGTGTTGACTAATCGGCCATGCACGCTCACCAACGACTTCTTCACGAACCTGTTGAGCATGGACACCGAATGGCAGGTATCCACCGACCAAGCCGGGGTCTACGAGGGCCGTAACAGAGACACCGGCGAGCTCCGCTGGACCGCCACGGCCGCGGATCTGGTGTTCGGCTCCAACTCCCAGCTCCGGGCTATCGCCGAGGTGTACGGCTGCGACGACGGCGAGGAGAAGTTCGTCAACGACTTCGTTGCGGCTTGGGCCAAGGTCATGAACCTGGACCGCTTCGATTTGTCCTAACCCACAGAGTGGGCCCCTGCGCTGCCCCTTTGCCGGTCTGTCAGCGTCGAACTCCTTGACCACCCATGAGAACGAGGCCAATGAGTAGCCTCCTCAGAGATTGAGGAAGCGCGGAGGTTCAGATGACTGATCGATCAGGGCAAGTATGGGAAGAGCTCGTCGAGTTGATGGGCGATATCGAGCGGGATTGGTGGAGCGATGCCCGTCACATGCCGACTCCCAACGAGCGGGCAGAAGCGCGGGTGTTTGCTCTCAACTGTTTGCAGCACGCCTTGGAGTTCTGGTCGCAGGCTGACCCGGCTCGACCGTGGTTCTATCGGTGGTTCTCGCCGACCAAGAAGCTGTTGGGGGACAACCCCGACGCCATCTACTACGGCACGGTGATCGACCCCGATCGCGACTATGTGATCCGCGGGAATCTGGCCGGGGCGGTGTATACGTCCTTCACCGTTGAGGTGGGGACGGCAGGTGGAGGCATGTCGAAAGCGCTCGGCGCCACGCTCAATGACGATGAGGTCGAGATCAACTCCGACGGGAGCTACGAGTTGCATGTCAGCCAAAACCCCCAGGCCGGCAACTGGCTAGCGCTCACCCCTGAATCAGGCAGCATCACCACTCGGCACTATTTCGAGTGGGATCGCCCCGCCGCTACCGACCCCAATATGAACGTTCCTTTGTCCATCGAGCCGACGGTCGATCCCGGCCCACCGGCGATACCCGACGACGAGGCGTGCGCGCGGGGGCTGGAGCGAGTTATCACGTTCCTGCGCAGTGTCACCGTCGACTGGCCAACCGGCCCCCGCGACATCCCGCTGGATTGGGTCTCGCCAGAGCCCAACCGCTTCACCAATCCTCTGCTGGATGAGGGCAATCGCGCCATCGGCTACGCCGCGGCCGACAACGCCTACCGCTCAACCCGCTATGAACTCGGCCCCGATCAGGCCCTTGAAATTAGGGGACGGTTTCCGCAGTGCCGGTTCTCCAACGTGGTGCTCAACAACCGATTCATCCAGACCCCGCCCTATCGGAGCCGTCGGGTTTCCCTCAATCGACGCCAGACGGTGCTTGAGGCTGACGGCTCGTTCCGGATGATCCTGGCCCACTGCGACCCCGGCGTCCCCAACTGGCTGGACACCGCCGGTGCGCCTACCGGCACCCTGTTCTGGCGCTACCTGCTCCCCACCGAGCAGCCCAGTCAACTGGAGACGCAAGTGTTGGCAGTCGACGCGGTGTGACGGTTGACGATGGTCGCTTGATCTGACATTCCTAAGCTGCGTTCTATAGGGGCAGGGAACCCATAAAGCAGGGCGAAGATGAATCGAGAGCGCGATAACCGGGTGTTGCTGGTGTCGGGGGATTCCCATGTCGGGCCAACCTTGGAAGGGCTGCGCGCGTATTGCCCACAGGCACATCTGGAAGCCTTCGACGAGTTTGAGGCCAGCCCGCAAGTTGAGGAAATGCGGACTGGGACGCGGCAGGGGAGAGCGCTGTATTTGAAGACCGCTGGACACGACGATCCGCAGGCCCGACTTGCCGACATGGATCGCGACGGCATTGCCGCCGAAGTGATCTTCCACAACAGCTTCAACGGTGAGCCGATTCCGTTCAATGATCTGGGTTGGCCCGAGTTGGACAATCCAGAACTGGCCAGCATGGGGTTTCAGATCTACAACCGGTGGTTGGCCGATTTCTGCTCAGCGGCCCCCGAGCGATTGGTCGGCTTGGCCCACATTCCGCTATGGGACCTCGACACCGCCATCACCGAGGTGAGGTGGGCAGCGGCTCACGGGCTGCGGGCGGTGAATTTCCCCAGCGCCCGGCCCCAGTGGGTCCAGTACAACGATCCGTACTGGGATCCCTTCTGGGCTGTAGTAGAGCAAACCGGAATGGTGCTGGCCACCCATGCTGGCGCTGCTACCGACCCAGCAGTTCGAGCGGTAAATGGGACGCCTCTGTTGCTGGTGGAAGCCGGCGGCGCCTACAACCGACGAGCAATCGCTCGCATGATCTTCGGCGGAGTATTTGAGCGGTTTCCTGACCTCAAGCTGGTTATGACCGAACAGCCAGGAGTGTGGATTCCGGCGGCCTTGAAGGAACTCGACTCAGCCGCGATGGCACCTCTTCCCTTGGCCAACGGAGAGCTGTCGAGGGCGCCGAGCGAGTATTTCAAGACCAACGTCTTTGTGGGTGCCAGCTTTATCGCCCCGTTCGAGGTCGAAGCCGCGGTGGGGGACTGGTGGTGGACCAACATCTTCTGGGGCCGGGACTACCCTCATCCCGAGGGCACCTGGCGTTACTCCGACGATCCTGAGGAGACACCCATGACCCATCTCTCGCTCCGCCACGCCATGGCCGGCATGCCTCACGACAAAGTCCGGGCCATCGTGGGAGAGAACGCCGCCCGCGTCTACGGCCTCGATGGCGACAAGTTGAGGGAGATCGCCGATCAGATCGGCCCCACCATCGAAGAAATCACCACGCCTCTAGAAGCCGTGCCCGCCCTCGACGGACCAGAGCGCCAGGGCTACGGCTATTTCGCCTTCCGTACTGTTGGCCCCTATTCCTAAATCGGGTTCACAGGTCGCGCCCAAGCAGGCTGAAGCACTGACCGGTGGGACCAGCATGGGTTGAGCGGCTTGCGAGGAATGCCACGTAGTCGGCTACCTCGCTGGGCTCCTTCACACGATCGCCGCCGAGAGCTGGCTCCAGCTCATGAAGGCGCTCCATGGGCAGCCCGACCGTCCAGCTCAACAGCTCGGTGGCAACCGCCCCTGGGACGATCTCGTTGACTGTGATTCCCCGAGGCCGGAGTTCTCGCGCCAGCACTCGGACGTACATTGAGACGGCAGCCTTCGAAGAGCAGTACGCCGCGGCTCCCGGGGAGGGTGAATGGCCCTGACCAGAACCGATCATGATGATGTGCCCACCGTCGCCCGCGGCAAGCAGTTCGAGTGCGGCGTCGCAGCAGTAGTGCACACCATGCACGTTGACGTCGAAGCAGCGGTTCCAGTCGTCATCAGCGAGCTCCCCGACCGGGGTAAGCGGCTGCATGGCACCGGCATTGTTCACCAGGATGTCCAGTCGGCCGAAAATCACCTCGGTCCGGTCGATGAGACGGCGGACTTCAGACCGGTTGGTCACATCCGTCATAATCACCTCCGCCCTCCCGCCAGCAGACTGAATTCCGGCCGCGACCTCCTCAAGTTCATGGGTAGAGCGAGCGGCAAGCACCACGGCGGTACCCTCTTGGGCCAATCGCTCAGCAGTGGCCCGCCCGATGCCCCGTCCCGCGCCGGTCACAATTGCGACCTTCCCATTGAGTGGCTTCGTCGACATGACCCCTCCTGTGCTTGATGCACCCTTGACAATAGATCGGCTGAACCTGGCCGCCTCTCTAACCAGCGGCGTTGGAAATCAGCAAAGAATGTGGTGCTTCACCAGCACCGTTTCCTTGTGCTGGTCAATTGGCGCCTTGAGGATTTGATCATACTTAGCTAAGCTAAGTCTATGACAGCTCACATTGTGAACACTCATGAGGCAAAGTCTCGGCTGTCTGAGCTCATCCGGGAGGCCGAAGAGGGTGCAGAGGTAATCGTGGCTCGCAATGGCCATCCGGTTGCCAGGATTGTGCCCTGGCGTCCTGCCCAGTCTGTGAGGGTCCCCGGTGCTTGGGCCGGTCAGATTGAATACGGCGACGATGTTGTTAGCTCCGATAAGGAGGTTGTGGCGATGTTTGATGAGTCTGCGGAGGCCGACCTGCTGTGAGGGTCCTCCTCGACAGCCATGTGGCCCTGTGGTGGCTTGACGACCACGTTTCGCTTGGTGTCGAGTGCCGCCGGCAGATCGAGCAGGCCGATGAGGCATTCTTCTCGGTGGTAACTCCATGGGAGCTGGGGATCAAACGGGCGCTGGGCAAGTTGACCATGCCCGATGGGCTTGTCGATGCGCTCAGATCTGGTGGATTCATCCCGCTGCACATCTCGGTCGAACACGCTGAGTATGCACCAACGCTGCCAAATCACCATCGAGATCCATTTGACCGAATGCTGGTTGCCCAGGCGCAGCTGGAGGCGTTGTTCTTGGTAACGGCCGACGAGGCGTTTAGCGCCTATGACATCGAGTTGATTGACGCCCAAAACTGACCGGCCCTAGGTTCGGTAGCGCCAGGCGATGTGGGAGGAGCGGCGGGAGATTTGGGCCTGTCGATCCACCGGGGGCAGGTCCAGCTCGTTGAGATGAACAACCTGGGCATTCACTTCGGGAGTGTCAGGTGGGCTCCACCACCGGAAGGTGCACAGCACAGAGTCCCGCCCCTCGGTATCAAGCCAGTTGGGGCCGCCGGGATCGGTGCCGGCGATGACGATGGGGCCGGGTTCGATAAGCGCGTGGTTGAGGCAGGTGAGCCGGTTGGTGAAGTCGAGGGCCTCGTACCACGGCCGGTTGTAGAGCTGGACGTCCCACATGGCGGCGCCTCCGTGGTCGACCTCCACCACCAGTGCTTCCTCGGGACCTAGAGCTACCCCCGCGTGGCTGTAGATCAGCGTCTTGACCCCACGGCCCATGCCAGCCGGGGGGAGGAACGCATTGGCAGTCTGGTCGCCGAGCATTCGCTCCTGATAGCCGTTCCAAAACTCGAAGGAGTGCTCGATTTCGCCCAGTGCGGTGCTGAGGATGGTTGCGGCATCGATTTCCGGCTTGGGCTCACCGATGGTGTCGAGGCGCTCGATAACAAAGGTGGCGGGCTCGGCGGGCTGCCAGTCGAAGTAGTAGTCCCGGATATGCACAAACGACGCTTCTGGGTCGAGGGGCAACCAGCTTCCGCGCCCATCGGCACGCTCCTCGCTCCCCAACAAGATGTCAATATCGTCTCCGGGGCCCATCCCAAGGCTCGATCCCGTCACCTCAAGGCCCACTCCCGCTCCGCCGCTTTGCGTTGCGCCGAGCTTTATTTGGAGGACGAATTCCTCGCAGGCACCCATGTGGCCAGAGATCCGATAGACCCCGTCCCCTTCGATCGCGGTCCGGCGGGCGACCTGATCGGCGTTGGGTCCTCCCCACTGGTACACCGGATCGCTACTCCGGAAGAAGGCAGGATGGCGGGGATCGTTGTGGCCGATCGCATAGGTCAGCCAACACGCCACTTGGTTGGCCAGGTGCTGCTGTCCCTCGTCGTCGAGGCCCTCCCCGAGAACCCGTATCCGATCACAGAACTCACCCCATGTAGTCATAGACATCTTGCAAAATAGACCACCCACGTCCTGGTAGCGATCTTCCGGGTAGTGGTAATTCCGCCAAGAAGCACAAACACTCTGTGGAAGTGTTGGAAGGTGGGTGTCCTTCCCGAGGTAGTCGTCGGCCCCCGCCTAGTCTTGCGACGTTGGCGGGTCAGCGATATGGGGATCCTGCGGGAGGCCATCCAGGAGAGCATCGATCATCTCCGGCCATGGATGTCGTGGATCGAGTTCGAGCCATTGAGCGATTCCGACCGAATAGCACTCATCCGCACCTGGGAAAGAGACTGGATTGCTGGCGAAGAGGTCGTGTTCGGGGCGTTCTTCGGAGGCCAAGTCGTCGGTGGCTGCGGATTTCACCGCCGCGCTGGCCCCAAGACTCTGGAAATTGGCTACTGGGTTCACGTTGATCACCTGCGGCAGGGACACGCCACCGAGATGACCCGCATCCTCACCTCCGCAGCGTTCAGCGTCCCCGGTATCGAACGAGTCGAAATACACCACGACAAGGCCAACACCCGAAGCGGGGCCATTCCTGAGGCCCTCGGCTTCAATCTCGACGGGGAGTCACAGGTCAAGCCCCATGCCCCGGCCACAATCGGCATCGACGTCGCTTGGTCAATGAGCAAGGAGGAATGGCAGCGGGCCCATTCCGGCTGATCTGCTGTCGGCCTTTGCTCAGAATTCTAGGTTCAGGGGCACCCCTTGGGTTTCAGCACTCGAGTGGTGCTGGCGGGGAAGTTGGCGAGTTCGCGGACTGGGCGGATAGGCCGGGGGGTGAGGTTTCCGCCGCAGTTTTTGCAAGTCCAGGCCATGTCTTGCGCGCACGCTGAGCAATAGGTGCACTCGAAGGTGCAGATGGTGGCCTCGGTTGAGTTAGGGGGCAGATCCCGGTCACAGCATTCGCAATTTGGGCGCAGATCAAGTAGAGCCATATGCCTGACGCTACCTAGAAATGGGAGGCCACCAGCGTGCGAATTGAACCGCTCACCGCGGCAATTGGGGCCGAGCTGTCGGACATCAACCTCGGGGAACTCGACCCTGAGACCGGTGAGGAGCTTCGGGCAGCGCTGCTTGAGTTCAAGGTGGTGGGCATTCGTGACCAGTTTCTCGATGACGCTGATCATGTCCGGCTGGCTGAGTCGCTTGGTGAGCCGTGGATCCATCCGATGGACCGTCTCGCAGGTGTCGATTCGGCCGAGCCGTCGGAGTTGCGGGTCAAGAGCGACCACCAACTGCTGACCGACCGATGGCACTTGGACGTGCTGTATGCCCCCAACCCACCCGCCTTCGGCATCCTGCGGGCCATCGATGTGCCGCCGGTGGGCGGCGACACCATGTGGGCCAACCTGGTACTGGCCGCTTCGTGGCTGCCCGATGACTTGCGAGAGAAGTTACAGGGGCGCTTTACAGTCCACAGCGTGCCCGACACGCTGATAAATCTGAAGCAGACGCTATTCCCTGACTTCGATCCCGAGGTCTGGCGGGACATCCTCCAAGGAGTGCGCCAGCCCCTGCTACGTCGGCATCCTGAGACGGGGGAGGAGGCAATCTTCTGCGTAGGCGATGCGCAGGTCGACGGGCTAGATGACGATGCCGCCCAAGATCTGATGGCGGCCGTCACCGAGCACGCCACCAATCCCAGCGTGACCTGCCGCTGGCGATGGCGCAACGGCGACGTGGTGATCTGGGATGAGCGGTGCACAGCCCACTTCGCAGTCCGCGACCCGTGGGAGGGCGATCGCGTGCTGCGACGCTTGCTGGTCGAGGGCGATTGCCCAGTAGCGGCCAATTAGCCGTCCAAGATGCCAATGACGGAATCACTAGACGATCGGATTCAGCGGTTGCTCGACCGCGACGAGGAGCTGCTGGCTTGTCCATGGGCGTTATTCGATGATGTACGTTCAGCATCTGATCCGGCGTTCTACAGCGAGGCCATGGGGGCGTGGGTCGTTACCAGCTACCAGTTGCTGCATGAGGTCTTGGTCGATCCCGAGACGTGGTCGAATCGATCGCCAACCGCTACCTATGACTTTCGCAACCCGGTGGCAGACCACGCCTCGGCCATCTCAAAGGAGCCTGAGATGGCTGAGATGGTCAGCCGTTTTCGAAGCCGCAACCGGGGGCGGGTGCTCAACACCGCCGATCCGCCCGAGCATGTTCGACAGCGCCGGGCGCTCAACCGGGCGTTCCGCCCCGCTCGCCTGCGGGCGCTGGAGCCCGAGGTCAGATCGGTCTCTGATCAGCTGGTTGCTGCGTTCGCCCATCGTGGCCGGGCTGATCTGTTTCGCGAGTACGCCGTCTTGTTGCCCATGGTGATGATCTCCCGAATGCTCGGCGTCCCCGAGGAGGAGCTCGAAGTATTCAAGGGGTGGTCTGACGCCTTCGCCATTCCCATTGGGCGGGCCAACCCAAGCCGAGATGAGGTGCGCAGCTACATCAGATCGGAGTCCGAGTTCGAGGACTATTTTTCGGCCATGATCGAGCAGCGTCAGGCCGAGCCGCGAGACGATCTGATATCAGACGTGGCCAACGCCGAAGTCGACGGCGAGCCCTTGAGCCACGAAGAGCGGATAACCGCGTTGAGACAATTTCTGTTGGCGGGCAACGAGACGACCACCACGCTTTTGGCCAACATCGGCCACCGCCTGGCCACCGATCACGAGCTACGCGACCGGCTGGCCGACGATCGAGATCTGGTACCCGCCTTTGTGGAAGAGGCCCTCCGCCATGAGGCGCCGGTGACTGGATTGTTCCGGGTCGCCACCCGAGACACTCGGCTCGGCGACCTGCCTGTAGCCGAGGGAGAGTTCGCGTGGCTGGCGTTCGCGGCCGCCAATCGCGACCCGGAGTCGTGTCCGATTCCGCACGAATTCAACATCGACCGCGATCCTAACGACCACGTGGCCTTCGGGTACGGCGAGCACTATTGCATCGGTCAGGGGCTGGCCCGCCTTGAGGCCAAGGTGGGCACAAACGCCATGTTGGACCTGCCCAACCTGGCCCTTGCCGACGACCATACGGAAGATTTCGTGGACAGTTACATCCTTCGCTGCCGCACCCAACTGATGGTCATCTTCGACCCACTAGAGGAGGGAACGCCATGACCGCTAGAAACGACAACAGGGTTGCCATCGTTACCGGGGCCCGCCCGTGGGGGGTGGGGGGTGCCGCTGCTCAGGCCCTTGCTCATCGGGGCTATGACATCGTGCTGGTGGACATCCGCCAGGACTGGGGGGAACAGAGCGTCGAGAAGATCGAGGGGGAGACCGGCCAACGGGCGATCTGGGTCGGGGCCGATGTATCGAGTCGCGACGACGTGGTTGCAATGGCCGATGCCGTGCTCGGCGAGTTCGGCCGCATTGATGCGCTGGTGAACAACGCCGCCGTCGGTGGGGCTAGCAGTACCGAGAATTTCGAAGTTGAAGAATTCAACAGGACCATCGGGGTCAACCTGCTGGGACCGATGCTATGCACTCAGGCCGTCGTCCCCGCGATGAAGGAAGCCAACTATGGCCGGATCGTGAGCGTGGCCTCGACGGCACCCTTCAATCCGCCCCCGGCCGACATGAGCCCCGTATCGCTCTACAACGCGGCCAAGGGTGGCTTGATTGCCTGGACCAAGTCGGCTGCCGCCGAGCTCGCCCCCTACGGCATTGTGGTGAACGTCGTCGCCCTCGGAGGAATTTCAACTGGCGGGATGGGCAGCGAAAATCCTCCAACCACCGAGCAAGATGAACACATGCTCAATGTCGTGCACCGCGGCTTGCTGCCGTGGGGTCGGCTGTTGGGGGTGGAAGAGGCCGCTGACGTGATCGCCTACGCGGCATCAGCACCGAGCCACGCCATGCTCGGAGCCACTATTCACGCCAGCGGCGGGCGGGTCATGCCGCTCTGAATGGGGCTGGAGCACTATCTGATCGATCAAGAGAGAGGCAGACAATGGAAAACGGACAGACGATCCGCAGGGTGGTTACCGGACACGACGCCGACGGCCGGTCGACGGTGGTATTCAACGATGTCCACGACTACAAGCGCAGGGTGCAGATTTGGACCACAGAGGGCTCCCCGGCCGACAACTCCGGCGAGGTCACCGATGCAGCCCTGCGAGAGACTCGGCTTGAGGCCCCTACGCAAGGATCCCTGTTCTGGCTGGTTGAGCTCCCCCCAGTCCAAGATCTCGCTCCGGGAGCGGCCGCAGAAACCGCAGAGCGGCTGGCCAAAGAAGGTGCCGTTGCCCATAGCGATCGCCGCCCCGGGATGCACACGACTAGGACCATCGATTACATGGTGGTGCTTGACGGCGAGGTCACGTTATTGCTGGATGACGGCGAGGTGACCCTGCACAAATACGACACGGTGGTCCAGCGTGGGACAGCGCACCACTGGGAGAACCGGGGTACCGAGCCGGCCCGCTTGGCCTTTGTCCTCCTCGACGCCCAACCGCTCGCTTCCGAGGGGTGACAGGAGCCTGAAGTTGCATTGGTCCTGGGTAGTGTGGCGCTGACAAGGCAAGTGGAGCAGGGAAATGGCGATTGATCTGACCGGTGGTCTGGGCGAAGAGCGGGAGTATGTGTTCGCAGAGCAACCTGACGACCCGGAGATGCGGGAGTCGGTCAACATCTGGCTTTGGGACCAAGGCGACCAGGTGGGCATTCCCCGCATCGGAGTGGAGGCGGTCGCTGACCAGTGGGAGACCCATGATGTGCAGGTGAACATCGCCAGCGGTGATGGCCGGGTGTTCACTCGGTTTGGTGCTGGCAAGATCCACAATCCGATGAACGCCCGTGGTCAGCCCGCCACGCTAGGGGCCGGCCCGCTGTCGTTCGAGATGATTGAGCCGTTTCGCCATTGGCGGATGCGCTTCGACGGCATTGTCAACGGGTGGACTTGTGGCGAGCAGATCGCGGGGGGTCGACCTCAGGGCAAGCCGTCGGTGCGGGTGCAGGCTGAAGTGGACCTGTATTCCGCAGTGCCCCCGTGGGAGAACGGCGGGCTGTTGGCGGAGGCCAAGCGTGTGCTCGATGAGCAAGACGAGGGCGCGCTCATGGGAAACCCTCGGTTTGAGCAGTTGGCCCGGGCCAAGGGGACATTGAAGATCGGAGATGAAGAGCACAGCATCGACGGCGGTGCCCTGCGGATCCGACGCCGTGGTGTACGTCGGCTCCCCACGTTCCGAGGCCACGCCTGGCAATCGGCGCTGTTCCCCAGCGGTCGGGCCTTCGGATACATCACCTATCCGCCCCGCAAGGACGGCCTTCCCACCTACAACGAGGGCTTTGTGTTCGAAGGCGACGGTGGGTTGGTCCCGGCCTGGGTGGTCAAAGCACCGTGGCTCAAGCAGCTCAATCACCACGGCGACGACGTATCGGTAGTGATCGAGTCGGAGCAGGGTACCGAGACGATCGAAGCCGAAACGGTCATGTCGGGGTTCATGGTGATGGGTGGCGTCGGGCCGGAATCCGAGGGCTATCCAGTGCTGCAGCAGGCCATCACTCGCTTTCGCTGGAACGGCGAGGTGGCCAACGGGATGACCGAGCGGTCGATGCCCGGCAACCTCATCGAGGGATGAGCAACGCGGGCGGCACTCCGCTGTCGGTTGCCTCCAGGATCAACGGCCTGATCGAAGAGGCCAGGTCCAAGACCGGCCTGGAGGACTTCGGCGGCGACTCTTGGCGTGAGGGCCTTGAGGTGCTGGTCGGATCAGCGCTGAGGGAGGCAACGTTCAACGACATGGGTGAACTGGGCTTCTATGCCACTGTGGTTCGGGCCCTAGTGAACCGATTGAGGGTGGAGGACTGGTATCGGCGCCACCCCGAAATCGACGAGCAGGAAGTGCAGATTGAATTCCTGGGAGTCGGTTTGCCCCGCACCGGATCGACCGCGCTGTCACACATGCTGGGCGAGGACCCTGCGTTCCGCAATCTGCGCACCTGGGAGGAGGGGAATCCATGTCCACCGCCGGGCGTCGATCCTGAAGCCGACCAGGCCCGAATCGAAGGTGCTCATAACATCGTGGACTTAGGACGTCAGCACATGGCGGAGCGGCTTCGTTCAATGCTGCCTCAGTCGCCTACTGGCCCCATGGAAGACCACGACCTCATGGCCATGGAATTCAAAGCTCAGTACTTCTTGACTATGGGCCGCATTCCTGCATATGGGGATTGGTTTACCCACTGCGACATGGAACCGACCTATCGGTATGAGAAGCGCGTGCTGAAAATGCTCCAGTGGAAGACCAATGAGAAAGTGTGGCGGCTGAAGAGCCCAACCCACACGTTGTTTCTGGACGCCTACACCAAGGTGTTCCCCGAGGCCAGGTTCGTACAGACGCACCGCGATGTGTCAAAGGTGCTGCCATCGGTGTGCGATCTGTATTTCACGCTGCTCGAGGGCGGAAACCCGGGCATCGATCCGCGCTACGTGGGCGAGATCAACATGGAGCATTGGTCCCTCGCCATGGACCGGATGCTGGCTTTCCGCCAAGACCCGGCCAATGACGCCAAGTTCTTCGACATCGGGTTCACCGAATTTCAAGCCGACCCGATCCACCAAATTGGCCGGTTCTACGACTGGCTCGGCGATGAGCTGACTCCAGCCACCGTCGAGCGAATGATGGCCTGGCGATCCGACAACCCCAAGGACAAGCACGGCCGGCACACCTACGACGGGGCCCAGTTCGGCATCACCGACGAGGCATTGGCCCAACGCTTCGGGGCTTACCGCGACCGTTTCCGTTCATTGTTGGACTAGCGCATCAGCGGCGAGCGTGTCGCACCTTAGATGAGCTGGCGGAGGATCAGTGCTATGCCGCCCGCGAGGGCCACGAGGAGCACGGCGGGCCGAAACCAGGCTCGGTCGAGGAGGGGGCGGACGAAACGGGCCAGGCCCAGTCCCAAGAGGATGCCGGGGATGAGCCAGCCGATCAGCTCAAGCTCATGGCCGCCGAACTCGTTGGTGGCGATGAGTCCGATCATGGCCGTCACGGCAACCATGAAGAATACGGAGCCGACGGTGCCGCGAAGCGTTGCCGGCTTCATCTCGCTGAATGTGAGGGCAAAAGCCGGTCCCGGTAACGCGGCGGTGACGCTCGAAAAGGCGACGGCAGTGCCGGTGGCCACTTCAACGCGCGGCGAGCGAGGTATTCGCAATCCCAAGAGGAGTGAAATGGCGCCGGCGGCGGCAAAGCTGCCCACGAACAACGCGATGACCTGGTCGCTCACCACGGCGAGGACGGCGAGACCGGCGCCGAGGCCGAATGGGAGCCCGATGGCGCATCGGCGAACGGCCAGGCGGTCGGTGTGGTGGCGTTCGATAATCACGTTGCGAAGGCCCACGATCTGGCCGACGACGATGAGTGGTCCGGGAGCAAATCCGGGATCGATGGCCACGAGGGCTGGTCCCGCCACGAGGGCCAAGCCAATCCCCAGGCAGCCCTGAGAAACGGCCCCGGCGGCCGAGAAGCAGATGATGACGAAGATCTCGAGCGGGGTCAGGGCAGTATTCCGGGTCTAGAAATGTTGCTCAGACCTTCTTGGGGTCGGGGATGCCGGGGCGGGTGCCTTCTTTGTGCTCGACGAACTCGATGAGGTAGCCGTCGAAATCCTTCACGTAGGCCATAATCACTGGCCAGCGGTCGAGATGGGTGGGCTCCATGACCGACTCACAGCCGGCGTCCATGGCCCGCTGGTAGAGCCGTTCACAGTCCGACGTGTTGATGTAGATCTTCCACATGGCGGTGCCCATGTCGATGGGGCCCTCGTTGTCGAGGTGCTGGGCCAGTTGGAGGCGTGACCCGCCGTGAGGCGACTGGATCACCGCCTCAAGAGCACCGGGAATCTCGAGGCGGTGCTGAAGCTCGAGCTCGCACACGTCTACCCAGAACTCAAGAGCCCGGTCCATGTCCTCGACGTTGATGCAGTACTGGGCAAGGATCTGCGTCATGTGTCCTCCTTAGATGCGCCATTGGCGAGCTATTGCCGGAGTGACAGTACAGTGTGGTCAGCGCTCTAGCCGTTGTACTCAGCAAAAACTGAAGAGGGAGCTGACCAATGCCCAGCCCTGTCGCCGGTGTTGACCAGAGCAACGCCCCATACATCATTGTTTCGTCCGATACCCACGCCGGGCTGTTCGTCGAGGACTACCGGACGTACTTGGAGTCGTCACTGCACCCCGAGTTCGACGAATGGCTGGTCACCCGCCACCAGCACCGGGCGATGGTCGAGGAGCTCAACGGCGAGTACGTCGAGCAGTGGGAGCGCGAAAACGAGGTTGGGCTAAAGGGTGCCTATGATCCCGAGATCCGCGACAAGACCCTCGACGCCGATGGCGTTGCCGGGGAGATCATCTTTGCCGACGGGGACGCGGTTACCGGCATGGAGGCCCCTCCGTTCGGAGCCGGTTTGTCAGCCGGACAGATCACTGACTCGCGCCGCGCCTGGGCGGGTGCCCGAGCCCATAACCGCTGGTTGGAGGAGTTCTGCGCTACCAACCCGCCCCGCCGGGCCGGAGTGGCTTTGGTGCCGATTACCCATGGTGTGGCCGAATCGGTGAAAGAGATCGAGGCGCTGGCCGGCAAACCCGGCATCAGGGGCATCATGATCCCCACGATGTGGCATGAGCACCCTTCGTATGGCCACGAGAGCTACGACTCGGTTTGGGCGGCCTGTGCTGAGGCCGGTCTGGTGGTACACACCCACTCCGGGGAGGCCGACACGCCGTCGTACAACGAGAACATGGCCCAGTACATGCTGGAGGTGGCGTTTTGGACTCACCGCCCCCTGTGGCAGCTTCTGTTCTCCGGGGCCTTCGACCGTCATCCGAACCTGCGCTATGCGCCCGTGGAGTGCGGCTCGTGGTGGCTGGGTGATTTGCTGTTCAAGGCCGACGCCATGTTCGGGGGCCGGAACTGGAAGGTCAAGAAGATGAGCTCGCGTACCAAGGGCCTCATCCAGCGCCTTCCGTCGGAGTACATCGGATCCAACGTGTTCATCGGCGCCTCCACCATGAGCAAGGTGGAGTTGCGGCGGCGCTACATGAATGGCGTCGATGCGCTGATGTGGGGCACCGACTATCCCCACCCCGAGGGCAGCTGGCCCAACACTGTTGAGCGTCTCGAAACCGACTTCCAGGAGATCCCGGTTGAGGAGACCCGCCTATTGCTCGGGCTCAACGCGGTGCGGTGCTACGACCTTGACATCGACGGGTTATCGAGCATTGCCAGCCAAATTGGCCCGACCCCCGAACAACTCAACCAAGATCTCAACCTGCGCACTGAACCAGATGCCATCCGCGAGGCCCGGTTCTGGTTTGACGACTACAACATCGAGTGGCCTGATTGAACCAAGAGAAGCGGTTGCGCTTCTAGCACTTACATGAGTCGTCTGGGCTTCGATCAGGCCGACAGCAGGGCCCTTCGGGCGGTCGCCGTCCAGTTCTTTGTCAATGGCGCATTGTTCGCGTCATTCGTTCCCCGGTTGCCCGAAATACGAGATCGGGTGGAGATCTCAGTAGCTGGCGTGGGTGCCCTGCTGTCGATCGCCGGCGTGTTCGGCTTGGTGGGGAGCGCAGTCGTCGGCCATGCAATATCGCGGTTCGGTACCCGCACGGTGATGATTGGTGCTGGGGGATTGCTGGCGATGTCTTTGGCGGTGGTAGGGCTGGCCACCACCCCAGCCCTGCTGTTGGCGGGGTTGGCGATGATGATGGTGTTTGACGTCATGGTTGACGTTGCCATGAACATGCAGGGTTCGTGGCTGAGCGCCCGTCGGCACGCACCGGTGATGAACCGGCTCCACGGTCTGTGGAGCCTGGGTGCCCTCGCTGGGGGAGCAGCCTCTTCACGAGTTGCTGCGGCTGAGGTTTCGCTCACCGCCCATCTATTGGTCGCCGCCCTGGTGCTGCTGGCGCTACTCGGGTTTGTCGGGCCTGGACTGCTTCGACTTGACGAAACGCCTGAGCCAACACCCGAAGAAGGCAAAGGGGCAGCCATTGCCCAGCGAAGCCTCAAGACCTTGGCCCTCTTCGTGGTGGTGGGGTTTTCGGCCGCGGCGATGGAGTCGACCTCGTTCGACTGGGCGGCCTTTCGACTCACCGACGACTTGGGCACGTCGGCAGGATTCGCGGCCCTCGGCTATGTGGCGGTGATGGGAGGCATGACCGCGGCGCGATTTGCTGGTGACTGGGCCAGTGTCCGCCTGGGCAACAGCAGGCTGATCACACTGTCAGCCGTAATGGCAGGCACCGGGCTGGCAGTGGCGTCGCTGGTGCCGAACCGATACGTCATTGTGGCGGGTTACGTCGCCGCCGGCCTTGGGATTGCCGCCTTGCTTCCCTCGGTATATGACGCCGCGGCAAAACGCCCAGGACGACCAGGAGCAGGGCTTGGCGCGCTTACCGGAGGACTGCGCGCCGCTATCCTGCTCATTCCCTTCGTCATCGGGAGTATTGCCGGTACCGGCCTCAACGTCGGCAGCGCGGTGGCGATGGTGGCGCTTCCTGCCACCGTGATCTTCCTGTCGATGTCAGAGAGAGTGCGGGTGACTGCCCACCACTAGGGATCAATCCAGGGGAAGAGAGGATCAGGTCGACCCTGGACGCCGATGTCGAGAGCGAGCAACTCGCCGGGTTGGAAGCCGTCGCGCCCCGGCTCGGAGGGCACAGTGCCTCCTGCCCCGATCGTGGTGACAAACAGGGTTGAGAGGTCGGGGCCCCCGAATGCCGGCATCGACGGCTTCTGCACGGGCAGTTCAATGCGCCGGTCGACCACGCCCTCAGGTGTCACTCTGGTCACCGCCCATCCGTAGACCGATGCCGACCAGTAGCAGCCGTCGGCGTCGATACAGGCCCCATCGGGCTTTCCGGGAAGTTCTGAGTAGTCGAGGAAGAGCCGCTCGTTGGTTGCCCTCCCGGTGTCGAGGTCGTAGTCGAATGCCAGCACGCAATCGGTCGGGGTGTCGGCGAAATACATGCGCTGGCGTTCAGAGTCGAATGCCAGTCCGTTGGTGACGCCGATATTCGAACGCATGGTCGTGGCCTCTCCGTTGGACTCAATGCGGTAGAGGGCTCCGGTCCATTGCCCGGCGCTGGTGTCGGCGAACATCGAGCCGACCACGTACCGGCCAACTGGGTCACAGCGGCCGTCGTTGAGCCGATTGCCGGTGTCGGCCTCTTCAAGTTGAAGCCAGCTGGAGGTCTCGCCGGTTGCCCAATTGAAGACAACGAGTTCGTGTTCGCAGGCCACGAGCAAACGATTGGGATCGGTGGTGAGCACGAATGATCCTGGACGCCCAGGAAGGCTTCTCGACGTGGTATCGCCCGTGGACGGGTCCAATCGGTGGATGGCACGACCGTCGATATCGGCCCAGTACAACGCCTGTTCGCGCTCACTCCACACCGGGCACTCTCCCAGAGCGGCAGGAGCGTGGCCGACAGCTTCGATGGTTGCCATGAAGTCCTCCGGCGTTGACAGCTTGAAGACGTATTCATAACCTCCGATCACACGTACGAGCAAGACCGGAGCAGCAGTGAAGGGATTTGACCCGAAATTCAGCGATTTGCCCGACTACATCCTTGGAATCACCAAAGAGATCTGGGAAGGCCGCAGTGTTGACGCCCTCCATCGCTACTATGCGCCCAAGGTCATTGTCCGCTCACCGGACGGAGTGGTCGTCGGGAACGAGGAGGTCGTCAACGCCACGCTGGCCACCCTCGCCGAGTTTCCTGATCGCCAGCTTCTTGGTGAGGACGTCATCTGGAGCGGGGATGAAGACAGCGGCTTCTTGTCGTCGCACCGCATCTTCTCGACGGCAACTCATCTCGGCGACGGCGCCTACGGGCCTGCTAGCGGAGCCCGCCTGCGATACAGGATCATTGCCGACTGCGCCTGTCGCGAGAACCAGGTCTATGACGAGTGGCTCATTCGCGACCAAGGAGCGATTGTCCGCCAGCTGGGCATCGATCCAAGGCAATTTGCCGCTGATCGAATTGCCGATGAGGGAGGATTTGAAAGGGCTAACCCCCCCTTTGCTCCCGCCGCTGACGTTGATGCCATCTACCGGGGAACCGGCAACGACCATGAGGCCGGCGTCGAATACGCCGACGCGCTTGAGCAGATCATGCGGGGCCGCCTGGCGGTGGTGCCCGAAGTGTTCGACCGAGCCGTCCACCTCGAACTGCCAGGCGGTGAGACCGGCCACGGCTGGGGTGATGCCGATACGTTCTGGCTAGGGCTCCGCAGTGCCCTTCCCGATGCCTCATTCCGCATTCACCATCGGATCGGGCGAAGTGATGCAGGCTTGGCACCTCGGGCTGCGTTGCGCTGGTCGCTTGATGGCGCTCACGATGGGTGGGGGGCGTTTGGAGCGCCAACCGGAGCGCAGGTTCATGTCATGGGGCTGAGCCATGCTGAGTTCGGTCCGTGGGGGTTGCGGCGGGAATACGTGCTCTACGACGAGACGGCAGTCTGGAAGCAGATTCTCTTGCATACCGGCTGAGATGTCAGCACAAGATCTGGCGGTTTGACACTATGACTACGTATTCATAAGGTCTCGGTCCGTGGGGGCCAAGCCAGAGGGGCCATCCTCTGCTGAGGTGCGGAACCGACAGCAGTCCAACCGTCGCGCGACGTCGGTCGATGTGGCTGCGGAGAGCGGCGTGTCCCAGGCCACGGTGGCCCGGGTGTTCTCCTCGCCCGACAAGGTTTCACCAGCGACCAGGGAAAAGGTGCGTTCGGCGGCAGAACGGTTGGGTTACGTGCCAAATGCCATCGCCCGCAGCCTCAAGTCGCAGCGAACCAACATTGTGGGGGCCGTCGTTCCGGCCTACGGGGAGTATTGGCAAAACGTGCTGGCCGAGTTCTCGCGCCAGCTGGCTCAACGGTCGTACCAGCTCCTGCTGTTCAGCTTCGCCAAGCCCGATGATGTCGACGGCGCTCTCTCATCAGTGGCTCAGTACCGCCTGGACGGAGTCATTCTGGCATCGGCGACCATCGGTCAGTCCCAGCTGGGCCGGATGCAGTCCTCGGCTCTGCCAGCGGTCGCCTTCAACCAGCCAGCTGCCGAGGGCTTGGTTCCGTCGGTCTCGGTCGACAACGAGGTGGGCATGGCCGAACTGGCCCGGCATTTGGTTGACATAGGAGTCGGAACCGCGGCGTACATCGGTGGGGTGTCATCGGTGTCGACGGACCAGATCAGATACCGAGGCGCAGTACAGGAGCTAGCTGAGCACGGCATCGCCTGTCCCTACATCGAGGCCGGCGCCTATACCTACGATGCCGGCTACAAGGCCGCTGGCCAGCTGGCTCAGCGAGACAATTTGCCCGAAGCGGTGATGGTCGGTAGCGATGAGGTGGCGTTCGGGGTGCTCGACGGCCTTGAGAATGCAGGGATATCCGTTCCTCGTGACCTACTTCTCACAGGCTTCGATGGGCTTCCGCAGGCAAGTTGGGCCGGCTACGACCTCACCACCCTCGTCCAGGCCACCGATGTGCTCGTGGCCCAGGCAATCGACGTGCTGCTCAGCACCAATGGCGCCGCCGACAAGCCGGCTTCGGTCGTGGTGCCTGGGACCATTCGCTACGGGAGGACCACGAGGAAGTCGGATGCCTGAGGTTCTCAAGGACGCGGCGGCAAAGACCGCCCATGGCACCGATCCAGAACTGGCTGAGCGAGTTCGCGTTCTGATCGCTGACATCGAAGGTCGCGGCGAAGCCGCGGTAAGGGAGATGTCCCGAGACTTCGACAACTGGGAGCCAGAGCAGTTCCAGTTGGCCCCCGAGCGGATTGAGGAGATCGTTGCTGGCGTCGACTCGGGCACGCTCGAAGACATCCGCTTTGCCCAGACGCAGATCCGGAACTTTGCCGAGGCCCAGCTCGACTCAATCGGCGACACCGAGGTCGAGACCATGCCAGGAGTGGTATTGGGCCACAGGAGCATCCCGGTCGGCTCCGTCGGTGCCTACGTGCCTGGGGGGCGATATCCGATGGTGGCCTCCGCCCACATGAGCGTCCTCACCGCCAAGGTTGCCGGAGTGCCAAGGGTTGCGGCATGCACGCCGCCGATCAACGGGGGTGTGCCCGCGGAGACGGTATCGGCGATGCACTTGGCCGGAGCCGATGAGATCTATCTTCTGGGAGGGGTCCAGGCAGTCGCGTCTTTGGCGTTGGGCACCGAATTTGTCGAACCCGTTGATGTTCTGGTCGGTCCCGGAAATGTCTTCGTGGCTGAGGCAAAGCGACAACTTTACGGCAGGGTCGGGATCGATCTTCCTGCTGGTCCCACTGAGACGCTGCTGGTGGCCGATGACACCGTAGACGGCGAAATCTGCGCCACTGATCTTCTGGGTCAGGCTGAGCACGGCCCAACCTCACCTGCCGTGTTGCTCACCACCTCCCGCAGACTTGGACTTGAGACTCTCGCCGAAGTTGATCGCCAGCTCGAAACCCTGCCAACGGCCGACATCGCCTCAAAGTCGTGGGCCGACTACGGGCGGGTCATCGTCTGCGAGAACAAGACCGAGATGCTGACTATTGCGAATGACCTTGCGTTCGAGCACGTCCAGGTCATGACCTCAGACGACGACTACTTCTTGGAGAACATGACGAACTATGGCGCCCTCTTCTTGGGCCCGATGACCAATGTGTCCTACGGCGACAAGGTGATCGGCACCAACCACACCCTGCCCACGCAGGGGGCGGCTCGCTATACCGGCGGGCTGTGGGTCGGAAAATTCATCAAGACTGTGACCTACCAGCGGGTTACCGACCCGGAATCGAGCGTCCTCATCGGGGAATACTGCAGTCGGCTGTGTGCGATTGAGAACTTCGCCGGGCATCAGGCTCAGGCCGATATCAGGGTCAGACGATACGGCGAGGCCGTGTCATGAAGACAGCGGTGGTAACAGGAGCCAGCGGGGGAATCGGCTCAGCCATAACGCGGCGGCTTGCAGCCGATGGATTTGCGATGATCGCTGGCTACCATTGCGCCGCCAAGAAGGCTGAATCACTGGTGGCCGGTCTGTCTGGCCAAGGACACCGGGCAGTGAAAATCGCAATTGATGAGCCGCCATCCCTTGCCGAATTGTCCCAATCGCTGGAGAAATCGTCTGGATCTTTAGACGTACTGGTCAACTGTGCCGGGGTAACCACGCCTGTTCCTCATGACGATCTCGACGCTCTCGACGACGCCACTATCGATCAGATCTTCGCCACCAACTGGCGGGGCCCGTTCGCCACCATCCGTGCCCTGCGGCCTCTCCTGGAAAAGGCCGACAGTGCCGTTGTGGTCAACATCTCCTCGGTGTCTGCCGTTACCGGCCAGGGGTCCAACGTCGCCTACTGCGCATCAAAAGCCGCCCTCGACAGCATGACTCGTTCGCTGGCCCGGGCGCTGGCCCCTTCGGTGCGGGTGGTGTCGGTGTCACCAGGGTGGGTTCACGGGGAATACGCCGACCAATTGCCTTCTGAGTATCTCGATGCCCAGCGCAGTGCCACGCCGCTTGGCCGCCTGGCTACCGCGGATGATGTTGCGTTGGCAGTGAGCGCCGTCGTGGGCGATCTGCCCTTCACCACCGGCGCGGTCATCAGCGTTGACGGGGGCCGTCCCTTGGGGGTCACATGAGCGCGCCAGTGGTGATCCATGCCGATGACTTCGCCCGCAGGATAATCCAGCCAGCCGACTTTGTGGCCGACACAGAGGCCTTTGTCGACGTGCGATTGCCTCAATCGGCGGGCAAGGCCAGCTATTCATTCATCGGGCCGGGTGTTTCGCAGAATGATGCCCAAACCGTCAACCTCACCGAACTACATGGGTTTCAAGTCGGCGCGGCGAGCATGGGCCACGGCGTGGTCAACAACCAGCATCTCCATTTCACCGCTGAGGTGCTCATCTGCACCCGAGGTCATTGGAGGGTGAACATCGGAGAACACGCTGAGCAGCACTTGGAGATCGGGCCCAACACTGTTTTCTCCGCCCCCAACTGGGTGTTCCGGGGCTTTGAGAACATCGGGAGCGATGACGGCTGGCTCTTCACGGTGTTGGGTGGCGACGACACCGGAGGCATTATCTGGGCCCCCGACGTTCTTCGCGATGCGGCCCAAACCGGCCTCTACCTTCGCTCCGATTATTCGTTGTTGGATGCTGCCAATGGCGAGCCTCCTGAAGACGTTGTGCTTCCGTTGAATGCCGATCTGCTTGCTGGGGTGGACACCTACAGCGATGCGGAGCTCGCCGCCCGGACGGTGAGGATGGAAGATCTCCAGTGGTCAGACAAGGCATTGCTCTCCAGCGTGCTGTCCGGCCATGCCACGGCGTTGGCACCGGTGATTGGCTACGGCCTGACTGAGGACCGACGCCATCGAACGCCCATCAGCACCCCCCACGGCTTCTCAGTGGAGTGGATTCGGGTGGCGCCTGGTGCCAGCACCGGAGTCCACTGCCTCGATCACAGCCAGGTGGTGCTAATTGGCGAAGGGCAATGGGAGATTGCACTCAACCGAGGCGAAGACGCGATCGCTGCCAACCCGACCGAAGGCTCGGTGGTGTCGATTCCCGCATCTGCTTGGAGGAACCTCAAGAACACCGGCGCGGTTGATGCATTCGCGCTGTTGGTCTGTGGCAGCGACCAGCGAGCTGCCATCCAATGGGATCCAGACATCGTGGCCGCTGCTGAAGGGCTCGGCTGGGGCCACGACGCCGCTGGCTATTTGGCTCCGCTGGCGCTTCTCGGAAGGCCGCCGCAATGAGCCGACCCACGATCTACCTACGTAGAAAACCAACAACCAAGGAGGGGTAATACCCATGAGCACAAAGCAGCGCAGGTGGTGGCGAATCCTCGCCGTCGTCTTCGCATTCACCCTGGTCGTCGCAGCCTGCGGTAACGACGACGATGACGACACGGCCGAGCCAGCAGCTCCGGCTGCTACTGAGGCCCCGGCTGAGGAGCCCATGGACGACGAGCCGATGGACGACGCTGAGGAGCCCATGGACGACGAGCCGATGGACGACGCCGAGGAGCCCATGGACGACGAGCCGATGGACGACGAGCCGGAAGTCATGCTGATCTCCGATGAGTGCGCCATCCCCAATCCCGAGAGCAATTTCGAGATCGATGTCATGGGCTGGGAGTTCCCGATCACAACTCAGTACGCCGAGGAGCTGGAAGATTGCGAGGAGGGCAACTACTCGTTCAACTACCAATTCCTCGATTCGCAAGAAGCCCGCAGCGCCATGACGCAGGACGCGGCCTCCGGCTCGCCCAGCTTTGAGCTGTATCAAGGCTCGAACGCCTTTATCAGCGAACTGGCCAACCAGGGCTTCGTGAGGCCTTTGAACGACTTGATCGACAAGTACCGCGACGAGTTCAACCTCGATCAGATCGACAGCGCCTTCTGGGAGATGGCCACGCTAGATGGCAACATCTACTCGGTGCCCATGGTGTCCAACACCATGCACGTCTTCTATAACGAACCGGCCCTTGCCGAACTCGGCATCGACGTTCCGACTACGTTTGACGAGGCGTTCCAGGCTTGTGCTGACATCCAAGACGCCGGCTATGACATCGGCTTCTTGTACATGCTTTCTGCCGGCTGGGCCTGGCAGATTGAGTTCGACAGCGTTCTCGGATCGCTCGGTCAACAGCCGATCGACCCAGTCACCGGTGCACCCAACTTCAACACCCCCGAGGGTGTGGAGGCCGCTTCGCTCTTGAAGAGGATGTGGGAAGACTGCGCCCCCAACGCCTCCAACTCCTACAGCACCGATGACGTGCAGGCTGCCTTCCAGACCGGCGAGGCCATCTTGGGCCACACCTGGGCTTCTCGGGCTGGCGCCATGGACGATCCCGAGGCTTCGACTGTGGTGGGCGAGATCCAGTTCGCGCCTGCGCTCACACCTGGTACCGGGACAGTGGCCGCACCTGCTTACATCGACGGATGGATGATCCCAGCCGGTACACCTGAGGAGAATGTCGAGAAGATCTTCTTGGCTATCCTTGCCGCCACCGACATGGAGAGCCAGGAGGCGGCTGCTGAATTCGGGCTTGTGACCCGGACCGGCGTAAGCAATCCAAACGGGCCCCGCAACGCGGCGGCCGCCGAAGCCAGTTTGGTGAATGGTCGGGGAGTCGACCTCACCCATCCGGCGGCTGGCATCGCCCGGGCCAAGCTGGCCGAGGCACTGGTCAGCATTCTCGATGGCACCCCGGTTGAAGAGGCGCTGGCCGCCGCTGAAGAGGCGTATCTGGCCGAAGCCGAAGAACAGGGCGTGCTCTGATCCAAGCGAGGCTGTCGGAAACGACAGCGTAGAATCCCCCTCCGGCGGGGCGGTGGCCTTAGGGCCCCGCCCCGCCTGGGGATTGGGGATTTGCCGCCAAGCCGGCCAAGAGCAGGGGGAAGATGAACAGACGCACCTTCTGGGGATTCACGATACCCAGCGTGATCGTGATGCTGGCCTTGATGGTCTTTCCACTGGTCACCACAGTGTGGCTGGGCTTCCAGAAGCTGCTTCTACGCGACCTGAACAATCCTCAGTGGATTGGATTTGACAACTACACCGATGTCCTGTCCGATCCAGAGTTCTGGGCTGCATTCCGGTTCACGATGATCTTCGTGGCCGTCGTCACGCCAGTCACCATGGTGATGGGTCTAGGCGTCGCCCTGCTCCTCGATCGGGTCGGCAGGGGCCGCAGCCTGTATATGGCGGCCCTGCTCCTCCCGTTCATCGTGACCCCGGTGGTGGGCTCCCTCGTCTACAAGGACTTATTCGAACGAGGCGGTCTGATTTCCTGGCTCTGGGAGGTGATTACCGACGATCCCTTCGCAGTTGACGCCAGCAATGTGAAGTGGCTGATCATCATCCAGTCGATCTGGTACATCATGCCGTTCGCCATGATCACGTTCTTCGCCGGACTCCAAACGCTTCCTGGAGAGCGGGTAGAAGCCGCCGCCATTGACGGGGCGAATTTCCTGCGGAACCTTTGGCATGTGGTCTTGCCCCACCTGAGAGTGCTCATCCTGTTCGTGGGGCTGATCACGATCATGGACGCCTACAGGGTTTACGACCAAGTGTTCGTGTGGACCGGCACCAGGTTCACCGACGCCCACACCCTGTCGGTCTACAACGTACGGGTGGCCACCGCCTTCGACATCGGGAGGCTGGGCAAGGGCAACGCCATCGCAGTTCTCAACGTGATCGGCATCTTCATCGTCTTGATCCCATTCTTGTGGCGCAGCTACAAGGACCAGATTGCGGAGAGGACCTGATCGCCGTGCGTCGCTCCAGCACCCTCTCCCGAATTGGGCTCCACGCCACGATGCTGGTGCTGGTGGTCTGGAGCATCCTGCCGTTCATTTGGACGTTCCAGACCTCCATCAAGTTCACCCGCGACGTGGCCGCCAAGAAGCCCGTTCTGTGGGGCTACGAGACCACTGCCAACGCCTACCGGGCCTTTTGGCTGGACGAAGACGACATCAACATGTGGAGCGTCTTGGTCTACATCCTGGTGGTGACCGTGATATGCCTCATATTGGGCCAGATCGGTCGCCGGGTTCGTCACAGCTGGCCATGGTTCACCGCGGCGGTTGGAGTGATATTCGTCGCTTTGTGGCGGTTCCCCAAGGTCTGGGAGGTCAACGACGAGTACGACTTTTTGATCAACAGCATCGTGGTCACCGTTCTCACAATGCTGATCTCGTTGTCCATTGGGCTACTGGCCGGCTACGGGCTTGCTCGGTACACCGGCATCTCCGGCGCGGTGATCCTGATTGTGGCGCTCGGCTTTCGGGCGCTGCCCCGCACCGCGTTCGTCCTCCCGTATTTCTTCGGGGCAAAGGAAATCGACGATTGGCTGGCCAGCAGCGGCGTGGGGTCATGGGACTTCCCCCTCATTGACTTTCCCGGAATTGACACCCTTCAAATTCTCGACACCCGCCTTGCCATCGTCTTGGCGCTGGTGGCGGTCAACCAGCCCTTCACGATCTGGATGTTCCGCAGCTTCTTCATGGAAGTGCCGAAGGAGATCGAGGAGGCGGCCATGATGGACGGAGCCACCCGGCTTCAGGCGTTCCGAAGAGTGATCATCCCCATGATGTGGCCCGCCATCATCGCCACCGGTTTGTTCACCATGCTGCTGGCCTACAACGAGTACCTGTTCGTGCGGGTGCTGGCCCCGACGGAATGGACCTTGCCAGTGGCAATCGTGTCGCTCACCGGAGGAGAGAGTTCCAGAACGATTACTGAGGCGGCCGCGGCGTCGGTGTCGATCACGCTGCCCATTGTGGTGGTCATCATCTTGTTCCAGAAGCATCTCGTGAAAGGGCTTGGCGCGGGCGCCGTGAAGGGTTGATGGCAGAGATCTTCCAGCAGGCCAAGCGGGTGGTGCTCGACTACTACGACGCGCTCGACTCTGCTCGCGAGGATGAGATCGCCGGAGTGCTCAGGAAACACACCGCAGAGGGCTATGCCTGGCGGGGTATGCACCCGTTTCACGAGATAGACGGCTCCGACCAAGTGGCCGAGCGGTTCCACGTACCGCTCCGTCGGTCGTTTGCCCCTTTGCAGCGCCGCCCCGATGTGTTTCTTGCCGGTGCCAATACCCGAGATCAGCTGGGGGATACCTGGGTGTGCCAGATGGGGCACCTCTTAGGGTTGTTCGACCGGCCGTGGCTGGATATTCCGCCAACTCGGAAGATGTGCTTCATCCGCTATGCCGAGTTCCACCGGATTGAAGACGGTTTGATTCAAGAGACCGCATTCTTCACCGACATCATCAGCGTGATGCGACAGGCCGGCCACTACCCGCTGCCGCCCCAAACCGGCTCATCGCACATCTATCCCGGTCCCCGCACCCACGACGGGTTGCTGTACGAAGCCCAGGACCCTGCCGAGGGCGTGACCACCATGGCGTTGGTTGACAGGATGATCGACGACCTCATCTGGGCCAATGACGTGGGAAATACCCAGGGAGAGAACATCATGCCCCGTTCGGTGTTGGCCGAATCCTGGCACGAGGACATGATTTGGTCGGGTTCGGAGGGCATCGGCGCGGCCTACACCATCGATCGCTATCAGCAGCAGCATCAGCACCCGTTCCGGGTCAATCTCTCAGCCAAGACCTTCAACGGGCATGTGGCCCGATTCGCCGAGGGCAACTATGCCTGCTTTTTTGGATGGCCCAACCTCACCGTCACCGCGGATGGCGGGTTCATGGGCCTACCGGGCTCGGGAATGCCGGCCGACATGCGGGTCGTGGACGTCTACCGCCGCGACGGCGACAAATTGGCTGAGAACTGGGTATTCATCGACTTGGCGAACTGGCTAAAGATGCAGGGTTTGGACGTCCTCGCTCGCATGCGCCAGCTCCTGGGCATCGAGGAATTTCGTAACGAAGATGAAGAAGCACTTGCATGGGTCCGGCCAGAGTCGCTGGACCAGAGCGGAGGGGAGTGAAGATGTCAACGGTTACCTTGGACAAGCTCACCAAGATCTACCCCAACGGGTTTCAGGCCATTACCGAGCTGAGCTTGACCCTGGAGGACGGCGAGTTCCTCGTTCTGGTGGGTCCGTCGGGATGTGGTAAGTCGACGGCGTTGAGGATGATCGCAGGCTTAGAAGACATCAGTTCGGGAGACTTGTACGTGGGAGAGCGCCGGCTCAACGACGTGCAGCCCAAAGACCGGGACATCGCCATGGTGTTCCAGAGCTATGCCCTCTATCCGCAGATGACGGTGGCGGAGAACATCGGCTTTCCGCTTAAGCTCCGCAAGATCAGCAGGAAGGATCGCCAAGAGCAGGTCCACCAGGCCGCTGAGATCCTCGAGCTCACCGAGCAACTGGAGAAAAAGCCAGCACAGTTGTCGGGCGGGCAACGCCAGAGGGTGGCCATGGGTCGAGCTATTGTGAGGCGTCCCGCGCTGTTTCTCATGGACGAGCCGCTGTCGAACCTTGACGCAAAACTGCGAGTCCAGATGCGGGCGGATATCGCCGGCATACAGCGGGAGTTGGGGGTCACCACCTTCTACGTCACCCACGACCAGGTCGAGGCCATGACCATGGGCGACCGGGTGGCGGTCATAAAGGACGGAATCCTTCAGCAGGCCGCTGCGCCGGAGGCGCTCTATGAGAACCCCGACAACGTATTTGTGGCCGCCTTCATCGGCTCTCCGTCGATGAACCTCTACGAAGCGACGCTGACTGAAGCCGACGGCGACTACCGCCTAAGCCTCGGTGACCAGGCTCTCTCAGTGCCCGACCGCGTTGTGGCAGCCCGCCCTGCATTGCGGGACTACCTGGGTCAGCCCCTCGTCGTCGGCTTCCGCCCCGAAGACCTGGAGGACTCCGCCGTCGTCCCCGACCATCCCGACAACCAGAGGCTCGAAACGGAGATCGCGGTTCGGGAAGCTTTGGGCGCCGAAACCCTGGCTCACTTTTCCATCGCCGCGCCGAGTGTCGACAGCGGAGACCCCGATGCGCTCGACGAGCTCGGCGATGAGGAATCCAGCCGGTGCACGGCCCGGTTCAGCGCGGCTACTCGGGTCCGGGTAGGCGACCGCGTCCGAGTGAATGTATCCACCGAGCGCCTTCACTTCTTCGACCGCAAGACGCATTTGGCAATTCGGTCCTGAGGACGTTCAACCCGTGAGCACCAGCGCCGATCGCATTCTCACCACCCATGTGGGCAGCCTGCCCCGATCGGAGGCAGTCACTTCAGGCGTTTTCGCCATTGAGAGGGAGGAGCCCATCGACCGTGACGAACACGACCGGGTGGTGGCCGAGGCGGTGAAGGCGGCCGTCGCCCGGCAGGTGGCCGCAGGGGTGGATGTTGTGAGTGACGGCGAAATGAGCAAGCTCAGCTACGCCACCTACATCAAGTACCGCGTGTCTGGCTTCGAGGGAGACAGCCCCCGGCGGGCACCCGCCGACCTTGAAGAATTTCCGACGTTTCTTGAGCGCCAAGCCGCTACCGGAGGCACGCCGACCTACATGCGTCCGCAGTGCGTGGGCCCCGTTGAGGTCGTGGATATGAGACCGTGCAAGATGGACATTGCCAACTTCAGAGCCGCCCTGGACCAGCATTCTGCGGTAGACGGTTTCATCAACGCGGCATCTCCTGGAGTCATTGCCCTGTTTCAGCCCGATGCCTACTACGGCGACCACGAGGCGTACCTCTATGCGCTGGCGGAAGCGATGAGAGCCGAATACGAGGCCATTGTCGATGCGGGATTCTTGCTGCAATTGGATTCCCCGGATCTCGGTCTAGGCCGGCACATGATGTTCAAGGGCCGGCCTGACGAAGAGTACGAGCGTCTGGCCAGCATCCATGTTGAAGCGTTGAACCATGCGGTGCGAAACATCGACGCAAGCCGGTTGCGGCTTCATGTCTGCTGGGGCAACTATGAGGGACCCCACACTCATGATGCCCCCATGTCTCAAGTGCTGCCGATAGCACTCAAAGCCAAGCCCCAAGCACTGCTCTTTGAGTCAGCCAATCCGCGACATGCCCATGAGTGGACGACCTTCGCAGCGGCTGACATCCCCGATGACAAGGTGCTCGTGCCCGGTGTCATCGACACCACAACCCACTTTGTCGAGCACCCGGAGCTGATTGCCCAGCGCATTGAGCGGTTTGCGGGAATCGTGGGCCGCGACCGAGTGATGGCCGGTACGGACTGCGGGTTCTCCTCGTTCGCGGGGTACGAGGGGATCGACCCTGAAATCGCCTATACCAAGCTCGAGTCTCTGGCCCAGGGCGCGGCTTTGGCATCTGAACGGCTCTGGTAAGTCAGATCACCCACGACGAGGAGCACCGGTTGACCATTCATGATGAGAATAGAGCTGCGCTGAGTCCGCTCCGGGAGGCCATGTACCACTGGGTCGAAGGGGGAGTACGGCTCGCTTTGTCGGAAACCTTCGTGGCCGATGCTCAAATCCACCTGGCGTTTCCCTTCGAGGATCTCGACGGCCCCGAAGGTCTGTGGGATCAAGCTCTAAGTGCATTGGCATCGGCCATGCCCGATATAGAGCGCCGTGACTACATCGTGACGGCTGGCGACGACGATCAAGGTGACAACTGGGTTGGCTGTTGCGGCCACTACACAGGCACGTGGTTGAGGCCGTTCCTGGGCATTCCAGCTAGCGGACATCAAGCGGCAATGCGGTACCACGAGTTCTTCCACATGGTTGATGGGCGCGCGGTGGAGATGCAGGCGCTGTGGGACATACCCGAGCTGATGATGCAGGCTGGCGTGTGGCCGATGGGGCCCAGCCTCGGGCGGGTGTGGCAGGCACCCGGCCCGGCGACCCAAGACGGTGTTCGCCGCGGTCCGAGGGATGCGGCAGACTCGCAGGCCAGCGTCGACTGGGTGTTGGGCATGCTGACCGACATGGGCCGCCACCCCATCGAACCCGAGCAGGTGATGCGCCTCGACCACTGGTGGCACCCGAAGTTCAGCTGGTACGGCCCCGCCGGTATTGGGACGGGACGAGGAGTGGACGGTTTCCGCAATTGGCACCAGATCCCCTTCCTTGCCGCCATGCCCGACCGTCGCGTCAATTTCAGCAGTGTGAGCCATTTCTTCGGCGACAACGACTATGTCGGGGTCACTGCTTGGCCAGGAATGGCGATGACGGTCACCGGCGACGGCTGGCTTGGCATCGCTCCTTCCAGTCGAGAGATCACCATGCGCAGCCTTGACTTCTGGCGCCTGGAAACCGATCCGATTACGGGAAAGCGATCGATTCGCGAAAACTGGGTGCTCGTCGACCTGCTCCATGTATGGGACCAGTTGGGAGTGGATGTTTTTCGGCGAATGAAGGAGCTAGCACGGCCTAGTGCCCTCGCTTGAACGAGCATGAGCATCGCCGGGTGACCGTTGCCCATCAGTCAGGGTGTGATTTCGTTTATCTTGAATCTGTTCTTGCTGGAGGATGATGTGGCGACCTGGTCAATCGACATAGACCGCGAGAGCTGTATCGGCAGCGGGGTGTGTTTGGTGTATGCCCCAAACACGTTTGTTCACGACGATGACGCGAAAGCAGTCGTAGTCGACGGTGCCACCGACGATCTGGAGTCCGTCCAGAATGCCGTGCAGGGATGTCCCACGCGAGCGCTCCGGTTGATCGTCGAGGAGGAAGTCTGAAATGTTGAGTCTGGTCTTGATGAGCAGGAGCGGAGCCCGATGAGCGAACAACCTGTCTTGGACCGCGGCCGGATGCGAGAGCTGTTCGACCTGCGGAACAGCATTGTGATGTTCACCGGCGGCAACTACACCGACGATCCCTATCCGATTTGGCACGAACTGCGAGAACAGGCAGCTGTGCACCCAGGGACGCCCCACGAGCTCAACGGGATCGAGGACGACCTCTTCTTCCACGGCCTCCCGTTCCCTGAGTGGCCGCACTTCACCGCCTTTTCCTGGGCGGCGTGCGATGAGGCGTACCGCGATGACGTTGTGTTCACCTCGTCAGCCACCGCAGTCGACCCTGAGTACGAGGGTGGTTTGCGAGGTTACGAATCGAGCCTCTTGACGATGGGCGGGGCAGAGCACCGTCGGTACCGGTCATTGGTGCAGCCCTCGTTCGTGCCAGCCAAAGCCCAATGGTGGATCGCCAACTGGATGCAGGCCACCGTCGATGCGCTGATTGACGCGATCCTGGAGGAGGGCAGGGCCGAGCTCAACGTCGACTTCTGTGCCGCGATCCCGCTTATCACGATCACCGGCAGCTTCGGGATCCCGGTCGACCAGGCGCTGGACGTTCGCGAGACGGTGTCCGAGCCCAAAAGGATGGTTGAGTTCTTGGTCCCGATTGTTGAAGCTCGACGCAACCAACCGGCCGATGATCTGATCAGTGTGCTGGTAGAGGCGGAATACACCGACGAGAATGGCAAGACCCACCGCCTGTCTGACCGAGAGATCTACTCTTTTGCCACGCTGCTGCTGGCCGCTGGCTCGGGTACCACATGGAAGCAGATGGGGATCACCCTCGCCGCGTTGCTCCAGCGTCCTGATGTTTTGGCTGCGGTTCGCGACGATCGCAGTCTGCTCAAGCCGGCGATTGAGGAATCGCTGCGGTGGATGCCGACCGATCCTGCGTTTGCCCGATGGGTGGCCGAGGACATCGACTTTCACGGCACCCACATCCCCAGGGGCTCGATCCTGCACATCAACCTCGGGGCGGCCAATCGCGATCCTTCACGCTGGGACCGGCCTGACGAGTACGACATCTACCGATCCCTGAAGCCCTCGCTGGCCTTCGGCAGCGGCCCCCATGTCTGCCTGGGGATGCACGTGGCCCGCGCCGAGATGACAACCGGAATCGGAGCGTTGCTTGACCGGTTGCCGAATTTGAGGCTCGACCCCGACGCCGAGCCGCCCCGACCGCTCGGATTCTACGAGCGGGGCGTCATGGAGATCCCCGTCGTGTTCGATGCCTGACCAGGTTCTCGGTTTCTCCGGGACGCCGTCGGATGAACTGCCCGGTGTCCTGGCCCTGGGGGATGGCGATGTGACCGCGGTTTTCGTATCGCTGTCGGCCCGCGACCCCGATGGACGCGATGCCGAGTACTTGGAGTGGCACACCCTCGACCATCGGGCCGAACAGCATCGGTTGGGCGGACTCCGCGGATCCTTGCGGTTCGTATCCACCCCGGAGTGCCGATCGGCCCGAGCTGCCTCAGACTCCCGATATGGGGCCACGGACCACGTCATGGTCTACCTGTTTGTCGGCCAATCCCCAATGGATGCCTTCTACGGACTGGGGGAGGAGCTCTTCAAAGCAGGGCGGATGCAGCACCGGCTGCCCGCAGTGGAGGGGGATCTCTATCTGGTGCGCGGCAAGACCGCTACGCCCAGTGCCGTGGCTGGTGCCGATGTCCTCCCGTGGCGTCCCGCACGTGGGCTGTATCTGCTCGTCGAGCTTGGAGCCGCCGCGCCCGACCATCTTGTCGACATTGACGGCGTGGCCGGTGTGTGGTGGGCAACTACCGATGCAGAGGAGATAAAGGCCCGCCCTTGGTTCGGTTCCCTGACGTCGGGCGATGAGGGCGTGAAGCAAGTCAGCCTGCACTTCACCGACGGGGACCCAATCAACGTTGCTCAGCGAATACAGCTGGTTTTGGAGAAGCGATGGGCTGACGGCTCAGTAAAGCCCTTGCTGGCCGCGCCTTTCTACGCCGTCGTCCCCTACGAGTGGGAGCGCCATCTTCCGTGACCGCACATCCCAAGGCAGGAGAACTACCTTTGGGCAAGATGACTCTGTTTCGACGTTGGGCAGCCACTCTGGCCACCGCCGGATTACTGGCCTCGGGGTGTGGCGGCGGTTCCGGCGACTCAAGCGTGGTCACGATCGGTGTCCTGAGCGCTGCCTTGGCTGACACTGCGGAGGCGTCGACCTACCGAGTGTCGCAGTATTCGGCACAGACCGTCAGATTTCCCGCTTTGGACTACAAGGCCGAGACAGAGTTTGATGATCAACCGCCCGCAATCGTCGGAACAGTCAGTCGCGATAGACAGCACTTTGCCGTCGATATTGGGGGGCTGCTGGGGCCCCTGGTTGGAGGCGCCCCCGATATCGGTTTTGGGATTTGGGTTGATAGTGACCGCGTGGTGGTGGACTCTCGCGACTTTCAGCAGCTAAAGGACCTAGACCCTGAAGCCCAGTTTGGTCCCTTCGAACCAGGCGTCTCCTTTGTTGACCTGAACACAATCAAGACGGAGAGTCCAGACCTATTGGCAGCCATCGTAGGTTCCCCAGTCCCTGATTTGAGCGAGATGGCTCTGAGCCTTCCTGCGGCTCTGAAAACGATCAAGCAGACTGGGACTGATCCCCAGACCTTCGTTGGAACAGCCACCTTTGCAGACTTGGTAGAGGCTCAAGGAGTTGATCTCGCAATCCATGCGCGTTCCACTGCCGCAGGGGTGGGCCTGAATTCCCCGGTGAGTGTCGACGCGTTGACTGATCTCTACATTGAGTTCTTCCGAGGCCTCCAGGCTGACGTCTTTATCGAGTTGGATGAGAGAGGCTTGTTGAGGGTCTTTGAAGTCGGCACAGACCTCTCGGGCATTTACGACGCTGTCTTTGAAGATGACAGCTTGTTTCCGGGTATGACAGAACAGGAGCGAAGCGAGGCGGCAGCCGGGTTCAAGGGTGCGGAGTTGATTTTGAAGACTCGATCGGTCTATGAGGCTGATATCGACTTGGATGTTCCGCAGGCTCCAGAGGTCACCGAGGACCGCACCGAAGTGTGGCGAGAATTCCTGGTCGACGCTGGCTTCAGAGGCTGAGTCCCAGGGTCATGGCACTTGCCTGCTCAGCTCGCGTCTGATTGGCCCGGGCTACGGCACCGTTAGATTGGTGCCCCATGAGCGACAACTACGTCTTGTACGACACTGCTGGGCCTACTGCGACGATCACTTTGAATCGCCCTGACTATCTGAACGCCATTGTCCGACCCATGTGGACGCAGCTCGACCACTTCATCGCAGAGGCAAACCGCGATCCGGGGGTGAAGGTGATCGTGTTGCGGGGTGCCGGTAGAGCCTTTTGCGCCGGGTTCGATTTCGGCGCCGATGGCGATATGGCCGCAGTGCGGAGCGAAGGCCGGGCATGGGACCCAGGTCGGGACGCCATCGGGGTCACGAATCGCTGGGATGCGCCGGTCCCGAACTTCATGGGCCTCTGGTCGAGCCCGAAGCCGACCATCGCCCAGGTGCACGGATGGTGTGTGGGAGGAGGATCAGACATGGCCCTCTCGGCCGACCTGGTCATTGCCGCGGAGGACGCGCAGATCGGCACGCCGTATTCCCGGATGTGGGGCTGCTACCTGACAGCGATGTGGGTGTACCGACTCGGGCTGGCCAAGGCCAAAGAGTACGCCCTCACCGGCAAACCGCTCTCTGGAGCCGAGGCAGCTCGGGTGGAGCTCATCAACCAAGCGGTCCCGGCCGACGAGCTCGAAGACGCAGTGGGAGAGTTGACCGAACAATTGTCAAGTATCCCATCGTCGCAACTGGCGGCTATGAAGCTGGTCGTCAATCAGGCGTATGAGGGGATGGGGCTACGCAATTCCCAGGTGCTCGGATCGATACTTGACGGGGCAATGCGCAACACCCCCGAAGCCCTCGCGTTCATCGACACAGCCATGACCGAGGGCGTTCCTGCCGCGGTGGCCCTCCGCGACGGTCCCTTCGGCGACTACAGCCAGCGCAACAAGTAAGTGAAGCCGATTCAGAGATCAGTCCCGGTGCTGAGATCGAGAATGCTCTGGTAGGCGTCGACAGTTTCCTGATTGAAAGCAACAAATCGGACCTCTGACACGTTGGTGGGGGTGGACCGGACGGTCTCGATGGCGATTGCGGTTGCCGCCTCAATCGGATACCCGAACACCCCGGTAGAAATGGCCGGAAAGGCAACCGTCTCGGCCTCCACTTCATCGGCTCGGGCCAGCGACTCCCGATAGCAAGAAGCCAGCAATTCCGGTTCACCGTGGCCGCCCCCGTGCCACACCGGCCCCACGGTGTGAATGACCCAGCGGGCCGTGAGGTTGAACCCCGGCGTGATTGTGGCCTCCCCGGTCTCACAACCGCCCAAGGTGCGGCAGTACTCGACCAGCTCTGGTCCTGCCGCCCGGTGAATCGCCCCATCCACCCCGCCACCCCCCAACAAGGTGTGATTGGCCGCATTCACGATGGCATCCACATCCTCAGCAGTGATGTCGCCCAGCACTAGTTCTAGGCGCAGAGTCACGCGCTGTGTTTGGGATCGCTATGGGCATTCACTCGGCCGATGGTAATGGTTGTAGGTTGAGGGCTCTGATGGCGGGGAAGAAGCAGCTGCCTCGGGCGGTGTGGAACGGGTGAGCTCTTTCATGCCAGTTCTACGATGACGGCGCACGACGGGATCAAGGTCGGCTTCACGGCCAGTGATGCCCGCAACGCGCCTGCCCTTGAACATCAGCCGATCGACTCGCTCTGGGTGGGGGGCCATGTCGCGTCGCCGAATCCAACCCCGGAGGTGATGGTCGCTCTGGCTCGCTTGTCGGCAGTCACCGAGCGGGTGCGCATCGGCACTTCGATACTGCTGCTGCCGCTGTACCCGCCGGCAATCGTCGCCAAGCAGATCGCCGATCTCGACCGGGCCAGCGGGGGACGGGTGACGCTCGGCGTCGGCATCGGTGGCGAATATCCGGGGGAGTTCCGGGCGACCCAGATCCCGATCAAGGAGCGAGGTCGCCGAGCCAACGAGGCTATTCCGCTGCTGAGACGTCTGTGGGCCGCCGAGGAGGTCAGTCACGACGGGCCCTTCTATGCAATGAGCAATGTCAAGATCCATCCGGCCCCGCTTCAGCCGGGCGGTCCGCCCATCGTTGTGGCTGGCCGCCAGGAGGTCGCCATGCGCCGAGCAGCACTCCTGGGTGACGGCTGGATGCCCTACTTGTACTCGCCTCGGCGATACGCGGCATCAGTAGCCACCATCGAGGCTGCCGCTGCCGAGGCGCAGCGCGACCTCTCTGGATTTGAGTACTTCGCCTTTGTCTTCATCAACGTCAATCCCGACGGTGACAGGGCGCTTGACGAAGCAGCGGAGTTCTTGGGCGGCACCTATAACCAGGACTTCCGGCAGATGGTCGACCGTGTTGCCGTAGCTGGCACGGTCGAAGGAGTGATCAGCAAGCTTGTGGCTTTCCACGATGCCGGTGCCCGCCATTTCATCTTCACAATCGCCACCAACACCGGTAGCCGCGAGGTGATGATTGACCGCGTTCTCGGCGATGTGATGCCCGCAGTGCGCGAGCAGGTTTCGGCCAATCGGACCTAGTGGCGGGACGGGAAGAAGCGATGAGACTTGGCATCCACTTGCCTCAGTACGGTCGGGCCGCCTCGGCTGAAGCCATTCGAAAGATCGCGGTAAAAGCCGAAGAGATTGGCCTTTCTGATGTATGGGTCAGCGATCACCTCGTCTATCCGGCTGACCAGGGCTATCCCGCATCGTTCCTCTTCGATCCATTGCTCACCCTGAGTTGGGCGGCATCGGCAACTCAGCGGATTGGGCTGGGCACCAGCGTCATGGTGGTGCCCCAATACCACCCGCTTCATTTGGCCAACAGCCTGGCCAGTCTGGACCAGCTGAGCTGCGGTCGCTTGACCGTTGGCACCGGTGTGGGATGGTCGGCGGCGGAATTCGCCGCGTTGGATCAGGATTTTGGAACTCGGGGTGCACGAATGGATGAGGCGCTGGAGATCATGCGCTTGGTGTGGACAGGGTCTCCTGCCTCATACGAGGGGAACCACTACCACTTCAAAGACATCAAAGTTCTTCCCCAGCCCGCCCATCCGATTCCGATCTGGGTTGGAGGCAGCAGCCAACCGGCGTATGACCGAGCGGCCGCAGTGGGGGATGGCTTTCAAGGGTTGAGCAAGCCTCCTGAGGAGATGGGGAAGATTGTGTCCGGCATACGGGCACAGCTGGCTGAGAGCCGCCCCGATGCTGAATTCACCTTCTCATACCGCACCGGCTGGGATCCTCAGGGAATGGATCCCGCTCAGATTCGCGAGGAGCGAGACCGGTACCTCGAGGCCGGCGTGGAGCATGTGGTGTCAGCACCATGGAGGACGGACGCCGACGCGTGGGTCCGGTCGATGGAACTGCTAGTGGAGATTGTTGAGCCAGAGCAGGCGTGAGTAAGAGCTAAACAGAGCCTCGGACGAAGTGTTTTCTGCGGGTTTCGGGCCTTCACATGGCCGAGGTGTAGCCGCCGACCTGCTTGGGATTGGCGTCAAAGGACCTGACCATGGCGTGGACCGAGTAGGAGGCGACTAGGCGGCCGTCTTGGGCGAAGATGCGGCCTTGGCCTTGCACTTGGCCGCGCCCGGCATAGATGGCCGGATTCTCGTAGAGGTGCCACTCGGCTACGTCAGTCTCATCGTGGAAGGCGATTTCCACGGCCATGGGCCCGGTTGACAGGGTCACGTGGGCCAGTGCCTCGGTGATGCCCTGGTGGGGCCGCATCGAGGCTCCGATGGTGTAGTGGGTAGTGGCTTGGGCCAACAGAGCAGCTTGCATAGCTGGAGCCTCGGGCCGGTCCCGATAGCGCATCCATACAAACAGCTCCGGGGGACCCAAATCGTCGGGATCGAAGTTGTAGGCACCGTCCACCACTCGGATGTCGCGTCCGATTACACCGAAATCCCGCAGAGGGCACTCCAGCGGTCCAGGCACTTCGGGCATGTCTGCGGACACCCGGTAGACATCGTCGGCACCGCTGTCGAGCAGAACCAACCCCACGCAGCACAACTTGTCGTGTTGGACGATGCGGGTCTCCACCGTGGAATAGGTCCGGCCCTGACGCAGTACATCCACTTCTACTGCCAGCGGTGAGTCGAACCGGGCTGCTCGGGTGAACACCATCGACGCCGACACCACTCGTTGATCGGGCACGGTCTTGGATGCGGCCACGATGGCCTGGCCCAAGAGTTGGCCGCCTTCGATCACCTGGCGGGGTCTCCGGTGGTCAGGGAGGTCGATGTAGGTGCCCAGGGGTGGGTCGGGAAACGACGGGCTGGTGTACCGGCCGTCGCCGTCGGGAACCACGTCGATCAACCGGGCCAGATCATCAGCAGTGCCCCAAACCGGGAAGCGGTAGGCCACAACATCGCCATCGTCTTCATCCACTGTCTCAAATAGCTCGACTTGCACCCGGTCGGTGTAGAAGGCGACATGACCCTTTAGCCCCGCGACTTCGGCAAAAGGCTGGCGGTAGGCCCAGGCCACGTTGTCTTCGGTTTGGTCGCCAACCGTTAGCGACCAATAGTCGGCCTCGCCCTTGAACGGACACACCGTGTGCAGATCGGTCTCGGTGAAGTAGTCCCAAGAAATGTCGTCGATAGGAAAGTAGAGCTGGTCTTGGTGATCAGACTCTTTGACGACCACGCAGGCATCGCTTTCTGCCACCACCACGCCGCCAAACTGCGCCCGGCCACGATCCAACCACGGGACCAGATCGATGGCATACCCGGGATAGCGACCCCATGCAGATTCAATCTCGCTCACGCTGAGATCGTATTGGTAGCGTCGCCGCGATAGGGGAGAAGTAGGGAGAGGAAGTCCATGGTTCAACCGATGAAGGGAATCCGCGTCCTGGATGTGTGCGATCACACCTTCGTGCCCGCCGCTTCCGCGGTGCTGGCCGATTGGGGTGCCGACGTGATCAAGATCGAGCATGCTCAGCGAGGCGATGCCGCCCGCGGCCTGGGGTCAAGTGGCGCTGTGGATCTCACCGGCAAAGTTCACGCCATTCTTGAGCACGCCAATCGAGGCAAGCGCAGCCTCGGCCTCGATCTCCAAACCGAGGAGGGGTTGTCGGTGCTGCACCGACTGATCGCCATCTCCGATGTCTTTCTCATCAACAAACCGCCCAATGTGCGGGAGCGGCTGCACATCACCGAGGAAGAGGTGCGGCGGCACAATGAGAGCATTGTGTACGCCGCGGGCACCGCGTGGGGTCCCAAGGGGCCGGAGGGCAATCGGGGTGGCTACGACATGACCTCGTTCTGGGTGCGATCAGGGGCGGCGATGGGAACTTGGTACACCGACGACGAACGTATGCCGTCCCAGCCGGGGCCGGCGTTCGGCGACTCTATTGGGGCAATGACCATTGCCGGCGGAATCGCCACTGCCCTGTTCCACCGGGAGCGCACGGGCGAAGCCCTTTCCCTAGAAGTGTCGCTGCTCGGGACCGGCCTGTGGGCCATGGGAGCGGGGGTGGCCATGTCCCACGTCAGCAACACGCCGTGGCGGCCGATCGATCTCAGCGGGGTCCGGCAACCGCTGTTGGGCAACTACGTCACCGCCGACGGATACACCATCAACATCACCTGCCTTCAACCCCTCCTGTATTGGCAGGAGTTCTGCCGGGTGATCAAACGCCCAGAGCTGATCGATGACGAGCGGTTCTCCACCTATGAGGCGCTGATGGAGAATGCGAATCCAGCTCGAGAGATTGTCAATGACATTGTCACCGGCCGAAGCCTGGATGAGATTCGAGAGCTGTTCGCCGATTTCTCCGGCCAGTGGACGCCAGCGCTCGACACCCTGGAGATCATCGACGACCCCCAGGTGCAAGCCAACGGCTATGTCCAGGATGCCGTGACCGAAGACGGGGTTCCGTTCAAGCTTGTCGCAGTGCCCGTCCAATTCAACGGGGAACCGGCCGCACCGGGGCGGGCGCCGGGGTTCAACGAGCATGGCGACGAGATCCTCACCGAGAGCTTGGGAATGGATTGGGACGATGTCATCGACTTGAAGGTCAAAGGGGTTATTGCCTAAAGGCGGTTAGGGTGATCAGCCGTGAAACCCGACATTCAAGCGTTGGCCGATGAGCAAGCCGTGATCAACCTCGCGTCCCGCTACTGCTGGGCGCTCGACACCCAGGAATTCGAAGAGCTTCGCAACATTTTCACGCCCGACGCATTCGCAATTCTTGGCGGCACGCAGTGCTACGGCATTGACGCCATCATTCAGCGAATCTCGAGTGCCCTCACCCGGCTCGACGTTAGCCATCACTTAGTGGGCAGTCATGTTGTGACCGTCGACGGGGACCGGGCCACCCATCAGTGCTATCTGCAAGCCCAGCACGTGCTCCAGGGCACCGAAGGCGGAGATCTCTGGATGGTGGCCGGGACCTATGACGACAAAATGGTGCGCACCCCCGACGGTTGGCGTATCAGCCAGCGCATACTCAGCCGGGTCTGGACCGAGGGCAATCCCGATGTGGCTGCCCCCGACCTCCGGCCCAACCAGTAGAAATTCGGAGGAGACAAGTGAAAGCTGCCGTCGTCTATGAGGCCGGAGTGCCTATCGAAGTTGTCGAATTCACTTCGGGTTCCGTGGGGCCCCACGATGTCCGGGTCAAGGTGGGAGCCAGCGGGCTATGCCACTCCGATGTCGCGGTGCAGACCGGAGATCTGCCGTTTCCGCTTCCCATGATCTTGGGTCATGAGGGAGCAGGCGTGGTGGAGGAGGTCGGCAGTGAAGTCACCACCTGTCAGGTAGGCGATCACGTTGTGCTCTCCGCTCTTATCCACTGTGGGACATGCCGGAATTGCCTGAAAGGCCGGCCCAACTTGTGTACGGCCAATCTGGAATTGACGTTCCCCGGCACCGATGCCGCCGATGGCTCAACCCGGATGGTCGATTCGCAGGGTAAGGGCCTGTACCAGTTCTCGGCCATCGGCACCCTGTCTGAAGAGCTCATCTGCAATGAGAGGCGGGCCATACCCATTCCCGGTGACGTGCCGATGGAGATTGCCGCCATGACCGGTTGCGGCGTCCTTACCGGTACCTCGGCGGTGTTCAATCGGGCCAAGGTCCAACCCGGCTCGTCGGTGGTGGTGATCGGTTGTGGCGGCGTGGGGCTCAACGTGATCCAGGCCGCCGCGCTCGCCGGAGCCAGCGTGATCATCGGCGTCGACCTTCACGACGACAAGCTGTCTATGGCTCAGGGTTTCGGGGCCACAAACCTGGTCAGAAACGAGAGTGCTGAAACCACTGTGGAGCAGATCTTCGAACTGACCGGAGGTGAGGGTGCCGATTATGCATTCGAAGTGGTCGGCATCCCGGCGCTGGTGCGTCTGGCTTGGGACTGCCTCCGCCAAGACGGCACTGTGGTGGCCATCGGCGTTCAAGCCGCCGGAGCGACCACCGAGCTTCCCGGCCTCGAATTCTGCATGACAGAGAAGACTCTCATGGGGTGCGTGTACGGCACCTCGCGACCCACGACAGACATTCCGATGCTGTTTGAGATGTACCGCCAGGGTCAGCTGGAAATTGAGAAGCTCATCACCCACCGATTCGATCTCGAAGAGATCAACGGCGCGGTCGAGAAGATGGAAGACGGCCACAACGCCCGCGGGGTCGTCGTATTCTGAGACGCGATGTTGGACTGGATGAGCCGTGCCGCGGCCATCACTTGTGTCTTTGCTCTGAGCGCGGTCGTGCTGCTGTCTTGCGGATCGTCTGGCGATCAAACACCCGAGGCCCCAGAGGATGCATCAGCAGTCGAAGCCTCCGCTGGCCCAACCCCTGCTGCGGAGGCGACTGGCTCCGATCAGACAAGCGAAGACTCGGTTGGAACCACAGCTCCCGTCACCCCATCGGTTCCTCCTGAGGAGCCGGAAGCAACTGCGGACGAGTCGGCCCCGATTGTTTCCGGACTCGGCTACATCGAGGAGACGTTCGTCGATCACGACCGGCCAACACCCCCGAGCGGCAACGACCCGGGCAAAGACAGCCGCACGCTTCGAACCCTCCTGGTCTATCCGGCCGCGGCGGATGGCTCAGCTGCCAGCCCGGTAGAGAACGCCCAACCGGCAGGCGGCCCGTATCCGCTGGTCCTGTTGGCCCACGGGCTGAGCGGCTACCCGGAGGGATACGGAGAGTTCCTGGCCGCAATCGCTTCAGCCGGATATATCATCGCCGCCCCCGAGTTCCCCCGCAGCTCGAGATTCAATCCTGGTGGCGCTGACGCGGGCGACACCGAATCCCAACCGGGTGACTTGAGCTTCCTGATTGACACCGTCGTCCAACTCGACGCCGACCCACAATGGCCATTGGCCAACATGGTAGATAGCAGCAAGATCGCGGCAATCGGGCATTCCAATGGGGCGATCACCGTGCTGGGAATCGGCGCCAACAGCTGTTGTCGCGACGAGCGGGTTAGTGCGGTGGTGCCCATGGCAGGTCCGCCGGCACCCTTTGAAGGCGAGTACGACTTCACCGATACACCACCGATCTTGATAATCCACGGCACCAAAGACCCTCTGATTCTTTACGCAACCTCACCGAAGCTGTTCAACGACATTTCGGCGATCAAGGGCCTGTTGACTCTTACAGGTGCGGACCACGGCTCTTGGCTGGGTTCGGACAGCGACCTCTTTGACGACGTTGTCGCCACCATCATGGATTTCTTGGCCGTGGCATTCGATGACGACGAGCAGGCCGCCACCCGCTTGCAACAGCCCCGCTCATCTCCCAACGCCGAGTTGGTGTTCGCAGCCGAGGCGAAATCCGGCCTGACCGTGGAGTTCGAGGTGCCCGAGCTCAGCCGTCAAGCGTCGGCTGAGCCAACAACCGGCTTGGTCGACGGACAGACTGTGGTGGTCTCCTGGAGCGGATTCCTCCCCGAACAGACCGTGAATATCCTCCAGTGCTCGCAAGGCGGCATCGAGGGCTCAGGGGTCTGTGATTTCACCAACGCCAGAATCCTGCATCCCAATCCCACCGGCGAGGGCTCGGTGGAGTTGACGATCGTCGTCGGGGCGGTTGGCAGCGGTATCTGTGACGCCACCGTCGAAGACTGTGTGATTGCGGTAAACGACTCCGGCCTTCAAGACCCCGAGGCCACGATCCGAATTCCCCTCAGCTTTGCCCCCTAACTTTTGACCTCGATGGGGCTGGAACTGCTGGCTTAGCTTTCGATGTCTATTGTCAGTCCTTCAGTGTCGCCGCTGACAATTGCGTCTGATCCGCTGGCTTCAATACTTATGGTGCGTTCGCCAAGGTGAAGGCCCTTGACGACGATCCGCTCTTCGGCATTCAGAACTGGTCGAAGACGCAACTTGTTGACATGGATCTGCGGCTGGAGTCCCAAAAGCGCGGTGACGATCTGATAGGGGACCGCGGCAGCCCATGCCTGCGGGCGGGCCGAAGCAGGATAGGGGACTGGTTCGGGAAATTGCTCCCTTGAAAAGCCCCCTAGGAGTTCGGGGAGCTGGTGGTGTGAAGCAGCCGCAAGGTCGGCCAACGACGAGGCGAGCAACCTGGTGTAGCCGTCGAAACCGCGGCGGGCCAGTCCCCGGAGCATCACCGCGTTGTCGTGGGGCCAAACACTGCCGACGTGATAGCCGAGGGGGTTGTATGCGGTCTCAGTTGCGGCCAGGGTGCGTATCCCCCAACCGGAGAACTCTTGGTCGCTGAAGAGTCGATCGGAGAGTTTGGCCGCGAGATCGTCGTCAATGATCTCGGAATCGAGGAGATGGCCGGCATTAGACGCCCGCACCGGGATCGGCTCTCCAGCGGAATCTAGGGCTAGGGCTACGAGGGACGGATCGTCCACCAGGAAGTGTTGATGAAACCGCTCTGCGAGCTGCTCAGCTTCTTCAAGCAACCCCTCGGCTTCATTGGAGTCGCCGAGGGCGGTCTCGAGTTCGGCGAGGCCAACTAGTGCGTCGTGGAAGTAGCCCTGCACCTCAACTGGTGTGGTGGCCTCCTGGAGGACAGAACCGTCTGGACGGACAATCGAGTCGCCTGAGTCCTTCCAATTCTGGTTAGTTATGCCGCCTTCGTGAGGGACAGATTGGATGAAGCCGAATTCGTCGGTGTGGGAGCGGCACCACGCCATGGCTGAACGGGCCGAGGGAAGAAGCTGTTCGAGTCGGTTGCGGGGTGCCCCCCACCGAAGGCACTCCAACATGGCAATCACAAAGAGGGGTGTGGCATCAACTGACCCGTAATAGGCGGTGCCAGGTTCGAGACCAAAGACCCCCATCTCTCCGATCCGCAATTCGTGGAGGACTCGCCCGGGGCTTTCGAGAGTGCGCTGGTCTTGGACGCTTCCTTGGTACTCGGCGAGGACTTCCAGGGTTTCAAGGGCCCGATGGGGATCAGCGATCATGGACAAGACCGAGGTGGATAACGCATCACGACCGAAGAGGGCGAGAAAGTGGGGGGCTCCAGCGGCAACGAAAGGGAGCCCGGTGTGAGGCTCGCTGACCGTCAGAGACTCAAATGACCAAGCGCTGTTGTCGACGGATCGTTGCAAGCCGGGGTCGCGGGTCAATATCGCAGTCGACGGCCGAATCGGTGGCTGCTTGACGTCGAGTGCGACTCCCCACGATAGAGAAGTTGGCGTTCCTGGGTCGATGGTTACGTCCTGGGCGACCGTAAGGCCGGAAAGAGCCGCTCCAGTTGCCCAGAGGGCATCTCCAAGGAGTTCCACTTCGTCCAAACCGTAGGTGTCTTCATCCAGGTGGTAGACGGTAGCGGTCCCGGGTTCAAGCCGGATTTCGATGTGAAGCGTCACTGGTTCCTGGGAGCCATGGAAGGTAAGACGCTCGTGGTATCCGCCCTGGAGAGAGCGCTCTCGGACGATGACTGCTTGGGGATCGGGCCCGCCTGCCCAGTAGCCATAGATCAATCGATCAGCGGCTGCGCCCACGGTCGCGCCATTCAAGTATGCCGGCGGTTCGCCGTCGACGCTCAATTGCAGTTTGGAGACGATGCGGCGGTCGCGGTGGAACAGACCAGTGGCCTGTTCTCCAGTAATGGTCCCATCGGCAGTCGTCACTAGGGCAACGCCGGCTCGGGTCATGCTCCAACCGTGATCAGGAATTGGTGAGGGCATTGGCACCTGCTGAGGTTCGAGGATCGATCGGCCTGCGGATCGCGCCCGTTGCGAAGATGTACGTTTTGCGGCCAGTCTTGCACAGTCGGGACACCCTTTGAAACGTTTCTTGAAACGCTTCAAATTATCCTGTATGTTGCCCACTATGCCTTCTGGGAGGCGCCCCACGATTCAAGATGTGGCTGAACACGCCGGGGTATCCATGGCGACGGTGTCCAATGTCGTCAACGGACACGCACACGTTAGAGATCGAACAAAGCGGCGTGTCCATGAAGCCATCGAATTGCTGGGCTATCAGGCAAGTAGGGCGGCGAGGAGCCTTCCAGCGGGCCGCACATTTTTGCTGGGCTACTGCCTGCCAGGAGACACCTCACCAAATGCTGCCTTGGATGTGTTTTTGCACCACATGGTGTCTACTGCGGCCCAAGCTGACCTTGAGGTCCTCTTATTCGCGCAAAAGGACGTCGACCGGGTACAGCCGTATGCCGACGTCCTTCGCCGCGGAGGTGCCGACGGATTCGTTCTTTCGGGCATCGACTATGACGATCCTCGCGTGGAGTTTCTCCAACAGCGCGACATTCCGTTCGTCTGCTTTGGTCGAGTGATCGATGAGACGGTGATTTCTGTCGACGTCGACGGTGCCTCCGGCATTCAGGCTGCGGCAAGCCACCTGCATTCGCTTGGACATGAGCGTATTGCCTTTGTGGGATGGCCGGAAGGCTCAGCCACTGGAGACGACCGCTATGCAGGGTTCTCCTCGTGGGCCAACGAACTCGGGGTCGAAGCACACCGAGTGGTCAGAACGCATAACGACTTTGACCTTGCTCGAAAACTCGTACCTGCCCTCATGTCCGACCACAGTCCCACCGCGGTGGTATGCGTCTCAGACACAGTCGCATTAGGAGTGATGTCGGGGCTCCGAGATGAAGGGCTGGAACCCGGACACCAGATTGCAGTCACAGGATTCGACGACATTCCGGCAGCGTCGCTTTGTGCGCCGTCGTTGACTTCTCTCCGCCAACCCATGGATCGGGTGGGCGCACTTCTGGTTGAGCGGCTAGCCGCTCGACTGACCGGCGAGGACGCGCCGGGGTCGGTGCTCGTTGAGCCCGACCTCATCGTCCGTCAATCAACAACCGGTGCCTTGAAGGCCGCTTCGGCCGAAGAGGTGCCACTGACCCAGGAGGGGACCCCGTGAACAAACACTGGATGCGCTTGCTAGCGCTTCTTCTAACATTTGGCCTGGTTGCTGCGGCTTGTGGCAACGATGATGATGCAGGCGCTGATGAAACACCCGCCGTTCAGCCATCAGATGATGGAGAAGACACCCAAGCCGATGACGAGCCCGCGGCTGATGATGAGCCGATGGCCGATGACGAGCCCGCGGCTGATGATGATCCGATGGCTGATGACGAGCCCGCGGCTGATGATGAGCCGATGGCCGATGACGAGCCGACGATGGGGGTTGACCTCACCGGAGCCGACCTGGTCGTTTGGGGGTGGGCATCTTCGGAGGCCGAAGACACCCAACTCTCGGCCCTTGTCGACCAGTTCAATGCCGATACTGGAGCGGATGCCTCTTTTGAGCCGCAACCTGAGTACGACACCGCTCTCCAAGCATCCCTCGTAGCCGGCGATCCACCAGATCTGTTCTATGTGGACTCGTCAAGGCTCCCTGACTTGGTGGCCTCTGGTGCACTAGCTCCTGTTCCTGAAGGAGTGCTCAGCGACCCCGACGACATCTATCCGGCCCTGCGGGACATCTTCACCATTGACGGAACTTGGTACTGCCCACCCAAGGATTTTTCGACCCTGGGCTTGATATACGACCCCGCAGCGTTTGATGAGGCGGGCATCGATGTGCCAACCACATGGGACGAGCTCGCGGCCGCCGCCGAGGCACTGACCACCGACGATCGAGTAGGGCTGAGTTTCGGTGCTGAGTATTCGCGCGCTGGCGCGTTTCTGTTCCAAGCCGGAACCGACATCTTGACCGCCGATGGCACCGCAGTGGCCCTGGACTCCGATGGGGCCCGGACCGCCCTTCAGTATCTTGCCGACCTGTTCGCGGCAGGTCACGCGGCCTCTCCCCAGGCCATCGACACCGGCTGGGGTGGCGAGGCCTTTGCCTCGGGCAATGCAGCCATGACCATTGAGGGCAACTGGATCGTTGGATATCTGAATAACAACTTCCCCGACCGCGAGTGGGCGGTAGCAGAGCTTCCCCACGGACCCGCGGGACCAGGAACGTTTGCCTTCACCGTGTGCTACGGCGTCGCCGCGAATGCAAGCAACCCAGAACAGTCATGGGCATTTGTGGACTATCTCACCAACGCTCAGGGCGCTGCCGCCTGGACATCTGGATTCCAAGTAATGCCCGCACGGGCGTCTGTGCGTGACGGCTGGGTGGACGACAACCCCGAACTGAGCGCCTTTGTTGACGGTGCCGCCTACGCCTCCCGGTTCCAGTTCCCCACCGGCGTTGGTGACATCCAGGGAGTCTTCAACGACAACTTCCAAAAGCTCATCACCGGCGATGTCACAGTCGATGAACTCATCGAAGAGGTGGTCGAGGCCGGCGACGACCTCCTATAACCCTCCTGCTACGGGCAAAGCGGATCTCAGCAATCGAGATCCGAATGACCTGACTGGTCGGGGCGGCGTTTATCCCTCTGCGCCGCCCCGACCAGCTGGTTCCAGCTTCCGATCTGTTGTAGATCACGAAGGGGTGCGAGGATACCCGGCACATGGCAGTTGCGACTTCGAGCAATTCTGCAACCCCTGCTCGCCGAGCGGGCTGGTTCAAGCAGCTAAGAGATTCGAGGGAACCTACTCGAGCCCGCATATTCAAGGGCGAGGGCGTTTGGGGATGGATTTTCGTCTCGCCAGCTCTGCTCGGACTGTTCGTATTTCTTGCCATCCCCATCGTCATGTCCATCCTGGTCAGCTTGCGCGACTGGACGGGGATCACGGCGCCGTTCAACAGCCAATTCGTAGGGCTTGACAACTACCGCGAACTGCTCACCGAAGACGGCATTCGCCGAAAAGACTTCGCCATTTCTATCCGGAACAACCTCTACTACGTGCTCGGCGTGGTCCCTACTCAGACCATGACGGCGCTCGTGTTGGCAGTCATCGTCAACCAGAAGCGCCTGAAGGCCAAGGGGTTCTTCCGCACCGCGTATTACTTCCCATCGATCACCGGCTCAATAGCCATTTCCTTGATCTTTCTCTTCTTGTTCCAAACTCACGGGGCGGTCAACGCCCTGATTCCATTCCAGGACTTCAACTGGCTGGCAAACCCCAACGGCATCATCCACAACCTGCTGGGCACGCTGGGAGTTGACTCACCTCCGGATTGGTTGGACGACACCGAGGTCATGAGCCTTTCTCTGTGGGAGTGGGTGAGCGGGCCTTCAGTAGCGATGGCGTCAATCATGATTCTCTCAACGTGGACCACCACCGGCACGTTCATGTTGATCTTCCTGGCCGCGCTCCAGAACATCTCTCCGTCAATCGAAGAGGCCGCCGAGCTTGATGGCGCCTCAGCCTGGCAGAGATTCCGCTACGTAACCGTCCCAATCATGAGGCCCACTATTACCTTCGTCGTGACATTGGGTCTGTTGGGAACGTGGCAAGTATTCGACCAGATCTTCGCCATCAGTTTTGGAGGGCCGGAGAAGACGACGATGACACCGGCGTTTCTCACCTATTTTCAGACTTTCCAAAATGGCAAGGCGAGTCTCGGTGCGGCCATGGCAGTGCTTCTGTTCTTCATCATCATGGCGTTCACAGGGCTCCAGCGGTTGCTGATGCGCAATAAGGAAATGGTCTGATGGCCGCGGTGGTTGCAACAGTCGACGCAGAAGGGACTCCTTCCTTCTTCGAGCGAGAGCAGGTCAAGAATTGGATTCGCCGACTTAGGTTCTTCCTCTCTTACGCGGTACTCATCGCCTTTGCCATGGCCTTCATCATGCCGTTTGTCTTGGCCGGGCTTTCCTCTTTCAAGTCCCTGCCAGACATCGCCGAAAACCCAACAAGCTTGTCGTTCGACAGCGATCTCGGAAGCCCCACCCTTGAAGGGCTACAGCGATTGGACAATGAGCGAATTCGCATCCCCCGGTGGGCGCTCAACTCCACCATCCAAACCGTGTCGGTAACCATCGGGAGGTTGTTCTTGGCGACGCTGGCCGGCTATGCCCTATCCCGACTCCGATTTCGTGGCCGGTGGTTGGTCTTTGGCGCAGTGATAGCCGTTCAAGGCATACCCGGCATCGTCTTGATCATTCCTCGCTTCCTCGTCCTCAAGGAACTCGGAATACTCAACACCTACTGGGCGCTGATCCTTCCACTCATATTCGACGCCTTCGCCATATTCATGATGAAGGGCTTCTTCGACCTTGTGCCCCGAGAGCTTGAGGAGGCCGCGGCCCTGGACGGAGCATCGCTCTGGCAGACCTACAGCCGCGTAATGCTTCCCTTGGTCAGTCCCGGTCTCATCGCGCTCACCATCTTGAGCGTGCAGGGCGTGTGGAATGAATTCCTCCAGTCCCTGCTCGCCGCGCCGAGCAATCCTGATATTCGAACACTGCCGGTCGGGCTTGCCCTCCTTCGCGGCGCATTCGGCGAGACCAACCCGTGGAACACGCTCATGGCTGCCAGTCTGTTGACCACCATTCCGATGGCCATCATCTTCTTCACCTTCCAGAGGTACTTCCGCCAGGGAATATCAGCAGTAGGAATCAAGGGCTGATCTTGTACCAACCAAGTGACCGCTGGGTGTGGGACTTTTGGCTGGTACACGACGATTCCTTCTGGCATATGTTCCACCTCCAGGCACCCAAGACGCTGTCTCCAGAACAACGCCACTGGCATGCAACCGTCGGCCATGCTGTGTCCAGGAACCTCATCGACTGGACTCCCCGAGCCACTGCCTTAGAAATGGGAATGCCCGGTTCTTGGGACGACACCGCGATTTGGACTGGTTCAGTGATACGGCACCACTCGGGCCGGTGGCAGATGGCGTATACCGGAATAGCCCAGGAAGACGGTGATTTCGTTGAGCGCATCGGTTTGGCATGGTCCGATGATCTCGACAATTGGGAAAGGGACCCCTCGAATCCGGTCTTGGAATCGGATCCCCAATGGTATGAACAGCCGGGGGACTCAACGTGGCAGCACGGCTGGCGAGACCCGTTCTTGGTTGACCTTGCAGACGACGGCTACGCCATGCTTCTCAGCGCTCGAATCCTTGGCGCCAGCAACCCATACGGGGCCGGAACCATCGCGGTCGCAACTTCACCCGATGGGATGAGCTGGGTCGCCCAACCGCCGCTACCCGGGATAGCCGGCCACTTCGCCCAGCTTGAAGTGCCCCAACTCATCAAGACTGGAAGCCAATGTCACCTGATCTTCTGTACGAACAGCGATGGACCGTGGCCTCGCGATGACCCCGGCGCCCACCCGAAAATTGGAACCGGAGAGTTCCTCGGTCCGCATCTGTTCGGACCCTTTGCGGAACCCCCAACCTTTATCGACGCCGACGAGGATGGCGGCCGATACGCCGGAAGAATCATCCGTACCGAGACGGATGGTTACGCACTCCTTGCGTTTCTGGACGGTGATGCAGACTCGTTCCGAGGGGGAGTCAGCGATCCGATTCCCGTCGTGATCTGCCCTGACACCAACCGATTCAGACTCATGGAAGATATGGGCAGGAAAGATTCTGCCTAGTGGGTGCATTCGCGGCGTCGGCTTCTAGATCGGACAGTGGAATTGCAGAACCAAGCGCCCTGTATCAACTGCGAGCATAGGATTCCAGTCGTCCAAGAGGTGGTTGTATGAGGCTTGAAGGCAAGGTTGCGATCGTTACCGGGGCGGGCGGTGCTGGTGTCGGAGGTTTGGGGGTTGTCTATGCCCGGGCCCTTGCCTCAGAGGGAGCCGCGGTGGTGGTGTCTGACGTTGACGGCGAGGCAGCAAAGCGAATTGCCGAGACCATTGCTGATACCGGGGCTCGGGCCATCGGAGTCCACTGCGATGTGACTTCCCCCGATGACATTGACGCAATGGTGCAGGCTGCCGACGACGAATTCGGCGGCATCGACATTTTGGTCAACAACGCCGGGTTGGCTCGGGGGAAGTGGAGCGAGGCGTTGATCCTCTCCGCGGACGAGTGGATGGAAATCCTGGCCGTTAATACCGTCGCTCCCATCATGTGCGCCAAGGCCTGTGCCGAGTCCATGCGGGGCCGCGGCGGAGGCGTCATTGTCAATCAGTCGTCGAACGGCGCGTGGATCGATGCCGGTGCGTACACGGTTTCGAAGTTGGCTCTCAACGGCGTCACCAAAGTGCTCGCTGACGAATTCTCCGGTGACAACATCAGGGTCAACGGCATTGCGCCGGGGGTGATGACCGCGAAACTGCCCGAAGAGCAGGTGCAGAGGCTTCTGGCCCGCCAAACCGTCAGACGACCAGGCCAACCAGAAGACCTCGTCGGCTTGCTGGTGTACTTGTGTTCGGACGAATCGAGCTTCATAAACGGCCAGACCGTTGTGATCGATGGCGGCATGGCCCGCATCACCAAATAGGGCTCCGTCTGACAGCAGTGGGGGAGTGGGGCAGACTAAGGGTATGCCCATCACTGAGCTCGTCATCGACGTGGACACCCATATCACCGAGCCCGCCGACACATTTGTCTCCCGAGTTCCGGACAAGTTCAAAGACCGAGTGCCTCGGGTCGAGCGCACCGACGAGGGAAAAGACCACTGGTTCGTGAACGGCGAGGTGTTCTCGTCGGTGGGCATGACCGCGGTGGCCGGATGGCCTGAGCCTTTTCCCGCTGGCCCATCGGTGTTTGAGGAGATCCACCCTGCGGCCTATGACGCTGCCGAACGGCTAAAGCTGATGGACGAGCAGGGAATCTGGGCTCAGGTTCTCTATCCCAACGTAGGCGGCTTCGGCGCGCAGCACTTCCTGAAGTTGAAAGACCGAGAACTGATGCTGGCCTGTGTGCAGGCCTACAACAATTTCCAACTGGACTGGATCTCGCCCGACCCCCGTCGATTCGTGGCCGTCGTCTCGACGCCTTTCTGGGACATCGACCACACCGTGGCCGAGGTGGCCCGTTGCGCCGAACTCGGGCATCGTGCCGTGCTGTTCACGGGGGAACCCCAGCGGTTTGGGCTTCCTCTGCTCGGTGACCCCCATTGGGATCCCTTATGGTCCGTAGCCCAGGAAGCCGGACTTCCCATCAGCCTCCACATCGGAAGCGGCGACACCACGACCGGGTTCACTCCCGAGCGGATGGCGACCCACGGCAAGCCCTCCACCTACGCATACGCGTCGTTGGAAATGTTCCTGAAGAATGGCATCCAGCTCACCGACCTATTGGGATCCGGTGTGCTGCCTCGCTATCCCGACCTCAAGTTCGTGTCGGTGGAGAGCGGCATCGGCTTCATCCCCTTCGTGCTCGAGGCCGTTGACCACTCCTTCAATGAGTGCGGCGGCCTCGAGCAGGCAACGAATTTCGAGATGCTGCCCAGCGAGTACTTCCGCCGCCAAGTCTACGCCTGCTATTGGTTCGAGGAAACTGCACCCCAGCGGCTGCTCGACAAGATCGGTGTCGACAACGTGCTGTTCGAAACCGACTTTCCCCATCCCACCTGTCTGTACGGCAATGTGCGGGAGCGAATTGAGGCTTCACTCGCCGGTCATTCGCCGGAAGTCCGCCGCAAGCTGCTATGGGAGAACGCGGCTGACCTTTACCACATCGAAGGCCCTGACTAGGGCCGGTGATGAACTCGTAGTTGACGCGCTGCTAAGCGTTCGGGGCGATAACGGCGTCGAAGTGCGTCATGATCAACTCCCTGAGGTTGCGGAGACGAACGTCGACGCTTGTCTGGTTTCGCGGAGACCCGCTGAGCGCCAGAGTGCACAGTCCGCTGGCTGCCGCATCGGTGAGGGCCATCAGCCGGTTAGATGTCTTCTGGTCGAAGCGAGTGTCGAAGAAGGGGGCACAAGCCTCGGCCAGTCCCCGGAACTCCCGAGCGCCGTACCACTCCGCCATCTCCTGTGAGCGCTTCTCAACGGCATAGTAGGAACTGAACACTGCGCAGAAGCGAAAGGCGGCCTCTTGTTCGGAATACGCCGCGAATAGAGCGTTCAGACAGTCGCGGGCAGCGTCAAGGCCGCTGGCCCCCGAAGACACTCGTGCTCGCGTTGCCTCAAGGACCGAGTCGAGCATCTGGTTGTACACCTCGAAGGCGATGGCGCCGCAATCGGGAAAGTGGCGATACACGGTGACTCTGCTGACGCCTGCTTCCTCGGCGATATCGCCCATTGTGGTTGAGGCGATCCCCTGGCTAAGGAATAGCACCTGTCCTGCCTCAATGATCGCTGAGCGGCTCTTGGTGTTCAGATCTTCGTGATCAGCGCGGTACTTGCTGAGCTTGCTGGACTCTGCCATCGGGGCAAGCTTACCGGGAGGCAATCAAGGGTTAGAAGCGTCAATTCTGTCTCCCAATCGGTCGAGTTCCCCGGGGCGATGTTGTGGCCGCTGAGATGGCATCAGCAAGCTGCACCGCTAGCAATTCGATCCCGATACGCTGGCCGTGGGAGTGCAGCTCATGAGAATCGGCTTTATCGGGCTCGGAAATATCGGGGGTCATTGTGCCCGCCACATCTTGACCACGGGCCACGAGCTCACCGTCTCCGACCTGGACTGCCATGCTCGGGGGCGTTTGGTCGAGGCAGGGGCGAAGGAGGCAGCCAACCCGGCAGAGGTCTCGGCATCAAGCGAAGTAGTCCTGCTGTCGTTGCCCTCGCCTGATGCATCGCGGGCTGTGGTGACCGGCGAGGATGGGGTCCTCTCGACTGATTCGCCGGCATCAGTGGTGGTCGACCTTTCGACCAATAGCGCCGGCGTCACCAAAGAGCTTTTTGAGGCCTGCGCGGCTGCCGGAGTCGACTTCATCGACTGCCCGGTGTCAGGAGGCAGCATTGGGGCTGAAGCGGGAGCCCTCACCCTTATGCCCTCCGGCAACGAGGCGGCCTTCGACCGTATCAAAGACCTGCTGTTGTGCTTCGGCAGCGAGGAGACCCAATGGCTCGGTCCTTCAGGCACCGGCACACTGATAAAGCTGGTCAACAACCAGGTGTTCCTCGTCGGCACGCAGGTGTTCGCTGAGGGATACCTCATGGCGGCAAAGGCTGGCCTCGACCTGCCCAGGTTCTTGGAAGTGCTGCGGGCGAGTTCGGCGGGCTTCTACATGCTGCTCTCCGAAATGATTGTGAACCGACAGTGGGATGACTCAACCTATGATCTGGCCCTTGCGGAGAAGGACCTGCGTCTGGCGCTCGAGTCATCGGAGCAGATCGATACACCCCTGCCGTTGACGAGGGCTGCCCACGGAGTGTTGGCTCAGGCGGTGCAGTTGGGATTGGGGGACAAGTTCTTCATCGGGGCATTGGAAGCCCTCGAACACGAAGCAGGCTTCACTGTTCCAGTCCCGTCCCAGGAGGTCTGATGGCCACAGTCGACATCCCCGATCTCAGCAGCTACCAAACCTTCGTTCACGGGTTCCCCCATGAGGCGTTCGTCCAGTTGCGCGAACAGGCGCCGGTATGGTGGCACGAGCCGACTGACCGCACCCCCGATGGCGAGGGCTTCTGGTGTGTGAGCACCCATGAGCTCGTGGTGGAGGTGTTTCGCAGCCCCAAGATCTACTCCAGTCACACCGGTGGGGACCGCCCGTACGGCGGTACCACCATCAACGACATGGAGATGAGCGGGAAGCTCCTCAACATGATGGACGACCCGCGCCACCAGCGGATCCGGCAGTTGGTGAACAAGGGCTTCACCCCCAAGATGATCGGGCGGATTCGCGGCGACCTTGTGAGCAGATCCCACCAAATCCTCGACAGCGTGGCCCCCGCTCCCGGCGAGCGGGGCGCCTGCGATCTGGTCACCGATGTGGCAGCGGAACTCCCTCTTCAGGCGATTTGCATGCTGCTGGGCGTCCCTGACGAGGATCGGCGCATGCTGTGCGAATGGGTGGATATCACTTCTGAAACCTTCACCCTCGAAGAAATGCCCGACCAGCCCAGCGAGGCTGGCGTCAACATGTTCTTGTACGGCCAGCGCCTCATCCAGGGCCGCATCGAGAACCCGGGTGACGACCTCCTGTCGGTGGTCATCCACGGCGAACTCCCCGACCAGGATCCCTCTCGGCTGGATAGCGACGAGGTGGCGATGTTCTGGTCGCTGCTGTTCACTGCTGGCTCGGAGACCACTCGAAAGGCCATTGCTGGGGGCTTGTGGGAGCTGGTGAAGTCGCCGGGGCAACTAGCTCGCCTCACCGCCGACCGATCCCTTATGGGAGCGGCCATCGAAGAGATCGTCCGTTGGACCACTCCGTCGGTCTACAAACGGCGTACGGCGACACAGGACACGGTGCTGGGCGGCCAGGCCATACGAGCGGGTGAGAAGGTCGTGGTATGGGAGATGTCAGCCAATCGGGACGACGCAGTCTTCGACAACCCATTCGAGTTCCGCATCGACCGAAGCCCCAACAATCACATGGGCTTTGGCCATGGTCCCCATTTCTGCCTGGGTGCCAACCTGGCGCGGCTGGAGATCGATGTAATGCTCAACACCATCTTGGACCGCTGGAGCGATGTCGAGATCGCTGGTGATGCCACGTGGACCCGCACTAATCGATTGAGCGGGCTCAAGACGCTGCCCATCGAATTCAATGACCTCACAGTTGGCCACACGGCCACTGGTTAGAGTTCCTCGACTATGGAGATTCGGCAGCTTGCGGGGGCACTCGGAGCCGAGGTGCTCGGGCTGGATCTGGCTGACGAGATCTCTGATGCCGACTTCGCGTCGGTGCGCGATGCGCTGCATGAAAACGGCGTCATCTGCATTCGCGGCCAAGGCGCGATGACCCCTGAGAACCAACTGGCCTTTGCCGCCAAGTGGGGGGAGATCTCCATCCATCCCTATGTACCTTCGATCCAGGGGTACCCAGGGATCATGAAAATCTACGACCCCAACCCCATCACTCAAACCTGGCACTCCGATTCGACCCACATGCGGGAGCCGCATGCCTACACACTGCTATTGGCCCGGGTATTGCCCGATGTGGGTGGTGACACGATGTTCGCCAGTGCCGTCCAGGCGTTCGAATCGCTGTCGCCAGGATTCCAGGCCGTGCTGCGCACGCTTTCAGCCGTTCATGAGGGCACCGCCTTGGCCGCAGACGCCGGTTTGGACCATGAAGCGGTAGTTGCCATACATCCCGTGGTGAGGGTTCATCCCGATACCGGGGCCGAAGCTTTGTTTGTCAACGACAATTATGTGACTCGAATTGAGGGCTGGACTTCCGAGGAGAGCCGCCCGCTGCTGGAGTACCTCTATGGAGTTATTGGGCGCTACGAGAACACCTACCGACATCGGTGGTGCAATGGCGACCTGATCATCTGGGACAACCGGTCGACCCAACACGCGGTTGTCGGGGATGCGGGAGGCCAAGAGCGGGTTCTCCACCGGGTCACCATTGTCAGCAGCGTTCCGGGTTAGTGGACCACTAGGCAGTCAGCCGGGCCAGATTCTCTAGATGCTCGGCGGTGGTTCCCCCATGGGACTGGACTGCCCAAGCACGACGGGTGAAGGGCGCGAGATAGTGGTTGTCGTAGTAACCGTCGGCCCCGTGCAGCTGATGGGCGCCAGCCACCACGTCCAGCAGGGACTCGTTCCCGGTCACCTTGGCTGCTGATACCAGGTAGTCGCGCTGCGGTCCCGAAGGGGCGAGGGCGGCTTCCACAGCGGTCAGCTCCAGGGCTTCAACGGCGATGGCCATGTCCACGAAACGGTGACGGGCCGTCTGGAAGTCTCCCACCTGCTTCCCGAACAAGGGGCGTTGGAGGGCGTGCTGGGCAGTTAAGGCCAAGATCTGGCGGGCCTGTGCCGCCTGGTCGGCGCAAGCAGAGAGAACAGGGTCGTCGAAAGCCGCGGTCGGGGAAGCGGCCACAGACAGATCGCGGTTCAACAACTCGGTGGCAATCATGTCTCGGTGGGTCTCATTCGCTCCGACCGACACGGTGGGGTGAATGGCCTCAAGCGCGTCATAGGCATACGACGGACCATCCTCGAACATCGGAGTCCAATTGGTTTCCCCCTGCTCTGCTCCTGACCGGGCCGTGCGGGCAATGTCCTGGAGTAGCTCGGTAGACGCCACCTTCATAACCGACGCCTCATACCCGACAGGTCGGCCAGACTCCTCGTACTCGTTCAGCCGCTGGCCGAAAGCCCGGACTCGAGTGGCGGCCGCGTGCAGCCTGGCCCGCTCCAGCCGGGGAACTCCCGCTGGCAGCCGCTGCAACCATTGCTCGGCCCAGCCGTAGTGGGCCAGTGAACCTCGCTCGGCGGCCACTGCGGCCAGCACTTGCGACCATCCTGCGCCGACCTCGCCCAAAACGCAATCGTCATCGGGTCGAACGTGATTGAGGTTGATTTCACTGAGAGTCCAGCGATTGATGGTGGGCTTTCGTTTCACCTCGACCCCAGGAGCATCCAAGGGAACCAGAAACATAGTCATGGATGAGCGAGGCTTCGCTTCGGAATCTGTCACTGCCAGCACCACAGCCACCTCGGCCTTGTGGGCTCCCGTCACGTGCGATTTGGTTCCCGAAAGCACCCATCCCTCAGAGTCCCTCGCTCCCGTTGTGGAGATGGCAGCCAGGTTGTTGCCTGCGCCGGCTTCGCTATAGGCAATGGCGCCTAGCATCTCGCCGGAGATCATCGGGGCTAGCCACCGAGACTTTTGGGCCGACGTCCCGAATTGGGAGAGCACAAAGCCGCACAGCGTCACACCGGTGTCGATGGATGGCGCACCGTGGTAGGCAGCCTCCAAGTCGTATACGTGCTTCCAAGCCCGAGAGCGGCCGCCGCCCCCGACGGCTTTCGGCAATGAGACAGCCAGAAATCCCCGACGAGCTGCCTCCCTTTGGTGTCGCTGTTCGAATTCCAGGTCGAGACCGGTCAGATCAGTGGGGTCGACATGGCCAGCCACCCTCTCTGGCGCCATCTCCGCAGCTAGAAATCCTCTGACCTCATTACGCCATGGGATCAACTCAGTGCTTAGTCGGAATTCGGTTAGCCGCATCGTCCAGTGCGGATTCTAAGGGCCTGCGTCAGCAGTCGGCGCAATGTCCGTGGAGGTCGAGGCTATGGGTGGTGGGGGTGAATCCGGTTCGTGCTGATATTTCACTCAAACTCTTGTCCACCAAGTGTTCGATTTCACTGTCGAAGTGAACGTCCTCAATGCTGCCACAGCTCATGCATATGAGGTGGTGGTGATGGCCGAGTAACGGCTCCGCCAACTCGAAGTAGGAGTGATCGCCCCCCGCGTTGATACGGCGGATGACACCGCACCGGACCAAGACATCCAGATTGCGATAGGCCGAGCTCTGGGCCAACTTCGGATCTGCCTCAACGATGTCAGGCAAGGTCATGGGCTGGCCGGTGAGCATCAGGGCTTCCACCAGCTCCTGTCGACCGTTGGTGTAGCGGTGGCCTTGTTGAGTCAGCTTGCTGCCGATTTGAGCGTGTAGCTCGGAGAGGAGATCTTTGTCTACCGCGCCCTGTCGTGATTGCTCAGTCATTCCTGCTTTTATCTTAGGGGCCTATATCGGACGCACAACGCTCACGGCGTTCGCATCGGCGCTTCCAGCAGTACCGACAGCAATCGCACACCAGCAGGGGTACGACGAACACAAATCCCATGATCGCAAAGAGCTGCCCGATGACGTACAGCGCGTGGACAATGGCCGTCATGGTCTTCCTTTCTTGCCGGAGTGCCTCTTTGCAAAGGCAGGCGAGGTCTGTTTGCCGTTGATGCTGGCCACAGAATAGGTTTGCAGGAATGAGACTCATTATCAATTCTAGGCGACTGGTATTTGGTACAGGATGCTTGCTGGCTGTATTGGCATTGATCGCGGCCGGTTGCGGTAACGACGATGATGATGACGGTGCTGGAATCCCAACAGTGATAGCAACAACATCGATATGGGCTGATGTGGTTGCCAACGTGGCCTGTGACGGGTTGGCCGAAGTGTCTACCCTCATTCCGCCCGGAGGCGACCCCCATGCCTTCCAGCCTTCGTTGAATGATCGCGGGAATATGGAAAACGCCGCACTGGTAGTGGCCAATGGCTTGTTCCTGGAGGAAGGCTTAGAAGACACCATTGACGCGGTCGAACAAGCGGGTACGCCAGTGTTTCGTATGGCCGACCACCTCTCGACTATCGAGTACGGATTTGCGACAGGGCACGGGGGACATAGCGAGGACGAGCACGACGACCACGAGGACGAGCACGACGACCACGAGGGCCACGACGAAGACGAGCACGACGACCACGACGACCACGACGACCACGAGGGCCACGACGAAGACGACCACGACGACGACGACCACGACGACCACGACGAGGACGAGCACGACGACCACGAGGGCCACGACGAAGACGAGCACGACGACGAGCACGACGACGACCACGACGACCACGGCCATGCGCACGCGCACGGCAGTGAAGACCCCCACGTGTGGTTCGATCCCATTCGAGTTGCTGAGGCGCTGCCCGCGCTCAGCCAAGCCCTGGCGACCCAAGCAGGCCTCGATGCCGCAGCCCTAGACGACTGTGTTGCCGCGTATCGCAGCGAGCTCATTGCCCTAGACGCCGAAGTCGAGGACATCTTGGCCCCGCTGCATCCTGAGGACCGCCTACTGGTCACCAACCACGATGCTCTCGGCTACTTTGCCGATCGCTACGGTTTCCAAGTGATCGGGACGGTCATTCCCAGCGGCTCCACATTGGCGGCGGCCAATCCCGTGGGGCTCCAGGAACTGGTTGAGCTAATCGAAGAGACCGGTGTATCCGCCATCTTCTCGGAGTCAACACACAGTTCTGACGACGCTGAAGCTTTGGGCCGTGAGGCCGGGGTCCAGGTGCTTTCCTTGGATACTGGATCCCTAGGTCCCGCTGACAGCAGTTCCGGTACCTACATCGGGTTCATACGTACTAACGCCCAGAAGATCGCCGAAGGCCTCGGTTAGTTATTCCACCAACTAAATTGGGCTAGTGGACTTTCTGACCAGTCCATTCGACTGGTGGATCGAGCCCTTCTACGACAACGTCTTCATGCGGAATGCCCTGTGGTCAGGGCTGCTGGCGGTACTGGCTACCTCCACGGTGGGAACGTGGGTGGTGCTTCGAGGGATGAGCTTCTTCGGCGAGGCCATGGCCCATGGGGTGCTGCCCGGGTTGGCCATCGCATTCATACTCGGGGGCGATCCCACGCTTGGCGCACTGACCGCTGCATTCGTCATGGTCTATGGCGTAAACCTCGTTCGCAACCACTCGCCGTTGCCCGAAGACAGTTCGATCGTGCTGCTTTATGTGGGGTTCTTGGCCTTGGCGGTGGTGATTCTGTCCAGCGGATCGGGGGCATACGCAGGAGACCTCACCCGATTCCTCTTTGGATCCATTACCGGGGTGACCAACAATGACCTCATTCGCCAGCTCATCATCGCTGGGATCACTTTGTTGGGAGTTGTGGTGCTCCATCGGGCGTTTCTGGTCATGACCTTCGACGAAGTGCAAGCCCGCCTGATGGGGCTTCGACCTCGACTAGCCCACGCTGGTCTGCTGGCGCTCTTGGCCATATCTATCGTGGCGTCATTTCAGGCCGTCGGAAATTTACAAGTCTTTGCCTTCTTGGTGGGCCCGCCGTCGACCGCCGCCATGTTGGTGAGGCGGATCCCTGTCATGATGGTCGCCGCAGTCATTCTCGGTTCCATCGCCGTTGTCGTTGGCCTGCTCATCAGCTACCACCACGACACCGCAGCAGGCGCAACCATGGCGCTGGGCACGGTCATCCTGTTCTTGATTGCCGTGCTGATTCGATCTCTCTCCGGCACCTACAACGTGCGGCTGATCACCTAGCTCAGCCCCATGAAAGGGTGGCGGTTCCGGCCAGCACCGGATGGGTGCCGTCGCGGGCCAGCCAGACGTCACAGTCGATAGAACCGTCATCGCCGACCGCAGTAACCGTGCCGCCAGCTTCCAATCGATCACCGGCGAACACATTGTCCAGGAATCGCACTCGAATCTGCCGTATGCGCTCGGCACCGCCAGCCCAATCGCCCAGCATGTTCATCACGTAGCCCAAGTTGTTGGGTCCTTGATTCACCGGCTGGTCGCCCATGCCTAGCTCTCTCACGGTGTCGACATCCCAGTGGATGGGGTTGGAATCGGCCAGCAGGGCGGCCATCGTCTTCATCTTCTCGGCATCGACCGACTCGATCACCAGTCGGGGAAGCTCATCGCCCACCGACGGGGCTGTCGTCATGTTCATTCTGACCTCCTGGGAAAGATGAAAGAGTTTGAGACAATCGAGGAAACTCCGCCGTCAGGCGCCACGACCTCGAGTCGGAAGGCCACGATGTCAAAGGTCCCCGTACGTTCACCTTGTTTGCGGACTGCGCTGGTGATCTCACCTCGCACGGTGTAGGTGGCTCCCACTTTCAATGGGCGAAGCTGCTGGATGTCGCATTCGCCGAACATCGGGCCATCGTCGGCTGATGCGTAGCAAAGGGTGAACATCTCGTCGATGGATATACCCAGGCCGGCCATGGCGGCGTAGTAGCAGAACATGGGGTGGGCGATGCCGTCGATTCGCTGCGGAGCGCCGATGACGTCATTGGTCAGCCATACTCGCCAGGGCTCTATCGCGTAGGTTCCGCCGGGGAACTGCCGTCCCACTAGGGCTTCCAGTTCTTCGACGGTCGGTGTCGCCATCTCTGAAGTCATGATCTCACCACCGGCAAGCTTCGGGGATGGCAGGGTGATCGGGGGCGGGATACTTGCGGTGCAGGGGCTGCACCACCTCCTCGCCGAAGCGCTGGATCTGCTCCCGGGTGGCTTCGAACGAGGGGCCGGTGACCATGCGGAACTGCACGGTGAAATACTGCACGCCCAACTCTTCGTAGTACTGCTCCAAGCGCTCGCGGCACTGAGCGGGAGAGCCCACCACGATGTGTTCTCGGGCCGATTCGGTGGTGATCTTTTCGGGAGAGTCGAACTCGGGGTGGTGAGCCAGGATTCCCTGCTCGCAGTAGAAGCGCATCTCGGGCACGTAGTGGGTGCCGTACTGCTCGGCAGCCTGTTCAAAGGTATCGGCCACCCAGGCTTTTCGCATCAAGACGATAAACGGCTCTTTGCCGTGTTCGATGGCTTTGGCCCGGTATGCGCCGGCTTGTACATCCCAGGTTTCCTTGAGGATGGGGAAGTCGTCACAGGTCCACGATTCGGCGTAAACCCCGCACCGCTCGATGGCGGTGGGGAGCTGACCGCCGCCCCAGAATGGGAATCGGGGTTGCTGGTAGGAATTGGGAGACAGCAGGCCTTCGTTCACCTGGTAGAAGTCGCCATCCCAGCTGAACCGCTCTCCCTTGGATTGCAGCGCCTTGTCGATGATGGCCACGTTCTCCAGGTATCGGCCCAGCATCCGCTCGGGCGGAACCCCGAACTGGCCCCAATAGCCAGCGTGGAAGCCTCGACCCCAGGTCATGTACAACCGGCCCCTGGAGATGTTGTCGATGATGGCGCACTGCTCGGCCACCTCCATAGGGTGGTACAGCGTGTTGACCAAACAATACGAGCCGATGGCCACTCGGCTGGTCTCCCGGGCCAAGATCATCAGCAGGTTCAGCGGCGAGCCGAAGTACGACTCGGTGCGGCCATGGCGATCGGGCACCTGAATGGAGTGAAAACCGCTCCGCTCGGCCAAGATGCCTTCTTCGATCATGGCGTCGAGGGCGTCGGCCGCGTTTTCCGGTTCGGGCAGGGGCTGGTCGTAGTATCCGTGGTTGGTGTCGATCAGATAGCCGATGCGCAAGGTGGACTCGCTTTCTGGGATCGGGAAGTCTATTTGGGTAGAAGCTAGTAGCCGTCGCTGGGTAGGCGTACGCTGAGCCGCCGGGAACCAGAGTCGGGCAAAGGAGCGCACAGTGGCCATTCACACCGAGATCGATGACCAGGGCATCGCCGTCGTCACCATGGACAATCCGCCGGTGAACGCCCTCAACATCGCCGACACCTATCGACTGGCCGAGGTATTCCGAAGCTTCAAGCACAGCTCTGACGTGCGGGTCGCCATTCTCACTGCGGTGGGTCGGGGATTCAACGCCGGGGTGGACATCAAGGAAATGCAGACTATGGAGGGGTTCGAGGGGGTTCTGGGTACTGGGGACGCCTGCTATGAGGCCTTTGGGGCGGTGTACGACTGCGCAGTCCCAGTGATCGCCGCGGTTCAAGACTTTTGCCTGGGATTGGGCATCGGCTTGGCGGGAAACTGCGACTTGGTGGTGGCGGCCGAGGGAGTCAAGTTCTCTATGCCCGAGGTGGACAACGGAGCCCTAGGAGCCGCCACCCATACCGCCCGGCTGGTTCCCGAGAAGGTGATGCGCTGGATGATGTACAGCTGCGAACCGGTGGCTGCTGAAGACCTCCACCGATGGGGGACCGTCCTCAGCGTGGTACCGGGCGACCAGCTTATGGATGAGGCCCGCAGAGTGGCAGGGGTGATCGCGTCCAAGCCCCCCGGTGTGATCCGCAAGGCCAAGTGGTCGATCAACGGGATTGACCCGGTGGACGTCCATCGCAGCTATCGATTCGAACAGGGGTTCACCTACGAACTGAACCTGATGGGCGAGGGCGACAAGGCCCGGGACGCCTTCATCCGAGGTGAGCGAGAGTCAAACAAAGCTGCCCAGTAGGGAGATTTGCTTATCTGCGCAACCGGTTGGGATCGATGTCGCCGGGCTGCCATCCGGGATGCAGCTCAGTGCCGTCAAGGGTCCACACCGAGCGGTTCAGTTCGCAGACCAGAGACAGTGAGTAGGTGATCCTCCCACTGAGTTCTTGGGGCTTGGCCGTGCTCAGGGCCAAGATGGCCTCGCACATAGTCTCCATGGGCTCGAGGCTCTCCGGCGGCAGGTTCACATAGTCGCCGGCGCCCGGAGTCATCACCGCAGCTTCAGGCGACACTGCGTTGACGGTGATCCCGTCGTCCCAAGTCTCGGCAGCCAGCCCCACTGTCCAGCGGTTGAGAGCCGCTTTGGTCGATCCGTACAGGCATCCGGTCATGGTGGGTCCGCTGGCCCGGTTGGGCGGCAGCGCGGGAGGCTCGGCTACTCCAGAGGAAATATTCACGATGGCTCCTCGACCGAGTTCCCGCATTCCAGGCAAGACCAGCCGGGCCAGGTCCCACGGGGCCCACACATTCAACTCATTGGCAATGCGCCACCGCTTCTCGGTCAATTCCGTGAACGGCTGGTAGAAGGCCCGGGCGGCATTGTTGATGAGGATGTCGACGCTGCCTCCTAGCTCCTCTTCGGCTTGAGCCACGATGGTGGATCGGTCCAGTGATGGGTCGGACAAGTCCGCTGAGATGCCCACCGCCCTGCCACCCTGGTCCTGAATGTCGGCCACGACCCGATCGAGGGACCCGGGCAATCGGTGGTCGCCGTCGGCCTGAGTGCGGGCCACCGCGGCTATGGCTGCTCCCTCGGCAGCGAGACGTCGCGCCGCCCCCTCTCCGATTCCTCTACTAGCACCGGTGACCAGCGCCACACGTCCTTTGCATGATCTGCCCATGGGGTCACGGTAGTGGTCTGATGGCTACTGTCATCGAGTGGCTTGGACTGAAAGCTCCTATGACACAGTGATTGTGGGGGGAGGCTCAGCGGGGTCGGTCTTGGCGGCTCGTTTGTCGGAGGATTTGGCTCGCCGCGTGTTGCTGCTTGAAGCCGGTCCGGATCATGGAGATCGCGTGCCGTCCGAGTTGGCCGACATCACAGTCTCCTCTCATCCGGACCACGACTGGGGTGATGAGGTACGGCTACCTGGGGGTAGGACTCAGCCATATCCGCGAGGGAGAGTGCTCGGCGGCAGTTCCGCAGTCAACGGCGGCATCGCGGTACGAGCTATGCCGGCAGACTTTGACGCCTGGGGGTTCCCCGAATGGCGCTGGGAGGCGGTGCTGGACTGTTTTCGGCGATTGGAGTCGGATCTGGACGGCGAGGAGCGCTGGCACGGCCGGGAAGGTCCGCTGCCTATCGTGCGCACCCCCGAAACCGAGCTGCTCCCGGTCCAAGCGGTGTTCTATGAAGCGTGTCAAGCAGCAGGGTATGACCACGTCGCTGACCACAATGCGCCGAATTCCCACGGCGCAGGTCCGCTGCCTCGCAATCGGCGAGGGTTGCGACGAGTGTCTGCCGCCGATGCCTACCTGACTCCCGAGGTTCGTGCTCGGCCCAACTTGGATGTGCGAGGCAATTGCCTGGCACTGACCGTGCGCTGGAATGGCAATCGAGCCGTTGGAGTGGACGCAGTCAACAACGGCCGAGTGGAAGCCGTCTCAGCCCAAGAGGTCATCCTGGCCGCGGGGGTCATCCAATCACCGATGCTGCTATGGCGGTCGGGCATCGGTCCGGCCTCGGAGTTGACCGGCTTGGGACTCGACGTGGTGGCCGACCGACCGGGAGTGGGTGCCAACTTCTCCGATCACCCTGCCGTCTACCTCTTTGCCGCGCCCAAGCCAGGGATGGTGAACCCGAAGGATGTCACGATTCAAACCCTGCTGCGGTTCACCAGCTCATCGGGACCGGCCAACGATCTCCAGCTTTTTCCAGTGGGGACGATCGACCTCAGCACCAGTCCCCGACGCCGGGCCGAGGCTGGGGGATTGGACGCCGTCTTCGCCTTCAACGCAGCGCTGCAACGGGTGGAAGCCCGAGGATCGGTGCGCCCAGTGTCGGCTGATCCAACTGATCGACCGGCGATCACCTATCCGTTCCTCGCCTACAAGCCTGACTTAGAGCGGCTGGTTGAGGCAGTCGACCTCGGCTTGGAGCTCCTGGCGTCGCCGTCGTATCAGAGGGTGGCCCGAGGCCCGCTATTTCTGCCTGATCGGCTGACTCGCGACGACCTCTTGGCCTACGTGTTCGCACGACATGTGGCCTTCTACCACGGCGCTGGCACTTGCGCGATGGGCTCAGCTGATGACTCTGCTGCGGTGGTAGGCCCCGATGGTCGGGTTTGGGAGACTGAAGGACTCAGAGTGTGCGATGCCTCGATCATGCCGGAGACCCCGAGGGCCAACACCAACCTGAACGTGATCGCGGTGGCTGAGCGGATGGCCGAGCTGATCTAGGCCTCAGGCCGCGGTTCGGCTGAGTCCGAGTACTTCCTCCGGAGGCGTAAAGCTGAGACCGAGCGATTCCGCCACCGCCGGCTCGGTGACCTGCCCTTGGCAAACCGAGAGCCCGGCTCGAAGCCCGGCATCGGACCGCATGGCCTCCCGGGGACCCAAGTCGGCCAGCATGGAGATATAGGGGAGGGTGGCGTTCTCCAAGGCGAACGTCGAGGTTCGAGGGACAGCGCCCGGCATGTTGGCGACGCAGTAGTGGACCACGTCGTAGGCCAGGTAGGTGGGATTGGCATGGGTCGTGGGTCTGGAAGTCTCGATACAGCCGCCCTGGTCAATGGCGACATCCACCACCGCTGACCGGGGCCGCATCTGCTTGACCATCTCAGTGGTGACGAGATGCGGAGCTCTGGCTCCTCGGACCAGGACGGCGCCGATCACCAGATCGGCCCCGAGGACCGCCTCTTCGAGGGCACCTCCGCTGGAGTGCAGGGTGTGCAACGCAGAGCCATACCGCGAACTCAGGTCCTCCAAGACCGAAACGTCGCGGTCGATCACCGTCACGTCGGCACCCAGTCCAATAGCCATCTGCACTGCATTGCGGCCCACCACGCCTCCGCCGAGGATGACCACCCTGGCGGGGGCAACGCCGGGCACGCCGCCAAGGAGCACGCCTCGACCCCCTTGCGATGACTCCAAGCAGTGGGCTCCGGCCTGGATAGACATACGTCCCGCTACTTGCGACATAGGGGCCAACAGGGGCAGACCGCCGTTGGGTCCGACCACCGATTCATAGGCGATGGCGGTAACGCCCCGGTCAATCAACTCAGTGGTCTGGACCGCGTCTGCTGCGAGGTGCAGATAGGTGAAGAGCACTTGGTCATCACTGAGGCGGGCCCGTTCCTCGGCCTGGGGTTCTTTGACCTTGACAATCAGTTCGACCTGATCGAACAGCAATTGAGCAGAATCAACGATTGCCGCGCCATGGGCGACGTACTCCTCATCGGTGAAGCCCGCCCCGGAACCGCAGCCGCGCTCCACCAAGACGTGGTGACCGCGGTTGACAAGCTCGGTCGCGCCACCAGGTGTCAACGCCACACGACGTTCCTCGCTCTTTATCTCCCTCGGAACCCCGATGCGCATTGAATGCCTCCGCCGCAATCCGATGGTTACAGTGACATTTTATCCGCGACAGAGGGGAAAAATTCTTGTAACTTTATTGAGATAGCATCAAGAATCGAAAATATTCTTCGCAGATACTCTCTAATTCGCCTATTTTATGTCTTGCAACGCTTTGAGTAGCGCGTCACCTGCGAGGAGTCAGACCCATGTCGGATTTGGATTCAATCGATCGATCTATCCTCAACCAACTCCAGAGCGACGCCCGCATCTCCAATGCCGAGCTCGCTGAGCGGGTAGGCCTGTCGCCTTCCGCGTGCTACCGACGGGTCCGTCGCCTTGAAGCGGACGGCGTGATATCCGGCTACGTGATGATTGTCGATCCCGAGGCCATCAACCGCTCTCTTGATGTGTTCGTCGAAATCTCCTTGGTGAGTCAGAGCGAAACGAATCTGCGCCAGTTCGAGAAGGAGGTGGTGGAGTGTCCCGAAGTCATGTCTTGCCACTTGATGGCTGGCGACGCCGACTATCTGCTCCATCTCGCGGTGGCTGACCAGCGCGACTTTGAGCGGATCCATAACCAATACCTGTCCCGCTTCAGCGGGGTGGGCCGTCTCCGATCCAGTTTCGCCATCCGTTCTGTCTGGGAGACCACCCGTCACGAGCTTTAGTGTCTAAGTATGACGACGGCCACCCAGCATGCCTACGACTCCTACGAAGCTCTGGTGGAGGACTATTTCGAAAAGGGCTGGACCGATGGGCTGCCCATCATGCCCCCGACTCCGGAAAAGGTGACCGCCTTTCTGGAGCGCGCCGGCCTCTCCGGTGACGAGGTGCTCGGTACTGTGCCGACCCGCGAGGTGACGTGCACCGCGGAACAGGCAGCCGCGAACGCGGTGATGGCCGGCTGCCTCCCCGAGTACTTCCCCGCGGTGGTGGCCGCGGTCCGTGCCCACTTAAGTCCCAAGGGCAATTGCCACTCCACCACCGGCACACTGTCGGGTGCGGCCCAGGTGGTGATCATCAACGGCCCTATTCGCAACGAACTTGGCGTGGCCTCAGGGGCGGGTTGCTTCGGACCTGGATTTCGGCCCAACGCCACCATTGGCCGGGCGCTGCGCCTCGTGATTCGCAACGTCTGTCGAGGCATCCCCGGCTTTTTGGACCGGGCCAGCTACTCCACCCCGGCCCGCTACTCCTTCTGCTTCGGTGAAAACGAGGAGGCCTCCGACTGGGAACCGCTCCACGTCCAGCGAGGGTTGGCTCCTGAACAGAGCGCGGTGACCGTCCACTCCTTGATGAAGATGGTCGAAGCCACCGACTTCACCAGTCGAACCGCTGAAGGGGTGTGCGACACGCTGGTGTCCAATATCCGGGCCAACGGCATTGCTGGGGACTCGTGGCTGGGTGAGGACGGCAACGTGGTCATCGTGATCGGCCACGAGCACCACCGGTTTTTCATCGAGGAAGGCTGGTCGAAGAGCGACATCCAGCAGCATTTATGGCCCCGGCTCAACGCGCCGGCCACGAGCGCCGCCGACCGGATGGCCCGCATCGGCAAGCCTGAAGGCATTCTGATCGTCGCCGCCGGGGGAGCGGGGATGGGGGCTAGCTGGCTCCTGCTGCCCCATCTCGCCCTTGCCATCACCGAACCCATCGTCTAGCCGCCGCCCGGACGTGCTCCAATGGGCTAATCTGATTCCATGACAACTCTCATCGGCCTCGACCCCACATCGGGTCCGTTCGACCGCACTGACGATCACGATTTCGCCCCTCGGCCAGCCAGCTTGGACGGGGCGGTGGTCGGCTTGGTGGCCAATGGACTCGGCGAGGGCGAGATCTTCCTCGATGCCCTCTACGACGAGTTGGCCAAGTTAAGCGACCTGCAAGCCCCACTCAAGGTGGTCAAGAGCTCGGTATCGATCCCGCCAGATCCAGGGGATTGGAGCCGACTGACCGAGGAGGCAACCGTCGCCATAACCGGCTTCGGCGGTTGAGGCAGCTGTAGTGCCCGCAGTTTGCGGGACGCAGTGGAGTTGGAGTGGGCGGGTGTTCCCAGCATCGCCATCGTCCATGAAGAGATGAGAGGATCGGCGCAGGCCATAGCCCGTGTGAGCGGTTGTGCCGACTATGAATTCCTTACCGTCAACTACCCCTGGGTACCCATCGCCATCTGGTCGAAAGAGGAGTGCCTGGAACTAGCCGAGATCATGGCACCCAAGGTCTTGGCCGCGCTAACGGGCCAGAACTGATCGCTACTTCGCCGAAGCGGAGTTGGTAGAAGAAATAACCAGGGCTCCCAAGACACCGACTGCGGCAACTGCCGCGCCCAGCCAGAAGGCGTTGGCGAACGCCGAGCCGGTAGCTTCATCTCCTACGGCTAGCACCAGCACCTGGATCCCGGCGGCTGTGCCCAAACTAGTGAGCGTCTGAAACATGCCGGTTGCCGCGCCCAGGTTGGCCATCGGAACGGAACCGACCACCGACACCTGATAGGCCGGGCCGGCCACCCCCAGCCCCCCGCCAGCCAGGGCCAGGCCAAGCACGACCAGCACGACGGCGTCAACCAGCGATCCTGCCGCAAAAGACACCATGGCCAACACCACCAACACGCTGCCGAGACACGACGTCCAGCGCTCACCCCGGGTGGCGGTCAGCCTGCCGCCCACCGGAGAGCTGATGCTGTAGGAGATCAACCGGATTACCAAGAACACGGTGGCCGCGGTCAGGGTATAGCCGTAGCGCTCCTGCAAGAGTTGGGGCGCGAGGATGAACCCGCCCATGTAAGCCGCATTGGCCGTGGCTGAGGCCAACACCGGCCCGGCGTAGTTACGACGGCGGAACCACTCCAGCGGGATCATCGGATGGGCCGAGCGCTGCTCGATAGCCACAAAAGCCCCGATGGCGACCGGGACCAATACCAAGAGCAACAATGCCACCGGGTGTCCGAAGCCCAGTGTGGCACCCCGGTCCAGGGCCACCATCAACACGACTACCGTGGCCACCAGGCTGAGCGCCCCTGCAATATCGACCGACTTGGCCTCGACAGCACGGGTGGGGCGCACGACTATGACCGCGGCGAGTAGGCCAATTGCGGTGATAGGGGTGTACACCGCGAAAATTGCCCGCCAACCCAGCGCATCTACCAGAGCACCGCCAGTGACGAGTCCAATGGCCGGCCCGCCAACGGCTGCGAATTGGAACCAGCCCATGGCCCGGGCCCGTTGGTTGACCGGGAACGCGGCCATCATGATGGCCATCCCGTTGGGGATCATCATGGCCCCGCCCAGACCTACCAGAGCCCGGAACCCGATGAAGCTGAAGGCGTCCCAGGCCAGACCGCAAATCCCGGTGGCCGCAGTGAAGACCGTCAACCCGATGATCAGCATTCGCCGGTGACCCCACAGGTCCCCCAAGGTTCCAAATACCGTCGTTCCCGCGGCGAGCCCGAGAAACGGGGCGGTGACCGCCCACGACAAGGTGGCGTTGGAGGTGCCCAGACTCTCTGCGATGTCTGAAAGCGATGCCCCGATGATGGTCATGGTGGAGCCGAACACCACCTGTCCGGCCAACAGGGTGATAAGCAGCCGCCACGCGTATGCCGGATCGGGCGGCTGTCGATGAATTGTTGGAGAGTTCAGTCTTTCAACTCGATCAGGATCTCGTAATAGGACTCGGTGCCAGTGTTGACTGCGGTTTCGATGCCGCCCTTGGAGATGAACATGGATTGGCCGGGGATCACGTCGCCCTCCACGAGGCCGGAGAACTCCCCGGCGGTGTCGGGCTCGAAATCCCCTGCGATCTTGTCACCTGACACCTGGACCAGCACGTAGTCATGATCGTGCCGGTGGAGATCAGACCGCTCGCCGGGGTCCAAGCGCATCTCCCAGATCCGCACCCGGTCGTTCTCCATCAGCAGCTTGGTAGCCACATCGCCGAATACCCGCTCTTCGCTCATACCTGCATCGTAGGCTCACGCCATGACCGGTGCAGAGCCTCCTGGGGTGCGGTATGCCATGTCGGAGATCGACGAGGAGGGAGAAGGGCCGCGGTTGGCACTATTGGAGGCCATCCTCGACGGGCCCACATTTACCCGGCTGGAGCGAATCGGGGCGGGGAGCGGCTGGCGGTGTGCCGACGTGGGGGCTGGTCGAGGGTCGGTATCGAATTGGCTGAGAGATCGCGGTGCTGAGGTGATTTCGGCCGACATCATGCCCCGGTTCCTAAACGGTCCCGACGTTCGCACCCATGACATCTGCGACGGCCCGGTCGAGGAATCGGCCTTCGACCTAGTGCACTGTCGGGCCTTGCTTGCCCATGTGGCCGATTTTGATGCCGCTGTCGAGCATTTGGTGGCTTCGGCCCGACCGGGGGGATGGGTGATGGTCGCCGAGCCTGACTACGGAACCATGATGGAATGCGATCCCGACCATCCCCGAGCCGAGGTGTTCCGTCGTTTCCGAGAACGATCGGCCGCTGGTACCCGCATGGACGCGTTCGTTGGCCGCCTCGTCCACCAAGTACTGGAGGGCAGTTTGGAAGATGTGTCCTCAGAAGGGCTGACCGACATTGTGAGTGGCGGTTCACTGAGGGCTCGATACCGTCGCTTCACCATGGAAGTTGCTCGCCCTCTCAGCGCCCGACGAGAGGATTACGACGAAGCTGAGTACGACGAACTGCTGGCCTGCTTCGACGATCCCACCTTCCGCTATATCGACTGCCTATGGGTTGCTGTCTGGGGAAAGCGGCCTGTGGGGTAGCGGCGTGCTAAGCCATCGGGATGGCTGAGGAGCTCAAACACGACCTGCCCGAAGGGATGACCGACTGGATCGCCGACGCGGGGGGCGGTCGAATCACCCGGTTGGACCGCCATATTGCCCGGCGGGAGGCGTGGGTGGTTGATGTAACCCGTTCCGACGGATCGGTAGCGGAGTACTTCTTGCGCCTGGATCGCGAAGGGGACGGCAGCGGCACCCACTCAGTGAAGAGCGAGGCCAAAGTGCAGACCGCGTTGGTCGAAACCGGGCTGAAGGTTCCCGCCATCTGCGCTTGGAACGAAGGCCTCCAAGCCGCGTTGCACCAACGGATGCCGGGCCGGGCCGACCTGGACAACGCTGACCCCGAAGAGCAGGCCGCGGTGCTCGATGACTTCATCCAGCAGCTGGTGCTGCTTCACTCGCTCGACCCTGAGTCGCTGGGGCTCGACCACATGCCCATTCCCACCACTTCGGCCGAGTGCGCGTTGGGCGAGGTGGACTTTGTCGAACAGTTCCTCGGTGGCATGGTGACCGACCCGCTCTACACCTATTCACTCAAGTGGATCCGGAACCACGTTCCTGAGCGCCTCGACCGGGTGAGCCTTTTGCAGGGTGACACCGGTCCGGCCAATTTCATGTTCCACGAGGGGCGAGTAAGCGCCATCGTCGACTGGGAGTGGGCTCACTTCGGCGATCCCATGGAGGATTTCGGCAATATCTGCACCCGGGAGTTCTACTGCCCTTGCACGCCAGAAGAGGGGCTCAGCCCGATTATCCGCCGCTACGAGGAACTGTCCGGGTACCCGGTGCACCTCGACTCGGTGCGCTACTACCGGGTGCAGCAGTTTGTGCGGTCCATTGTGTCGCTGGCCCGCATAACCGTGATCAACGACCCCCAGATGCCCAACGGCATGAATTGGGCCTACCGCTATATATGTGAGCGGGCCACCTGCGAGGCGCTGGCCGATGCCATGGGAGTGGAGTTGGAGCGGCCGGAACTGCCCCAGGTCGAATTGGGCTTATCCTTGGAGGGGGTGGTCGTCCAAAACTTGCGCGATGAGGTGCTGCCCGCTGTTGACGGTGACTTCCCCCGCCATCGCCTGGAGCACGCCACCCTGCTGGTGGAGTGCTTGGACCGCCAACAGCAGCTCGGTCCTCATCTTGCCAGCATTGAATTGGACGAGATCGCCGCGTTGACTGGCCGGCGGGCCGACAGCCTTGAAGACGGACTGATGGAGCTAGACGACGCCATCAAGGGTTGGGGTACAGAAAATGAGGCTGAAGTGCTCCGCTACCTGGCTCGCCGGGCTTGGCGTCTGGAGTATCTGTGGAAGCCGGTGGTGGACTTGTTCCCCGGTCGTCACTTCTCAAGAATTGACTAGCCCTAACGCAGACCCATCATCTCCATCATCTTGACCAGATAGCTGTTGGTATCGGCCCGCTTGGCCTGGGCGGTCTCCTGTAGGTCCGGAGCGGCAAAACCCTCGAAATCGTCGGTGCCCAGCTTGGCAATCAGCGCTCTGGCCACGTCTACCGGATCCATGAACGCATCTGGAGGCTGGGGGAACGGGTCGTCGTTCCCCGGCTTGGGGGTGGAGAACTCGGTGGCGGTCGACCCGGGAATGAACAGATGCGCTCGGACGCCGGTACCGGCCAGGTCGAAGTAGAGACCTTCAGTGAACAGGTTAAATGCCGCTTTGGCTGCGGCATAGGCTCCCGTGCGAAACGCCAACGACTGGGTCCCCATCGATGACACGTTGACGATGGCCCCTGAGTCTCGTTGCAGCATGTAGGGCAGCAGGGCCAGAGTCAGCCGAGCAGAGCCAGTGAAGTTCACCGCCATGGTCTCATCCAGCTCCTCAGGGGTGAGCCGTTTCATCGACCGGCGGCGAGGGGCGCCGGCGTTGTTCACCAGCACGTCGATGGATCCCATCTCCGCCCAGGCCCGGTCGGCGAACGGGGCTACGCTATCGAGGTCGGCGAGGTCCAGGGTCCACCAGCTGCCGTCTCCGCCGACATTCCGTACCTCGCCCAAGACTTGCTCAAGGCGGTCGCCTCGTCGAGCAGCCAAACCCACAAATGCCCCGAGCCGGCCCATCTCCACCGCTAGGGCTGCTCCAATGCCCGATGAGGCGCCGGTTATAAGAACTCGTTGGCCGGTTGGATCCCAGCTCATCCTGCGGTCAATCCGGCGTCGATGCTCAGCACTGCACCATGGATTCGATGGGATTCATCAGAGGCCAAGTAGGCCACCGCCGAGGCGATGTCATCGGCCTGGGACATGCCTCGCATCCCCATGTATCGCCCCATCAACTCCATATCGGGATTGTCGGGAAAGCCGAACGAGACGGCCAAATTGGTTTCCACTCCACCAGGGGCGATGGCATTGATCCTTACTCCAGTCCGTGTCGTCTCCATTGCCATGGCCTTGGTGATCTGGATCACGGCCCCTTTGCTGGCGCAATAGGGCACGGTATAGGCCTGCCCCATCAACCCGGCGTTGGAAGCCATGTTCACAATGCATCCGCTCGACTGCTCCAAGTGGGGGAGCGCAGCCTGCGACATCCAGAACACACCCTCGACGTTCACACCGAATATCAGATCCCAGACTTCTTGGTCGACGTCGCTCACCCGATGGCCTCGGGCCACCCCGGCAATATTGCACAGCACATCAAGGCGGCCGTGTTCGGCCACCACCGACGCCACAAGCTCATGGCAGGCGTCTCGTGAGCGCACGTCGGAGACTGCTGAACGAAAATCAGCACCCTCGCCAATCATCCCAGCGGTTTCCTCCAAACCGGCGGCATTGATGTCACTGCCCACAGCGATAGCACCCTCTTCGGCCAGTCGCACCGCGGTGGCTTGGCCGATTCCCGATCCCGCGCCGGTGATCAAGGCAACCTTTCCAGCAAACCTCATGAAGCAGCTCCTTGCACGCGTTCTGATTCCTAGGGCAATCCCACACCAGGAATTTCCACCGACACGGTCTCAATCCGACCTAGCCCGTGGCCCTGCACCTCGTCAGGATGTGATCCCGGTGCGGTGACGAGGAAGAGCGTACGGCGGTCGTCGCCTCCCAGCATCACTGCAAAGCAGTTGAGTTCTGTCTCCACTCGGTGGGTGATCTCACCCCCTTCACACACCCGCAGGGCAGCCCGGCCTATCGCATCGGCGTACCAGATGCCCCCTTCAGCGTCGTAGCAGCATCCGTCAGGGATGGTGCCGGGTACCGCAGCCCACAGCCGACGGTTGTCCAATCGGCCATCAGGACCGAGGTCGAAGGCGGTGAACTGGCTGGAAAAGCTCTCACCCACAATGTAGGTGGCGCCGTCAGGAGTGATCACTGCTCCGTTGGGAAACGCCAAATCGCCTGCCGCCGCCTCGACCCTCCCATCGGGGTGCACCAACCCGAGAGTGGCCGGGGCAAAGTCCTCGCCGCTGTGCAGATCGAATCCGAAATTGCCCACATAGGCCCGTCCCTGAGCATCTACCGTCATGTCGTTGCAAAGCGAGGTGGCGATCTCGGAGAGATCAGCGTGCTCGTGGAGCGCTATGCCGTCGTAGCGCATGACTCGTCGGTCCCGCATGGAAACCACCAGTAGATCGCCATTGGGCATCCAGCCCAATCCCGACGGTTGGCCGGGAACCTCGACAATGGTTTCAACACTGCCATCCAGCGATGCGGCATTCACGGTGTACTGATAGAAGTCTGAGTACCAGAGTCTGCCCTCATGCCAACGAGGACCCTCGCCGAAGTCCACTCCTTGGATGAACGGCTCTGGACTGGGAAGCATCTCCATGTCGGGGGACAATAGCGACCGTGGACGCCCTTCCCGTTGTAGACCTCACTGATCCAGCCTTCTGGTCGAACCCCTATCCGGTATTGGCGGAGGCTCGAAATCGGCACCCGCTGGCTCGGGGGGTCGACGGAAGCCTGATGACGTTGAGCTTCGAAGCTACGGAGACGGTGCTGCGCGATCCTCGCTTTTTGACGACCGATCTCTTGGCCCCCCGGGGGATCACCGAGGGCCCGATTGCCGAATGGTGGGGTCAGGTCATGTTCTCGGCCAACCCGCCAGAGCACACCCGGCTGCGGCGTCTGGTGAGTCGGGCGTTCACCCCTCGAGCAGTTGAGTCGCTGCGCCCCCGCGTGGTGGAGATCACAAAGGGCTTGTTGGACGGCTTCTCCGGCACGACCGTTGACATGGTGGCCGAATTCGCCCACGAGCTGCCCATTCGGGTGATGGGGGCGATGCTGGGTGTGCCCGATGGGGATCATCACCGTTTCGCGACTTGGACGGCAGATCTTGGCCTCGTGTTTTCCTCGGTTCATACCCCGGAACTGCTGACCCGCCTAGAAGCAGCTATCGACGGGCTCAATGACTATGTGGCCGAGCTCATAGCCGATCGACGGACCCGGTCCGGTGATGATTTGCTCAGCGGTCTGATTGCCGCTGAAGCCGACGGGGATGTCCTCAGCGAAACGGAGCTGGTGGCCATGGTGGAGAACCTGCTCTTCGCCGGACATGACACCACCCGCTCGATGTTGATGATCGGGGTGGCGCTTCTGCTGTCTCATCCTGAACAGCGAGCCATCCTGACCGGCGATCCAGATCTGGCCGCACAAGCCGTTGATGAGATACTCCGCTTTGAGGCGCCGGTTCTAGGCTCAGGGCGGGACGCGGCCGAGCCTCTGGACTTGTTCGGAGTGCCGGTAGCTGCCGGCGAGACCGTTACCACTATGTCTTTGGCGGCCAACCGCGACCCGATCGCATTTGATGACCCCGACCTCTTCGATATCACTCGAACAGGAGGCAAGCTGATGAGCTTTGGCCAAGGCATCCACTACTGCCTAGGCGCGGCCTTGGCCCGATTGGAAGGCCAAGTGGCCTTTTCCATGCTGTTGGATCGCTACCCCCGCATCGAGCTGGCCGCTGAGCCCGAGTGGGTGCCGTACGCATCTATCCGCCGCTTCGACAATCTCATGGTGGCGATAGGGTGAGGTAACGATGCTTGGCGCGGCCAGATCTCGAGTTATCAACTCGGTGAGCAGCATGTTTGCCCACGCGGAGATGCCGCTGAAGCACACCGGCGACTTCCCCGGAGATCCGGGTCTGTGCGGTCCTGGGTCGGTGAGCTGGCGGGTGATCGGCGATGTCAGCGTGTTCGTTGGCGGCATTCGGGCATTGCTGATCCAGGCTGCCCATCCCGAGGTAGTGGCCGGGGTAGATGAGCACAGCCGCTATCGAGATGATCCTCTGGGGCGGCTCAGTCGGACTTCCTTCTATGTCACCTCGGCTACCTACGGCGCGATGCCTGAAGTCGCCGAAGCCATCGACAAGGTGAAATCGGCCCACCAAGGAGTGAGCGGCACGTCCCATCGGGGGCGGGCTTACAGCGCATCCACTCCGGAGTTGGCCGCGTGGGTTCACAACACTCTCACCGACTCCTTCTTGGAGTCCTTCCAGCGCTTCGGAGGGCGCTTGACTACAGCCGAGGCCGACCAGTTCGTTGTCGAGCAGACCAAGATCGGAGAAATGCTCGATGCTTCGCCACTCCCGCAATCGGCCGGGGATCTGCGGGCATGGATCAACGGGCATTCCGCGCTGGCCCCTAGTCCGGGGATGCGGGCGGCGATCAAGTTCCTTCGAAACCCGCCGATCCCGACAGCGCAGAAAATCGGTTACCAGGTGTTGATGAATGGGGCAATTTCCACCATCCCCCGAGAACTGACCTCGGTCTTGGGGATGACCCCGCTTCCCGGTGCTCGAGTGAGCAGCACAACGCTGGTTCTGGGCTTGCGACGAGTTATGCAGAACAGCCCAGCCTGGCAGGCCGCCCTCGAGCGGTGTGGGACGCCCTACGACCCTCGGCTGTTTCGCGATAGGCAGAGTTAGCCGGCGAGCAGGCCAGCCAAGTTGTCCCGCATGATGAGGCGAGTATCGGCGGGGGAGAGACTGGACAGGCCCTCCACAAACTCCAATGGCTCGGCCAGGCCCTCGGCATGGGGCCAGTCGGACCCGAACAGCACTTGAGACACTCCGATTGAGCGGGCCAGATCAGCCACCGGTTCCTCATGATGGGGAGACACGAACACGTGGCGCCGGAATACGTCGCTGGGTTTCTCACCCACCGGACCCCGCAGCCATGGGCCGTTTCGCCCCATGCGGTTCATCTTGTTCATGGCCGCCATCAGGTAGTCCACCCACAAGCTGCCGTTCTCCACGCTCATGACCCGCACATTGGGAAAGGCCTGGAACAGATTGGCGTAGATCAGAGCAGCGATTGTCTCCATGATCGGACGATCGCCGTAGAAGCAGGTCCACTGCAATGCCGATTGTCGGTGTGATGGCGGATTGGGCTCCTCCCCCCAGTGCACCGACATCGACTGGTTGTAGCCCGACTCGCCGATGTGAAACCCGACCACTGCCCGAGCCTCATTGACCCGGGCCCAGAACGGGTCGAAAACCGGGTCGGCAATATTGCGGCCAGCGGCAGGACCGGGGCGAATGGACACGATTCGAGCCCCTCGCTCTAACGCCCATTCCAATTCGGCCACTGCCCGGTCAGGATCGACTAGCGACAACAGGGGAGGGGCATGGATGCGCCCGTCCCGATTGAGGCCCCACTCATCGTCTAGCCAGCGGTTGAACGCGCTCAGGTTGGCGTAGAGCAGATCGGGTTCTTCCACCATGTAATGCTCCACACACACCGCGAGGGTGGGGAACAGCACTGCTGCTTCGATGCCCTGGGTGTCGAGCACTTCGACTCGGGCTGATCGCTTGATGTATTCGGGCTGGTGGGGCTCAGAAACCCGGGAGCCCGTGATGTTCCCTCCGTCGTCGCCCCGCTTCATGGCTTTCAGCATCTCTCGCAGCATCCCCGGCTTCGGGGCGGTATCGAAGCTGCGGTGTTCCAAGAAGGTGAATTTTCTGTCGCCGATGTACACCTCCTCGGTGCCGTCGACCTCGATAACCGGCCGCACTGCCTGATCGGCGAAGGCAGGGTCGATGTAGCGGGTGAAGGCATCTCGGGGCTCGTAGTAGTGATTGTCGGCGTCGAACGCCCGATATCCCAGATCCATGTGCCCCAGGTTAGGGTGGCCCCGGCAATCACCGCCCGATCAACGAAGGAGTACGGAGCGATGGGACGGCTGGACGGCAAAGTAGCGATCATCACTGGAGCAGCCCGAGGGCAGGGGGAGGCCGAGGCCCGACTGTTCGCCTCTGAAGGGGCCAAAGTGGTGCTGGGGGACGTCCTCGACGACGACGGCGAGCAAGTCGCCGCCAGCATCGGCGAGAGCGCCCAATATGTGCATCTGGATGTGTCTCAAGAAGCCGACTGGGCCGGGGCGGTAGAGGCGGCCGCCGGCATGGGGTCGCTGACGGTTCTGGTCAACAATGCAGCCATCATCAGGCCCGCGGCCATCGAAGAGACCTCCCTGGACGAATACATGGAGGTCATCAATGTCAATCAAGTGGGCACCTTTCTGGGAATGAAGGCGGTGTTCGAGCCTATGAAGATGGCCGGCGGGGGTTCCATCGTCAACATCAGCTCGATTGACGGCCAACAGTCCAAGAACGGTCTCATCAGCTATTCGGCCTCCAAGTTCGCCATCCGGGGAATGACCAAGACCGCGGCCATCGAATGGGGCCGGTTCGACATCCGGGTCAACTCCATTCACCCCGGTGGGGTGAATACGCCGATGGGCAATCCGACGAATGATCCTCGGGCAGAAAAGGAGCCCTACATCTTCCACCCCATTTCCCGGGTGGGCGAGCCAATTGAAATCGCCTACGCCGCCCTCTTTTTGGCCAGCGACGAGGCCTCGTATATCACCGGTTCAGAAGTCAACGTAGACGGCGGCTGGAGAGCGGGACTGGTCACCCCCGGTCTTCCCGGCTCCGATTTCGTGGTCGAGTATGGGTACGACCCCGACTGAAGCGCTTCCAACACCGACCTCAATTGAGCGAACCGCCACTCTGGGACGCCCCCAGCGCTGCCCCTAGCCCCGATTATGGGGCTGGCACTGAACGGTTGGCCGTGGCCAGCGCCGCCCGCCGCCTGCTGAACGCAGTGCGGGTAACCGCGGCAGGTGACGATGCAGTTTCTGAAGCCACCGAGTTGCTCGAACAAGCAGCAGGACTGCTGGAGGCCGAGCAGATGGAAGGGCTCCACCGCCAAGGGGTGATGGGAGATCTGGAAGCCGGGTTCAAATCCCGCGACCCGATGGCCTTCTTCCCCTACAGCCCGATCATCGGACGGCTGAACCCCGCTTCGCCCCCTGCGGAGTTCTGGGTTGAGGATGTCGAGGTCCATGGACGGATGAACTTGTCGGCGGTCTATGCCGGACCACCGGGCATGGTCCACGGGGGGATCATCGCCATGGTGTTCGACGAGCTTTTGGGTGTGGTCAACGTGGTCAACGACAAAGGCGGTTACACCGGCACGCTGAAGGTGGTGTATCAGCGGCCCACGCCGTTGCTGAAGGAGATCACTTTGCGGGCCTGGCCGTCGGGCAGCGAGGGGCGAAAGCTGTTCGTATCGGGCGAGATGGTCTGCGACGGAGCGGTAACCGCGTCCGCCGAAGGGATCTTCGTTCGGGCCAACCGGCTGCTCATCGACGACTCATAGGTCTCAGAAGGAAATCAACGAATGGAGAATCCATGACTGATGCCAGCTTTGAAACCAGCACGGCGGTACACGAGCTGATCGACACCATGAAGAGCCTGGATCAGGAGTTTCTGTCAGGATCCAAAGCACTGGCCGATGATCAGGCTGTGCTGGAGGGCTACCGATGGATCTTCTCGATTACCCAGGTGGCGCTTGACGTCTACGTATGGGCCGATACCAACCGACCCCGTTTCACCGAAATCGTGGGCCCGTACAAGAAGTGGGGCGGCGACAACTCAGATGCCTTCTATTTCATGACCCGGGTCGACCCCTCCCGCACCTACCGGGTGACCGTGGACCCCGGCGACGCGGTGTACCTGTCGCTCACCGTGTACGGGGGCCCGGATGATGGCCGCTATTCCGAACGCATCGTAGGAACGCTCAACACCACTCAGATGACTCCCAACGCTGACGGCACCTACGAGATGATCGTCAGTCCGAACGATCACGACGGCAACTTCATAAAGCTGGCCCCCGATGCCGTAGTGGCATGTACCCGCGACTATATGAACGACCCCGAGAACGGAGAGAAGGCGCGCTGGCGCATCGAGTGCTTGGACCCGGCCCCGCCGTGGAGCGAGGTACACACCGACGCGGAGGTGGCCCGGCGCTTCCAGCACGCCACCACGTGGGTGAAAGAACAAGCCGCCATGGTTCCCATTCCTCTGGGCACGCTCAACCACATCGACGATCCCTATCCGGTACCCACTGAGACCTTCGGCTGGGCCGCCGGAGATGCCTCTTACGCTATGGGGGCGTTCGAACTCGACGACGACGAGGCTTTGGTATTGAAGGGGAGGTCGCCGGAGTGCACCTTCTGGAACATGTGCCTGTGGAATCAGTTCCTGCACTGCTTCAACTACGACTATGACGATGTCACCACCAACGGCTCCAAGGTGGAGCTCGATGACGACGGGTCGTGGACCATTGTGATCTCAGCAATCGATCCAGGAATGCCCAACTGGGTTTGCACCCAGGGGCGGCCCCATGGGCGCATTTGGTTCCGGTGGTTCTTGCCCGAGCAGACCCCCGACCCCATCAGCGCCGAGGTAGTGAAGCTGACCGAGCTCCACTAATGCTCTAGTTCAACGGCGAAGCGGTCGGTGTAAAAGCTGAGCGCTTGGCGGCGTTCCTCTGGGGTCATGCCGAAGTCGGCCAGGTTGTAGATCACTCTGCCGTGCTTTCCCCGGGGATGCTCGACCATGTACTGGTCCATGGCCGCCTTCACGTCGGGAGTGAACGGCTGGTCGGCCAGCTTGTAGATGCGCTCCACCATGGCCACGTCGTCGGCCATGAACTCGTGGAACAGCACGTCGATGGACTGCTCGGGCGGCACCAGGTCGCGGTCGTCAGTGCACGACTGGAGCATGTCCTGGATGAGCTGGGCCCACCATTGGCCGATGCCGTGAACATCAACCGGGTGGGGGGCGCTCATGCGGGCCGAATAGCAGATCATGGTGGCGAACGAGGCGGTAATCGACACCGGGTCTCGGTGGGTGAACACCACCGTGGCGTCACCGAACACGTTCATGAGCGGCCCAATCTGCTCCAGATGCTGGGGCGACTTGAGGACCCAGCGCTCGCGAGGCGGGCGCTGATGGGCGAGAACCTTGAGAATCCGCTTGAGATACTGGTAATGCGGGGTTTGGTCGTGCTCCTTGTAGTACGACCGCCATGAGGGCATAACGGCTGAGCAGTCGAACAGCATGGTGGAGAAGTCGATAGCCAGCAGGTGGATTTCCTCGTGGACGTGGTCCCAGGTCATTTCGTGCATGCGGTCGTAATGGGGCACGGCCTTGTTCATGATCACCAGCCCGTCTTTGGCCCGCTGAACGCGGCCCTCAATGGTGCCAGCCTCTTCGGCCGGGGGAACCGGCTCCAGAGATTCCCACCAGGGCAGCGAGCGCAACGCCGGATCGGCAGATATGAGGTTGTGCAAATGCGTGGTGCCGGTACGGGGCAGCCCAGCGATCACCATGGGCCGATCGACGGGTAGGTCTAGGGCATCAGGGTGGTCCTTTATGTACTGCTCGATGCGCAGCCGATTGACCGCGAAGGCGGTGAGCTGGCTGAACTGGCTCAACTTGCCCATGGGGGAGAAGTCGGCCTCTGTGTCCATCGCCCGACACAGCACCTCCAACGGTTCCCGGAATTCGTCGGAGCCGAAATCGCTGAGCCCCGTCTGAGCGGTGGCCGCGCCCAGCACTGCCTCAGGGCTTAGCTCGATTTGATCGGCCAGAGGAGCGGTTTGCTCCATCATCTGGACGATCTCGGGAGGCAATTCCGGTTCGACGAGGTCCTCAATGCGGATGGGGGCAGGGCGGTCGCTCACGTCCGGCAGGATAACCTCAGCGCCCATGGATCTTGGACTCCGAGGAGCGCGGGTGATTGTCACCGGGGGGAGTCGGGGGATTGGACTGGCTGCCTCTCGAATCTTCGCCGACGAAGGCGCCCGGGTAGCGGTGGTTGCCCGCACACCTCCCGATGTGGAAGCAATTGCGGCGGAGATCGGCGGCGTCTCAGTCATTGCCGATTTGTCGACGGCCACCGGGGTGGCTGCGGCTATGGACGAGGCCATGGCTCAGTTAGGCGGAGTTGATGTACTGGTCAATAACGCCGGTTCCTCGACGGGAGGATCGATTCTTGCCGCCGATGAGGAGGCTTGGCAGGAGACCATCGACCTCAAGCTCATGGGATATGTGCGGGCTATGAGGGCGGTATTGCCGGCGATGCAAGAGCAGGGCTCGGGCACGGTGGTGAACGTGCTCGGAGTGGCAGGGACAGAGGCGTCACCGGGCTATGTGCTGGCTTGCATCGTGACCGCGCTGACTCACGTCAGTGTCTCGGTTGGACAGCTGGTGGCGCCCGATGGAGTCAGAGTGGTGGCGGTGCACCCCGGGCCGACGGCCACCGACCGCTTGATGGAGATGGTGGCCAATGCCGCTGAAGCTCAGGGAATGAGCCCTAAGGAGTTTGCCGATACCGTGCTTGGCGGCCGAATTCCCCAAGGGCGAGTAGGCCAATCAGAGGAAGTGGCCCGGACCATTGTGTTCGCGGCCTCAGAAGCTTCCGGTTTTACCAACGCCAGCCAACTCTTCGTCGACGGTGGCTCGGCGGCAAAGGTCTGATCATCCAAGAACAGGAGTAGCACAATGCCTCAGCACGTCCCAGAAATCGAGTGGACCGAGGATGCCCTCGAACTAAGGCAGTTCGTGTTTGACTACTGGGGGGAGAACAGGCGCGCCCCCAATCTGGCTGCCATGCATGCCGGTACCGGTATCGAGCGGCGCCGCTTGATAGAGGCGCTCAAGCTTCTGCAACTGGGAATCGTGTTCGTGATCGACGAGACGTCGCCCAACTGCGACATCTTGAAGGCGCCGCCGTTCTCGGCGTTTCCCAGCCAGGTGGAGATGTACCTCGACGGGGAGTTCCACAGCTATATCGGCTGCGCCCATGAGGGAATCGGAGTGTCGTGGACCCCGTACTTCCGGGGCAGGGAAGTGGAGCTGCGGACCTACGACGCTCACACGCTGGAGCCCATCACCCTGGTCTCCAAGGACTTCAAGCTGATTTCAGCCGAGCCTTCCGAACCGCTGATTCTGTGCACCGAGATGATCTGGGACTGGGTGAACACCGACATGAAGCACATGTGCGACCACACCAACTTCGTGTTGAACCGCGAGAACGGGGCGGCCTATGAGGCCTCCATCGGCCGCCGGGGCATCTATTTCACCGTCGACCAGGTGTCTGAGTACATCTCATTCGTACTGAACATCCGCATCTACGACTATCACTGGCCAGCTATGACCATGGATCCACCGATGATCATCGACCGCCTCCGGGAACTTGACGTGGATTTGAGCCCGTGGGGGATGTAGCAGTCAGGAATCCTGCTGTGCTGCCTTCTGGCGGCGGCGGTGGGCGGTGAGGATCGGCTCGGTGTAGCCGTTGGGCTGGTCGCGGCCCTCTAGCACCAGAGCGAGGGCGGCGCTGAAAGGAATGCTGGCCGCGAAGTCGCTGCTCATGGGCTCGTAGGCGGGATCGTCGGCATTCTGCCCGTCCACCACCGAGGCCATTCGATGCATGGCCTCCATCACCTGCTCCTCCGACAGCAGGCCATGGTGCAGCCAATTGGCGATGTGCTGGGACGAAATCCGCAGCGTGGCTCGATCTTCCATCAAGGCGACGTTGTCGATGTCGGGCACCTTGGAACACCCCACTCCCTGGCCCACCCACCGGGTGACGTAGCCCAAGATGCCTTGGGCGTTGTTATCCAGTTCTCGCTGAATCTCTGCGGGGGACAGCTCGCGGTCGGGCGGCAGCAAAGCGGGGGAGAGCATGGCTTGGATGGCCTCGGCGCGAGCAGACGGTGACGTGGCGAGCTCGGCCTGTCGAGCGTCAACGCCGGTCTCCAGGTAGTGGAGTGCGTGCAAAGTGGCCGCGGTGGGAGAGGGGACCCACGCGGTAGACGCCCCCGCCCGTGGGTGGCCAACCTTCTCTTCTAGCATGGCGGCCATGTCGTCGGGTCGCGCCCACATTCCCTTGCCGATCTGGGCGTGGCCGGGCAGGCCCATGGCCAACCCGACTTCCACGTTGGCCTCCTCATAGGCATTTAGCCATCCCGACCCCTTGATCTCCGCCTTGGGGACCATGGGACCCGCCTCCATGGTGGTATGGATATCGTCGCCAGTGCGGTCCAGAAAGCCGGTGTTGATGAACACCACCCGCTCTGAGGCTTCGGCGATACAGGCAGCCAGGTTGAGCGAGGTCCGGCGCTCCTCGTCCATGATCCCCATTTTCAGGGTGTTGAAGGGCAGGCCCAAGATGCCCTCAACCTCGATGAACAGATCGCGGACCAGAGCCGTTTCGCGGGGACCGTGCAGCTTGGGCATCACGATGTACACCGACCCGGTCTGGCTGTTGCGATGGGGGCCAGCACCGATCAGATCGTGGAGGCCGCCCCACGCCGCCACCACCACGTCGATGAAGGTCTCGGGAATCGGCTGGCCATCCAGCCGGATCATGTCGGTCTCCATGTGGAGCCCCACGCTGCGAATCAGCATGACGCTGCGCCTACGCACCGTCATGGGATTCCCCAACCGATCAAGGGCGGTTGAGTCGGCGTTCAGACTGCGGGTCATGGCCTGGTTGCCCTTGGTGAATGAGGCGGCGAGATTGCTCTGCATCAGACCGAGCCAATTGGCATAGGCCAGTGTCTTGTCCTCCGCGTCTACCGCGGCCACCGAATCCTCCAGGTCCATAATGGCGGTCAGGGCCGACTCCATCATCACGTCGGCCACTCCTGCAGGGTCATCTCGGCCGATTGCATGATCGCGGTCGATCACCAGTTCGATGTGGAGGCCGTGCTTGCGCAGTAGCACCGTTCCTGGAGCCGAAGCCATTCCGGTATATCCAGCGAACTGCTTGGGGTCGGCCAGTTCTGCTGATGTGCCATCGGCCAGATCGACCCGCAACCCATCGGCGGTCACCGTGTAGGCCACCGCGTCAGCATGGGATCCAGAGGACAGTGGTACATGGGTGTCCAGTAGTGCCCGAACCTGGTCGATCACCCGCTGGCCCCGCACCGGGTTATACGGCCCGCCCCGGTCTGCGCCGCCGGTCTCGTCGGTCGCGTCGGTGCCGTAGAAGGCGTCGTACAAGCTGCCCCAGCGAGCGTTCGCCGCGTTGAGGGCGTAACGGGCATTGTCCAGCGGCACGACTAGCTGCGGCCCGGCCAGCGAGGCGATCTCGGGGTCCACTCCCGCGGTGGTCACCGGCCCTGGTCCTGGATCATCGACCAAATACCCGATGGAGCGGAGAAAGTCGGCCGCATCCCCGGGTTCCGCTTCTCGGCCGAGATGCCAGGAGTCGATCCGAGCCTGGAGATCGTCGCGCTCGTCCAAACTGGTTCTAACCCTCGGCGAGAAGCGCTCAACGAGCTGTTCAAAGGACGACCAAAATTGCTCAACGCTCACATCGGTGCCTGGAGCAAGTCGTTCGCTGACGAAATCGGCCAGCGAGCTGGCTACTTGAATCCTGCTGAATGTCTGGTCGGTCACTGCTCTTCAGCGTACGGGCGGGCGAGGCCGCGTTCTTAGGCCTGTGGCCGTTTCTCGCGAATAAAGGTGCAGTTAAGCGCACCGCGGTTGCTATCGTCCCCCAACAACCACCCTCACACCACTAAAGAGGTATCAGCATGGCCGCCAACGTTGCCGGTTCATTCGATGCCGAGGTCAGATCTACACAATCGTGGATGGCCTCGCCCCGTTTCGAGGGATTGACCCGCCTGTACTCGGCCCGTCAAGTAGTAGAGCAGCGGGGAGCGATCAACCAGGAATACGTCGTGGCCCGGGTGGCGGCTGAGCGGTTCTATAGCCGCTTGCGGGAGCTATTCGATCAGAGACGGTGCATCTCCACCTTCGGCCCCTACTCACCGGGCCAGGCTGTGGCCATGAAACGAGCCGGGATCGAGGGGATCTACCTGGGCGGATGGGCCACCTCTGCAAAGGGTTCCCTGCAAGAGGATCCTGGTCCGGATTTGGCCAGCTACCCGCTGGGCATGGTTCCCGACGAGGCCGCGGGGCTCGTACGAGCGCTGTTGACCGCTGACCGCAACCAGCGGTTCGCCCGATCGCGGATGAGCATTGAAGAGCGAATGCGCACCGCGGAGGTGGACTTCACCCCGTCGATAGTTGCCGATGCCGATACTGGCCACGGCGGTGACGCCCACGTCCGGAATCTGATCCGCCGATTCGTCGAGGCCGGAGTGCCCGGGTACCACATCGAGGACCAAAAGCCCGGGGTCAAGAAGTGCGGGCATCAGGGCGGCAAGGTGCTGGTGCCGTGCGACGAGCAGATCAAGCGACTGAATGCTGCCCGATTCCAGCTAGACGTGATGGGTGTTCCCGGCATCATCGTGGCCCGCACCGACGCCGAAGCAGCCAATTTGCTGGACGGCGGCGCTGACGAGCGGGATCAGCCATTCATCATGGGGGCTACCCAGCAATCAGTCCCGTCGTACAAGGATGCCTATCTGGCGGTCTTGCGCCTGCTGGCCGAAGCCGGTGTGGAAGGGGTCAACGGGCATCTGCTGTATGCCGTGCCCGAGAACCGCTACAAGGGGGCCATCGCCTGGCTTGACCAAACCGGGGTGAACCAGATCATTGAGAAGGCCGCGGTCACCTACCATTCATCGCCTGATCCCCGGGCCGACGACGCAGTCGATCGAGCCTCTGATGCGCTGGCCGAAGCGTGGCACAGGGCGTCGGGGCTGGCTACCTATTCCCAGGCAGTGGCCGATCAGTTGGCGTTGCGGACCTCGGAAGGTGAGAGCTTTGGAATGGAAGTGGGGGATTGGCTCGACTTCGCCCGCACGGTCGACACCGCATCCGCCCGAGGCCGGGCCGCGGAAATGGGCCTTGATGTGGCCTGGAATGCAGAGGTGGCCCGAACCACCGAGGGCTACTACCAGGTGCAGGGGGGCATCCCCTACGCGGTGGCCAAGTCCTTGGCCGTGGCCCCGTACTGCGACCTGCTGTGGATGGAGACCAAGACCGCCGACCTCGAAGACGCCAGAGAATTCGCGGAGGCCGTCCATGCGGTGTACCCCGACAAGATGCTGGCCTACAACCTGTCGCCCTCTTTCAACTGGGACACCACCGGCATGACCGAGGACGAGATGCGGGAGTTTCCCGACGAGCTGGGTCGACTGGGGTTCGTATTCAACTTCATTACCTACGGCGGGCACCAGATCGACGGCATGGCCGGCGAGGAATTCGCCGCCTCCCTTCAGCAGGACGGCATGTTGGCTCTGGCCCGGCTTCAGAGGAAGTTCCGCCTCGTCGACTCCCCGTACAAGACCCCCCAAACCTTGGTGGGAGGACCACGGCTCGATGCCGCTCTCATGGCCAGCTCCGGCCGCACCGCCACCACCCGGGCCATGGGCAAGGGCTCGACCCAGTTCCAACACCTCGTCCAGACCGAAGTGCCCACCCGGGAGCTCGAAGCCTGGTTGGAGCGGTGGGCGTTGCACAACAACGTCGATGCCGAATTGAAGGTGCAACTGCGCCCCTACACCGCCGGGTCCGAGATCCTTGAACTGGTGGTTCGCAGCGGCGACAACGACCTGGCCAACGTGGTGTTCGGGGTGCTCCACGACCGCCGTCGTCGGGCCATCCTGTCGGTACGCGACCAGAACACCCACAGTCCGGCTTTGCGCCGCAAACGGCTGATGACGCTGATGCACCTGTACCTGATCCGGCGCTACAACGCGGTGTCGGTGCAGTATCTGACCCCGACCGAGGACAACTTCCGACAGGCCGAGGGGATGCGGGGTTTGGGGTTCTACTCCTCGGTATCCGACGAGGTGGGGCAGATCACGGTGGCCGACGTCGATGAAGCAGTTGTTGCCAATCTGGTTACCGACGACGATGCCTTGCAGGAACTCATCCAAGGTCGGGGTGCGTAATCGCCGAGGTCCTCAATGGAGTTGCTTAGCGCCAACCATGGCTGTGCGGAGGAATAGGGCGAGCACAGCCGTAGCAAAGGTCACCCCGGCCAGCAGTACCAACCCGGCTGTAGATCCGCCTATATCAGAGAACACGCCGAACAAGATGGGACCCGATACCCCTCCAGCCTCTCCGGCGGTAAAGAACAAGCCGCCAGCAGCACCCATGTTGCGCTGGGCGACACCAGGAAGCTGCATCATCACCAACAAAGCCACCGGCACGGCCAAGCCCTTGCTCAATCCGATAATGGCCAAACCAACGAACGTGGCCGGCTTGCCGTCAACGTTGAGCAATATGGTGGCCACCCCGTACAGGGCGAACAGCGTCGCCATAGCAGCTATACGGCTGCCTTCCGTTATGGCCCGGGTTCCGAACAGCGCGCCGATGATGCCCAAAGCGGTAACCGCGCCGGCAAGGTAGCCGGCCACCGAACTGGAAAACCCTCGGTCTTCGATCACTGTCGGGAGCCATCCGTTGAGGGAGTGGTTGAAGAAAAACATACCCAGCGCCACGACCATCATGAGCTGGACAGCTCTGCGGCCGAGGAGTTCCCAGGCGCCTGAGAATCCGGGGGCAGGATCGACGTCGCGGTCGGTGCCGGGTGCGACCCGCTCGGCGACCGCAGCGGCAATAAGCCAGAATGCGATGACTGCAACCGTGATGAAGGCATAAACCAGGAGCGTCGATCGCCAGCTCTGGTCAAAAGCGGGCATCAGCACGCTGTTGGCGGTGACCAGAGGCAGCACACCTCCCAAGGCCGGCGCGGTCATGGTGATTCCCATGGCTAGGGCGCGTTCCTCGTTGTCAAACCAGACGCCGACTAGTTTGGGGGCACCCACCGAAACCAGCGGCCCACCGAGCCCGAAGAGTGCCACTGCGCCGAACAGCTCGATGAAACTGTCGGCTGCTGGGCGCAGCAATGCCGATGCTGAGATGATCGCAGTGGCAATCCCCAGCGAACGACGCAAACCGAGACGATCGACCAGCGCACCTGCAGGGAGTGCAGCAGCCAGGTAAACCAGTGGCCAAGCCCCCAGAACGGTGCCCATGGCACCTTTGCTCATGCCGAGGTCGTCGCGGATGGTTTCCACTAACGGTGCAATGGAGAACACCGCCAGCCCGAAGGAGAAGTACACCATCCACAGCGCGCCAAGCATCACCCAACGAAATTGATGGCGTTGATGGGGCGTGGACACGCCGGGACCGTAGCAATGCTGCGTCGCTCATCTGTCATGCTGGCTCGATGGGTACAGCAGTAGTCACCGGTGCCGGGCAGGGACTTGGACGAGCAATTTCGAAGCGGCTGTCGGCCGATGGTCATCACGTTGTGGCCGTGGACCTGAACCCCGAGACCGCGGCAGCCACCGCGGAAATGATCGGCGGTGAGTGGCGGCAGTGCGACGTGTCCGACTCAGAATCGGTGGCCGCTTTGGCCGCCTCGCTCGATCAGGTAGACGTGCTGGTGAACAACGCCGGCATCTGGATTTTCGCCGGGATGGACGCCATGACCCCTGATGATGTGCGCCGAGTGCTGGAGGTGAACGTGATGGGCGTCTTCTACTGCACCCAGGCCTTGGCCCCCCTGATGAAACCGGGTTCCGCCATCGTCAACCTCTCGTCTAGCGCAGCCCACTCCAATTCGCCGGGGGTGGGCATCTACCCGCCATCCAAGGCTGCGGTGGAGAGCTTCACCAAGCAGACTGCCCTCGAGTTGGCCCGCCGGGGCATACGAGCCAATGCGGTCGGCCCGGGGATGATCCAAACCGAGGGCACCCAGGTCAACTACGAGGGCGAGCTAGGCCAGCGCCGGGCCAGGGCCGTGCCTCTAGGCCGAAACGGCCAGCCCGAGGACATCGCCGATGTGGTGGGCTTTTTGGCCTCCGACGATGCCCGTTATGTGACGGGCCAGATCATCTACGTCGACGGGGGCCTCAGCGCTGGTCGAGCCGCCCTCTAACCTTCAGCCGCCCCCTGCGCCCACCAGGGTGGCCTCGTGGGTGCGCCACCGGTGGTAGTGGGCCCAGAGCACCAGCAGGGGAGGGAGCACGGTGAATGTGGCGATCAGGCCGAACAGAATCGCCACCGCGGCGAGGATGCCCAGCTCCTGCATTGGCACGAGGGGCGAGAACAACAGCGCCAACAGGCCGAGCGCAGTGGTAAGCGCGCTGGCCAATAGTGCCCCACCCGTGGTGACCATCGACTCCCTGATGGCATCAACCACACGCGCCGACTCCTGTAACTCCTCTAGGAAGCGATGCGTCAGGTGGATCGTATAGTCAACGCCGATCCCGATGGTCAGCACCACCATAAGCGCGGTGCCCATGTTGTAGGAGATTCCGAACACCCACATGGCTCCCAACAGCCAGGACAGGGTCACGGCTATGGGAATGATGGTGATCACGCCGAGCAGCGGGCGGGATTGGCTTATTGCGAAGTAGGCCACCAGGATGGCCAGCGCGGCAGCGAGGACCAGGCTCACGCTGAGAACCTGGCTGTCGGCCAGCTCCTCGGTGATCAGGGCGATAAGGGCGTCGCCCCCGGTAACAGTGATTTCGGAGCTGTCACCGCCCCAAAGCGTTTCCAACTCGGAGATCAACTCTTGAAGGGCCTCGTTGCTCTGCACCGCCACGGGTATCTGGATGATTGTGCGATCGAGTCCAGCGGAGCGGAGGTCGATCACCTCGGCGAAGCCCTTCGGATCGGCACTTCTCAGCAGATTCCACGCCTGGCGGGCCTCCTCGTCGGTGGCGGTGATGCTGGTGTTGAGGTGGTCAAAGGCAGCCTTAACGGCGGGGTCGTTGTTGCCTCCGCTCTGGCCGGTCCAGTCGGCGAGCAGCGTTCCTGCTGAGGCCAGAGGCGGTCCCACAATGCCATCGGGCCGCCGCAGCGGATCGACCAGGGTGGTATGGAGATCGGCGAGGTCTCGTACCGCCCGGCTGTTGTCGAGGTCGGTCTCGATGAGCACCGTTATCAGGGTGGCGCTGCCGTCGAAGTTTTCCTCTAGGAAGTCAAAGCTCTGGAACGTGTCGGAGTCATTGGGCAGGAAGTCCTTTACGGCGAAGCTGGTGCTGAGGTTGCTCGCGGCCACGATAGAAAGGACGGTGAGGGCCACAGCAGCAGTGATGACCGGCAGCGGCCGGCGGGCCACGCCGGTAGCCACTCGGGGTAGGACGGCTCCCGCTCCGGGAATCGTGTCGGCCAGGGGACGGGTCGTCGGGCCTTTTCCTTTGGCCGCGAGCCGGCGGTCCAGCATCAACCGGGCGGCTGGTACGAAACTGCTCATCACGATCCAGCCTGAGATGACACCGATGCTGGCGATGATGCCGAAGTCGGCGATGGGCTCGAAGCGGCTGCTCAGATTGGCTAGCAGGCTGACGGCAGTGGTGCCTGCGGCCAGCAAGACGGGCACCCCACACAGTCGCACCGAGTGGGCAATGGCCCGGCCGGAAGCGTCATCACCTTGATCAGCGTCGTCTGCGATGTCGCCTCCCTCAGCGCCATCACGCAGCGCCTCGCGGTAGCGTCCGATGATCTGAAGGGCGTAGTCCACCGACAAGCTGATGAGCAGGACTGGGACGAGGGTCAAGAGGATGTTGTCGGGGTCGACGATGCCGATGCCGCCGGGGGAGAGCCAGGACAGTGCGCCAAATGTCCAGAGAATCGTCATGCCGAGGCCCAACATCGTGATATGGACATCGGACTGGGTCCGGTAGAACAGGGCCAGCAACACCACGATCACCGCGAGCGCAATCACGGTGAGGATCACCAGGTTCTCCTCGCGGGCGTCTTTACCCTCGGCATCGCTCTTGGCCAGGGTGATGATGGTGACATCGAGAGATGCCGTATCAAATGACTCGGCGATCTCATGGGCCCGCAGCTGCGCCGTCTCTTGACCGAGGGCATCATCGACGTCGTCGAGGATCACCAGGGAGAGTCCGGCGAAGGCAACACCCTCGATGTCTCGGGCCACAAAGCGACCCAGCAAGTCGTTCAAGTCGGCGCGTTCGGGATCCTGGGCCAGCTGAGCTAGGCCGAGTGACACTTGGGCATCGGTAAGCGTGTCCATGCCGAGCCCCACATCGGCTGCCGCCAGTTCTATGAGCTGGACGTATCCATAAAGGGGTTCTTCGACCAGGAAGGGTGCAATCTCAGGATCGCTGATGATGGCGGCTTGTAGATCCCTGACGGTCCGAAGGGAGTCAGCGGTGAGGACGTCGCCTTTGGCCAGAATTTGGACCACCCGCAGGTCGGCGGCGGCGGGAAAGCTCTCCCTTATAGCGTCGGTGGCGTCAGCAAGGTCGCTGTCGGCAGGGAGGAAGATCCCCGTGGAGTCGATAGGCCCCTCAGGCCGGTCCCGAACCAGGAACCCGGCGAGGAGGGCGAGAGTTATCGCCCCCAATACCAAAAGGACGAACTGTGGCGATCGCCGGATTGTGCGGGCCTGCCAGCGGAACATGTCTTGGTCTCAGCTAGTGGTGTGCCTGCCGGTCAGAGAGACTCACCACTTGCTGGACTCCTCGGCGTAGACGTGGTCGGGCAGATGGTAAGTGATGCCCTCATCGTGGTACCACGATCCCGACATAAGCGTTGTGAAGTTGGAAATGTTGCTCTTGCGGGCGATCTTGGGGAGGAACCGCGACGTGAAGCGATCGTACCTGGCCTGGACGCGGAACCAGGGGAGCACGCCGAAGGTGGACTGCTTGGGGTAATTCAAGGAATCGGCCAGTGAGTCCCCGATGAGCGCCCGCGACACCTTGTAGACATACTGCGACAGCTTTTGCCCTTCGACCGGGTCGTTGATGCCAACCACGAGTGGGGCCGAGTTGACCAGGGAGTTGGCCAAAACGACGGAGGAAGTGCTGGGCTCCGGCTCGCACATGGTGCCGATCTCGTACAGCCTCAGCGCATCTGCTTCGCCGTCGAAGAGGATTGACTCAGGAATCCCCATGAGAAGTCCCGAATAGCGCCATGTGGCCATGAAGCTTGCCGCCTCTTCTTCGCTAAAGACTGCTCCCAGGCTCCTCATGTGCTTGAGCAATCGTGCGGAGAACGCGGTGATTGCGTAACCGCAATGGGCGGCGCTCAACGGGACGCCCAATGCTTCCACGTCCCAGTCTTTTGAGTTGTTCAGCAGGAATCGAACCTGGGCATGCACGAGGCGGATCCGGAACGAGAGCCGCCATCCGTCGCCTTGGGGCCCCATGCCGCCGGGAAGGAAAATCTCCACCATATGGCGGTTGTTCTGCTGAAGACGCCGCACACCCTGGTCGCGCAGACGACCGGTGACGAAGAACGACTCGCTGATATTGGTGGAGAATCCCTCCACGAGCACTCCGGCCAGCATCCCGGCTACAACCATCTTCCGGTTCCGGTGGAACATATGAATGCCGGCGGTCAATGCGGGAAGGTCGAGCCAGTCGGGTGGGGTGAAGACGTCTTCGAACAGCGCGTGGACCTCCGAAGGTGCCTTAGGAGGCTCCTGCCCATCGGGGACGTTCATGTAGGCCGAGATGATGCGGTTGGACTCCGACCGTTTCAGTTTGGAGAGCGCCTCGACCGCGGCATCGGCCAGGGGATCACCGATCATGGTGTGCGCGACGTAGTTCTCCGCCATTTCAGGTTCGAGAGCACAAGCCTGCGCGTAGCCAGGGTTGTCGTAATCGCTGGGAGTTTTCATCAGTTTTCGATGAGCTATCCGTCAAGACAAAGTGGTGGTGGATATCGGTGCAGAGTCTAACTCTGATCGAACCAGCAACAGTCAATCAGTGACAACAGGCTGATAAGCGCCTTGTGGAGACTCGGCCAGCCACTTCGCAGGAGTGCTGGTGGCCTACGGATCCCAGTCGAAGAGTATGTGGGCCCGTCGACTCCAGTCTTGCTGTCCGATGTCGCGCATGGCTGGCCCGAGTCTGGCCATCTGGCGGGCGTACAGCTCGGCGCCAACAGGGTGCCACTTTCCGTGGGCGGGGAAGACCCATTCGACATTGAGATCGGCTACGGAGTCCAAGCTGTCGGCGAGGGCTTCCCAGGAGTACCACGTGTGCTTCGGAGTTATGTCAAGTTCTTGTTGGCGATGATTCCAAAACAGCGCGTCGCCGGTGAAGAGCCAACGGTTGTCCACGTGATAGGCGACATGGCCCTTGGTGTGGCCGGGAATGGGAATGGAGACAACACCTGCATCGACAGTTTGTTCTGAGACGGTGATATCGGTAGCAAATGGGGCAGCATCGGCGTCGTCTTGATGGATCCAAACTCGGGCGTTGTACCGGCTAGCCCATTTCTCTGCATCAGCGACCTCGTCGCGGTGGGAAAGCAACACGTGGGCGATGCCGCCGAAGACATCGACAGCCTCCTTGAGGGCACGGGAATAGCGGGGCGAGTCGACCATGAGATTCCCTGTCGGCCTTACCACCAAGTAAGAGTGCCCGCCGAAAGAACTGGGCGAGTTGTGGCCTAGGGCATAAACCCCCTCGGTGAGTTCGAAAGGGAACACGCCGGGCGGCGGTCGAACCTGGTCCCGATTACCGATCGACTGTGTCGGACAAGCTACCGCGGCCCGCCAAAGAGCCGAAGTTTCCTCGGGAGTCATTGGCTGCCGAGTCACAAGAGAACGCCCCTTGACATCCATACCGATGAGACCGGGGGCCCAATGCCGAGCTACGTCACACCCAATGCAGCGGGTATCCACAAACCACGGACCATCCACATTGTCGGCATGAACTTGATCTTGTCTGGCCATCAGGACCTTCGGTGGCAGGAGAACTTCATCGTACTGGACCGATTCAACCCATAACTTTACATAACATGTATTCTCAACGCTTTCACGAGAATTCTGCGGATGGGGATCAACGAAATTAGTTGTAGACAGTTGAAGTTCATTTGGATAGAGTGCCCGTTGCTGGCAGCGGCCAGAGCTATCGGCCTCGCAGGCCCCCATCGAGACGAGTCGAACGGAGGGCGCAATGCGAGAAGCCCGACGAGCCAGCGGTCTTATTTCTGTGCTGCTGCTGTTGAGCGCCGGGTGCGGGACGAGCGGATCGTCGTCAGCCCAGGTATTGCCCGAAGCTCTCCCTCAGGGTCATGGCGATTCTGATCCCCTTGTGTTCGAAGAGCCCGTTCGCTCCGACACCCTGGTTCCTGGAGACGAAGCACCTTCCACCGCCATCCCGCCTGCAAATCCGCACCCCACACCAGTATCGATCGGCAGTGCTCTAGAGGAGCCGCAAGCCAGCGCGAGTGCGATGCCCGACGATGTGGACGGCTCTACCACTGAGGTCGTTCCCGCAAACAAAATGGCGCTGCGTGCTGCTGCTCGGAACAGCGCGTTTTACGAGTTTGGGGATGAGGTTTTCACTTGGGACGGCAATCGACAGATTGTCATCCTTTCTGTGCCTGCCGATCATCAGGCCCTGCACCGAATGAGGGAACAGCTAGGCACGAGGCAAGGAACTATTGAGGACACTCCGGGGACTCGTTCGTGGGTTCAAGAATGTGCCCGCCGCCTTTCCGCAGAAGCCCTTGGTGCTACTGATGTTGTCTTTGGACGGGTATCGGCCCAAAGCGTGTACTCCTGTCTGGGAGGGCTCACCCAAATCGCAGAACTCTTGACCCGGTACTGGTGGACCAAAGAAGGAGTGAAATGTTTGGCGGCCGCGGCAATCGAGCACGTCCGCCTCGGGGATTCCGGAGTCCGGCCGCTGACGGTGTGTCCGTCGATCGGCTACAGCCCAACCGCACCCCGCCCCCCAGGGTGGCTGGCAGAGCGGTGTGCCGAGATTGCGGCGTCGCATCCCAACCCGAGGCATCCGACCGATCCCGAGGGGATCTATCCAGCCGGAGCGCCACTTCCTTCCTGTTGGGCGCCGATGGTCGGCATCATCGAGGCCCATGCAGCGGAGAACACTGACCGAGGCCTGCCCGACAGTCCCCATACCTGCTACCACGCGTTCCTGGGGTATGTGTGGGCTCGACAAACCGGACGGGAGAGCCGCTCCCCCAGCGATCAAGCGATCGGCTGCCACTACCTCGCCGTCGAGGCTCAGCCATGACGCGGCCTGAGCAGGTTTCCGCCAAGCTGCCACGGCGGGTCCCCGCCGCGCGATTGGCAATCGGAGTGGCCTTCATCGGTTTGCTCACGCTGGGCATCGCACTCATAATCCCGGATTCCCGGCCAGTGCTCGCTCACGAACAGACGGAGCTTGTGGCCACCAGTGGGCCAGGACAATGCCCTTCCCATGTCGAGAACTGCACGACGACATGGACGCACGTGAACTCCTGGACCCACTACACCGCCACCGTCTCAGCTGGCTGCACGGTTGAAGTGATCGAACAATGCGACATGAGTGTGACCTCCACCTCGGCAACCAGCTCTTGTCAAGGTTCAAGCAACTGCGGCCACGGACCGCACAACAGCACCCCACAGCCCACCGGCCCCGGCACATGGACCCAATGGAATGGCCACTACAACACCAACTACCGCTGGTTGGGACTACAAAGGGTCGCCGTCAAGCACCGGCATGGTTGTCAGGCTGGCCTGATTCGGGGGCCCATGGGCATTTGCGTGAAGCAGTGCCCCGACGGGACATACACCCTTCCCGGCGATTCCTGTCCCCAGCAGGGCTCACCTACACCGACTCCGCAGTCCACACCGACAGCTTCTCCTGACGACCCGGCCCCCGAGCCATTCTTGGATCCCGGGGACCCCGACTGGACCGAATTCGACCCTTGTGCCAACAACGGTTGTCCACCCCCGTGTCCTAGTACCGCAATCTCTGCCAACTGCCCGGGCGATACTCCTCTGCCACCGTCCAAGACGTGCACATCAGCTTGGGATGGCACGACCCGTCAGGAACTGCTGAGCCGTTTGCGATGGGAGTCGGTCGTTCCCTATGCCGATGGCTTCACCGGCCATCACCACCCGGAGGTGCCGGGAGGTCGGCTGTTCCTGACCGCCGCTTCGACCGGTGCCAACCCGGCTCGGCATTGGATCGCACAGCAATCGGGCACGACCCTCGATGTGACAGATGCCGAAACAAATGGGTGTCTGTGGACTGCCATAGCAGTCGGAGTCTCCCTTCAGGAACTACTCCCCTACCAGTCATCTGACCTCGCTAAATTGCGATCTCCAGGCAATGTCGCCGCCGCGAGTGAAGCTCAAATCGCGGCAAGACTTTGGGATCGCCTGAGCCAGCAGCGCAAGCGGTGGTATGAAGCGGCCTTTCCCTGGAGCGATCCCGCTATCACATGGTGTTCCCCGGATGAGCTGCCGCCGTGGACTGCGCCGATCACCGGTGTGCTCTCGCTTTCCGACGACTGGAAGGGACGCTACGGGAAGTGCCGATGGTCGATTCCCCGTCGGGGCTTTTGGGAATGGCAACTCCAGATCAGGTACACCTCTGAGCAGGGCGATCACCACACTGAGGTCCTGGCTGCCGATCTGTCCTGGTTCCGCGAGCCGACCGAGTATCTCGGACAGCAGGTAACCCTGTGGTGAGCCCACCCAATCGCGAGCAGTGGACGCCCTCATCCTGGCCAGTGAGGTTCCGGTGGCGCCTGCTGGCTGCGGTGGTCGTATTGGCCCTTACTGGCATCACCGTCTTCGCCTTGTCCCCCGGCGATGAGCCGATTTCGGAGGTTTCGGTGGTGGCCGCCGCCCAGCGATGGCCCAAGGGGCATCCTCCCGGCGACTATGCCACTGTCAACATGCCGGCCGATCTGGCGGTGCTCTTCGTCCATCCCTCAGATCTGGCCGGAGCAGTGGCAGCCGTCGATGTGCCCGAGGGGACTCTCATCTCGCCGCAAATGCTACGCCCCCGCCAAAGCGGCGACGAGGCCCGCACCACGGTGCTGATGAGATTCACCGTGAACGCAGAACTGTGGCCCGATCCCGGCCCGACTGCTGGGGATCGAGCGGTGTTCTCGCCCTCGCCCGGGGGCTGCGCAATCGCATTGGTGCCCTTGGCGGCGATCGCCGACCAAGGCGCCGGGACACTCGTCACCGTAGAGGCAACGCCCGAACTGGCCAGCACTCTGGCTGATGAGCAGTGGTGGCTATGGGAGTCTCCGCCCGGGGGCTGGCCTGCTTGTGAGTACGAGCGTGATGATGCCGTACCCACTCCAGGAAGAGAAGGCGGGGTGGAGCACTGATGCTCTTGACCGTCAGAGACCGGTGGCTCGACATCGAAGCCGTGGAGCAGCTGATGGAGAGCGTTTTGGAGGGCATTGCCAGCACCGCGCCCAGCGTGGTTCTCGCCGCTTCCCCCGCAGAGGTCGACAAGGCCTCCGCGGCCGGGCATCCGACGGTGCTGGCCCTCGGCGACGACGAGCCGGAGACGCGTTTGGAGTCGGCGGTGGCATCTGCCGCTGCGGTGCTGTGGATCACCACAGCCGACAGCGCCGATGTGCGCTCCCTGCTTCGACTGGACACTGGATCACGGCGCAGGACCCCCATCGTGTCGGTGGTGGTGTCCGACGAGCAGCCCGACCTGGAGCATTTTCGCCGCCAACGGGCAATTACCTGCTGGGTGTCCCCCGACCTGACTCGCCGCGACCGTCGTCGACTGATCCGTCTCGGCCGTCGGCTGGCATGGACCGCCGTCGCCCCTCGCCGGCTTGACCCGCTCGACCGTGAGACCCATCTGTGGTCGGCTTCGCAAGCTGCCCAGACCCGGCTGGCCGATCTGCTTGAAGAAACTGGGGTTGAGGAGTTCCAGATCAGGGGCGGAGAGTGCATGATCGTCCATCGTGTCGACGGGCAGCGTGAACGCCGAAACTCGCCGTTTGCCTCCAATGAAGAACTGATCGAGACCGCCCGACACTTGGCCAGCTTCTCCGGCGGCCACCCACAGCGTTTCGACGTTCTCGACAGCCGACTGGACATCCGCCTCGGCGACCGGTGGCGGCTCCACGCCGAGGCGTTCATGTGCCAACCCCCCACCATGGTTCTGCGGTCCAATATGGCAGGGAAGGCCGCGTTGGCCGACCTCAATGTAGCCGCGCCGCTGCTTCAGAAGATCCTGGTGGGTGCGGTATCCGGTCCAGTCCGGGCCAATATTGTGATCGCCGCGGCCATGGGCGGGGGCAAGACCACTCTCTGTCAGGCCCTGCTGGCCACAGTCGATGGCTCGGAGCGGATCGACACCATTGAGGACACGCCTGAGCTCCGGCTGGCCCAATACGGCATCCATCCCAACAGCTTCGAGCGCCTCACTCGCGACGCCAACAACGACGGAGTGGGAAAGCTGTCGATGAGCGACCACATCCGCGATGCCAAACGAGCCAACTCGTCGAAGCTGGTGATCGGCGAGACCAGAGGCGAGGGAACCCTCGCACTGCTGGATGCCATGAGCAGCGGTCTCAACGGATGCCTGGTGACCTTGCACAGCCAACCCGGTCCGGGAGTGCTGGCCAAGCTGCTGTCCTACGCATGCAGCGAGGGCGCTGATCCCCGATTCGCCCGTCAACAGATCGCCATTGCCGTGCATCTTCTGGTGTGGATGGGCCGCAACGAGCTCGGAGAGCGGGTGATCTCCGATGTGTCGCAGATCGTCAGCTATAACGACCGCGACGACACCATCGAAACCCGCTGTTTGTGGGCGCTCGACTCTGGCCAGCGGTGGGCTGCTCCCGTAGCCCGACCCCACGGCCAAGTCGAGCGGCTGTACCAATCAGCAGGCATTGAGTTGCGACCGGCCAGCCCGCGTACCGCAATGGCCAGTGGGCAGCCGGTGGGTTCAGTGAAACAAACAGGAAGCTCCCCAGTGGAGGTCCTGTGACCGCACAGACCCTGCTTGTTCTCGTTGCCGGGGCCGCGCTCATGGCTCTGATCTGGTGGCCGATGGCATCGGGAAGCCCATCGGCGCACCTGGTGAGCAGCATCGTGCTTGCTCGCCGACGCCCTCTTCGAGCTGGGCCGGCGGCCGCCGTGTTGGCAGTGGGTTTCGGCTTTGTCGTCGGCCTGATCCTGTTTGGCGCTGCCACGGGAACGGCCGTCATGGTGCTGACCGGAGTGTGCGCTTGGGCAGTGGCGGTTCGCTTCCGATCGCGCCGCGGTTTGCGGGAGGCTGCGGAGCTGGCCCAACTCACCAACGGGCTTGCCAACCAGGCCCTGGTGGCACCGACAGTGGTGGAGGCTATACGCCAGGCCGCACCGCTCATCCCCGGTCGGGTGGGTGGTGCCGCTCGGCAAATGGCCGCCGAATGCGAGACCGGCGGACTGGTGGAAGCCGCCAACCGGTTCTCTACCACCATCCAGAGACCGATCGCCGAGATGCTGGCCACCGTGCTGGCTGAAGCCTTCCGAGGCGGTTCGCAGTGGGTGGGTTTGGCCGGCGTCCTGGCCGACGAAGCCACCGAGGCAGCTGAGACAGCCCGCCATTTCCACCGCTATGTCGCTGCTCTCATGCCCCAGATCGTGGTCACGGTGGTAATGGCCGTCGGCATGCTGGCCGTTACCGGGTTTGCCGCCAAAGACGTGGGTCGCTGGCTGGTCTCCCCGGTGGGACAGCAGATCCTATTGCTTCTCGCCGTACTGACTGCCGCGGTCTGCGCCCGGGTCTTGGCGCCAGCTTGGCGGATGAGCCGATGATCCTGTTGGCCGGAGTCTCGGGGGTGGCCGCGGTCGCCGTTCTTGTGCTCACACCACCCAAGACAAACGGTCAGACTGCCATTCAAGCCGCGGCGATGGGGTGGTCTCCCAACCGGATCTCGACCGCAAGCTGGATTCTTGCCGGAACGGGCGCTGTCGCCGCCGGGCTGGTCGGGCGGACGGCGATGGGATGGGCCGTCGGACTGTTCTTGGCGGTGGTGGCAGCAACCTGGCTGCCGTTGTCCACGCCGTCGGGGATTCGGGCGTTTGCTGCCGCGGCCTATCGGAGTGAGCGCGACCAGAAGATGTTGGAGTGGATGCGGAAGCTGCGGCTCCTGACATCGGCAGGCCAGCCCATCAACGCCGGAGCGGTCAACGCCGCCCTGACCGTCTCGGGTCGAGCCTTCACCGTCGCTCAGGGGGCCATCGGCGCAGCTCTGGACGCGGGAAAGGACCCGCTACCGGCAGTCGCCGCTGCCATCGCCGGATCCCCCGCCGAGCCGCTGTTGGCCTCGGTGACCGCGGCAGAACGAGCAGGGGCGGCATCATCGGACTTGCTGGACAAGTCCTTGTCCCGATCGGTTCGGACCTTGGAGTCCGAGCGACGCCTGGCGATCGACCAGCTCAGCCGGGCCATCGGAACCACGGTCACGCTGGTGGCCGCCATCGCTGGTCTCGTCGTCATGGCCGCCGTGATCTTCGTTCTCTGAAGAGCACTGGCAGCCCATCCCTCAGGAGAACCCGAAATGCAATCAGCCATCGTTCAAATGATCTTGATTGTGGTCGGCATTGCCGCCGCCGCCATCGTGGCCATCATCGTCTACGCCCAGCTCAGCTCGAATGCGCCTGAGACTGGAGACAACATCGACAAGTCTCGGATCACGTCGGAGAAATTGTGCGATGCGGTAGGCGGAAGCTGGAGCGGAACCCCAGCGGCTTGTTCCTAGAAGTCCGTGGTTTCTTCTCTAGTAATCCTCCGCACTGCGGTGCTGTTGATGTTCCTGCTGGCCGTGGTCACTGGGCTGTATGTGAGCCACGTCACGCGACTCTCGGCCGATGCCGCGGCCCAGTCAGCCGCCAATGCCGCGGTAAAGGCGGCGGTGGCCGCCGAATGGCAGTGCCAGCCCACTCCCCCACCCGTGGCGGTCGCCGCTGCGGCCCAAGCGGCCCTGGGCCAGGTCGATCATCTGGCGGTACAGCCGGTGGCGGTGGAGGTATTTGCCGAGGCCTGCAATCTCATTGCCGCGGTCACCGCCGCGCCATTGGATGCTCGGGTGCCGGCCCTGCACACCACGGCCACTGCCTGCCGCTCGGCGGCCCAAGCTGCGACCCTGAGCGTCCCCGGGTCGTGTTGAGAGCAGTGCCATGAGGAACAGGCCATGAGCGACGCCATCGCATTCTTGCTGATTTTGCCATCGTTGGTCCTCGGTGTGGTGATACTCGATGCCGCAGGGACGCTGGGAACAGCCCGCTACCGAACTTCGACCTTTTCCGAGGCTGCCGCGGTCACCGCCGCTGCCACTCTGGCCCACTCCCCTGCTGCCGGCGCCGAGCCTTCGGTCCGGGCCCGATGGGGTGAAGCGGTCGCCACCGTAGAGCAATCTGGGGTGGCTGCAACAGCTGGGGTCTGCAATCAAACCGATTCCGCTTTCAATGTCAGCTTGATCTCTCAACCTCGGCCCCCCGACGATCACGGGCATCCTCCGTCAGTAGCCGCGGTGATCACCTGCCCGGTCGAACTGGGACGGCTGCTCAAGGTCAACCGAATCGTCGCCGCCAGCGTCGAGCCCATCGGATAGGGCGGTGTACACCTCCATTGTGCTGTTGACGCTGGGGGTGGCGGTGGCAGTGGCCGCTGGATCGCTGGCCGATCATGGGGAGTTGATCACCAACCGCAATTTGGCGGCCGACAAAGCAGAACGGGCTGCGGCGGCGTTTATCGATGGCTGTGGCAGCACGGGTTGCGACTCCATAGCCGTGAACACCACCCGCGGCGACGGCACGGTCTTAACCGGCTGTATCGCCCAAACCCCCGATGGTTCAGTCCTTCGAGTTGAGGCCCAGATTCCCTGGAGTCCCAGAGTGTTCACTGGGCTATCCCCTTCCTCCGCTACCAGTGCGGTGGAACTCGAAGGCTTTATCCTGCCAGCGGCCAACGTCTTGGGAGCGTGCTAATGGTTTGCGGAAAGCCCGCAGCAGTTCTGTGCCCGAGCTCTCATGCGGTAGCGTGACCGCCGGTGTCTCGGAGGATAGAGATCGAACTGACCAGCCAGCGGTCCGATGGCTCCTGGACATGGCGAGCAGCCGGAGCGCGGGAGCCCAAGGGCGAGCTATCCGGTGATCTGATTTCTTTTGCCGCCAGTGTGGGAGACGAGCTGACGGTGGAAGCTGAATTCCACATGGACGGCATCGAGATCATCGAGGCGTTTGAGACCAAGGAAAAGCGCCCGATGCCCGAGACACTGGAGATTCTGGGATCGGGTAGAGATCAGCCGCTGGTGACCACTCAGTTGGTGTCCAATCGCAAGAACCGGGGCCGCGACCGGGGTGACCGGGGCGACCGGCGAGACGGTCAAGATCGTGGTGGTCGAGGGAACAGGAAAGATCGTGGTCGCCAGGATTCCCGCCGCGATGACGACCGTGCCAAGACGAAACGCCTGCGTCCAGGCCGCGCCCACCGTCAGCAATTGATAGACAGCTTGTCTGAGGAACAACAGCCCACCGCGGAGAAGATGATGCGTGACGGCATCAGCTCCGTTGAACAGGCCCTGCGAGACCAGCGCAAGAAGGCTCGCGACGCCGCCCAAGCCAAGAAGAAGGCGGCTGAAGAGGCAGCCATGCGCACAGATGAGGCCGCCGAGCCCGAGACCGTCGCCGAAGATCCAGCCGCACCCGAAAAACCCGCAACCGAGCCCGAGACCGTCGCCGAAGATCCAGCCGCACCCGAAAAACCCGCAACCGAGCCTGCTGCGAAATCTGATGACTTCTTGTCTGTCGCCGCCAAGCTTCTTCCCCGTATGCGAGCCGCCGAATGGCGGGATCGAGTTGATGCCGCACTGGCCGGCGTAGACGATCTGGATCTCCGCGACCTCCGATCAGTGGTGGTGGCCTCGGAAGCTGGAGCAACAGATGACGAAGCCAAAGCATTGGCCGAGGAGCTCCGCACCAAACTCAGTGAGCGGGTTGACCGGGAACACGCCGAATGGCTGGCCGAAGTAGCGGCCACTTTGGCAGACGGGCGTATGGTGAGAGCACTCAGGCTCAGTTCCCGCCCTCCAAAGGCCGGGGTGCCCCTTCCTCAGGACATCGTCACCCGATTGACGGAAGCGGCAAACGCAGCTCTGACTAGTGACACTCCATCCAAACGCTGGATAACCGTCATGAGCGCAGTGGCGTTCTCTCCGGTACGCCGAACCGTGCAACCCACGGGAATCCCGGCGAAGCCCGACGATGAACTGCTGGCCGAGGTCAAGAAATTGTCTGAGCGGGTTCCCCACATTGCCGCGTTATTCGGCATAGAGCCCACCCCTCCTCCCAAGCGCGCTCGCCGAAGGGCAGGGACCAGAACCCCTAGCTGATCACTTGGTGTTCGGTCAAGAACTCCAGCAGACCGTCCACCAAGTCCCACTCCCCCAGTTCGCCAAAGGCCACCCAGGCGGCATCAGAGGCATCGGTACCCGCCGTCGGTACCGCACCAGGCGCCACCGTGACCCAGTAGTCCACCACGACATAATGGCGACGACGGCCGATGAGCTCGATCCAGCCCACGACCTGGCCCACTTCTCCATCCAAACCCGTCTCTTCGTACAGCTCCCGACGAACCGCTTCAGACAACGTCTCCCCCCGCTGCACTCGGCCTCCTGGCACCGACCACATTCCCTCTCCCGGTGGGCTGCCCCGGCGGATCAGCAGAATGGCGCCGTCGCAAACCACCACTGCGCCTACGCACAGCTCCGGACCGTTCATTCCTCAGTGTCTTGATCGAGTCGGGTGTGCACGATCAGCCCATGAGCCGTCATCTTGAACGTCTCAAAGAAGTTCTTTGCCTCTCGGTGACCCGGCAACACGAAGGCATCAACCGCCACGAGCCCCAGCTCCCGGGCCCACGTCATCAATGCACCAAATAGCGACTCTCCCACTCCTACTGAACGGGCCTTAGGGGTTACGAACAGCTCATCGATTCGGGCAATAGGGGAACTGTCTTGGCGCACAGTTCGCTGAGCCCATCCGTATCCCACCACCGCCCCTTCCCAAACCCCAACGACTACGAAGGCCTCTGGGTCTTCTATCAGCTCTACGAGATGATCTTCCAGCGGCTCAGAAGCAGCCTCTGTGACCATCCAGCGATCTCCTCCCCGATATTCGAGTGCCTCGCGACGGGCCTCTCGTGCCAAGCCGGCCACGACGCCAACTTCGTCAGGGTGAGCCGGTCGGGCCGTACCTTCCTTCGGCCGATCGCTCACTGCTCAATCCGGCTTTGAGTCGGCAGAGTCGACGCTGGCACTCGGAGGGGTTGAGGAGCGGCTCAACGCAATGCGACCGAGCAGTTGAGCTGCTTCCAAGTGGCGACGACCTCGGGACGCCAGCTCGGACGGCGGCGAGTCCACCGATAGCAGCAGCCCTACTGGTGCGTAGAGGACAGCATCAAGTAAACGGTCGATCGCCTCCCGCGAGGAATCAAGCGTTGCCCGAGAAGAGTCGGCGCTATCGGTCGAAGTCATAGTCGGGCCAATGAAGGACAAGGCTCTTCTCCCGATGGGCACCGGGGATTGTCTCGGGATCCGAACTGACTTGAGCTGACGATCAGAAAACACCCTTCGCAGGTCCATTCGTTGTCGCGTTTGGGCGCAACCTGACCCGAGGCTTCAGGCGACGGATCGGGGGTGTCCTCATCTTCATCCTCGTCGTCACCGGCAGCCAGGCGATCTTTCAAGATGGTGTCGAGGTCTGCCTCGACATTGTCGGGGTCGATGTCCTCCCCTTCACCATCTTCGTCGTCGGTCATGGTTGCGTTACGAGCTGGCCCGTTCTTACCGTTTTCTTCTTCTTCCTCAAGCTCGTCATCGAGGTCGTCGTCAAGTTCCTTCTCGAGGTCGCCATCACCGAGGACAGCTTCGAATTCGCCATCGAGATCGCCATCGAGATCGTCGTCGAGGTCTTCGATGTCGCTTTCGTCGAACTCTTGGTCCGGCATCTCGTCGTGCTCGTCAGGGTCCGTCATGCTCCCCTGCTACCTCCTCAGGCAATCCGATCAGCGCGGATCATAGACACCTGCGCCACCCAATGTGCGCACTTACCGACTCAATCTTCGATTTGGTCGATTCGCAGACGGACCACTAGTCACGCCCGCCCTTGAATTTGGCGGCGCTCTTCAGCACGAATCTCGGCACTCAAACGCCCCAGCGGAGGCTCCTCGCTGAGGTCAACGAATCTCATCATCGCAGCGACCGCCGCATGGCCAGCTTCATCGCGGATAAGCCGCCACATCTCTTGCCCGATCTCCCGGTACGCCGAGTGGCCTTGAGGAGTGGTGCGTAGCTCAATGAGGTGCATCGCCGCCCGAGCGTTGATGCTCATGGCGAAGCGCACTTTGTAGGCGAAACTCACTGCGTAGGAAGCCTGTTCGGGAAAATGCTGGTCCAAGAGGCCATACAGATCGGCTGACCGCTCCATGACCTCATCGAAAACCGGTGCACATCCTGCAGCGTCTACCGATTCGGGACGGGTGAATCCGTGTTGAGGGCTGAGCTTCTGCCACTCAAGGGTGAGCATTCGATGGCGTTGCAAGTCCCGAAATGCGCCGTAGTCGGCCAATATGTCGAACCGGTAGAAGGAACGCTCCAAAGCCCGTCCAGGTTTATGGCGGCGATTGGATCGTTCGCCAACGTAAGCCCGTACGACTGAGAGGCGGTCCTCAGCCCCCATTGTCCGAACCTCTCGTTCCAGTTGCTCTTCCGGCAAATGGGTGTAGGGATACAGCATGGATGCCACCATCTTGAGTTCGGCATCCGGGTCGAAGTCCACCAACCGCACCGTCGGAGCTTCGTCGACCGGTAAGTCGGCCGGCAGCAGATAGTCGACCACGCTCTCCATCGACTCCTGGACGTCGCCCATATAGCGACTCCACGCCACCCCTCGGTCTTCCAAGTCCACTCGCTTCAAGAAAGAGGGAATGACTTTGCGCAGCTCGGCCAGCATCAACTCGGCGTAGGCCTGGACCTCAGGCAGTTCGTGGGCCCGCATTCGAAGCAACAACAGTTCATAGGACTGGCCGGTGCCGTAGATGCCCACATTGGACACGGTTGCCGCAGGCAGCACCCCCCGGACCGCATCCAGCGCCTTGGCCTGGATCGCCTGGCGATAGGCGAAGTCAGAGGAGTCCGAGTCCCTAGGAGTGTGCTGGCGGTAGAAATCGGCCAAGGCGGGCAGGAGTTGACCGTAGGCCTCGAACATCCGGTCCATATCACTCACATAGCGGCCCGACAGAGGAGACTCCCCTACCTGGGGATCACGGTAATAGCGATAGCGGCCGCCGATTCGGGCCAAATAGTCGATGTACCGAGTGGACTGCTCCAGATACGACATCAGCCGGCCCCACTCCAACACCTTGGTCAAGATGTTGGAGGCCTGCTCGCAAGCCAAGTGGACACCGCCTAGCTGGGCGACCGAATCGTCCCCATATTCGAAGAACACCCGGTCGTACAACTCTTCGGCTCGTCGCAGCCCTACAGTGGCGTCGATGGTGACGTCACCGCTGATGTCCAGTTCGCCGACAAACTCGTCTAGAAACAGCCGCCGCAGTGATTTGGCCGACCGGCTGTAGCGAGCGAACAGCGCACCCTTGACAACTTCGGGCAGATTCACAAGGGCAAACACTGGCTGGTCCAGGTTGGTGAAGTAGCGACGGAGGATGTCCGCCTCTTCGGGGGTGAACCCTTCAGCGACGTACTGGGTCATTTGTGTCGTGCTGGGTCATTGCAGGTTGTGAGCCAATTCATCGGCAGCCCGGTCTAAGGCGTCGGGATCCAGCCACAGGTCAGCGACCGTCATGGCCATGATTTTCGCTCCGTCGAGTACCGCTTGGTCACCGCTTTGCGATTCCGCGTAGTGGGCGAATTCCGGGGTGTGAATTGCCACGTGATCAGGGGCGATTTTGATCATGGGATGGATGGACGGCACGGCATGGCTCACGTTTCCCATGTCGGTGCTGCCGACAACCGCAGCTGACAACTTAGGCTCGCCGGCGATCCGTCCCACCGAGGCGGCGTTGCGGATATAGAAATCCAGCAGCACCTGACTGTCGATCAAGTCGGCGAAGATCGGCGCTTCGCGGCGGCACTCGATATCCACCCCGGCGGCCGCTGCGCCAGCTTCGAGGCAGGCCAGCACCCGCTCCTTCAACGCGGCCAAAGTGTCCAGTTTCGGAGAGCGGACATACCATTCCGCCGCGGCATCGTGAGGAACGATGTTCGGCTTGTCCCCGGCCCGGGTGAAGATTCCGTGGATGCGTTCATCGGCCCGTATGTGCTGGCGAAGCGCGGCCACGTTCATATACCCCAACACCGCACCGTCAAGGGCGTTTCGTCCTAGATGAGGAGACGCAGAGGCATGGGATGGCCGACCGGTGTACGTCACCTCGAGTTGCTCCACCGCAATGGTGTTCATGCGGACGAGCTCGTGATTGGCGGGGTGCACCATCATGGCTGCGCTGACCCCGTCGAAAGCCCCCCGCTCCAGCAGATAGTGCTTGCCGCCGCCGCCTTCTTCCGCAGGAGTGCCGATGATGCTGATGCGACCCCCCAGCTCATTGGCCAGGGTTGCCGCGGCCAGCCCGGCACCCAGTCCCGCAGCCGCGATCACGTTGTGACCGCAAGCGTGCCCGATCTCGGGTAACGCGTCGTACTCGCAGATCACCGCAACATGGGGTCCGGCATCGCCTGCCCTGGCTACAAACGCCGTATCCAGGTCAAATGCCGAGCGCTGAACATCAAGCCCTTCGTCCTCCAAGACGGTGCAGAGCAGATCGTGGGCGGTGTGCTCCTCAAAGCAGAGTTCAGGGGTCTCGTGGATCTGGTGGGAGACGCTGAGCAGACGGGCTGCTCGGGCGTCGACCTCCGAGGCCATCTGTTGCTTGGCTGCGTCGGGTGTCACGGGGCGAATGCTACTTGTCTTATCGTGGATCATCGCGGTAATGCGGCCCTCAGTCACACCGCAGCAGGTGGCCGTACTACGCCTGGCAGTCACACCACGACAATGAGCGCAGCCGGTTCCACCCGGATTGACAAGTTGGAGGCCTTTTGCACTCTTTGCCCGTCCAACTCCACCATCAGGGGCTCCTTGAGCTCGACTTGGAAAGCCGCTGCGCGGCGATAACGGATCTCGGGGTGGGGTACATGGTCTCCCGTACCAACCCGCCGGAGAGCCCGTAGCCGGTCGCGGGCCGATAGGCGACCATGAGAGATGTCCAGTAGTCCATCTCCCGGATGAGCCTTGGGTCCGAGGTTCCAGCCTCCCCTCCAAGCCGCGTTCATGGCCACCAGCACCTCGCCAGCCCATCCCCGTCTCCGTGCGACGAGGTGGGCGCAGAACCAGAACAGCCGCCCATCCAGCAATACCGCGCCGAGGTCCACCGCGAACCTCCACGCTTCCGGTGAGCGAACGGCATCCGCACTACCCCGGCCGCCGAGGGTGCGACACAGGTCACCTCCTAACAACCCCAGTTCGGGTAGCGGACGATTGGCCCGACGGGCGTCTTCGATCACCAACCTGGCCTCTGCGTCACTGCCCACCAACACGCCCTCGGCTCCCAGACCTCCGGATTCACCCCAATCCTCACCCTGCCGTATAGGCATGTCCCTCAATCCTCGCGGGCTGAAGATGTCCCAAGAGCGCCCTCAGCGGCATCGTCGACCTCTTCAGCTCCCTGGCGGCGTTGTCGGCGGTCGCGCAACCAGCCGATTCCGATCGCTGCCTCATAGAACAGATACATAGGCACCGACAGCACCATGAGTGTGAACGGATCTCCGCTGGGAGTAATCACCGCCACCAGGGCAACGATGCCGACAATGGCGAATCGCCTTCCCCGTATCAGCTGTCGGTAGTGGATGATCCCGGCCATTTGCAAGAACACCAGCAGGATGGGGAATTCGAAGCCGATTCCGAACGCAGCCATCATCTTGATGACAAACGACAAGTACTTGGCCGGCGAGAATCCAGTAACCAAGTCCTCGCCTCCGATGGTGGCCAAGAAATCGAGGGCACGGGGGATGGTCCAATACGCCAGGCCGGCACCCAAGGCAAAGAGCAGGGCGCCGATTACGGTGAAGGCGGCTGCATGGCGGCGTTCGCGTGGATACAGGCCAGGCTGCACGAATCTCCAAACTTGCCAGAGCACCACCGGGATGGCCAGGGTCAGCCCTCCGTAGCCGGCTACCGTCAATCGCACCGAAAACGGCTCCAGTGGATCGAGCACCAACAGCTCGCAGCCGCCGAAAAGGTTTTGACGGGTAGCTTCTTCGGCCACCGCTTCTTCGGGCACCACATCGCAATATGGCTGTACTAGCAAGTCCAAGATCTGGGGATAGAACACCCAGCACACCACCGCCCCGGCCACCACGGCCAAAGCGCTCTTGATAAGCCGTGATCGCAACTCGACCAAATGCCCCATCAAGGGCATGGTTCCGTCGCTAGACCGGGTGCGGCCCTCCCCTGTGTCGCTCACGAGCTATTTGGTGGTGGGTGGCTGGCCGGTCCGACCTCCTGTGGACTCTCTTGTTCGCTTGCGTGCTTGCCCTGCTCCTCTGCCTCATCACTCGCGAGCTTGCTCTGTTCGACAGCGAGCTGCCCTTTGCGCCGAGCTTCAGCCTCGATGGGCTCGTCTAAGGCATTTTGCAATTCTTGCTGGAACCCAGTGGAGATCTTGCGGATCTGACGGATGAAATTGCCGACTTGGCGGGCCGCTCCGGGCAATTTCTCCGGTCCCAGCACCACCAGGGCCACCACCATGATCACCGCGATCTCGGCCCATCCAAGGTTTCCCACGCCCTGAGGCTATCCCTCGATTCGCGATCTTGGGTTGTCCGAGCAATGAGCAGCAGTCGATGATGGCGGGATGGTTGGGCTAGGCCAGGACTGAGATGCCTCCCCGGATCTCTCCGCTCCGATTGCCGCCGATCGGCTTCGCCCATCGCGGGGCTCGAGCCCTCGAACAGGAGAACACGCTGGCTGCGTTCAACCGGGCCCTGGAAATGGGGGCTACCGGTTTGGAGAGTGATGTCTGGGTGACTTCAGACAACCAGGCGGTGCTTGATCACGATGGCCTGATCCGCTCAAGGCGCTGGCAACGGAAGCGCCCCATTCACGAATGCCGCCGCGATGAGCTGCCCGACCATATTCCAACCCTGGCTGAGCTGTACCGCGAGTGTGGTAGCGATTTTGAGCTGTCCCTCGACTTGAAGGATCCCCATGCAGCTCATTCAGTGATCGAGAGTGTGGACGCGGCCGCGGCCCATGCCGGAGTCCCGCTCCGCCAACGGCTATGGCTGTGCCACCCCGACGTGGACACATTGGTCGAGATGCGAAACCTGTGGCCCGATGTGCGCTTGTGCAACTCAACCCGGCTGAGTCGCATGAACGGCGGACCCGAGCGACGGGCGGCGATACTGGCCGAGGCCGCTATCGATTCGGTGAACCTTCATCAGACCGACTGGACCGGCGGCCTGGTCACCTTGTTCCACCGGTTTGGGGTCCTCTGTTTTGGCTGGGATGCTCAACAGCCTCGAGTACTCAGAGAACTGCTGGACATGGGCATAGACGCGGTGTATTGCGATCACGTCGATCGCATAAGAGATGCACTGGCTAACTGGTACCCTGAGCAGCAATGAGCGACACAGCAGCCACCACCGAAGCCTTGGCTGCTCCGAACAGCGAGCCGATTGTTTTTGATGAAGTTGCCGCCAAGTATGGCAACGGCCACGTAGCCCTTACCCGCATCACATGCCAGTTCGAGCACGGAACGTCTACCGCTTTAGTCGGGCCCAACGGCTCGGGCAAGACCACCTTGCTTCGCTTGATGTGTGGCCTTGCCCAACCGTCGGATGGGAAGATCAGTCCAGATCCATCGGAGAAAGCGGTGGCCTTGGTAGCGCAGCAGCACGGGCAACGGGGGTGGATGCCGCTGACTGTGTCCAACGTGCTCCGCATGTCCCGCTTCCGCGATCGTGGATTGATCAAACGTTTTGGTCCAGCAGATCGGACGATTATCGAAGACGCGGCCAAACGCCTCGGAGTGTCGGACTTGGGCAAGCGCCAATTCGGAGAACTGTCAGGAGGCCAGCGCCAGCGGGTATTGGTAGCCCAAGCCTTGGCTCACGCCGCCGATGTGCTCTTGTTGGATGAACCCATTACCGGCTTGGACATGCCGAGCCAGGAGACAATCCTCCGCATCATCGATGAGGAGCGCAGACGAGGCCGCATTGTGGTGATATCCACCCACCACATGGACGAGGCCGAACTCTGCGATCAGGTGATCCTGTTGGCCAACCGGATAGTCGCATCGGGGACGCCCGGCGAGGTTCTGACCAACAAGAACATGCAAGAGGCCTTTGGGCTCCGCATGGCTCACGGAGATAAAGAGAACTGCGTATTTCATGGCGAGCACGACGACCACGCCGATGGAGTAATCCACGTTTTCAGCGACCATGGGCACGGCCACGCCCACTACGACCGCTAGCGCGTCAGTCTGTTAGCCGACTACGGCTGCTTGCAGTCTGCGGGGTGCTGCCCGGCGGTTACAACCGGCCGAATTCGGTTACCGGCCAGAGCCGCAAAAAGGCGTGTCCCACTATCAAGTGCTCGGAGATCGGACCGAACGACCGGCTGTCGGTGGAATTGGCCCGGTTGTCGCCCATTACGAACACATCGCCCGCCCCGATCAAGCAACCTCCCTCGACGATGGCCGCGCAGCCTGAGGGCATATTTCCAGTGGTGATCCCGGTGGATTGCAGATAGGGCTCGTGAAGCCGTCGGCCGTTGATGTAGACATCCCCCTCGACGAACCCGATGACCTCGCCGGGCAAGGCAATGACCCGCTTGATGAGATCGTCCTCTTGTCGGCCGCTTACTCCCGGAGGTCGCTCAAACACCACAAGGTCGCCACGGTTGACGTCGTGGAGGTCATAGCCCAGTTTGTTCACCAAGACCCGATCGCCATTGCTCAGTGTGGGCTCCATCGAAGTGAACCGGATGTAGTAGGCCTGAAATAGAACTGAGCGCAACACCAAGGCCAATACCAGCGCGCCGGCCAATACCGCCACCCATTCGGCAATAACCCGGGCAGTGGGCTTTTGCTTCTTGCCGCCAGCCCCGTCGTCTCCTGCGCCTTCTGAGACTGCCGGATCTACTTGGCTTTCTGCCTCAGGGGCTCGAGAGGCTGTTGGCGCTGCACCCGGTTCGAGTATCAGGCTGCTCGGGTGTTCAGGCTCGTCGATGCTCATAGCCTCTACCGGTATCGGGCTAGCACTCGCTCGGCAGCGAGCCGGGCTTGGTCGGGAGCCACCGGCGGTTCAGCGCGTCGCAACTCAGCCTGGGGTCCGAGTTGGAGCAACAACCGCTCAAGCCTGCTGGTATGACTCACCGGCATGGTGGCGTCGATCTCCCCGTTGTCCAGAACCACCTGATCTTCAGTCGGGTACTTCTCAATGGCCCAAGAGGCTCCTGGTGACAGCCGAAGCACAACCCGCGGATCGGTTTCCCTGGCTTCGAAAGCCGCAGGTGCCCCAGTCTCATCGGGGAGATCGAACTGCGCCTCCAGCAATTCCAGGGATCTGATCCGATCAATTCGGAAAACCCGAACTCCTTCTGCCTGCTGGCAGTGACCCTGCACATACCAGTTGCCCATCTCCGAGAAAACCCGGAACGGATGAATGATTCGATCGGATTCTTGGCCTCGTCCGAAGCTGAAATAGCGGATCCGGACTTGGCGACGATCAGCAGCTGCGTTCAGCAGTGGCTCAACCCATTCCTCGGCCAATTCTCCCAAGCTGACCGCTAGATCCTCGCCCATGCTCACTCCTAGCCCATCGGCTAGCTTGGCCAGTCCGCGACTCAAGGGGCCTTCGGGATCGGCACCGGACAATAGGGCCTCCCCGGCCCCAATGAGGCCCAAAGCCTGACCGGGCATGAGCCGGAGCGGGCGGGAGAAATAGTCGGCGTTGCTGATCGCAACCCAGCCGCCGTTGTCATCTTCATCCAAACCCATCACGTATATCAGCTCATCTGGGGTAAACGGGTGCAGCCCGACAACAAACAGCACTTTCACCAGGTCTTCCCGCAACTCCGCTTCCGGATAGTCAAACCGTTGGGAAATCTCGCTCAGCTCGGCGCCACCCTGAGACATCACCCACGGAACCAGTTCCAGCATCCGCCGCAAGCGGTCCCCCGCACTCAACCGGCTCATTAGCTCAACCCTTCAAGCCAGGCCACCATGTCAGCGCGCAGTTGGGGGGGTCCAAGCACCTCAGCATGTTCGAGGAACTCCAACACCAAGGATCGGAAGGCATCTGGGCTTCGAACCACCACGTCAAATACGGCTGAACCGTCGAGATTCCTCTTCGAGGGTTCTTGTCCAAGCCGTCGAGCGGCCCAGACCGCCTGGTCGGGATCGACCTTCAACTGGGCGGTGACGGCCGGACCGCTCCCGAATTTCCAAGGCTGGAATGGCGCCCAGCCTGTGGTCCCCTCTGGCTGCTGGAAGCCGCCTGGCAAACCCAGCGACACATCGCCATCTATCCGGTCTACCCGAAAGGTACGCTTGTCTTCGCGTCCGCGGTCGTGTCCGACCACATACCAGTGGCCTTGGTCGAAGGCCAGGGTCCAAGGTTCCACGGAGCGTGGCTGGTCGCCATATTTGAACTCTGCTACTCGTTGCTCAGTGACGGCCTGGAACAATTCAGCCAGCGCGGGATGCACAGGCACCGCGGCTAGCTCTGCCTCAGTTCCCTCCCCCACCCGACCGCCCAGCTTCCACAGAGCTTCCGTCCCTGAGACCCCATCAAAGCGGACCGCGGTGGCGGCTCGGTGCAGAGCGGCCAGCTCGTCGGCCTCAAAGTCCATCTCGGGTAGCGAGTAATCCTGCTTGCGAATCCGATAACCCCAGGTCTCCCGCTCTTGGCCGGGCACCGGCCCGGCGATAACCGGTACGTCGGCATCAGCCAACTGGTTCATGTCCCGATGAAAGGCCCGCTTAGCAGCCGCTCCATTCTCGGGATAACCAGCCGAATCGGCTCCTCGGGATGTCCCGACCCTCTCAAGCAGCTCTTCGATGGACAAAAAGCGAGGAGTTTCGATTAGTGCGGCTATCAGCCGCAGCAAGCGCTCCAGCCTGACCTGTTCCGGCTTTCGTCTCGACCCTGCAACCATCAGCGCCCTTGCTCCGGCTCTCGCGGTAACCCACAGGCCATCACAGGGATTCGATCAGCTTTTCCACCCGCTCGTCATGGGCTCGGAACGGGTCTTTGCAAAGGACAGTCCGCTGGGCTTGGTCGTTCAACTTCAGATGCACCCAGTCCACGGTGTAGTCCCGCTTGCGCTCCTTTGCCCGCCGAATGAATTCTCCCCGGAGTCGGGCCCGAGTAGTAGCAGGGGGGTGCTCCACCGCGTGGCTGATCTCGTCGTCGACGCACATTCGCTCGGCCATACCCCGGTTCTGCATCCGGTAGAAAAGGCTGCGCGACCGGTTCACGTCGTGGTATTGGAGATCCAGCAAAGCCACCCGAGAGTCGCTGAGACCGAGGCTGTGGCGCTCGCGGTAGGCCTCAATGAGGTGGTACTTCATCACCCAATCACATTCCCGGGCCAAACCGAGGGGGTTCTTGGCTATCTGAACCAGACAGTGCTCCCACATTTGCAGAGCCTGTTTGTCCTGGGGCTCCAACTCCCGACTGTCGGCGTACTTCAGCGCTCGGTCCAGGTACTCGGATTGGATCTCCAACGCGCTGACTTCACGGCCACTGGCCAGGCGTATACGGCGAGTGCACGTTGGGTCATGGCTGATCTCCCGGATGGCCCGAATCGGGTTGTCCAGGGTCATATCTCGCAGCGCTACCGATGGATCTTCCAGCATTCGGAGCAAAATGCTGGTCGCCCCAGCCTTCAAGAACGTGGCGTACTCGCTCATGTTGGAGTCGCCTACGATCACGTGGAGCCGCCGGTACCGCTCAGCGTCGGCATGGGGTTCGTCGCGGGTGTTGATAATGGGACGGGACCGAGTGGTAGCGCTGGATACCCCCTCCCAAATGTGCTCAGCTCTTTGGCTGATGCAATAGGTTGCTCCGCGAGCAGTCTGAAGCACTTTGCCCGCCCCGGCATAGATCTGACGGCTGACCAGGAACGGGATCAGTACCTCCGCGTACTCGGAGAAGTCGTCACGTCGGCTGGTCAAGTAATTCTCGTGGCAGCCGTAGCTGTTGCCTGCCGAATCTGTGTTGTTCTTGAACAGGTAGATGTCCCCCTGGATCCCCTCCTCCCGCAGTCGCTGCTCGGCGCTCTCAATAAGCGTTTCCAGGATCCGCTCACCTGCTTTGTCATGGGCTACCAAGTCGTAGACGGAGTCGCACTCCGGGGTGGCATATTCAGGGTGCGAGCCCACGTCCAGATAGAGCCGGGCACCGTTGACCAGGAAGACATTGCTGCTGCGGCCCCAGGACACAACCCGCCGGAACAAGTAGCGGGCCACCTCATCGGGACTGAGCCGGCGATGGCCCCGCAGCGCACAGGTAACGCCGTACTCGTTCTCAATCCCGAAGATTCGCCGCTCCATACCTGCCTGCCTCTAATCCGAGGTCCCACCAGCCATCAGCTCGGCCAACTCGTCGCCTTCAATTCTCTGAAACGCCCTCCGCCCGATTTCCCGCACCAAGATGGCGACCTCAAGGTCATCGGCTTCCAGCGCTCGCTCCTCCCCGGCGAGGGCCGCCGCGGCGGCAGTGACCGCTTCGCCCACCCCCCAGTTGCCGTCATAGGTCTGACCCAGCCGCTCAGCAATGGAATCAGCCTCTCCCCCTAAAACGGTGTAGCCAGATTCATCATTGACAGTGCCGTCGTAGAGCACGTGAAACATCTGGTCGCCACCGGGGTCAGAGGCGACTTCAGCCACCAGGATCTCCACCTCCATTGGCTTCATCTCGTGGGTGAAGGTCTGGCCCAGTACTTGTGCGTATTGATTGGCCAGACTCCGAGCGTCCACGTCTTCGCGGCTGTAGGTATAGCCCTTGAGGTCGGCATGGCGCACGCCGGCGATGCGAAGCTGATCGAACTCGTTGTAGCGGCCGACGCCGGCAAATGCGATCCGGTCGTAGATTTCGCTCACCTTGCGCAATGTGTTCGACCGATTCTCTGCACAAATCACAATGCCATCGCTGATGCTGAGAGCAGTCAGGGCCCGGCCTCGGGCGATTCCCTTGCGAGCGAAGTCAGCCCGATCCTTCATCAGTTGCTCAGGCGCAACGTAGAACGGCATGGTCATTCTGAATCACCCCAGCAGTTCTCAAGACCGGCCGCGACGGTCATGAATCACCCCCTTGGTCCTCCAAACTGGCCAGGAGATCCCGGAACCGTGTTTCCACATCGGCATCGGCCACCCGCTCGAATCCATCGGCGCCGATAACGGCCACCACCGGGTATATGCCTCGTACCAAATCGGGACCGCCAGTGGCGGAGTCCTCCTCCGCGGTGCGAAACAGGGCCGATACCGCCAAATCGATCATCTCATCGGCGTCAGCGTCGGATCGGTAGCCCAGTTTGATCACCGTTCCCGCGTGCAGGCTTCCCGAACCACCCACCGCATATTCCCGTTCTTCGTATCGGCCCCCGGTTACGTCGTACTGGAAAAGACGTCCGACTCCTCGAGTTGTGTCATAGCCGGCAAACAACGGAACCACGGCAAATCCTTGCATTGCCGCGGGCAGGTTGTTGCGAACCATCATGCCCAGTTGGTTGGCCTTTCCGTCCAGGCTGAGACCCTTGCCCTCCACCTTCTCATAGTGTTCAAGCTGCAACTGGAATAGCCGAACCATCTCCATGGCGGGCCCCGCGGCCCCGGCAATGGCTACTCCAGAATGCCGGTCGGCGGGAAAGACCTTCTCAATAGTCCGATGGCTGATGAGGTGTCCGGAAGTGGCTCGGCGGTCCCCCGCCATCACCACCCCTTGTTGGCAGCGAATGGCCACCACGGTGGTGGCGTGGGCAATGGCCATCTCGGTCGCTGGGACATCGGGCTCAGGCGGGACCAACCCGGTGGAGCGCAACAACGCCGCAAAATTGGGGCCCGGGTCGCCCCCGGCTTCAAATAGGGGCAAGGTCACAATTTGCAGACTACCGCTACTGTCCGCCCTTTTGGATATAGGACTTGACGAAATCCTCAGCGTTGGTCTCCAGCACTTCGTCGATCTCATCTAGTAGGTCGTCGAGCTCGGCCTTCAGCTCCTCGACTTGTTCCGAGGCCGCTGGAGCATCTTCAACTTCAGCCTGCTCGCGTTGAGGTGCTGGTTTCTTGATCTGCTCTCTTTCCGCCATCTCGTTCCCCTCATCCCTGAGTTCGTGTGGATCACGATATCGCGCTCACTCCGAAAGCAAGCTACTCGAATGACAGGCACCAAAACGGACAGCTGGCTCAGCTGACCGAACTCTCCAGCTACCGAGCGCCCGAGTCCTTCAACCGGTTCAACAACTCGGCCGCGGTATCGCAGTCAGCCAGGAGTTGGCCGACATGGTCCGCCGTCCCTCGGGAGGGCTCCATCATGGGCACCCGTCGCAGCGGCTCGTCGCCCACATCGAACACGATCGAGTCCCAGTTGGCGGCCACGATGCTGGATGCCCATCGCTTGAGGCACTGACCTCGGAAATAGGCCCGGGTGTCCAGCGGCGGCTCGGTAATGGCTGCTCGCGCGCCGTCGGTAGAGATCAGCGATTCCAGCCCCGCTCGGGCCGCAACCGACCGTTCGGGCCGCAAGTCGTGGTATTGAAGATCGAGCGCGGCCAGTCGAGCATCGTCGCGCCGCAGGTCGTGGCGCTGGGCCAAGCCCTGGATCAGCCGATGCTTGGCTACCCAGTCGAGTTGGCGGGCCAACGTCATGGGGTCGGCCTCCAGACCGGTCAACACTTGCTCCCACCGGTCAATGACCATCTCCCCGACCGGACCGCCGACGGTGTCAAGCCCATGGCTGTCGGCGTACTTCCGAGCCTGGTCCAACAGGTCCCACTGGATCTCCAACGCCGTTGCGGATGTTCCGTCGGCTAGCTCCAGCGGTTTGGCCAAACTCAGGTCATAGGACACTTGCCGCATTGCCTGCACCGGCATGCGGAAGCGGAACTCCCGGGGCAAGACGTTGTCTTCCACCATGGCCAACACGATGGCTGTGGTTCCCACCTTGAGGAAGGTGGCTACCTCTGACATATTGGCGTCACCGGTGATCACGTGAAGACGGCGATAGTGCCGGGCATCGGCGTGAGGTTCATCCCGGGTGTTGATGATGGGGCGCTTAAGGGTGGTTTCCAGCCCCACCTCCTCCTCGAAGAAATCGGCTCGCTGGGTGATCTGGAATGGCACGTCTTCGGTGGTCAAACCATGTGCCTCGGAGCCCACTTTGCCCGAGCCAGTGAAGATTTGGCGGGTCACCAGGTGGGCGGTGGCATGAACCACAATCTGGGAAAAGGGAGTCGCACGAGCCATGAGGTAGTTCTCATGGCACCCATAGCTATTCCCCTTGCCGTCGGAATTGTTCTTGTACACCACGAGCTCCTGGCCGGGAGGCAGCATCTGGGCAGCCGCTTCCATAGAGCGCCTCAGAATCAATTCGGCTGCTTTGTCGTAGCGCGTCACGTCCAAGGCATTGCTGCACTCGGGCGTAGACAGTTCGGGATGGGCATGGTCTACGTAGTAGCGAGCGCCATTGGTGAGCACGGCGTTCACCAGATGGGTCTCAATTTCAGGAGCCAGCGACCCCAAGGGAGCAATGCCCCGGATGTCGTTACCCGGCATTTCGTCTTCGAAATCCCAGGTCACTCCGGCAGCCGGACCACCCTCCCCGGTGCGCTCAACCTCCGACAAATAGGAGTTGATGAGCAGGGAGGAAGCTGCGATCGGATTGGCGTCCTCGGTTCCGGTGTGCGCGATCCCGAACTCGGTCTCGATGCCGCAAATCTTGGGAACCGCCATGCAGGGCACGCTAGTTGACCTGGACGGCAAGTCTGGCGGTATTCGCGCTTACAGGTATTGGCCAGGGCCGATTGCTTCGATGGACCGCCCGCCTTGGCTTGACTCCTCGCTAGACAAGAGCGTGCGGACGAACACGATTCGCTCCCCCTTCTTGCCCGATATCTTGGCCCAGTCGTCGGGATTGGTGGTGTTGGGCAGATCCTCGTGTTCACGATATTCCTGGTGCACCGACTTCAACAGGTCATTGACGTGGATGCCTGGCGAGCCGCCAGCCAGCAGGCGCTTGATGGCCAGCTTCTTGGCCCGCCGTACCACGTTTTCGATCATGGCTCCCGAAGCGAAATCCTTGAAGTACATGACCTCTTTGTCGCCGTTCTGGTAGGTGACTTCCAAGAACTGGTTACGCTCCTCTTCCAAGAACATCTCGGTCACGGTCTGCTCGATCATGGCCTGGATGGCCTTATCGGGGTCGCCGCCACCAAGCCCCTCCACCATCTCGGTGGCGATAGGCAGTTCAGAGGTGAGGTAGCGCGCAAAGATGGCGCAGGCCGCATCGGCGTCGGGACGCTGGATCTTGATCTTCACATCCAACCGCCCTGGCCTCAATATGGCTGGATCGATGAGATCCTCTCGGTTCGACGCCCCGATTACGATCACGTTTCGCAGCGTCTCAACCCCGTCGATCTCGGCCAACAGCTGGGGAACCACAGTGGATTCCATATCGGAGCTGATCCCAGTGCCCCGGGTTCGGAAGAGAGACTCCATCTCGTCGAAGAATACGATCACTGGCCATCCCTCAGCTGACTTCTCCCGTGCCCGTTGAAACACCAGGCGGATTTGGCGCTCAGTCTCGCCCACGTACTTGTTCAACAATTCCGGACCTTTGATGTTCAAGAAATATGAGCGTGCTTCCCGGTCCGAACTGATATCGGCAACCTTGCTGGCCAGGGAATTGGCCACCGCTTTTGCGATCAAGGTCTTGCCGCAGCCCGGTGGTCCGTACAGCAAGATGCCTTTGGGTGCAGGCAGCTGGTATTCGGCAAACAGGTCCTGATGCATAAATGGAAGCTCAACTGCATCAGTGATCTGCTCGATCTGCTCATCCAACCCACCGACCTGGTCGTAAGTGATGTCGGGAACTTCTTCTAGCACCAGGTCCTCTACCTCGGGCCGGGGCAGGCGCTCGACAAGCAGACCCGAGCGAGAATCCATGAGCGCAGTGTCCCCGCTCTTGAGCGGTTGGTCGATTAGTTCAGTGGCAAGCTCCACCACCCGCTCTTCGTCGGCCCGACCGACGATGAGGGCCCGCAAGCCTCCAGCCAATACCTCTTTGATGGTCACCACCTCGCCGGTGCCATCGCCTACTCGAGAGAGGACGACATTCAGCGATTCGTTCAACACCACTTCTTGGCCTCGGCTGAGCTCCTCAGACTCGATCTCAGGATGGAGGGCGACCCGCATCTTGCGCCCTCCGGAGAACACATCCACCGTTCCGTCGTCGTTGCGGCCCAGCAGCGTCCCATACGCTGACGGGGGCTGGGTGAGCTTGTCCACCTCATCCCGCAGGGCGGATATGTGCTCACGAGCTTCACGGAGGGTATAGGTGAGCTTCTCGTTTTGGGAGACAGCTTTAGCCAGCTGGCCTTTTGTCTCCAAGAGCCGCTCTTCCAGCGTGCGAACCCGTTTGGGCGCGTCCTGGAGGCGCTGGCGAAGGACGGCAATCTCTTCCTCCAGCACCGCCAACTGCTCTGTCGGAGGAACCTCTTCAGGTAAGGAATCTTGCTTTGTCGGAGGAATGTCCTCGGGCACGATTTCTGCTTCTGCCGCTTCGTCGCCGTCTGCCATACCAACTCGACTTTACACGTCCCCGACCAGGTTGCCGACGCAAGATTGCGCTCTAGCTCGCATGCTCCCAAGCGAATTCGCTGCCGTTGAAGTGCTCCCGTGCAAGCTCGTCTCAGATGAATTTCTCCTGCATGGATGAGATCCACCTCCGGTCGGTTACACTGAAGGCACCCCCAGCGTCTACCATGCTGGCCGTCTGCTGGATGTCACGAAAGGCCCAACGCACCGATGCAAATGAAGGTCTGGATCGATCAAGATCTCTGCACTGGTGACGGTCTCTGTGAAGAGATCGCCCCCGATGTCTTCACCCTGCTCGATGATGGGCTCGCGTATGTGAAGGAGGGCGACAAGGTCTTCAGCGAACCAGGTGGCGTTGAAGGGCTGGCTATCGTGCCCGAAGGGCAAGAAGAGGCGACCATCGAATCGGCCGAAGAGTGCCCTGGGGAGTGCATCTTCATCGAGGTCTGAACTTCAAACCTCCTCTCCTCTCCAACTACTCAGCAAGCCTCCGAGCAGTAGTCACAAAGCCGGTGTGGCCCACCATCCGATGCTCGGGCCTGACCGCGTCACCTTTGATGTGCCAGCCGCGGTGAAGAATCTCCACGGTAGAAACAGAAGCCCAAGGCCCGCACTCGCAGGCTTCACGCAGCTGCACTGCCTGAATGATGCTGGGGGTGTAGGCCACCAGGATGCCACCGGAATGCAGTGAGGCGGCCGCGTGGGGCACTACTCGCCAGGGCTCTGGCAGGTCCAGCACGACACGGTCCAACCCCTCGGCGTCGATTCCCTGGTAGCAGTCCCTGATCTCCACCTGGAAGCGGTCAGCGGCTTCCGAGCCGAGAAAGCCGGTCACATTCTCCATCGCCTGCTGGGCGAAGTCCTCTCTCAACTCATAGCCCACCACGACTGCTCCTGCCCTCAGCAGGCTCAGCGACAGCGCTCCCGAGCCCACTCCCGACTCCAATATCCGAGCACCGGGAAACACGTCGGCGTGCATCAAGATGGCCGCGCTGTCCTTGGGGTACACCACCTGCGCTCCCCGGGGCATCTTCAGTACATAGTCGCGGAGAGTGGGACGCCACACGGTCAACTCAGCATTGCGGGTTGTCCGCACTTGCGTTCCCTCGGTACCGCCGATCAGATCGTCGTGAGCCACCGATCCCGCGTGCGTGTGAAATTCATGGCCTTCGACCAGCGTGAGCAGATACCGGCGATTCTTCCGATCGGTGAGCAGGACCAGTTCACCGGCTTGGAGCGCCCGGCTCACTGTGATTCGTCGGAAAGATGGGAGATAAGCAGGCTCTCGCCGGGCCGCAATTCCTGCGACAGCACTTTTCGCAGCTGGCGGGTGCTGGCCATCCGGCGCAGGAGTCGGATCCCCCAGACCGCCCCGCCCAAAATGAGCCATCCTCGACTCCCGCCCAGTACGCCACGCCTGATGGCCTGTCGACGGACGTACCCCAGAGGATCTGGCATCTGATCAGACCCGGCGAACTTCGACCACGGTCCGGCTGGCTCGACCGCGCCGCCGTCCCAACAAGAAGGCCAACGCAACCAGCCCTGCCAAAATCGCAATGCCCCCGGACAGCGCCGGGGTGCGAGCCGCCTCTGCTGTGCCATCCAAGCTGCGCTTCAGTTCTTCGAATCTGGCTTGAATGTCGTCTTTGGTTATCGCCTCGCGGCCCAAGTCCAGATTGCTCACGAGCGGTCTCCTCTCGATGTTTGGCTTCTGAGCGCGAACACGCCTGCCAGAACGACAAGCAACCCGATCAGCACGACGACATAGGGCAGGGCGCTCATATTGCCGTCGAACACCCCAGAGGCCTCGGTCTGAAGAAGGCGCAACCCGGCAATAGCCAGAAAGATCAGCCCTATGCCGATGCTGAGCGCGCCGAGCACGCCAAGCTTCAGCGTCTTGCCCAACTGGGTGAGCGGCGTGACGATCTCCTGTCGGGCGTAGCCGATGAGCAGCGTCTTCATTTCTGTCAGCGCTGCGTTGGGCGAATTGCCCCTCCGAGCAGCTCTTGAACGTTTGGGCACGGCTTCCTCCTGCGACCAACCAGCCTACCCCGGCAGGTTTCTGCTACCCCATCGCGATTCAGGTACCCCAACATTCGGTGCAGAATCCGCACACCACCACTGCTACCCCATCTCAATTCGAGCACGAATGACCACTTCGGCATCGGATAGGAGTTCAGCCAACAGGGCTAGGCGGAGAGCCGCGTTGTCGGTGGTCAGCAACTCCTGTCGGTCGAGTGGCCCCATTGGCGAAAGGGACGAGAGCTGCCAGATAGCGGTGGAGGGATCCTCGGATATCTCAAAATCAGCAGGAGGCCCGGGAGCTCCCAGTTCTGATTGCAATGCCAGCACCCGGCGCCATAGTCCCGCTACCGAGGGCACTTGGCGGGCCAGGTCTTCGTTGTCGACATACCCGGCGTCGGGCCAATCTTGAACCTCAGCCCGGGGATAGGGGTCATCTTCCAGCCAGTCGACAACTTGAACTCGGCGCATCCCCCCGACCACGAGACCCCATCGACCATCGGGGAACTCTTGGGAATCGATGATCTTGGCCACCGTCCCGGCATGGGTGCGGGTATCGCCTCCCCCTACCTCGCTGCCCCTTTCGATAAGCACCACTCCGAACTCTCGGTCGCCGTCGAGGCAGTCCTTGGTCATCTGGCGGTATCGGGGCTCGAACACATGGATCGGTACCACCATGGTGGGCAGCAACACCATCCCTAAGGGAAACATAGGCATCGTGGCAATGGCGGAATTCCTAGTCATAAGGCGATCATGAGCATCGTGATCATCATGTGCTTCTTGCTGGTTGCCCGGTCAGCCGGAGCGGAGGGGTTCAAGCTGGATGTCGTCAAGACTCGGCTTGGCCTCGAGGGAAGCCAAGTGGGTGACGATGCGCCCCTCCAGTTCCTTAAGGGCTTGGTTGTCCTCTGCTCCCTGCTGGTTGGCAATAAAGGCGAACGTCAGCTCCTGACCTCGGCCGATGTCGATGTATCCCATCATGACGGTGGTATCCGATGACCCGCCCGAAAATGCACTTATTCGCCCTGGCCGGTCAACGCCGGCGAACCGCTCCCGAAGCGGTCCAGGGTCGGCAGCGGTGGGTAGCAACTCGCGGAACAGCGGACTGAACTCTTCGCTGGCCAGCAGCGAGGTGAAAACCGGGCACGTTGCACCATTGTCCGGATGCAGTCCTGAGCCGTCGACTTGACGGAATTGGGACTCTTCGTCATTGACTCCTATCCCCGCCAACACGGTCTTCATTGCCTGAAGCCCGCCCTGAGTACTACCTGCGCCTGACGTAACCCGCCCGATCTCCTTGAGCAGCATCTCGGTGGTCTCGATATCCCGGTTATCGAGAATTTGGCGGTAGTAGTCGGAAAGTGGCGCTGACTCAATCGAGGCTAGGAGGTAGACCTCTTCTCCGTCTGGAACAGCCTCCGAGCGGGGACTACGGCGTATGACCACATCTCGAGCTTCGAGCATGTCGTCGAACAGCGCCGCGGCATAGAACGGGGGATTCTCGGCGGCCACATAGCCACTGGTTTCCTCGTCGACTTGAGCAGCGACCCCATCGGCCTCTGGCGCCGGCTCCGAAAGCGGGAACTGCACCCAGCCGTCGTCGAATTGCAGGGCCAGCAGGGTACCGATGTTCTCGGACTCAATAGTTCCCTCGGGCCAAGACCCAACGTAGAGCAGGCCGTCGTAGCGAGTGGCGTCGCCCACGACCGCACCGGTCACCAGGGCCAAACCATCGTCTACCAAGTCCTGAGCCAGTTGTTCTATTGGAGTGTGAAGCCGATTGTCTCCTTCCTCCACAGTGGCCAGAAACGCCGGAGTCAACAGCAGCGGATCGCCTCCACCGACTAGATAGATGTCACCATTCACCACCCTGTCTTCAAGCGGGACGATCGACTGAACCGAGGTTGTGAAGGTGTGATCAGGGCCAAGTTCCTGATGGGCGGTGGCCAATGTGAGCAGCAGAAGCGCTTCGGAAGGCATCACTTGGATGTTGGCACTGCTCTCGTAGAAGAGGCGGTCTTCCAAGGCCACATGGACGCACGCCGATGTCGGGCCTGTGGCCATCAACCCGTCCAGCGTGTCGAAGAAACCGGGCTCAGTCAGTGATGGAGCCAGCATGGATGTGAGACGGCGGGTGGAAACCAAGGGGGTACCCACGCCCGGCGGAACAGTGTCATCCATGGCCACTTCGCCCAGATCATCATGAAGCTGATCACTCAGCTGGTTCGAGCCGAATAATGACGCGAGAGCAACTGCAAGCAGCAGAATGGGCATCACGATTCGGCGCACTGGATTTATCCTAGGGTGCGCTTGCGCCAGCGGGCGTACCACCACAAGTGGTGCAAGGCCCGTACTGCCCGGTCAGCAGATGGGAAGCAATAGCTACCCCGAGCAGCCAGTGTGGCCGGACCGGCATTGCCAGACTGAGTTGTCGCTAGTTCGGTGGCGGCCAAAATGGGCTTGCCGGTTCGGGCGGAGGCATCGGCTGCCGCTTGGGCGAAGCGACTGTCCTGTCGTTCGTGGTATTCGCAAATGCGGGCCAGTTCAGCCGTCTCAAAGTACGGGCCTGACCGCAGATGGGACGCAGTATTGGCCTGGATACCCATCCCCAGATAGATCACGGCATCGACCTCCGGGTGATCGGCAACCAGATCCATGGCTTCGGGGATGGTGTCCCGACTCTCGCCTCCAGCCAGGTCGATCGGATTGCTGCGACTCCATCGGGGCGGCACCAACCCATCGATGGCTTGCCTCAGGTCCTCGGGGAGGGGAATCAGCTCAAGATTCGACTTCGAGATTGCGTCAGCAGCGATCACCCCCCACCCGCCCGCGCTGGAGAGCACAAGGGTGCGAGGGCCAGCAGGAAGGGGCTGAGTAGCAAAGGCGGCCACCGCGTCATAGGCCTCTTCGATGGTCTGAGTCCGCACCGCACCGCTCTGGCGCACCATCCCGTCGAAGATCCGATCATCGGTGGCGAGCGCTCCCGTGTGGCTGGCTGCAGCTTGTGCTCCCCTCTGAGTGGCACCGCCCTTGACCAGTACGACCGGCTTGGCCGCGGCCGCCCTCTGAATGGCCTCGGCAAACGCTCGTCCGTCTCCTACTCCTTCGACGTAGGCAGCCATGGCCTTGGTGTAGGGATCGCTGGCAAACCAACCGAGATAGTCCACCACCCCCACCATGGCGGCGTTTCCCGCGCTCACCGCTCGGCTGATCCCAACCCCGCTGTGCTCCGCATAGTTCATGAACGCCGACACCAGATTGCCCGATTGGCTGGCCACCGCAATCGGACCAGAGGGCGGAATCGGCGCCACAATCTGAGCGGCCAGCTTGGCCGGATTCGATATCAGCCCTTGTCCATTGGGACCAGCCACCACCATGCCCAGCGATCGGGCCAGGTCGATCACCTCTTCTTCGGCTTGAGCCCCTTCCGCACCCGACTCTCGAAAGCCGCCTGAGGCGATGAACGCCGCCCCTATTCCCCGGGTGGCCGCCGACCTCAAGATTTCAGAGCAAGTATGAGGCGGAGTACAGACAAAGACCAGATCAGCTGCCCCCTGAGGTACTTCTTGAACCGATGCCATGGCCTCAACCCCCAAAATGGTGGGCTGGTCGGGGTTTGTGGCGAAGACGGCCCCTTCGAACCCTCCAGCCAGAACATTGTGGAGCGCAACGAATCCGAACTTGCCCGGATGAGTGGACGCGCCAGCCACCACAATGCCCCGCGGATTGAAAAGAAGATCCAACGGTGGCCGACTCATAAGTCCGCCATCACCACCAGGGCATCCACAGCCACCGGCATTCCTTCCTGGACCACCAGTGGATTCACGTCGATGGCCTCAACCCCATCCCCCTCTCCGGCCTGGGCCAGGCTCAAAAGCGTGTCGACCACCGCGCCCCGATCCACTGCGGGCTCCCCCCGAAGCGGAGCCATGAGCGCAGCCATGCCCAAGTCATCAATCATGTCCTGGCAGTCGCCCTCGCTTACCGGTAGAAGCCGGAATACCGCCTCTCCCACTGCTTCGGCCAGCACCCCTCCTAGACCGAGCATGAGCGCAGCGCCGAACTGCTCCGTGTGGGCCACGCCAGCGATGAACTCTCGGTGCCCAACAACCATCTCCGATACCAGCAAGGCCACTTCGCCGTCGCCCTCGACGGCAGCGGCCAATAGATCGTCGGCTGCAGACCGCACCGCATCGGGAGTGGCGAGGTTCAGCCGCACCAACCCCCGCTCGCTCTTATGAGCCAGCGACGGTCCGCACAGTTTCATGGCCACCGAACCACCGATCTCAGCCGCAGCGGTTACCGCCTCGTCGGCGCAGTGCGCCAGTCTGTCTCGGCTTACGGCAATGCCGTGAAGGGCCAGAAACTGCTTCGACTCGAACTCCGACAACACCCCCATCCCCGAACACGCTACCTGCCTGGACTTCCCTCACTGCCCCTCACGTCCCCTGCCGGTGACAGAGGCTCAGAAACTCATGTAACTTCGTAGCTTCCTCTAGGGTCACACCCGTGGCTGCCTCCGACAGCAGTCGTCCCTAATCGATTGGGAGTCCGAAACAGTGCAAATAGTGATCGCGATCGCAGTGGGAATCGCCCTCACCCAGTTGGCCAATCTGGCTACAACGGTGTACCTCCACCGTGACTTGGCCCATAAGGCGGTACAACTTCATCCCGCACTTCGCAGCATCTTCAAGGTGTTCTTGTGGATGTCGACCGGAATCTCCGCTCGACAATGGGCCGCGGTCCACCGCAAGCACCATGCGTACACCGATACTCCCGACGACCCCCATTCGCCGGCACGGTTGGGCTGGCTTCGGGTGCAGCTCACCAATGCCGCGCTCTACCGGCGCTCAGCACGGGACCCCCGCACGACTGAGCGCTACGCCAAGGACATCCCCGTTACCGTGGCCGATCGATTGCTACTTAATCGCGGAATCATCGGATTGGCTCTGGGAGTCGCCATTCTCGTGTTGTGGTTAGGCTGGCTGCCGGGCATCGTGGCCGTCGTGGTCCACACGGTGGGCTACATCGGTTTAGGCGGCTCAGTCAACAGCGTGGCCCATACATTCGGACGGCGCCCGTTCGACAACAGTGCTACCAACGTCACCTGGCTGGCGTGGCTCACCTGCGGCGAGGGATATCACAACAACCACCATGCCGCTCCGACATCGGCTCGCTTTGCCCGCCGATGGCATCAATTCGACCTGGGCTGGTGGTTCATCAGCCTGGCCAGCTGGCTCGGCTTGGCCCGAATTCGACACGCCGATGTCGATGCACTGGCCTCCCGCGCCACTACCTCTGTTCCGGCTTGACCCGCAACTCGCCCCGTTAAAGAACCAAAATGCTCTTGCATCCCTGTCGAGCTGAGCCGATATAGACCTCCATTTCTGTAACATTCTGTTTTTTCCGCTGGCGGCGTGCTCCACCGGACTAGCGTGCAGGTAGTGAGCAGGTACGGGGCCGCTTTATCCGAGCATCCTGACTCGGCTGATGCCGCTGGTGAGGTAATCGGCGAGATCCTCGAAGCGGTGGGCCCCTCGCCAGATTTGGCCGTGGTTTTCACCTCAGCCTCCCATCGCGACGCAGTCAACCAAATTGCTGATGCCATCAATCAAGTCTTGGCCCCATCAACTCTCATCGGTGCCACCGCGGTGTCAGTAATTGGCGGTCCCCTGGAGATCGAGGAGCGCCCGGCTGTCTCCCTTTGGGCCGCAGCCCGGTGCCCCAGCCGGGCAGTGCGACTCGAGGCAGTCCGAGGCCCCGACAACTGGGCAGTGGGCGGCATTCCCGCCGACGCAGAGGGAACGCTGTTGGTAATTCCCGATCCGTTCACCTTTCCCAGTGAAACCCTGTTGTCGACGGGACCGGCGATGACGGTGGTAGGAGGGCTGGCCTCCGCTGCCGGGCGGCCAGGAGGCAACCGGCTGGTTCTAGGCCACCAGGTATACGACAACGGGGCTGTTGGCGTCATTCTTGATCCGGAGGTCAAGGTTCGCACCGTTGTCTCGCAGGGTTGCCGCCCCATTGGCCAACCATTCACCGTGACCAATTCGGAGGGCAACATCGTGTCCGAAATGGGAGGCCGTCCGGCAGTAGACCGGTTGAGAGAAACCCTCTTGGCGTTGGATGAGGCCGACCGAGCCCTGGTGTCGAGAGGGCTGCATATCGGCATTGTCATCGATGAGCACAAATCGGAATTCCACCGAGGCGACTTTTTGATCCGCGGGTTGATCGGCGCCGACGAGCAAACCGGAGCACTGGCGATCGGCGACTCGGTCGAAGTCGGCACCACCGTCCAATTCCAGGTACGGGACGCGGCCACCGCCGACGAAGATCTGCGCGAGCTGATGGCCGATGCTTCCGCAGGATCAGCCCTGGTGTTCACCTGCAACGGCCGCGGCACCCACTTGTTCGACGGCCCCGACCACGACGCGTCAGTGGTGCATACCGCCCTGGAGAGAGCGCCCGTGGCTGGAATGTTCTGCGCTGGCGAACTCGGCCCTATCGCGGGCCACAACTTCCTCCACGGCTTCACTGCCTCGGTGGTGCTGTTCCCGTGACCACCTGAAAGGATCGATACTTCTATGGCTGAGTTTCCTGCTGCTCTCGAAGCCCAAGGCATCAGCGTGATCCGCGGCCTTGCCATGGATGCCCCCCACCAGGCCCGTTCCGGGCATCAGGGAACGGCCATGGCCATGGCACCACTGGCCCATGTGCTTTGGACCCGAATCATGCGTTACGACGCCGACGACCCAGCCTGGCCCGATCGAGACCGGTTTGTGCTCAGCGCCGGCCACGCGTCCATCCTGCTCTACTCAATGCTTCATCTGACCGGGCAGGGACTCACTCTTGACGACCTGCGGGAATTCCGACAGTGGGGAAGCCGCACCCCAGGGCATCCTGAGGCCGGCCACACCGCCGGTGTGGAAGTCACAACCGGACCGCTGGGCCAAGGGATTGCCAATGCGGTGGGGATGGCCATGGCAGAGCGCTGGCTGCGTCATCGCTTCGGCGCAGACGTCTGCGACCACCGAGTGTTCGCTCTGTGCAGCGACGGTGACCTCTCCGAGGGGATCAGCCATGAGGTCGCCTCGCTGGCCGGACATCAGCGCCTGGACCGGCTGGTCTGCTTGTACGATGACAACCGGATCACCATCGACGGACCGACCGAGCTGTCGCTGTCCGATGACGCGGCCCAGCGATTCGAAGCGTACGGGTGGCATGTCGTGAACCTGGGAGAGGCCGCTGAGGACCTTGATGCCCTTGAAACAGGAATCCGAGCAGCGATGGCAGTCGACGACGCCCCTTCGATGGTTATCGTACGCAGCCACGTCGCCTTTCCCTCCCCGGGGCAGACCGGTAACCACGAGGCCCATGGCTATTCGTTGTTCGACGACGAGATCGCAACCACCAAGACGGTGATGGGACTGCCGGCCGACAAGTCCTTCTATGTCCCCGACGACGTACTCGATGCCTACCGGACCGCTGGTCGTCAAGGGGCTGCCGAGCGGTCCGCCTGGCAGCAGCGGGTGGAGGCCCTCGGTCCCGCGCGCTCGGAGTACGAGGCTTGCCTGTCCGGTCGGGGTCTACCGGGCTGGGAGAACAAGCTGCCGTCATGGGCAGCAGGCGAGTCGGTCGCCACCCGGAAGGCCAGCTCCGCCTGTCTCAATGCTATGGCCGACGTCGTCCCCGGCCTGGTTGCTGGCGGGGCGGACCTCACTGGTAACACCGGCACCAACCTCACCGATGCCGACCCGCTCTGCTCGACTCATCCGTCGGGCCGACAGCTGTATTTCGGCATTCGAGAGCATGCCATGGGTGCAGTGCTGAATGGAGCAGCTCTTCACGGCGGACTGCTGCCGGTGGGCGGAACCTTCCTAGTTTTCAGCGACTACATGCGTCCTGCGGTTCGTTTGGCCGCGCTGTCGAGGGCACACAGCATCTTCGTGTGGAGCCACGATTCGGTGGGCGTCGGCGAGGACGGCCCCACTCATCAGCCGATCGAGCACGTCATGTCGCTGCGAGCTATTCCCGGCCTGCGGGTGTTCCGCCCCGCCGACGGCAACGAGGTTGCCCAAGCGTGGCGGCTGGCTGTTGATCTCGACGGCCCCAGCGCCATGATCCTGACTCGACAGAACGTGCCCACCTTGGAGGGAACCGCAGCCACTGACAATGTGGCCCGAGGCGCCTATACCTTGGTCGACCAGCCCAACCCCCAAGTCATCCTGGTGGGAACCGGTAGCGAGGTATCTATCTGCACCGCCGCTGCCATCGTCCTTTCGGAACAGGGCATACGCGCCCGAGTAGTCTCCATGCCCTGTTGGGAACTGTTCGCTGAACAAGACCCGGCCTACCGAGCCGGGGTGTTGCTGCCCGGTGTGCCCACTTTGTCGGTTGAAGCAGGGGTCACCATTGGCTGGGAACGGTGGGCGGACCTGCCGGTGGGCATCGACCGGTTCGGGGCCTCGGCTCCAGGATCGGTGGTCCTCGACAAGCTGGGGATGAACGCAGCCAATGTGGCCGCCCAAGCCACTGCCCTCATCCAGGAAAAGGGGTAACGACTATGAGCAGTCTGCACGACCTATACAGCCACTACGGCCAAAGTCCATGGCTCGACAATCTGCGCCGAGAGTGGATCAACAGCGGGGAACTGGCCCGCTGGGTTGAGCGCGGCGTGCGAGGGCTCACGTCCAATCCCAGCATCTTTCAGAAGGCCATGACCTCGGGCAGCGAATACGACGAGCAGTTCGCCGAGCTGCTGGCCGACGGCTTGAGCGTTCCCGAAAGCTATTGGGAGCTTGTGCTCACCGACATCGGAGGTGCCCTTGACGTGCTTGCGCCGGTGTACGACAGCAGCAACGGCCTGGATGGCTTCGTCTCAGTGGAGGTTGATCCCAAGCTGGCCCGCGACACCGATGGCACTCTGGCTGCGGCTCGGGTCCTGCATCAGCGCGTCGACCGCCCCAATCTGTACGTGAAGATCCCCGGGACCGCCGAGGGTTTGCCCGCCATCGAAGCCATGACCGCCGAGGGGCGCAGCATCAACGTAACCCTCCTTTTCTCGTTGTCCCGCTACGCCGAGGTGATCGAGGCCTACCTCCGCGGCCTGGAGGCTTGTCCCGGCGATCTGTCGTCGGTTTCCGGCGTGGCCTCCTTCTTCATCAGCCGCACCGACACCGAAGCAGACCGACGCTTGGAGGCCATCGGCACCCCGGAAGCGCTGGCTCTGCGGGGTCAGACTGCGGTGGCCCAAGGCCAAGTGGCCTACAAGTTGTTCACTGAGAAGTTCACCGGACCCCGCTGGGATGCTTTGGAGGCCCGCGGGGCGCGGGTGCAAAGGCCGCTGTGGGCTTCCACTTCCACCAAGAATCCGGCTTATCCTGACACTCTGTATGTCGACCAGCTCATCGGGCCCCACACGGTGAACACGCTGCCTGACGCCACCCTGGAAGCGTTTACCGACCACGGAACACTGTCCCGCACCGTGGATGCCGACCCTGACGCTGCCCAGTCGATCCTGGATAGAGTCACGGAAGCCGGCGTCGATCTTGAGGCGGTGGCCGACCGGCTGGAGGACGAAGGGGTATCGGCATTCGTGAAGTCATTCGACGACCTGCTGGACAGCCTGTCTACGACTGCTGACCGATTGATGGAAGGCGCTCTGTGACGATTTCGGCTGTACAAACCAGTCGAGACCTTCTGGAGCTGGATCTGGCTGACCTCTTGACCCAAGCCAGAGAGATTCGGGATCGAGCACATGGCACTCGGGTGACCTACTCCCCGAAGGTGTTCATCCCCCTCACCATGCTGTGTCGGGATAAGTGCGGCTACTGCACCTTTGCCCAACCCCCGGCTCGATTGGAGTCTCCCTACCTCAGCGATCACGAAGTGCTGACCATCGCCGAATCGGGAGCGGCCGCCGGGTGCCATGAGGCACTGTTCACCCTGGGAGAACGACCCGAACTGCGCTACCCCGATGCCGCGAAGTGGCTGAACCAGCGCGGGTTTGCCTCCACTGTGGACTACCTAGCCCATGCCACCCGGCTCGTAGTGGAGAAAACCGGATTACTCCCCCACGCCAATGCCGGAGCCCTCTATCCCGAGGAGCTAGCCATGCTCCGCAAGACAGCCCCATCCCAGGGGATGATGCTGGAGACCCTGGCTGATCTGGACTGCCATCGAGGATCGCCCGACAAGACTCCGGACCGTCGCTTGGCCACTCTGGAAGCCGCTGGCCGACTGGCCATCCCGTTCACCACGGGAATCCTGGTGGGCATCGGCGAAACACGTGCCGACCGAGTCGATGCTCTGGAGGCCATCGCCGAGTCTCACCGGCGCTGGGGCCATATTCAAGAGGTCATTGTCCAGAACTTCCTGCCCAAGCCAGGCACGGCCATGCACGCGGCGGCGCCTTGTGACGGCGGCGAGTATCTCGAGGCCATCGCGCTCGCCCGCGTCATCCTCCCCGAGGAGATCCACCTCCAGGCCCCGCCCAACCTCTCCGACGACTTCGGCCGACTGCTCGATGCCGGTATCGACGACTGGGGCGGGGTCTCTCCGGTCACCGCCGACCACGTGAATCCCGAGCGCCCGTGGCCAGCCCTCGAACGACTGCGGGAGGCTACCGAGGCCAGGGGGTTCGCCTTGGCCCCCCGGCTGACTGTGTATCCCGAATATGCCCTCGACTCCGAGCAGTGGATCGACCAGGACTTGAGATTCCCGGTGCTCGACTGTGCCGACGCCGAAGGCTTGGGAAGGCCCGACGATGGCGGCTGGTATTCCGGTGCTGACGCCGAGCCCCCGATACTGCTGGCTGCGCCCTCCGATAACGGCATCCTTGCTCCTGCCACCCCGGGAGGTGCAGTAGGCGAAGTGCTTGCCGGGGTCCGGGCGGGCCAAGAGGTAGGAGTGGATGAGATAGTCACCCTCTTCAATGCCCGTGGACCAGAGGTTCGAGCAGTTGCCGCGCTGGCCGACGAGCTTCGCCAAACTGCGGTTGGCGACGAAGTCACCTGGGTGTCCAACCGCAACATCAACTACACCAACGTGTGTACATTCAAGTGCCGGTTCTGCGGATTCTCCAAGGGTCCTCTGTCGCTCAACCTGCGGGGTGACCCCTATCTGCTGAGTTTGGACGACATCGCTGAGCGCACGGTGGAAGCCGCCGAAGCTGGGGCCACCGAAGTCTGCCTTCAAGGCGGTATCCACCCGAACTTCGACGGCGACTACTACATCGACGTCACCCGGGCGGTGAAAGACGCGGTACCCGACATCCATGTCCACGGATTCACCGCCCTTGAGGTCACCGAAGGTGCCCGACGGCTGGAAGAGCCCCTGGCCGACTATCTCCGCCGTCTGATGGACGCTGGCCTCCGGTCACTGCCCGGCACAGCCGCGGAGATCCTCGATGACGAAATCCGAGCGGTGATCTGCCCCGACAAGATCGACACCAGCGAGTGGTTGGAAGCCCACCGCACCGCCCACGGCCTCGGATTGCGTTCCAACGTGACCATCATGTTCGGCACGGTCGAGCAACCAGTGCATTGGGCCCGTCATCTGGTGCGCACCCGCGAACTCCAAAAGGAAACCGGCGGGTTCACTGAGTTTGTCCCGCTGCCCTTCGTGCACATGGCCGCTCCCATCTACTTGCAAAAGCGATCCCGCCGAGGCCCCACCTTCCGAGAGGCGCTGCTGATGCACGCGGTGGGCCGGATCGCCTACCACGGCTGGATCCACAACATCCAAGCGTCATGGGTGAAGCTCGGCATGGCCGGAGCGGCCCAGATGCTTCAGGCCGGGGTGAATGACTTAGGCGGCACTCTTATCAACGAGAACATCTCACGGGCCGCAGGAGCCTCTCACGGCCAAGAAGTCACTGAGGACGACCTCCGAACCCTGTGTGCTCCTCTGGGCCGCACTCTCCGACAGCGGACCACCCTCTACGGTTCGGTAGTACCTGCCTAGCCGCTCTTTACTCCCCCAAGATCGAGATCGCCTTTTCGATTGACCGACGGGCCCGGGTCAGCTTCTTCTCTTCTTCGGGCCGCGATGTCGCCCCCTCTTCCACCGCGTCGCGCAGCACCGACATTGCTAGATCGTCGAGTTGTTCGGCGATCTGCTCGAGCTGGGTGCGGATGTGCTCAGCGGTCATACTCCAAAGCCTCATCCACGATCTCCAAGGGGTGGCGCACGGTTACCCCGGCATTAGCCAAATGGATGGTGCAACCAGGGTTGGCGCTGGCCACGACTTCCGCGCCGGAACGCTCGATAGCCTCCAGCTTGCGCACTCTGATGGAAGCAGCCAACTCCGGTTGCATGGCCGCATATGCCCCCCCCGCCCCACAGCACAGTCCGTCGTCATTCAACATCACCACCGTGGCGTACCGGGATAGCACCTCAGCCACTGGTTGGTGTACTCGCTGCACATGGCGCAGATGACAGGGGTCGTGAATTGCCACCGTTACATCAGGAGTTCTCTGCCCTGCCGATGGCAGCTGATCGGCGTTGGCAGCCAACCACTCATGCACATCTTGCACCCGCTCGCTGAAAGCCTCGGCTTCGGGAGTACCCAGCAGCCGGCCGTACTCCTTGAGCACTGCCCCACAACCGGCTGAGTCGACCAGAACCGGGGCCGATCCCCCTAGGGCCTTCATTGTTCGAGCAGCCAACGCCCGGGTTTGGCTCTCCAAACCAGCGTGCAGCGCCAGTGCGCCGCAGCATCCAGCACCCGCGCCAGGCAAGGCCACGCCAGCTCCAGCCATTTCCACCACCCGCTTAACCGCGGCATGGGTCGATCGCTGCCAGGCATCCATCACACATCCGGTGAACAGCCAAACATCTTCGCCCGAAGCCCGAAGCGTCTCCTGAGCCAGTGGGATGAGGGGTAGACCCAACCGCTTGGACGGCACCAACCGCAGTCGCTGGGCCACAGCCAGCACCCGTGACAGAAAGTGCAGCAGCCGGCGATGGCCGAGAATCCGGAATCCCCAACGTCGCCAATCAACCCGCCGATTCCGAACCAGAGCAGCTTGGGTGGCCTCCATCATGGAACCAAAGAGAACTCCAGACGGACAGGCGGGCTCGCACCCCCGGCACTGCACGCACGTGTCCATCGACTCCAAGAACGCCTGGTCGACTGCCATCCCGTGATCCTGCACCTGCCGCATAGCGCTGATTCGGCCTCGCGGCGACGCCCATTCTTCGCCGGTTACTCGAAACGTCGGGCAGTGGGGCAGGCACAATCCACACGCCACACACGAGGCCAGCTCCTCGGGGTCAATTCCCAGCGAGATCTTTGCGCTCATAGCGCCACCAAGGGATCGCGCCCGGGATTGAGGCGGTTTCGGGGGTCAAACTCGGACTTCAGCCGGTGGTGCAACGCAGCCACCGCCGGGTCGGGGTCGAAAACCGGACCGGGCTCTGACACATAGGCCGTCCCAGTACCGAACTGCACCAGATAGCTGTCCTGGAAGCCCTCTGCCTCCAATGCTCCGGCAGGCACTCTGTGAGCTGGTAACGGCGGTGGGCCGTCCACTGGCGTACATCCCAACGACCTAGCCAACTCAGCCTCAGACTCCACATCTGACTCGTAGCCCTCAAGATGGACCCATGCCGTTTGGCCGTCCCACAGGATGGAGGACGGCCAGAACAGACGACGGCGCAACTCCGCGGGATCGCACCGACCGGCCAGCCATTGCTGGAACGCTGGCCGAGGCCAGGTGCGCAAAACGACTTCCCCCACCAATCCCAGAGTGCCCAGTGATCCCACCAAGAGGCGGCACAGATCGAAGCCCGATACGTTCTTCACCGTTGGTCCGCCGACTTTGACCAGCCGGCCGTCTTCGGCCACATAGACCGCCTCCAACAGCGCGTCGCGGAGCCTCCCTCGGCCCATGGCATGGACATCGTCGCGGCCCACAGCCAGCACGCCGCCCACCGTGGCCCCCGATACCAGCGGCAGATTGGCCCGCTGGCCGACCTCGGCGAGCACTGCGTCCAGTTCTTCCACTGAAGTCCCAGCCCCTACCCGAATGGTCATATCGGCGGGATCGAAATCGCGAATTCCGGCTGGAGCCCGAACCAGACGGGTGTCCTCTGAACACCGCCCGCCGACCTCCCAATGGGTGCGCCCGCCCACCACGGCCACTGGCCCGTCCGGCCCCACTTCGGCAGCGAACGACTCCAGTTCTGCTGGCACCTCTCGGCCAGTCACTTACCCCCACACTCCTTCGGGGACCTTGTCGAGGGCGTTCACGTCGGCGCAACTCGCGCCGGTAGGCAGCACCTTGCCGGGATTGGCCATCTCATTGGGGTCGAAGGCCCGCCGCAGCCTGCCCTGGGCGTCCAAGTCGGCCTCAGTGAACATCAATGGCATGAAATCACGCTTTTCGATGCCAATGCCGTGCTCGCCCGACAGCACGCCGCCCACAGCAAGCGAGGCCTCGATGATGGCCGACCCCGCGGCATGAACCCTGTCCATGACCCCCGGCTCCCGGCGGTCATACAGCAAGAGCGGATGGAGGTTGCCGTCGCCGGCGTGGAACACGTTCATAACCTGCAAATTGTGTTCCTCTACGATCTCGTACACCTGATTCATCACTTCGGCCAGACGAGTGCGGGGCACTACCGTGTCATGCAGGTAGTAATTGGGCTTTATCTGGGCGATGGCGCCAAATGCGCTTTTGCGCCCCTTCCACAACAGGGCCCGTTCCTCGTCGTCGGCCGCCCGTCGAACGCTTCCTCCCCGCTCTACAGCTAGCTCGGCGACCCGGTCGGCCTCCTCTGCCACACCACCAGGCAGGCCATCCACTTCCACGATGACCACTGCGGCTGCGTCAAGGGGAAACCCGGCCCCCACGAAGTTCTCCACTGCCCAGATGATGTTCTTATCCATCATCTCAATGGCTGAAGGCACGATCCCATCGGCAATAACTGCGCTCACGGTCTGCGCGGCCGCGTCCACCGAATCGAAAGCCAACAGCAGGGTCTGCACCGCGGGCGGATCGGGGGTCAATCGAACGGCAATGGCGGTGGTAACGCCCATCATCCCCTCTGAGCCCACATACGCTCCTCGAAGGTCCAACCCAGGAGTCCAGCCATCAGGGTCGCCCAGCACCACGGCTTCACCCGACATGAGCACCACTTCCACTGCGAGCACGTGGGCGCTGGTAACGCCGTGAGCCAAGCAGTGAGGTCCGCCGGCGTTGGTGCCCACATTGCCCCCCAGAGAGCACACTTGCTGGCTGGACGGGTCAGGAGCGAAATGCAAGCCGTAGGGCGCGGTAGCCCGGCTGAGATCCAGATTGATCATGCCCGGCTGCACCCAAGCCATCCGCCGGTCAGCATCGACGGACAGTAAACGGTTCATTTTGGTGGTAACGACAACAACCGGCTCCTCCAGCGGTACTGCTCCTCCGGCCAATCCGGTACCTGCCCCCCGGGGAACCACCGCCCGGCCGTGGCGACGAGCTGCGTCCACACAGCCCTGAACTTCTTCGGTGCTGATGGGAAAGCACACCGGGCCGGCTTGGCCTCCTTCGAAAATCGACGCGTCCCGACCCATGATCGACCGCTCCAGGGGTGCTGCCCTCACCCGGTCTGAAGACAGCACCCGCCGAAGATCCTTCACCAGGGGGTCAGCCCGACTAAAACCCATCGGCCAGTAGGATACCGGCAGTGAGCCAGACAGGATGCAAGCGCTCCAAGCACCGTTGGGGGGCGTGAGTCAGACAGGATGCAAGCGCTCCAAACACTGCTAGGGGGCAGAATCGCTCGGTCGGGCGTTGAACTGCTCGCCTCCTTTCGGCCAAGACGGGCATTCCCGGCAATGGCGGTACTGTCTATCGCCACCGGCGCCCTTGTTGGCTTGCTGGTGGCCGGCTTTGAGCAGTTGACCGTCGAGGTATTGCTCAAGCGGCTCCTGGATGGGCCGCTGTGGTGGCAGGCAGCAGCCCCCGCGATCGGCCTGATGGCGGCGATGGCAATATTGCGTTATCTGGGGCGCGGCTCCACGCCGTCAACATCTGACGAATATGTGCGGGCCTTCCACGAGCGCCACCCCCGACTGCCACTCTCCCAGCTTCCCGCCAAACTCCTGGCCGGTGTGGCCACTATTGGCATGGGGGGATCGATGGGATTGGAGGGCCCCTCGGTGTACGCCGGAGCCACCGTCGGACACAGCACCCAGGGTCTGTTCGCCCGATGGTTGCGCCGGGAGGAGACCAAGATGCTGCTCACCGCGGGCGCTGCTGCCGGCATTGCCGCGGTGTTCAAGACCCCAGCAACCGGCGTGATCTTTGCACTAGAAGCTCCCTACCGCGATGACGTGGCTCGCCGCGCTCTTCTACCCGCTCTGCTGGCATCGGCCTCCGGTTATCTGGTCTATGTGGCTGCCCTAGGCACCGATCCGGTCATAGACCTGGGCAGCCACAGCGGCAATCTCAGCATCATCCACTTGGGCGGGGGGGCCCTGCTTGGGTTGGTAGCCGGCCTCGGAGGACGAGGATTCGCCTGGCTCGTGCGCCAAGCCAAGGGAATCGAGCAGCGATACCCGGTCTTTGTCAGGATCCTGGTCGGCGGGGCGGTACTGGCCGGACTGGTCGTGGCGACCGAAGCAATATTCGACCAGCCCCTGAGCTTGGGCCCTGGAGTAGAGGCCACCCAGTGGCTGCGTGACGGCAACCACACCCTGCTTCTCATCGGCAGCCTGCTGGCCTTCCGGGTCGTGGCCACCCTCACCACTGTGGGCGCTGGGGGCACTGGCGGGCTGTTCATCCCCTTAGCCGTTCAGGGAGTAATCGTGGGCAGCTTTGTGGGGCAAGCCTTGGGAGTGGCCGACATAGGCCTGTACCGCACGTTGGGCTTGGCCGCCTTTCTAGGTGCTGGCTACCGGGCCCCCATCACCGCGGTTATGTTCGTGGCCGAGAGCACGGGAACCTCAGCGTTCGTAGTCCCCGCACTGATTGCTGCGGCGGTATCTCAGCTGGTCACCGGGTCCAGTTCGGTGGCGTCCTATCAGCTTGACAAGAGAGAAGGCGTGGTCGAGCGCCGACTCGCTCTGCCGCTCACTTCTGCGCTCACCACCGACACCTTGACCGTGCCCCCAGATGCCACAGTCAGCGAACTGGTGTACATCCACCTACTTGGTCGCCGCGAGCGAGAGGTACCGGTAGTCGAAGGCGGGACCTACTTGGGGATGTGCGGCTTGGAACAGATGAGCGAACTGGAACGCGACGTGTGGAACGAGACGCTGGTCGCCGACATTGCCCGACGCGATCTACCCACGGCCCGTCCGTCTTGGACGTTGCGCGACGCGGTGGCCCAGATGGACGCCAATGACACCGACCAGTTGCCGGTAACCGACGACGACGGCACCTTCATCGGAGTTGTACGAGCCGACGACATTCTCCGACTTGACGAGATTCTCGATGAGACAGAAGGGGTGTAACCGAGGTCACACCCCTGGCAAAGACAGCCTCAGTAGGTGAACAGCTCGTCTTGGAAAGACGAACTCAGTTGGGGAATAACTCGTCGACGCTGTCGGCAGTCGGGGTGTCCCGATACTCGCACCAAGGCTTCGCCCCTACTTTCACGAGTCGGCATTCCTCACCGGGGATTGCTCCACACTCCACGCATGGATCCTCATTCTCTTCGAACATAACGTCGAAGTCGTCGCTTGTGTGCTTCAGCGCACGAGCTTCTTCGTAACGACGGTGGCGTCCCTTTTTCATGGGCGGCTCCGCAATATCAAGCCGGCGGCTCTTTAGCTCCGGCAGCAGGGGGAACTCCGCCCCCTAACCTCTCATAAAGGCCAGTCTAACCACTCGGTTGCTTCGTTTTGCACACTGCCAACTCTAAGAACGTCCGGCATCAGGCGTCGAGGACTTTGTGACGAGCCTCTTCAGCACTCACCAAAGGCCGATCGGTGGACCACGGAAAGTTGATCCACTGATCGGTGCGTTTCCAGACGTAGTCGCACTTCACCAGGGAATGCGATTTCTCATAGAGCACCGCTGAGCGCACATCGCCCACCCGATCGACACAGAAGTCGTAGACCATCTTCAGGGTGTGACCGGTATCGGCCACATCATCAGCAATAAGGATCTTCGAGTTGCGGTGATCCACGAGGTCAACGGCGGGGGGCAGCATCACGGGAACGGGAAGTCGCTCGTCCACCCCGGTGTAGTACTCGCAGTTCATCACGTAGATGTTCTTGATGGACAGGGCATATCCAAGTGACCCAGCGCAAAAAAGGCCACCTCGGGCAATGGCCAAGATCATCTCCGGCCGGTAGCCGTCGTCAGCCACCATCGCCGCCAGTTCCCGCACGGCCCGTCCATAGGAAGCCCAATCGAGCCACTCCCGGTCAGTCGCCTCCCTCATGTGCTTCCTTTCAATGGTTCAGCAGAAATCGGTTTCATTGAGCGCTCCTCGCCTATGTGTTTCCTAAATCGGTCGCCCTGAGCGCTCTTCAAGCGTGAGCTTCCCTTGGCCGTCGAAGGCTACTGCTGCTGTCCCGCTCAGTAACCGCTGGACTGGAGCCGCAATGATGTCGGCCCGCCACCCCTTGAGCGCTCGACAGTCCGGATCACCCCGCAACAGAGCTTCGACATCGCTGCGAGTGGCTACAAGTGCCGGATCGAGATCGGCTTCGGCGACATGCTGGGCGGCCCATGAGGTGATGAGGCTGATTGCCGGCTTCAGCGCTGGATCCAGCTTGGGGGGCTTGCTGGCCGGCTCGACCGCCAATTCGGCATCTCTGATCTCGTCAAGAAATGCCACCAGTTCCTTGTCGGCCCCCTTGCGGAGATTGCGGGGCTCAACACCCCGTATCTCCCGCAACTGGGCGACAGACTTGGGCATGCGTTGGGCTACTACAGCAACCCCCAGATCCGACAACACGTGGCGAACGGGCTGGTTCACACGCGCGGCATATTCTTCCCTCCACTTGGCCACCGCTTGGGCCAATGCCCTTTGCCGGCCTTCCATCCGTCGGACCTCTTTGATTCGGAGCCAAGCGGTATCGGGGGATCGCCCAGAGTCGGCTCGTTCCAATAAGAGCGCACACTCCTCTTCAGCCCATTCCAGTCGCCCTCGAGTATGCAGTTCCTTCTGCAAGATGTCGCTGATCTCCAGGAGGCGTTCCACATCGGCTGCGGCGTAGGCCAGCATATGATCGGGTAGCGGACGCTGGAACCAATCGGACAGACGAGCCTCCTTGGCCAACTCCACTCCCAACAGGCGCTCATGAAGCGTGGCCAACGATGGAGAGCTGTAGCCGATGAAGCCCGCCCCGATTTGGGTGTCGAATATCCGACGAGGCCTAGTTCCGCACTCGTGGTAGAGCACCTCCAGGTCCTGTTCAGCGGCATGAAGCACCGCGAGGCCATCGCCGTCCAGCAGTCTTGCCAGCGGGGCGATGGAAACCGCTAGCGGGTCGATGATGACCAGTTGATCGTGCCAGGCGATCTGGACCAAGGCCAACCGCGGGAAATAGGTGCGCTCACGGTGAAACTCAGTGTCGAGGGCGTAGGCATCCGCGGTTATGGCATCCCCAATGACCGACGCCAGCTTGCGCCGAGTAGTGATCGGCTCCGGAAAATTAGGTTTGCGACTCAACCGACTGTCGGCCCGGAGTCGTAGGGATACCCGGCCTCCACCCATCCGTTGGTTCCGCCCGCCACGTTGGTGCAGGTCCAGCCGCGGGCATTCAGGTACTCAGCGGCCTTGAGGCTACGCCCGCCCAATGCGCAGATCATGTACAAGTGTTGATCGGGCAGGTCTCCAACACGCTGGGGGATGGTGTCCAAGGGAATGTGGATCGCCCCAGGCACGCGAGCCTCCGCGTACTCATCGGGTTCGCGCACGTCGATAAGCGCGATATCGCCTGACAGCAGCTCATAAAGCTCGGCAACGCCGATCTCGGGGACTTCCACCGCGATGAGGTTAGTTGGCCGATCAAAGATCTTCGGGGCTGTCGAGATCGACAACCGCCGACGGTGGAGCGGGCACATCGACAACGGTCACTTCGTCCAGCAGCGAGGCAACGGCGCGCTGTCCGGATTCAAACAAGCGCTCAGCCAATGCCGCGGCATGGGTGTTGACAGCCAACGGCAGATAGTGGCGGCGTTGGTCGGTAAACACAGCAGCTGAGACGGGTGGTGTCTGGCCGACCGCTTGAACGAGCACGGCCACATCCTCGGCGGTGATGGCGGGAAGATCGCAGGGCAAGATCACTGTCACCGGATGATGGGCCAGACCCAGCGCAGTGGCCACCGCTCCGAGCGGTCCTTCACCGGGCCAGCGGTCGGCAACGTGTTCGCTCCCGGCTGAGCCCGCCGCGTTCGCCAGCCGGGGGTCACTGCCCCCGACGATCAGACGCTGCGAGGCGTCGGCCAAGGCATCCAAAGCGCAGTCGATCAACCTTCTGCCCTCCACCTCGATGAACGCCTTGTCGGTTCCCATCCGCCGGCTCCGGCCCCCCGCCAGCACCGCCCCGGTGAACTGCGGCAAGCTTCTGCTAGCCGCCATAGTTCATTCGGGTGTCCTCCATCCGTAGCACCGGAGTGTCCTCGTCGTGCTGGAAGCCACAGTCCACAACTTCTCCGATGAACAGGGTGTGAGCTCCGGTGATTACCGCATCACGTACTTCGCAATCCAGAAAGGCAGGGGCGCAGTCAAGAATCGGGGCACCCGTAACCCCATCATGGAAAGCAAAGCCATTGAGGGTCATCGCCTCCAGGTCCACTTCAACAGGTTTGGTGAACTTGCGCACGATGGCACGGTCGTCTCGAGCGATCGTGCAAAGGCTGAACACCCCGCCCTCAGAGATAAGTTCGTGGGTGTAGGCCGGATGCTCAACCCCTATGCCCACCAGCTTCGGCTCGAAGGCCAGTTGGGTGGCCCAGTTGAGCGTCATACCATTGCGTCGCTCTCCTGCCCGCGACCCCACCACGTACAGCCCGTAGGGCAGGCTCCACAAAACTCGCCTGCGGAGTCGGTCGTAGGCGTCTTGAGCCTCAGGATCATCCCCAACATGGCCGGGAAACGGTCCGATGGGACCCGTGCCGCCCGGTGCCGCCACGTCAGGTCTTCCAGTCCGCGGGGGGCCAAGACGGATCGAGTTGGTGCAAGAACAGCATGCAGCGCTCCTCCTCGTCTCGCTCACCGATGGCTGCCGCGGTGGCCTGCAATCCAGCTAGGGCCCGCAGAAATCCCCGGTTCACCTCGTGGGCCCAGCGCACGTAGCCGGATCCCCGCCAGCCATTCTGGCGCAACCGGTCCAACCCCCGGTGATATCCCACCCGGAAAGCCGCATAGGCTTCTGCCTGGTCGCGGGCCAGCAGCCCCAGTCGGGCCCAGCCGTCCAGGAAGCGGGGGAATCGGGCCACGACTTGGGCCACGGCATCCCTCCTTTGAGCGTCAGGCAGGCTCATCGCCTCAGCCAACGCAGCCACCGCTTGGGGTGGCTCAGGATCCAAGATCGTCTCGGGCGGGCCCGACCGGGTCAGATTCACCGGCGCATCGGTCATGGGCGCAATCCTTCTATGGTCAGTGGACGCGCACCAAGCGCAGCACGTCGGTGGCTTCGGTCATGCCAGCCACCACTGCCACCACGTCTCCAGGGACAACGTGCCCGGCTTCCTTGGCCAGGCTCAAGGCCTCCGATACCCGGGCTTCGTAGCTGCCTGATTCAAAGGCCCGCATGGGGGTGACCCCCCAGCTCAGCGTCAGCTGCTGGACAGTGCGCTCAGAGGTGCTGAACCCCAATATGGCAGTTTGGGGCCGGAAGCGAGCCATGGAGCGCACGGTGAACCCCGACGCTGAGATGCACACGATGGCCGCCAAGTTCAATTCGTTGGCCGCGGTGGCAGCTGCCCCGGTCATGGCGTCAGTGACAGACGTGGGCGCATCCACATCGGTCATGCGCAAACGGCGGATGTTCTCTCCCCATCGGACATAGTCGAACTCCTCGTCGGCCCGCTCCGCGATCCGGGCCATGGTGGCTACGGTCGATGCTGGGTGGGCGCCAATGGCCGTCTCGGCCGACAGCATCACCGCGCTGGTGCCGTCGAACACCGCGTTGGCCACATCCGAGACCTCGGCCCGGGTCGGCGTCGACGCCTGGACCATGGAATCCAGCATCTGAGTGGCGGTGATCACCGGCAATCCCCCCGCGATGCAATCCCGGATGATCCGCTTTTGGAGGTGGGGAGTCTCCTCCATCAGGCATTCGGTGCCAAGGTCGCCACGGGCCACCATGATCCCCGCTGAGGCCTCGATGATGTCATCCAAGTTCTGAACGGCAGCCTGGGTCTCGATCTTTGCGATCACCAGCGGGCCAGCGGGGTGGGGCTCCATATTCACCCGGCGGATGTCGTCTCCGGAACGAACGAATGAGATGGCCACCAGGTCTACGGACTCCTCGACGAACGCCTCCAAGCCTTGAAGATCTTCTGGTGTCGGCGTGGACATGCTGAGTCGGTCAGAAGGAATTCGAAAACCGGGACGACCGTGGATCACATCGCCGTGGAGAATGACTCCCACGGCCTTGTCGGCACCAACATCGACAACCTGCAACAACACCTGCCCGTCACCCAGCGCAACCTGGTCACCGGCGGCAATGTCGTGGAGAAGGTTCTCGTAGTCCACTTCCACCACCTCAGCGGTGCTCTTGGTATCGCCGACCCTGATCTCCACCTCGGTTTCGGCCCGCAGCTCCACGCCGTCGTGTCCAAAGCTCGCCGTGCGCACCTTGGGGCCGGGCAAGTCAACCAGAACCCCCACCCGTCGGCCAGCCTCCTGGGCCACTTGGCGCACGAGTCGCATTCGGCCGAGAGCCTCATCCAGCGTCCCATGGGCTAGCCCGATGCGAGCTACGTCCATACCCGCGTCCACCATGGCCCGCAGCGCCTCGGGTGACTCCGATGCCGGGCCTATGGTGGCGATGATCTTGGTTCGACGGGGCACAGAGATTAACGCTACCGCCCGATTAGTGGTGTGACTTGGGTTTAGCGGTCTATGGCGAGCAGTTCACCCGCGCTCAAACCCAAGACACACCACTAGTTCATCCGGGCCCGAGCCAAGGTGGCCAGTCGCTGAAGCTGCTCTTCGTCATCATCCTCGGCGACGAGAGCCAACTGCTCGAACCGACGGGCCGCCTCGTCGAATCGGCCCCGCTCCATGTTGATCATCCCGAGTTGCTTGGCCTCGTCGGATGGGACCGATGGGCACATTGTGCGCAGTTCCAGCACCCACTCCAGATTGGCGTAGTCCTTGTTCTGGGCATAGATGGCTCGAAGATTTCCCAGCATCCGCTCCATGATTGACGAGTGGTCGACCGGGGCCAGATATGCGGGGTGGAAGCCCTTGTCCCCTCCGGTGATCTGGTGGAAGAGCTCTTCGCAGCTCTGGGCATCAAGCAGCGCTCCCCCTGCGAACACATCGATAAACACCTCAGGCTCGTTGCGATCTCGAATCATGAAGTGGCCGGGCAATCCGATGCCCTCAAACTGATAGCCGGTGCGATCGCCGATCGCGATGGTGAGCACGGCAAGGCTGATTGGGATGCCGGTGCGCCGGCGCATCACTTCGTTGAGGAACGAGTTGCGAGGGTCGTAGTAGTCCCCCCGGTTGCCGTGAAAACCCAGATCGCCGAACAGCGACAACAGCATCTTCTCCCGGGAGGAGCGGTCGCATCGATCAGCCAGTGAGTCCAGCTTCTCGAGCTCAGCTTCGAAGTCCATGTCTGGGCAGCCTTGGGCGGCAATGCACAACGCTCCCTCATGGAGCGCGAACTCTTCGTCTTGGAGCAGTTGCCTGAACTTCTCCGCGGGATCCCAAGCCACAAATAGTGAATTTATCCCGACAAGTAGGCTTTCGCTGGTGTCTACTTGGCCGTTCTTGGATCACGATGGCCCGATCCCCATCGCCCATCGGGGCGGCGCCGCGGAGAGTCCGGAGAACACCATGGTCGCGTTCGCCGCCGCCATCGACCTTGGATACCGCTATGTCGAGACCGACGTGCACGCCACCCGAGACGGAGTGCTGGTGGCATTCCACGACGAGGGACTGAAGCGGCTCAGTGGCCGACCGGAAGCCATTGCCGACCTTGACTGGCGAGATCTCGAAACAGTGCGGGTTGGCGGAGGTCACGCCATCCCCCGCTTTGAGGAGCTGTTGGAAGCCTGGCCCGATCTCCGGATCGCGGTCGATCCCAAGCATGACCAGGCCACCGTGCCGCTGATCGGCGCTCTCCAACGGTCCCACGCTATCGACCGGGTTTGCGTCGGATCTTTCTCCGGCCGCCGGCTGGCTGTCGCCCGGCGGCTGGGCGGACCCCATTTGTGTACCGGACTCAGTCCCAAAGAGATCGGACAACTCCAAGCCGCCTCAACCGGGCTGCCCATAAGGATCAAGTCCGGCGCCTGCGCCCAGGTTCCCCCGACCGCCAAGGGAGTTCCGCTAGTCCACCAGCGGTTCGTCGATGCAGCCCACACCCAAGGACTGGCGGTGCATGTGTGGACCATTGACGATGCCGACGAGATGCAACGACTCCTCGACTTGGGAGTGGACGGCATCATGACCGACCGACCCACGGTGTTGCGCGAAGTGTTGATCGCGCGCGGCGCGTGGAACTGAGAGCTCACTTATGGCCCAAAATCGAGCTCTGCCCTGTGGTTAATTTCAGGTTTTCTGGGGATTTCTACTCGCAGCGGTGGAAAACCCTGTGGATTTTGGTTTTCTGCTTGACCTGGCATTTTCCCGCGCTATGGTATGCCCACCTACCAGAGACAAGCGGAGGTAGCTGACCGAGCAGGAGCCCGAAAGGGCAAGGGTTCGACAGAGTTCCGCAGGGCCGCTGGAACGGGCCGAGGAAGTCGGTGGCACCACCGAAAGCCGAGGGCCGGGAAGGAGGCTAGGTGCCGTGAGGATCTGGGGGGTAGGGACCGGGGAACCGGGGAACCGGGGGGCGCAAGCCAACCGGGGAACCGAGACCGAACGGGACGGCCCCGAGAAGTCGACCGGTTTCGGCCGGGAGGCTACTCGGGGTCTCCTGCTTTTTGCCGTGCATCGCAGTTCCCCGAACAGGTATGAGTAGGGTGAGCGCCGTGAGCGGACCCGCGGTCGCATTGCTGCACGGACTGGCCGGCTCGGCCCGGAGGACTTGGGGAGACAACGCCTGGATCGACCTCCTGGCCGACGCGAGCCGAGAGGTCATCGGGGTGGATCTGATGGGCCATGGCACCGCCCCCAAGCCTCATCATCCCGAGGGCTACGCCGATTTTGAGCAGCATGTGATCGACCACTTCCCCGAAGAGCCCATTGATGCCATCGGGTTCTCACTGGGCGCGTACACCTTGTTGTCCATCGCCTCGAAGACCCCGGAGCAATTCCACCGGCTAGTGGTGTCAGGGGTGGGCAAGAACCTGTTTGAACGGGATGAGGACCACAGCCGCATGATCCTTCACGCCGTTACCGGGGAACCCGACCCCGAGAACCCCGAGGCGCTCCACTTCTCCACCCTGGCCGACGATCCCGAAGCCGACCGGGAAGCACTCGCCGCCCTTCTGGCCAGCCGCACCGCCTTCGACACCGATTGTCTGGCCGATGTCGCCGTGCCCACCCTCGTGGTCGTCGGCGACCAGGATTTCGCCTACCCCGCCGACCAGCTGGTCGAAGCGCTCCCCGATGCCCGCCTGGTCGTCCTCAGGGGCGTCGACCATTTCGCCACCCCGAAATCGTTCGACTTTATCGACGCCGCGCTGGACTTCTTGGACGCCCGCCCGTTCTAGCGAAGTTGCTGGGCGGTTGGGACTAAGGGGGCAGGCAAGAGGGTGTCGCCGGTGAGGTATTCGTCGACCGCGGCAGCACAGGCCCGGCCTTCGGCAATGGCCCACACGATGAGACTCTGGCCCCGGCCCATGTCGCCAGCCACGAAAACGCCGGGCACCGTGCTCATCCAGTTATCGTCGCGGGCCACATTGCCTCGGTCGGTGATCTCCACCCCTAGATCGTCTAACAAACCACCGGTCTCTGGGCCTGTGAACCCCATAGCCAAGAGCACCAAATCGGCCTGGAACTCCCGTTCGGTTCCCTCAATGGGGTTGAACGCCATCCGTCCACCCTCGAACGACTGCTGCACATCAATCGTGCGCAGCGCTTCTACCTTGCCGCCCGATCCCGTGAACTCCACCGTGTTGATGGCGTAGACCTGGGTACCGCCCTCCTCATGGGCCGACGACGATCGGTACATAAGCGGCCAGGTGGGCCATGGAGTGGAGTCATCTCGCTCGACGGGTGGACGGGGCAGGATCTCGAACTGATGGATAGAGGCCGCCCCGTGGCGGTGGGCGGTACCTAGGCAGTCGGCACCGGTGTCGCCCCCGCCGATGATGATCACGTGCTTGCCTTCAGCCGAGAATGGATGCTCGTCTAAGTCGCCCTCCTGCACCCGGTTGGCCGGTGGCAGATACTCCATGGCCTGATAGATGCCCTCGAGCTCCCGGCCCGGAATGGGCAGATCTCGCCACTGGGTGGCCCCGCCGGCCAGCACCACTGCGTCATATTGCTCAGTCAGCTCAGCCGCGCTGATGTCGACCCCGACGTTTAACCCGGTCCGAAATACTGTGCCTTCGGCTTCCATCTGAGCCAACCGGAGATCGAGGTGGCGTTTCTCCATCTTGAATTCGGGAATGCCGTAGCGCAACAGCCCGCCGATGCGGTCGGCCCGCTCGAACACCACCACATCGTGTCCCGCCCGGGTGAGCTGTTGGGCCGCCGCAAGCCCCGCAGGCCCCGATCCCACCACCGCAGCTGAGCGGCCGGTGCGGTCGTCGCACACCACCGGGGTAATCCACCCCTCCTCCCAGGCCCGGTCCACGATCTCCACCTCGACCTGCTTGATGGTCACCGGGTCCTCGTTGATGCCCAGCACGCAGGCCGCTTCGCACGGTGCCGGGCACAGCCGTCCGGTGAACTCAGGAAAGTTGTTGGTGGCGTGGAGCCGCTCGATGGCCTCTCGCCAGTTGTCTCGATAGACGAGGTCGTTCCAGTCGGGAATCAGGTTTCCCAGCGGACAGCCGTTATTGCAGAACGGAATCCCGCAGTCCATGCAGCGCGACGCCTGAGTGCGCACCGAATCGGCATCGAAGTCCCGGTAGACCTCGTGCCAATCCTTGATCCGCACTGGCACCGCTCGGCGGGCCGGCAGCTCTCGACCGTGTTTGATGAACCCCCGGATATCACCCATGGGAAGCCGCCTTCAGGAGCAGAAACGGCACCCGTTCACGATGAGTTTCCTGCCTGACCCTATCCATGGGAGGCCGCCATGATGGCTGCTTGCGCATCGGTGCCGGTCCGCTCGGCTTCGGCCAGTGCCCCCAGCACCCGCTTGTAGTCCTTGGGCATCACTTTCACAAACTGGTCTGCCTCGGTGGCCCAGTTGGCCAAAATGCGCTCGGCTACCTCGGAATTGGTGTTCACCATGTGCTGGCTGATGCGATCCCGAAGCCACTCCTGGTCTCCGTCGTCGGGCGACTCCAAGTCCACCATCTCCAGGTTCACCTTGGAGGGGAACAGGCCATCGGGGTCGTGCACGTAGGCGATTCCGCCCGACATGCCAGCGCCGAAGTTCCGCCCGGTGGGACCGAGCACCACGGCTCGTCCGCCGGTCATGTACTCGCAGCCGTGGTCGCCAACTCCTTCCACCACCGCGACAGCCCCCGAATTGCGGACACAGAACCGCTCCCCCACCAGCCCTCGCAAGAACAGCTCACCACTAGTGGCGCCGTAGCCGATGACGTTGCCCGCGATCACGTTTTCCTCAGCGATGAACTGGGCCTGCGGATAGGTGGTGACAATGATTCGCCCACCCGATAGTCCCTTGCCCACATAATCATTGGCATCGCCGGTCAGTCTCATGGTGATGCCTCGGGGCAGAAACGCCCCGAAGCTGTTGCCCGCCGATCCGGAGAAGTTGATGCGAATGGTGTCGTCGGGCAGACCGTCGGCCCCCCATTTCGACGTCACTTGATGGCCGAGCATGGTGCCCACTGTTCGGTTCACGTTCCCGATGGGCAGGTCAATCTCTACTGGGAGGCCGTCTTCCAAAGCGGACTCGGCCATCAAGATCAGCTGCTGGTCGAGGGCGCGGTCGAGGCCGTGATCCTGGGGTTGCGTGCAGTGCCGGTCGTCCCCTGGATCGATGTCAGGGGCGTACAGGATGGGCGACAGGTCGAGTCCAGATGCCTTCCAGTGATCCACCGCGTCGCTCACGTCCAGGCACTCCACGCGACCGATGGCCTCAGCCAAGGTGCGGAAGCCGAGCATGGCCAGTAGTTCGCGCACTTCCTCGGCGATGTACTCCATGAAATTGATGACGAACTCGGGCTCACCGGTGAACTTCTTGCGCAGCTCAGGATCCTGAGTGGCCACCCCTACCGGGCAGGTATCCAGGTGACAGACCCGCATCATCACGCATCCCATGACCACCAGCGGCGCGGTGGCGAACCCGAACTCCTCGGCTCCTAGCAGCGCGGCGACCATCACATCCCGGCCCGTCTTCAGCTGGCCGTCGGTCTGCACCACAATCCGGTCCCGTAGCCGATTCAACAGCAGCGTCTGCTGGGTCTCGGCCAGGCCTAGCTCCCAGGGAGTGCCCGCGTGCTTGATGGAGGTCAGCGGAGAAGCCCCGGTACCGCCGTCGTGGCCCGAGATGAGCACCACATCGGCATGGGCTTTGGACACCCCGGCAGCCACCGTGCCCACTCCCAGCTCCGACACCAGCTTCACATGGATGCGAGCGGTGGGGTTGGCGTTCTTCAGATCGTGGATGAGCTGGGCCAAATCCTCGATGGAATAGATGTCGTGGTGGGGCGGCGGGGAGATGAGCCCCACCCCGGGGGTGGAATAGCGCACTTCGGCGATCCACGGCCACACCTTGTGGCCGGGTAGCTGGCCTCCCTCGCCCGGCTTGGCCCCCTGGGCCATCTTGATCTGGATGTCGTCGCTGTTGACCAGATACTCGCTCGTGACGCCGAATCGCCCCGAAGCGGCCTGTTTGATGGCCGAGCGGCGCAGATCACCGTTGGGATCGGGCACATAGCGGGCAGGATCCTCTCCTCCCTCGCCGGTGTTCGACTTGCCCCCGATGCGGTTCATAGCGATGGCCAGGGTCTCGTGGGCCTCGGCCGAGATCGATCCATACGACATGGCCCCGGTAGAGAAACGGCTTACGATGCTGGAGACCGGCTCCACCTCCTCGATAGGAATCGGCTCTCGCAGCCCGCCGCGGAATCGGAACAGCCCCCGGAGAGTGGCCAAGCGCTCCGATTGGGCGTCGACCTTCTCGGTGTACTGCTTGAAGATGTCGTAGCGCTTCTCCCGGGTGGCGTGCTGAAGCTTGAACACCGTTTCAGGGTTGAACAGGTGGTACTCCCCCTCCCGGCGCCACTGGTACTCCCCTCCCCCTTCCAGGGTGCGGTGAGCCCGCTCATCGGGGTTCTCGGGATAGGCGATGCGGTGGCGAAGCCGCACTTCTTCGGCAAGCTGCGGAAAGCCGATACCGCCCAGGCGGCTGACGGTGCCGGTAAAGCACTCTTGGATGATGGGGTGCCCCAAGCCGATGGCCTCAAAGATCTGCGCACCCACATACGACTTCACCGTGGAAATGCCCATCTTGGACATGACTTTGAGCACCCCTTTGTCGCAGGCCTTGATGTAGTTGCGGTGGGCCTTCGCCTTGTCGTCATCGGGCGAGAAGCCGCACAAGTTCTCGTCGATCATCTGGTCGATGGTCTCGAATGCCAGGTACGGGTTGATGGCAGTTGCCCCGTAGGCCAGCAGCAGGCAGATGTGGTGCACCTCCCGGGCATCGCCGGTCTCCACCACGAGCCCTACTCGGGTCCGGGTCTTCTCCCGAATGAGATGGTGGTGTACCGCCGCGGTGGCCAGCAGTGAGGGGATCGGAGCCGAGTCGGGACTGGCCCCCCGGTCTGATAGCACAATGATGTTCTTGCCCGCCTCAATGGCCCGGCTGACCTGCTCGCGAATGCGCTGGATGGCGATGCGGAGCCCCGGCCCCCCGTCGTCCACCGCGTATAGGCACGGCACCACCTCCGTGGACCAATGATCATGCCCGTCGGGTCCGTCTACCTGCACCAAATTGGCCAGCTGCTGGTCGGTGATCACCGGATGAGGGGTGAAGATCTGGCGGCACGACTCAGGCTGGGGATCGAGCAGATTGCCTTCGGGGCCGAGCCAACCGCAAGTGGCCGTGATGATCTCCTCCCGGATGGCGTCCAGTGGCGGATTCGTCACCTGGGCAAAGAGCTGCTGGAAGTAGTCGTACAGCAGTCGGGACCGATTGGAAAGAACGGCCACCGGGGTGTCGGTGCCCATCGACCCCAGGGCTTCCTTGCCGTCGCGGGCCATCGGGGCCAACAGGATCTTGAGTTCCTCATGGGTGTAGCCAAACATCTGCTGGCGGATCAGCAACGGCGTCTCGTCCGGCTCGGGCTGGGCCCGGTCGACCAAGTCGTCGAGGTCCACCTGGTTGTCGGCCAACCACTGGCCATAGGGGTGGGCTGAAGCCAGCTTCGCCTTGATCTCGGTGTCCCGGACGATGCGGCCCTCTGAGGTGTCGATCAAGAACATCCGTCCCGGCTGCAAGCGGCCCTTCTCCACGATGGCTGCCGGATCGACGTCCATTACCCCGACCTCAGAGGCCATGATCACCAGGTCGTCGTCGGTGACCCAATAGCGGGAAGGACGCAGGCCGTTGCGGTCGAGGACCGCGCCGATCAGGGTGCCGTCGCTGAACACGATGTCGGCCGGACCGTCCCACGGCTCCATCAGTGAGGCGTAATAGCGGTAGAAGGCTCGCAGTTCAGGCGACATCGACTCATGGTTCTCCCACGGTTCGGGGATCATCATCAGCACTGCCTGGGGCAGTGAGTAGCCGCCCATGTACAGCAGCTCCAGCACCTGGTCGAAGCTGGCGGTGTCGCTCACCCCCTCGGCGCACACTGGGAACAGCCGCTCCAGGTCGCCGGGCAGATGGGGCGAGCTCAACAGCGCCTCTCGGGTCCGCATCCAGTTGCGGTTGCCCTGCACCGTGTTGATCTCACCATTGTGGGAGATGAAGCGGTAGGGATGGGCCAGCGGCCAGGATGGAAAGGTGTTGGTGGAGAACCGGGAGTGGATCATGGCCAAGGCACTGGTCACCCGGTTGTCGCCCAGATCGGGGTAGAACTCTCCGAGCTGCGGAGTGGTGAGCATGCCCTTGTACACGATGGTCCGGTTGGACAGGCTGGCGAAATAGCCATAGGTCAGCTTGCGGGTCTTGGAGCCCAGCGCACCGACATCGGCCTGGTCATCAGTCTCATAGGAGACCTCGTTGCGGATCCGGGTGCGGACTACGTACGCGCGCCGCATGAGGGCATCGGCGTCTAGCCCGTCGCCCTTGTAGAAGGGCTGCCAGAACGACGGCATTGTGGCCAGGGCCCCAGCCCCCAATTCCTCAGGGCAGGTGGGCACCTCCCGCCATCCCAGTGAGGTCAGCCCTTCCTCCTGGGCGATGGCATCCATGGCCCCCCGAGCATGGGCGGCGGCGTCGGGAGCGTCGGGCAGAAAGCCGATGCCGGTGGCATACTGCCCCGCCGGAGGCAGATCGAAGTCGCACACCTGGCGGTAGAAGTCGTCGGGCACCTGGATCAACAGCCCTGCTCCGTCCCCGGTGTTCACCTCTGCACCCAGGGCTCCTCGATGCTGGAGGTTGCACAGCGCTCCGTAGCCCACCGACACGATCTCGTGGCGCGGCCTGCCCTTCAGGTCCACCAAGAATCCGACTCCGCAGCTGTCGTGCTCGTTGCGGGGGTCGTAGAGGCCCTGGGGATGTGGCAGCTGCGGCCAGTTCCTCATTGCGTCCTTTCCAGCGTGTTTGCGGCGTGTTTGGAGTGCGCGCCGAGACGACATTGGCCAGCGGCAGGGGGGCAATTTTACCGCTGTAGCCCGGTCCCCTACCAAGTCTGTTCTGCTCCAGAGACTCCCAAGAGGCATGATTACGGGGTGGATTCGTCTGTTGATGATGGGGCTGGAGTGGCTGAAGTGAACAAAATCCGCGGCATTGATGGTCTGCTCGGCTTCATCGACGCCTGTCCAACCCCATTCCATGTGGTCGACCGGGTGGCTGCCGTCCTGCGGTCTTCCGGGTTCACCGAAATGGATGAAGCCAACGATTGGCCCGACGCCGAGGGCAGCCGCTTCGTGCGCCGCGGCGGCAGCTTGGTGGCGTGGCGGCACCAGACCTGCGATGCGGGCTTCCGCATCATCGGCGCCCACACCGATAGCCCCAACCTACGCATCACCGCCCAGCCCGACACCGGTCAGGCTGGCTACCGGCAGCTCGGAGTGGAGGTGTACGGGGGCGTCTTGCTCAACAGCTGGCTGGACCGCGACCTTGGCGTGGCTGGCCGGTTGGCCACCCCCGCGGGCACACGGCTGTTCCGCATCGATCAGCCCGTGCTCCGCGTCCCCCAGTTGGCCATACATCTCGACCGGGAGATCAGGAAGGAGGGCCTGCTGCTCAATCCCCAGACCCACATCGTCCCCGTTTGGGGGCTGGGGCTGCGCACTCCTGGGGAATTCGCCTCGATAGCGGCCGAGGCGGCCGGTGTCGAGGCCGACGAAGTGCTGGCTTGGGACGCCATGCTCCATGACCTCACTCCGTCGACAGTCGCCGGGATCGACGGCGACTTCATCCATGCTCCCCGCATCGACAACCAGGTGTCGTGTTGGGCAGGGCTCCAGGCTCTGATCGACGCCCCAGCCGACTCGCCTCCCAGCGCGGTGCTATGCCTGTTCGACCATGAGGAGGTGGGCAGTACCTCGGCTCAAGGGGCGGCGTCGACCCTGCTGCCCACCGTGCTGGAGCGGATTGCTGGCAGCCGGGGCGCGTTGCATCCCGCGCTGGCCCGGTCACTGTGCGTTTCGGCCGACGGGGCCCACGCCACCCATCCCAACTACCCCGATCGCCACGAGCCCGACCACCACATCGCCATGGGCGACGGGCCGGTGATCAAGCGCAACGCCAATCAGCGCTATGCCACCGACGCGGTGGGCGAAGCCGCATTCGCCGCCGCCTGCGAGAAGGCCGGCGTGGGCCACCAGCTCTACGTCCACCGTGGCGACTTGCCCTGTGGCAGCACAATCGGGCCCTTCGCCGCGTCGGCTATCGGGGTGACCACTGTCGATGTCGGCGTGGCCCAACTCTCCATGCACTCAGCTCGTGAGATGTGCGGAGCCCAGGATCCCCTCGACTTCGCGCTGGCCCTCGGCGCGTTCCTCAGCGTCGCAACTTGACTCGGTGCAGCCGACGAGTCCGTTCGTAGGCTGATACCACCACCAAGAAGATGGCGAAGAACTCCAATCGGCCGATGAGCATGAGCGCCATCAGCACCCCTCGGGCTGGACGGGTGAACACCAAGTAATTGGAGGTGGGCCCGGCGTCGCCCAAGGCCGGCCCCATATTGCTCAATGCACTGATGGCTCCAGACGACGAAGTAATCAGGTCTTCACCCAGTGCGGCCAGCACAAAGGTGGCCACCAGCGCTGACAACGCGTAGAGGGCCACCAGCCCTGCCACCCGCTGGAGAATCGGCTCGGACACCGCCCTTTGACCCAACTTCACCCGGGCCACCACTTGAGGGTGTTTCACCCTCAATAGCCCCACCCTCATGTACTTCGCCATCACCTGGGCCCGCAACACCTTCAGCCCGCCAGCAGTGCTGCCAGTCATGCCCCCCATCACCATCAGCGGCAAAAGCAGGGCCTGCGCACCTGGAGTCCAAGCGGCGAAATCGCCCCCTGGATTGGCGTCAGAAGCGTTGGCGAATCCACCGCTGGTGCTCAGCGTGACAGCACCAAAGAACCCGTTGCGGAAGCTGTTGGGCAGATCGGACAGGTCGTCCGCCCAATTCAGCAATGACATAACCACCGCCGCCGCTCCGACCGCAATGAGATAGGTGCGGAACTCTGACGACCGCCCATAGGCCCGGGGATTGCCCGACGCGGCCCGCCAGTGGAGGGTAAAGCTCACCCCGCCTATCAGCATTCCGGCCATCATTACGGCCTCTACCGCCGTACTGTCGAAGTGCCCGATGGAGTGGTCGTAGGGCGAGAAGCCGCCCGTGCCAGCGGTGGTGAAGGCGTGGGCCACTGCGTCATACAGACTGAGACCGGTGATCATCAAGGCCGCCGCTATTGCCACGGTGATGCCGCCATAGAGTGCCCACAGCCGCCGGGCGGTTGAGCTCACCCGAGGCGCCAGGCGGTCGGAGGTCGGCCCGGGGGCCTCCACGGTGATAAGGCTCAAACCTCCAACGCCGAGAAACGGCAGAATGGTCACTGCCAGCACCACCATGCCCATGCCGCCGTACCACTGCATGATCTGGCGCCACATGAGTACGCCCCGGCCCGTCCCCTCGATAGGGCTGAGCACGGTGGAGCCGGTGGCGGTCATGCCCGACACCGCCTCGAACAGCGCGTTGTCGAAGCTGCTTAGCGCGCCAGAGAACCACAGCGGCAATGCCCCGAAGAACGAGCAGCTGATCCACGTCCATGCCACCGCGGCAAACACCGACGCGGGCGGCAAGTCCTCATCCAATCGGGTGAACGTCACCAGCAGCACCCCGGCAGCCACCGTGACCAGTGCTCCCAAACCGAGAGACACCTCGCTGTTGGATGTTGACGACCCCCACTCGATCAGGGTGGCGAGCAGCATCCCCGGCACCAAGAACAGCAATCCGAGGCCCACTACGAACCCCACTCTGCTGGTCACATTCCAGGGTCGGTCCACTAGCAGTTGGTGGACGGCGCCTTTGGCAACCGCCCTAACCTGGCGGACTGTCGACAACACCATGGTCATGGCCCCAACCTCATCGTCCCAGCCTCATAGCCGCAGCCTCAATCGCTGGATCTCGCCTATACCCCAGCCGATCACCACTACCACCGGGTAGATCGAAAGCCGGCCCAAAAACATCAAGGCGATCAACACCCCCCGGGCTGGGGCCGCCAGCACCGTGGCGTCGGCGAAGCCCGAGAGATCACCCAAGCCAGGTCCGGCGGTAGCCAAGGCAGAGATCGAGCCTGATACCGCGGTGGGCATATCTCCCCCCAGTGAAGCGATGCCGAACACGCCGAAGGCAATGGCCAGCACCCATAGGATCTGGAAGTTGTGGACACGGGTGAGCGATGCCTCCGAAGCCACCGCCCCCGATACCCTCACCGGTACCACCGCCCGGGGATGGAGTTGCATCACCAGTTCCCGCCGTACGATGCCGAAGATCTCGATTGCCCGGAGCAGCCGGAATCCTCCCCCGGCCGAGCCCGCCATTGAGCCCATCCCAATGAGCACCAGCAGCAGGATCTGGGGGGCGGCCACCCAATGGCCCCAATCAGCGGTTCGGAAGCCGGTTGTACTGATGGACGACGTGACAGCGAACAACGACTCTCGAATGGTGTCCGCACCCCCGCCGGTATCGGTCCACGTCCAAGCCGTCACTAGCACCGTCGCCCCGAGGATCAGGCAGGCGTAGAGCTTCAGCTCCGTCGATCGCCACAGAGCCTGGACCTGCCCCCGCACCATCCAGACCAGCGCGGCCACCGACACGCCGGCTAGGGCCATTGCTCCGGCGCCCACCCACTCGATTGCCGCCGAATCGAAGTGGGCGAATGAGTCGCGGTAGTTGGCGAATCCACCGGTGGAGGCCGTGGTGAGACTGAAAGTGGCGGCATCGAAGGCACCCATGCCGGCTGCGGCATAGGCCGCAAACACCAGCACCGTGAAGCCCACATAGGCTGAGACCACTCGTTGGGTGTTGTGCGACCATGTCCTCGCCAGCACAACCTTGCGGCCCCGGCCCTCGGCCACCTCGCTCAACCGCCGCTGTCCCCCGAAGGCGGGCACCACAACCAGGGCGAACGCCAAGCCGCCCAACCCTCCCAACCACTGGGTCAAAGCCCGCCAAGCGAGCAGCCAGGCGGGCAGTGCCTCGGGGTCCACCACGGTGAGCGAGGTGGTGGTGAACCCGGCCATCGACTCGAAGATGGCGTCGTCTAACCGGGATATCTCTCCCGAGGCCAGGTACACCACCGTGGATATCACTACTAATGAAGCTGCCCCGGCCACCACGGTGGTCAGCACTCTGACCGCGGAGCGGTGCCAGGGAAAGCGAACCCGAGACGGGTCGCTCATCGACTGCTCACCCGAAGAAGCGCTTCACTTCGTCAATGGTGTCGGGACGGGCAAAGACCACAATGTGATCTCTTTTGCGAAGCTGGCTGCGGCCCCGGCCGATCTGCGGCTTTCCGTCGCGCACGTAGGCGCCTATGAGTACATCTTTGGGCAGGCCCAACTTGTTCACAACTGCACCATCGGCCGCCGACCCCGACTTGATCTCGGCCTCAATGATCTCGAAATCGCCCGACAGGTAGGTAGCAACCTGGGCCACCTCACCACGCACATAGCGGAGCACGCCGTTGGCGCTGGCCGTGCGGGGCGACAACGCCACATCGATTCCCACATCCCGCAGCAGCGTGCGCAGAGCCAGGTTGTGGAGCACGGCGATGGTTTCGTCCGCTCCCATCGACTTGGCGTACAGGCAGGCCAGAATGTTGGCATCGTCCTTGCCGGTGAGAGCGATCACTGCGTCGAACTTGCCGATGTCTTCGGATTCCAACAGCTCGGCGTCGGTGATGTCGCCGTGGATCACCAGCACTGCGTCGAGCTCCTCGCTCAACTGTTGGGCCCGCTCTAGATTCCGCTCTATGAGCACCACCTCGGCGTGGCGCTCGCTCAGTCGCCGGGCCACGATCTCGGCTGTCCGGCCCCCACCCAGCAGCATCACCCGGCGGTGGGTGCCCGGCGCTAGACCCAGTAGCGGAAGCAGCGTGTCCCTGGCCCGCCGCTTGCACACCACCCGCAGGAGGTCGCCGGGCTCCAAGGTGGTATCAGCTCGGGGAATTCGGGTTTCGCCCGCACGGGTGATCACCGCCACCAAGAAATCCCAGTCGGGCTCGTACTCCTCAGCGATGTCTGCCAGACGCCGGTTGGCCCAAGGAGCGTCGGGCGTGAGCTTGGCTCCCACTACGAACACCTCGCCCTCGGCCATCACGGTCACGTCGGTAGCCCCTGGATATGACAACAAATCCATGATCTCGTGGGCGGTCTCTTCGTCGGGATCGATGATGGTGTCAGCCTTCATCGCCTCTCTCAGCTCGCGGGCGTCTTTCTCCCATAGGTTGCGCGACTGAATGCGGGCGATGGTGCGCCCCACTCCGTGCTGCTTGGCCAACAGGCAGGCCACCAGATTCACCTCGTCGCTGGCGGTGACCGCCACCAATAGGTCGGCCTTGCGGATTCCCGCCTCTCGAAGAATGTGGGGGTGGGAGCCGCTTCCCTCAACCGCCAGCACATCGAGGTCCTCGGCCAGGTCGTGCAGCTTCTTGGCGTCGACCTCCACCACCGCCACCGTGTTGCTCTCCTCGCTCAGAATCTGAGCGACATGTGATCCCACCTCGCCAGCACCAACGACCACGACGCGCACTGCTACATCCTTACTGAAAATCCGAGAGGGTGCGAACACTCCACGAGGTTGGGGCTTCGGCGTCCATCACCTGCGGGACCGACGCGAAAGACCCGAGCTGAACACCCTCACCCGCTCCTCGGTCACCACTGCGTCCATGGTCACGTCGCCGGGATGCGAGGGCACCCCATCGACTAGCTGACACTCATAGGCCAACCCCACCACCAGCGGCTTGGCCGGTCGAGGTCCGTTCAACAAGAAGGACAGCGCCCGGTCATAGTAGCCCTGACCCCGTCCCGCCCGGTGTCCCGCGGCGTCGAAAACCACGACAGGGGCGAACACCACATCCAGCTCTCGGGCCGGCACCAATAGTTCTGCATCAACGTCGGGCTCAAGAATCCCAAAGCGGTTGGACACGAAAGGAGTGTCGGGACTGGCGGGGGCAAATTGGATGGGAGCGGGATCTCGCATCACCGGGAAGTACACCTCGATACCCCGGAGCCGGCAGGCGATCACCAGCGGAGCCGGATCCAACTCGCCGTCATCGGCCACCGTGGCCGACACCCGCTTCACACCATCGAGCCACCCCAGCGACGTCACCGCATTGGAAACCGCCCGAGCCGCTCTCTGGGGATCTGGATATGAGCGGCGGGCCTCCCGGGCTTCGGTCCGCATCCGGCTGAGGCTGACCACTGCTTCAGATTATCGCCAATTGCACGAAATTGGTTATCCCAAATGGCAACCTTGGCAGGGCATATTGTCGCTGGCTAACTTCGCCTAGTTCTCTCAAACAGGGGGTCAATGTGGACGCCGTACCGTACCTTGCCGGATTGAGCGCGATTCTTGCGCTCGCTCTCGCTTTCTTCTTCTACAAGCTGGTGAAGTCGGCCCCGCCGGGCAACGACCTCATGGTCAGGATCATGAACGAGATCCAGTCCGGGGCCCGAGCATTTCTCAAGCAGGAGTACACCTGGGTGGCCGGATTCGTGGTCATCATGGCAGTGCTTATTCCCGTGCTCACCGGCGTGGAGCTCACCTTCATCAGCTACATCTTGGGTGCGGCGCTCTCGGCCACTGCCGGGTACGTGGGGATGAAGGTGGCCACCATGGCCAATGCCCGCACCACCCAAGCCGCCTCTGAGGGTCCGGCCAAGGCTCTGCCGCTGGCCTTCCGAGGCGGCGCAGTCATGGGTTTCTCCGTAGCTGGTCTGAGCCTCCTGGGCCTAGCCTTTACCTATCTACTTTTTGTGGAGTGGCTCAGCGTGGACGACCCGTTCGAGATCTTCACTGCCTTCGGGCTCGGGGCCAGCTCCATCGCCTTGTTTTCCCGCGTGGGCGGAGGCATCTACACCAAGGCTGCCGATGTAGGCGGCGACCTGGTGGGCAAGGTCGAGGCCGGGATCCCCGAGGACGACCCCCGAAACCCTGCAACCATCGCCGACGCCGTGGGCGACAACGTGGGCGATGTGGCCGGCATGGGCGCCGATCTGTTCGAGAGCTACAGCGGGTCAATCATCGCCCCCATCGCACTCACCGCATTTTCATTCGCGGTGGCCGGCAGCGAAGCCACCGGCAGCGACATCGGTTTGGCCCAGCTCATGTTCCCCCTGGCTGTGGCCTTCGTGGGGATGCTGGCCGCCATCGTGGGCTCGTTCGCGGTGCGAGGCAGCGCCCAAGCTGACGTGAAGAGCCTGTCCCGTCAGCTCCACATGGGCACCAACGTGGCTATGGGCCTCACCGTGATCGGCACCATCCTGGTCGGCCTGTGGTTCTTCACCGGCGACGATTTCGATGGCTGGTGGGGGCTGCCCATCTCGGTGATCGGCGGTCTGGCCGTGGGCTGGGCCATTGGCAAGGTGGCCGAAATCTGGACCAGCGACCACTACGCTCCGGTCCGCAAGATCGCCCAGCAGTCCGAGACCGGTCCGGCCACCACCGTGCTTTCGGGGATCAGCGCAGGCATGGTGTCTGTGGCCGCCTCGGTCATCTTGATTGGCGCCGGTGTGCTGGTGGCCTACTGGGGCGGCCAGCAGACGCTGGGCGACACCACCGGGGCCGGAATCTACGGCATCGCGGTGGCCGCCATCGGGATGCTGGCCACCACCGGGGTGGTGGTGTCGGTGGATGCCTACGGCCCCATTGCCGATAACGCCGGAGGCATCGCCGAGATGTCCAAGCTCGATCCCAAGGTGCGGGATGTAACCGACGCCCTCGACTCACTGGGCAACACCACTGCCGCCATCGCCAAGGGGTTCGCCGTGGGCTCGGCCGCCCTTACCGCACTAGCTCTATTCAAGACCTTCGAGGTGGCTCTCCAGCTCGAAGATCCAACCTTCGTGCTCTCGCTAGATGTGGGCAAAGTGGACGTATTCATCGGGCTCTTCCTCGGAGCCATGCTCCCGTTCTTGTTCGCCGCCCTCACCATCGACGCGGTAGGCCGCGCCGCCAACAAGATGATTGAAGAAGTCCGCCGCCAGTTCCGAGAGATCCCTGGCCTGCGCGACGGTGCCGAAGGTGTAAAGCCCGACTCCGCACGGTGTGTGGCCATCTCCACCCAGGCCTCGCTGCGGGAGATGCTAGCCCCTGGTGCCTTGGCTGTAATCGTGCCCCTGGTGCTTGGGTTCATCGACGTCGACACCCTGGGCGGCTTCCTGGCCGGCGCTCTGGTAACCGGCTTCGCCCTGGCCATCTTCATGGCCAACGCCGGCGGCGCTTGGGACAACGCCAAGAAGTACATCGAGGCCGGCGCCCACGGCGGCAAGGGCTCTGAGCCCCACAAGGCCGCTGTGGTGGGCGACACCGTAGGCGACCCCTTCAAGGACACCTCGGGGCCGTCCATGAACATCCTCATCAAGGTGATGACCATCGTCTCGCTGGTTTTCGCCTCCGCTTTTGTCTGATCCCCCGGCTAGCTGAGGGCCGTGACAACATAAGCCGATGCCGATAGCCAAAGCCCGCGACCTCGACCTCTACTTCGAGCTGCACGGGTCGGGGCCGCCCTTGCTCAACATCAGCGGCAGTGGCGGCGACCTGCGTATGACCGCGCCCGACCTGAATCCGCTCAATGAGGCCTTCACCGTGGCTCATTATGACCAGCGGGGCCTGGGCCAGACCTCCACACCGCCGATGCCCTGGACCATGGCCGACTACGCCGCCGATGCCGTCGCTTTCCTGGATTTCTTGGGCTGGGACTCAGTGCCGGTGGTGGGAACCAGCTTCGGCGGGATGGTGGGCATGAACATGGCTGTGCTCCATCCCGGGCGCATCAGCAAGCTGGTGTTGAACTGCACGTCACCCGGCGGCCCGGACTACAGCTCGTGGCCTCTGCACACTCTGGCCGACCTCGATCCTGACGAACGGGGCGAGGTGGCGCTGGAGATTATGGACACCCGCTATGAGCGAGGAGGCCCGCTGCCTCCTGGAGTAGAGGTTTTCGTGACCGCCGCCCGCCCGGATGGCCCGGCCCTGCCGCTCAACACTCCCGGCGCGCTCGGGCAGTTGGAGGCCCGCCGGGGCCACGACGTGGTGGACCGCCTGGGTGAGATCGACATGCCTACCCTGGTGTGCGCTGGCATCCACGACGGCATCGCCCCCCTGCGCAACAGCGAACTTCTGCGCGACCGCATCCCCAACGCCCACCTCGCCACCTTCGACGGCGGCCACATCTTCATGATGCAAGACCCCACCGCCTTCCCAACCATCCTGGACTTCCTCGCCGAAAACTGAGACCTGCCCCACCCCCTACGCTTGCGGGGTGAACCGGGAGCGGGCGTTGCGGACGCTGGGGCTGGAAAAGGGAGCCCGGGCTGACGACATCAACCGGGCCTATCGCGCGCTGATCCGCCAGGCCCATCCCGATGCCGGGGGCAGCACCGCAGTGGCGGCCCGCATCACAGAGGCCTATCACTGGCTCCAACGGGCCGGGACCCAGTCCCCTCCCCCGCCAAGGCCTCCTCAGCCCGATCTATCCTCTCCCGCCACAACCGACGACAGCATGACGCTGCTGCTCCCTCCCGGTGACGTGTTCATCCGACTGGTGGAAGCCGGACACCAGCTGGGCGAGGTGAGCTACATCGACCGCGACGCTGGCATCGTGCAGGTGACGTTCACCGCCGACAATGGGGTTGTGTGCCAGCTGGCCGCCACTGTTACGTCCGGCGGCGGCTCTACTTCCTGTGGTGATACCCGCGTCGAATTCACTCTCGATCCCCTGGCCAGTGGCGAGCCACCCCCTATTGGCCAGGTGGTCGCCCAATTGGCCCGCCTGATCCGCAGCACGTCGAGCTGACCCAAATCAAACTGTCACTGGTCGTTCGTAGAGTGGTCGGCCCATGTCGGCTGCTTCCCCACCATCCGGCGCGGTCGTGCAGCCTGCGCTATGGAGCGTTGAGGAGCCCGTCGCGCTGGAACTGGCAGTGAAACGGGTAGAACTGAGCAACGAGGCGTGGGTCGACACCATGACCGGATTTGTACGGGGAGGAGACACCCTGCTGGACACGTTGGTTGCCACCGTTCCCCTTAAGGCCGAGCGGCGACCCATGTACGAGAACATGGTGGATGTTCCCCGCCTGTCGGCCCATATCCATACCGACCACCTGGGGTCTGCGGTCCCAGTGATCGGCGATATTTCCGCGATGCTAAGCGTCTATTACCACAAGGCCTTCACCCGAGTCGGCATCAACCTCTACCGCAACGAGCGCGACAGCGTGGCCTGGCACGCCGACAAGATCGGACGAGTCATGAGCCAACCCATCGTCGGCCTGGTGTCGCTGGGCGCAGCCCGCCCCTTCCTGCTCCGTCCCATCGGAGGCGGCCAATCCCGCCGGTTCGTGCTCGGCTCTGGCGACCTCCTCGTGATGGGCGGCACCTGTCAGCATCGCTTCGAACACGCCGTACCCAAGCTCTCCCGCCTCACCGCCCCCCGCCTCAGTATCACCTTCCGCCACGACGACTAAACGCGCCGACCATCCTTGGTCAACTCAGGTTGAAAACCGTTCGGATGCCGATGCTGGCTCGAAGGTCGTCGAGGCCAGCATTGATCTCATCGATGGGGCGACGGGCAGTGATCATGGGCTCTAAGTCCAGGCGGCCGTTCTGCCACAAAGCCAACAGACGAGGAACCTCCCGCTGGGAGTTGCAGCCGCCAAACAGGCAGCCAAGCAGCTTTTTCTCGGCGGTGAGGTACATCACCGCGGGGTTGATGGTCACGGTGTGCTCTAAGGCGGGCGCGCCCACCATCACCGTGGTGCCGCCGTTTCGGGTGGCGGCCAACCCGGCCTCCACCAGCGGGCCGGCTCCAGCGGCATCAAAGGCGTAGTCCACTCCTATGCCGCGAGTGGCCTCTTGCACGTGGGCCACCACTTCGGTCTCATTCGGATCGAGCAGATCGGTGGCCCCAAAGGCCACCGCGGCGTTTCGGCGGTCGGCCACCGGGTCGGAGGCAAAGATGCGCGACGCACCAGCCAGGCGAGCGCCTTGCACCACTGACATGCCCACGCCGCCCAGGCCCATCACCAGCACGGTTGCCCCTTCTTCCACCTTGGCGGTATTGAGCACCGCGCCGACGCCAGTTTGGATGGCACAACCGATCACTGCGGCCACTTCCAAGGGCACGTCGGGGTCGATCTTCACCGCGGCTGATTCGGCCACAATGGTCAGCTCCCCGAATCCGGCCACCCCTAGGCCTCGGTACACCGGCTGGCCGTCCATTGAAAAGGGAATCGAACCATCGGGCATGGTGCCCATGAACATCGACGAGGCCGCCGCGCACAAGGTCATTTCTCCCCGAACGCACCAATAGCACGTCCCGCACGGCCCGAATGGCGACAGCATCACATGATCGCCCGGAGCCAGCGTGCCCACTCCAGGGCCCACCGCGTCGACGATTCCGGCCGCCTCGTGGCCCAGGATGATTGGGGTCATCATCTCGGGGGCGTCGATCATGGTTAGATCGGAATGGCACAGGCCGCAGTGAGTGACCTGCACCCGCACCTGCCCTGGTCCCGGATCGACGCAATGCACATCGGCCATCACCAATGGCGACGCCGGAGATGCCAGCAGTGCTGCCCTCATGAAAACCTCTTTTCTGGGTCTATTTTTTGCCGGCTTTCCAGCCCGTGGTAGCACCGGAGACCATGCCGTAGGGACCTGACGGCCACCGGAAGCAGTCCACCATAAGCTGGTCTATTTCCTCCCGACTGGCCACGCCCTCGGCCACCACGGCGTTGGCCTCCCGGATCATGGCCCCATACACCCGGTTGGTAACGTATCCCCAGCTCATAGCCGAGTCCTTGATCACCACGGGGTTCTTGCCCGCGGCGGCGGCCAGTCGGCAAATGGTCTCGGTGGTCTCGTCGGATGTCTGGGGCGCCCGCACGATCTCGGCCAGCTTCATCACCGGGGGCGGCGATGCCCAGTGCCATCCGATCACCCGATCGGCCCGATCAGTGGCCACCGCTAGGGCCTGCACCGGATAGCCGCTGGAATTGGAGGCCAAGATGGTGTGCTCAGGGCACTGCCGGTCGAGGTCGCGGAACAGCTGGATCTTGAGGTCGAGCCGCTCGGGGACCGCCTCAATGATCACATCGGTGCCCGCAGCCGCATCCCGGTCGGTGGTGAAGTCGATACGGGCCAGCGCAGCCTCAGCCTCGCCCTCGGTCATCTTGCCCCGGGCCACTGCTCCTTGGATGCCGAAGCGGCCCTCGGCCACCAGACCGGCGGCCGCGGCCACCACGTCGGGGTCGATGTCAAAAGCCACCACTGGGTGGCCAGCAATGGCCATCACCTGGGCGATGCCCGATCCCATCACCCCCGAGCCGATAACCCCGATTTTCTCTTGACCGGCGGTCACGATAGATGCGTGCCGAACCAGGCTGCCATACGCGCCCAGCCGTCGGCGGCAGCGTCGGCGTTGTACGACGGACGCTCGTCGCACAAGAACCCGTGGTCGGCCTCCGCGTAGCGCACAATCTCGGTGGGCTGAGCGTTGCCCTGAAGGTCGGATCGAAGCTGCTCCACACCCTCGACGGGGATCATGCCGTCGAGGTCGCCGAACAAGCCCAGCCAGGGGCACTGGAGGTCGCCGTGGCGGTCGGCCAGCTTGGGCATGCCGGGAGTGAAACCGTCGGTGACGATGGCCCCGCCGTAGTAGGTGACCGCTGCGCCCACCGGGCGGCTAACGGCGGTGAGGAATGTCACCCGACCGCCCATGCAGAACCCGGTGATGCCTACCTTGTCGGAGGAGATCCCCTGGCCGGCCAGGTAGTCGAGGGTCGCATCCACGTCCATCAGCGAGTGATCGTCGAGCAGGTTGCCCATCATCTCGAAGATCTTGTCCATCTCGTCGTAGCCGGCCAGGTTGTCCTCATAGCGGTGATACAAGTCGGGGGCCACTGCTAGGAAGCCCTCGGCCACCACCCGCCGGGTGACGTCTTCGATATGGCCGTTGAGCCCAAAGGCCTCCATGATGACGATGACCGCAGCCTGCGGCTCGCCATCGGGTCGGGCTACGTACAGCCTCATCGGGCCGTCGGCTGTGGAGAGTTCTACGTTCTCGGTTTGCATGGCTGCCGATGCTAGTTCTCAGCCTGGATGATTGGCCCAGTAGCAGACCACGTAATCCAAGGGCGATCGCGTTACCCCGGGCGAGGGGCGTAGACCGGATCAGATCGATCCCGACTGCCCCGCAGGAATCGCTCGTCAAAGGGCCGGAATTGCTCCTCTCGCACCCATTCGGTGGTGGCCACCCGCCGCTGAATGAGCCAGGGTCCGTCGCCTCGCCGAGAGACGTCGTCGATGAAGCGGAAGCCCACCGACAGGTTCAACTCCGGGGGCCCTCCCTCGGTCCAGTGGCGGGCGATTCCGTGGGCTTCGGAGCGGCCCCACTGCACAGCGGCTCCGTCGCACGAGGCCACCGACTTCGGGTCGACTTCTACCAACACGTTCAACACGGTGTGCACCGAGCCGGTGTAGCGACGCAGCAGTCGCTCGCTCCACGCCAGGTACTCGTCCACGGTGCCCTCAAAGGTGCCGTGGGAATCAGTGGCATCGGGGTGGTAGCAGGAGCGGACTAACTCCATATCGAGGCGATCCACCCCCCGGCAATACCGGTACAGCAACTCGGTGATCTCCTGTTTGGCCAACAACTCAGCCAGTTGGGGCTGGTCATCGGGCTTTTCAGCCATATCCACGCCTTCCATTGTGCAACGCGGCCGGACCACTCCGCTGCTTCTAGGGAGCCGTACCACTACACTCGACACCAAGGTGGCTGCGAACCCTGAACCCGAGGCCTCTTGGCACACCGATCCCTTCGGACGGCACGAGGCCCGCTGGTGGAACGGCACCAAATGGACAGAGAAAGTCCGCGACGGCGACCAAACCGGGATCGATCCCCCCGGCATCGCCGTCGCTCCCCAAGGCGTTCCCCTCAACGAGCCCGCCTCCCCCATTCCCGGCCGCCGGATGATTCGGCTCTTTGGGCAGCGGCTCCCTGGCGCCATGCTCTTGGCCTCGGTGGCCCTCGCTGCCGTGATCGTGCTGGTAATCGTGGTGGCGGTGCTCATCTAGACGCTCCGGAGCCCTCAACAACTGTCTGATCGACATCTCCCGGTAGTGTCCTGGCCGTGGCGAAGCGAGAGATCATCCTGCACGAGTACATCGACATCACGGGCCAAGCAGCATGGCCCTACATGGAGCACATCAAGATCCAGAATCGGGACGCCCGAGTGGGATTCGAGCTGTTGGGCACCTGGTACACCATGGGGATCACCGCCCGCTGGCCTCAGGTGGTGAACCTGTGGGACTCCGATGGTTGGGACGGCTGGCTGGAGCGAGTGGACCGTCTCAACCTCAAGCGGAAATCCAACAACTTGCTCGACGATTGGTGGGAAGAGGCCTACAAGCTCCGCACCGGTGGCTATGACCGAGTTCTGGGGTCGGTGCCCGAGTCGCCCTCAGTGGCGTCGGTATTCGCCGGAGATGTTCGCGGAACGCTGTACATCCACGAGCTGACCGAGGTGCGTCCGGGGTCGGCCCGGGATTATCTGGCCGCCATGGCCAGCGACTACCTGCCTGTCGCCGCTGACTACGGCTATACCTGCATGGGGCTATGGGAGGTGCTGCACCACGACTATGAGGCGTGCACCGTATGGGCCGCCTCCCCTGAGGCCTATATCCGGCTGAACAAGGCTGCCGACGCCGCCAACGGGTTCGAGGAGGGCATCGACGGCGACGACCGGCTAGTGGCTTGGCGGGCCACCGCCCAGCAGTACACCACCCGCTTCCGGGAAGAGCTCATGACCCCGGCGCCCGGCACGCTCACCGGGCCTGAAGCATACGAAGACGACACATACATCAACCGGTCCTAGACAGGAGCAATAGCTATGCGAGGCATCCTCTTCGACGGCGAAGCGGCGCTGGTAGTCGACGGGCTGGGGACAACTGAACTGGAGCCCGATCAGGTACGGGTGCGCATCGGCGCCGCTGGCGTGTGCCACTCCGATGTATCGGTGGTCAACGGGACCTTCGGACAGATGTTCTCTCCCCCATTTGTTATGGGGCACGAGGGCGCGGGCCAAGTTGTGGCCGTGGGCTCAGACGTCACCACCGTCGAGGCCGGCGATCACGTGGTAATAGCCACCATCGACAACTGCGGGCGTTGTTCAGTGTGCGCCACTGGCCACCCCACCCTGTGCCAGACCTCCAAACTGGGTGCAGCCATCGCCAAGCGCAATGAGACCGGCCAGGAGCCTGGCCCCGGCGACCTCCCTGCCTATTTCACCTACCAGGGGGACGCGATCATGGGCTTCGCCAACACCGGGGTCTTTGCCGAGGAGGTCGTGGTCGGTCAGGGCCAGGTGGTAGCCATCGACAAGCGAGTGCCGTTTACCAGCGCCTGTCTTATCGGCTGCGGTGTGCTCACCGGCACTGGCGCCATCTTCAACCGAGCCCAGGTGTATCGGGGCGAGAGCGTGGCGGTGATCGGCGTGGGCGGCATCGGCCTCAACGTGATCCAAGCCGCCCGCATCGCCGGAGCCACCAAGATCATCGCGGTCGACAACAACCCGGCCAAAGAGGGTTTCGCCCGCCAGTTCGGCGCCACCCACTTCGTGGACTCAGGAAATAACCCGGCTGTGGAGAGCGTGCGGGAGATAACCGGGGGCGGAGTGGACTGCTCGGTGGAGTGCGTGGGCAATACCTCGTTGATGGTGGACGCGGTGGAAATGCTGAGCCCCGGCGGCACCATGGTGATCTTGGGCGTCGCCGGGATGGACGCGGTGATGGAGATCGCCCCGTTCAAGCTCTACCAGAACAAGTCGATCATGGGGTGCCGCTACGGATCGGCTCGTCCTGCTTTCGACATTCCGGCGTTGGTGGATCTGTACCTGGACGGTCGGCTTCTGCTGGACGAACTGGTCTCGGCCACCTACGACCTTGCCGAACTCGACAAGGCGTTCGACGACCTCGAAGCCGGGAAGCTGGCCCGAGGTGTGCTCGACTTGAGCTGAAATCGAGCTGAGCGTCAGGCCGCCGGCGTCTCGGTGATGTCGGCGTCAAGGTCCAGATCGAAGTACTTCGCCGGGTTCTCCAACAGCACCTTGCGGGCAATTGAATCGTCCACCTTGGTGAAGTTCTCCTCGATGAACTCCTGGGAGTCGGGGAACGACCCCACCGAGTGGGGGAAGTCGGTGCCCCACATGATGTTGTCCCACGGGATGATGTCGACCATGTCGAACACCACCGGGTCGCGGATCACGCTGAAGTGGAAGTGGTCGAGGATTTGCTCGCTGGGCTTGCGCTCATACTTCACCTTGAACCAGTCGCCGAACAGGTCGTAGTTGTCGTCCATGAAGTAGAGCGTGCCCGGCAGCCAGCTGGCATTGGTCTCGGCAAAGTAGAACTTGATCTCGGGGAATCGCTCCAGCACGCCCGCCGCGATGAGCTGGGCCATGCAGTACACCGGGGAGTGGCTGCCAGCCCGCTGCACCAGGGCCGTGGCCCACGGGCTGTCGGACGTTCCCTTGGCCGCTGATTGGGGCGGGGCCTGCCCCGCGCCGAAGCCGAAGTGCGGGGCCAGCTTCAAGTCCAGCTCCAGGCTCTTTTCCCAAAACCGGTCGTCTACCGGATCGGCAAACGGGGTGCCGTTGGGGAAGTTGTAGAAGGCCACCGAGGGAATCCCGGCCTCAGCGACGAACTCCAACTCCTCCACCGCGTGGTCGATGTTGGTGATGGGCGTCACCGCGTTGCCAATCAGCCGATCGGGGGCCACCGAGCAGTAGTCCTCGGCCAAGAAGGTGTTGTAGGCCCGGATCATCGCGCGGTACACATCGGGATCCTTGATGCCCTCGAGGAACCGGCTGGCGAACACCGGCGGAAACAGCACTTCGGCGTCGATGCCGTCGAGGTCTTGCTCCCGGAGGCGCTGCTCGGCGGGGCCAGCGCCCTCGGCCGGGCTGCCGTCGGCGTTGAAATAGGTGCCGCCGGAGAACTTGACCTTGTCGCGCCCGGCAATGTTCTGGCCGTTGCGGAGCAAGGGCTGGCCCTCGATGAGCCATCCCTCTCCGCCCTCGGGAAGGTGGATGAGGCGGGGAGCCCTGTCCTTCCACCTCTCGGGGACGTACTTGACGAAGACATCAGGCGGCGTCTCCACGTGTCCATCAGCGCTTATTACCTTGTACTTTCGGCCCATGAACGGAGCTTATTCGGATCAGTCGGAGTCACGAAAAGCGGAGTCGCCCATGAATCGAGGGCGATATGCCTGTATTGCATTCGGGCTGGCTTTGGCGTTGCTGGCGGTGGGCTGCTCCTCGAACGACGATGACGCGACCCCCGCTGTGGCCCCCACTGAGGCTGTGGCTCCCACTGAGGCCCCAACACCTGCCCCCACTGAGGCTCCCGCCCCCACGCCCGAACCCACGCCACCCCCGACACCGGAGCCCACGCCCGAACCCACGCCACCCCCGACACCGGAGCCCACGCCCGTGCCGCCGATCGCGCTCACCGAATTCGGCGAGTACCTCGTGGGGGTCACGACCTTGGAGCTAGGAGATGAGCCCGGCCAGCAGCCGCTTTCGGTTTGGTACCCCACCGTTTCAGAGAATTTGCGCGGTGCGGAACCCGAGATCTACGACTCCTCGCAGGTCATTCCTGATGCGTTTCGAGCCCTGATCCCCGAGAGCATGCAAAGCGCGGTAGAGACCAATGCCTACCGCGACGCACTGCTGGCCGACGGGCCCCGATACCCCGTCGTCATCTACAGCCACGGGTTTGGCGGACATCGAGACGTTGCCATCTTTTTGACCACCCATTTGGCTTCGCACGGATTCATCGTTGCCTCGCCCGAGCACATACACAGGAATCTGCCCGCCCAAGCCTTTGGAACCACAGAGTTCAGCCCCGAAAAAGACCAGGCTGACATCGCCAACACTCTCGCTGCGCTGGAAGGGGCAGGGGCATTTGTAGGAGCCGTCGACACCGCCAGGGTCGGGGTGATCGGCCATTCTGCCGGTGCCAGAACCGCGCTCGATGCGCTGGCCAATGAGTCGGTCTTAGCCGCCATACCCCTGGCCGGCGGCGGAACCGCTCCGCCAGAGGCGGCCGACAAGCCGATTCTGGTGATCGTGGCGGAATTGGATCTCACCGTACCCACCGAGAACAGCCTGGCCAGCTACGAATCAGCCCCCGGACCCAGGACATTCGTCAGTCTGGCTCAAGCGGGCCACAACAGCTTCACCGATAGCTGCCCCGTCATCCTGGCCGGAGGCGGGCTGGGCATGCTCGAGCCTCTCCTTGGCGCTGAGCAAGTGGCCCGGGCCGAAGACGGATGCACGCCCGAATACGCCGATCCTCTGGCCATGCAGGCCGCGCTCAAACACCTCGCCACGGCATTCTTCCTCACAAATGTGGCCGGTCGACTTGATGTTGCGGTCAACGCCGAATTTGCTGACCTCATCGATGGCGTCGAATTGGCTGACTACCGCGAGGCCGGCTGAGCCAAGACTGTCAGAGTCAATCCAGCCCGAGATGGCCGCGGACGAAACGGCGATAGCCGGCCGCGCTCCAATTGTCGTGGTCTTCTCCCCAGCCGATCGCGTCGCCGAATGTCCATTCGCTGAGGCAATTCCACGTCCACAGATTGGGGTTGAGGTGCACGCCGATCCGGTTCACCGCCCGACTGGTGGCCACCATCTCACGACCTGACTCGTCCACCGCCTCGATCCGAACCGCGGTGGGGGCACCAGTGTCGGGATCCCGCTCGATCACATCGCGACGTCCTTGGCCGGGTACTAGCCGGGAGTATTCGCCGTCGCGCAGGTAGTAGCCATGAATCACAGTGCAATCAGGATCGTCGCCCTCCCCGTAGGCCATGGTCAGGGCGTGAAAGCCGTCAGTGCCTGACGCGGTGGCATAGCTGTACCCCCCTCGAACCGCACCGTGGAGTGTGGCGCCGAATTGGCTGCGCGGCCCCCACGATCGGTCCCGCATTCCGTAGGCATCTACTTCGTAGGTGTCTTCACCTAGCCGGATTGTGCCCTGGTAGCGACCTGGCTGGTCGAGGTGGCCATCCCCCAGGTAGTTGGGCGGGCACACCGCGGTGAAGGTCAGATCCACCTCGGCCTCCCCATCGTCCTGGCACAGGAAACCGATTCGGTATTGCTTCAAGGGCTCAATCACCTGGTAGCGGATGCCGTTGGGTAGTTCGATGTCGCTGAGGGGCTGGTCGGGCAGGGGTAGGTGCCAGAAGTTCTTGGCGTAGCGGCAGTTCCAGATCTGGTCGCCCCCGGTGTCCCAGAAGAAGGCCCCACCAGAGGTGACCCCCTGGTTGGGCCGGAAGAACGGGTAGAGCTGGCCCGACAGCTTGTGCTCGGGCGCGGCGAAGGTAAACCAGCAGGTCTCCGTCCAGTAAGGGTCGTCGGAGGTCGGCGGATGGAACTCGTCGTCGGGGTGAGTGGTGTGGTCGGCGGACATGGGGTGCCATGCTATGGGAGATGACCCTTGGCCCTGACGATCTGGTGCTCAGTTCGGGTTCGTTGGACAACCCTCCTATTGAGGTGTTGATCGAAGCCGCGGTGGCAGGAGGGTTCGCGGGGCTGACCCTGTGGCCTGCCGTCTATCCCGCCGACCCTGCCATCGGCGAGCGCATCCGGGATGCGGGTCTGACCGTTGTGGACATGGACGCGGTAATCGTATGGGTGGGCCCCGACGATCCTGGCGGCCCGTACTACGAGGAAGCCCCCCGGGAGGCAGTGTTCGAAGCGGCCGCCGCGCTGGGGGCCAGCGGAGTGAACTCACTGTTGGTCTGTCCAGGGTCGGCAACCAAGGAGCAAGCCGTGGAGGCCATGGCCAGCCTGGCCGATCAGGCTGCCGAGATCGGAGCGGACGTGTACATGGAGTTCAGTCGCAACCGGCCCATACCCGACCCGGCCACCAGCGCTGAGGTGGTGGCCGCCACTGGGCGGGCTAACTGCGGGCTCACCGTGGACTTCTGGCACGTGTTCTACGGTCCCGGCGATTTCGCCGACTTTGCGGCCATCCCCGGATACTTGATCGGAGCCATCCAGCTCAACGACGCCCCGGTTGAGCCCCATGAAGACTTGGCCTGGGCCACCCGCTACCTCCGCTGCGTTCCGGGCGAAGGGGCAATGGACCTGTCGGGGGCACTGAGGACTATCCGCGGCGCCGGAAGCGAGGCCCCCATCACCTTGGAAGTGTTCGATTCTGCCCGCCTGGAGACATTGGGGCCGGTGGGGTTTGCCCGCCTCCTAGGCGACGCCACCCGCCGGCTGCTCGAGGAAATCGAAGACTAGATTCCCACTCTTACTGGCAAACCAGCGGCCTGATAGACCGCGTCGATCAACTCCATGGTCTTGATCGACTCTGACGGCGGATACAGGTTGGGGCCGCTGTCTTCCACGCAGGCCCGGAAGGCCAGGAGCTGGCAGGTGTAGGTGGCCACCTGCTCAGCCGCTTCCTGAACAACGGTCTCACCATTGGGATCAGTGACCGTCAGGCCCCTCCCCCACATCGGGGCAAGTGGGTTGTCGATGTGCAGTTGCCCTTTGGTGCCGGTGACCACTACCTCGGCCCGGAACTCGAAATCGAATGCGTCCGGGTCAATGTCTTCGGGGTCGCCGAGCTCAGCCTTCTGGTCGGTGCCGGTGAACTCAGAGAGCATGGACGCAGTGGCCCCACCGTTGCGATAGCGCAGTTCTGCGGTTGTTCGCCGGTCGACATCGGGGGCCATCTCCTCGGCCTCGGCCCGCACCACCTCCAGCTCTCCAAAGGCCCGCAGGTTGCTAAGGGCATAGGAGCCGGTGTCCATGAGGGCGCCACCGGCCAGGTCGTAGCGGTAGCGGATGTCGTCGGGGCCGTGCATCGACGGGAAGACCATGGCCGCCTCCACATGGGTCATCTCGCCCACCGCTCCTTCGGCCACCAGCTCTATGGCCCGCTCCGCTTGGGGGTGGAAGCGCCAATGGAAGGCCTCCATCACCACCAGCCCAGTGTCCTCGGCCGCCTCCGCTACCTGGCAAGCCTCATCGGCGTTGGCAGTAAACGGCTTCTCCAGCAGTACCGGCTTGCCCGCTTCCAACGCGGCGATGGTCCATCGGGCGTGATGGGAGTTGGGCAGCGGGTTGTAGACCGCGTCGATCTCATCCGATGCCAACAGGGCGTCGTAGCTGTCGAACACCAGGGGGATACCGTGCTCTTCGGCGTAGGCCCGGGCCCGCTGCGGGTCGCGGGCCGCTAGCGCGGTCACCTCGACCCCGTCTACTTCCTTGGCCGGCTCGATCAATCCCATCGGCCCGATCCACGCCGCCCCCAATATGCCGATTCTCATTGAGGCAGGTTAGCTACGCAGCAAACGCGGCCTTGAGGTCAGAGGCCAGTTCGGGGCGGCAGATGAGGATCCCCCACTGGGCCAGGTCGCGGCGGTTGTAGCGCAGGGGGGAGCCGTCCAGATGGGAGACGTGCAGCCCTGCGGCTATGGCGATGGCGGCGGGGGCGCACGTGTCCCATTCGTATAGGCCACCGGCGTGGACCCAGGCGTCGGCCTCTCCGATAACTACGGCCATGGCCTTCACCCCAGCCGAGCCCACGCCGTACACATCCGCGTCGATATGGCGAGCCAGACGGTGGCCGTCCCAACGCACCCGGGAGCGGGACATCACCACCAGCGGCCGTTTGCGGCCAGAATCAGCTGGAGGCCCGTCAGCGCTCATGGTGCTGAACGTCCGGCCCCAGGGAGGCACGCAGACCGCCCCGGCTGCTGGTTCGCCGTTCACCGCGAGCCCGACATGGACCGCCCAGGTGTCGCTCCACTGATCGGCGAAGTCCGACGAGCCGTCCAGCGGATCGACGATCCACACCCGCTCAGCATTGAGCCGGCTACCGTCGTCACGCCCCTCTTCCGACAACACGATGTCGTCGGGCCGCAGTTGGGCCAGCGCACCGGTGAGGTAGCGGTGGCTGAGCTGATCGCCGGCCAGCTCCCGGTGGAGGTAACCGGCGCGGGATTCCTCCATCTCATCGGATAGAGCTTGGAGCTGTTCCCCGGCCTGCTGGGCCAACCAGTGGGCCAACTCGTGGTCGTCGGGCTCGGGGGCTTCGCTCACGGGGCCAGCACGATCGGCCGCCAGTCGAGCACCGGCACCGGACCGGCACCGTCTCTTTCCGCCTCCACGATCACCGTAAAGGCCAACAGGCGGCCGTTGTCCACTGGATGTACGGCGTCGAGGGTGGCGGCCACGTCGACCACATCGTCCTCGAACACGGGGCCCGTGTGGTCACAAAGATGCCAGCCCACCACCATGGCTGCGGTGGGCAGTAGGCGCACCAGTCCGGCCTGGGCCAAACCCACCGTGTGGCCGCCATAGACGAGCCGCTTGCCTCCCTGGCCAAGCGACGCATCCCGGTGAGGGGGAGCCAGGTTCTGGGTGAGCCGCACCAACGCCGGGGCATCGGTCACCGTGTCGCGCAGCGGATCTCTCCGGATTTCGGAGATTGGCCAGTCCTGGGGTGCGCCGAGAGGGGTCAAGTCCCAGTCGGAGGGGGCAGCCTCCACAAACGAGGGCATGTCGAGTTCTTCGGGGGTGCCCCCCAGGTCATCGGCATGGCCAGTCGGGGCATCGGAGCGGCGGCGGACCAGCGCGCACCGCTCGAAGTCCAGCACCAGACGGCCTTGATCGTCGTGGGTCTGCATGCCGAGCAGCACTAGGCCCCGGGGCGGGCGGTCGGGCCGGGCCGAGGCTTCCCGCAGCCCCCGAACAGTCACCGCGGTGGTGAGCGTGTCGCCCACCCGCACGGTCCGAAGCTGGCGAACTCCCCGGTAGAACAGGTTGGCCACCACCTTGCGGGTGGCCACGGTGGACTGGCCGATGGCCACTTGCAGCACCAGCGCAGGATTGATCACTGATCCGGGCTGACCCGTGATGGTCTCGGCCAGTGGCTGGCTCAGGCTGATGGCCAAGGGATCGCCGCAAATCGCCTGATAGACCGCTGCTTCTCCCGGTCCGATCGTGATGGCCGGAGCAGGGTCGAGCGTCTGCCCCACTGTGAAGTCCTCGAACCAGGGGCCATCCCCTGCCGGTGCAACCACGCCACGCAGTAAACCACGCCAGACCGCGATCCCCTGAACTGGCCCCAACAGTCCATTAGGTTCAGCCCATGGCAGCAACAGCAATCGAGGAAGTCCCGGCCATCATCGAGGTGGCCATCAACGGCATCACCAGCCCCGAGATCAACCCCAACGTCCCGCTGAGCCCCGAGGCCATTGGGGCCGATGCCTTGGCCTGCCTGGAAGGGGGTGCGGCCATCATCCACACCCACAACCACGACATCAGCCTCACCGGGGAGGCCGCCGCTGGCCCCTACATCGAAGCCATGACTCCCGTGCTCGCCGCCCGCCCCGACGCGCTGTGGTATCCCACGCTCACCTCAGGGGACCACCAGGCCAAGTACGCCCACATGGCCATGATCGCCGCCGAATTGTCCTTGCGAATGGTGGCCGTGGACCCCGGTTCTACCAACATCGGCGGCGCCGGGCCTGATGGCCTGCCGGTGGGCGGGACCTACAAGAACGACTATGCCGAAATCCGGGCCAGCTTCGACCTGTGTCGGGACAACGGCTGGGCCCCGGCAATGGCCATCTACGAGCCCGGCTTCTTGCAGTGCGTGCTCACCTACCACCGAGTCGGCCAGTTGCCCGCAGGGTCAATGGCCAAGCTCTACTTTGGAGCCGAGTGGGGGCTCTCCCGCCGGTCCAAGGGAGTGACATTTGGTCTTCCTCCTACCAAACATGCCCTGTTGGCCTATTTGGACATGCTCGAGGGAACTGGCATCCCGTGGTCAGTTTCCGTGTGGGGCGGCGACCTCATGGCCACCCCCGTGGCCCGGCTGGCCCTCGAGCTGGGCGGCCATCTCCACGTAGGCATTGAGGAGTTCTACGACCCCGACCGCTCCCCCACTAACCAGGAGCTTTTGGCCGAAGCCGTGGCCCTGTGCAATGAGGTCGGGCGCCCCGTGGCCACCTGCTCTGAGACAGCCGAGATGCTGGAGCTGCCTTAGACGGCTAAATGCAGACGTTTTCCAGCGCGCCGAGGCCCTCGATCTCTGAGGTGATGACGTCTCCAGGCTTCAGATAAAGCCCCTGAGCGTGGCCGACGCCGCCGGGGGTGCCGGTGAAGATGATGTCGCCGGGGTGCAACGTGAGAATCAACGACAAATAGGAGACCATCTCGGCCACTGGGCGCATGAGAAGGCTGGTGCGGCTGTTCTGGCGCAGCTCCCCGTTGATGCGGCAAGAGATGGCCAAATCGTCCGGATTGTCAACTAGGTCAGGAGTCACCAATGCGGGCCCAGTGGGGCCGAACGACGCCCTGGACTTCCCCAAATTGAACTGAGGCGGCGAGGCAGCGGTCTGCAAGGCCCGGTCGGAGATGTCCTGACCGATCATCAGTCCCGCCACCCGATCCCAGGCCTGGCCCTCATCGACATTGCTGGTCTCTACCCCGATCACCACCACCAATTCGCACTCGTAGTCGCAATAGTCGCCCACCAATTGCACTGGCGCGGCTGGACCCGCCAGACAAGTGGGGAACTTGGTAAACACCACCGGCGCTTCGCTGGCCGCACTGCCCAAAGGGTCTTCTCGGTCGAGCTCTTCGATGTGGTCCATGTAATTGAGTCCGTAGCCGAACACTTGCATCGGCGCAGGCACTGGCGGTCCCAATTCGGCCAGCGTCACCTGCCCGTCAGGCGCGTTTCGACTGGCCCAGCGGTCGTGCAGTTCCTGAGGGCGGGTGAGGGCGTCCATCGGATCGGCGCCTAGTGCCCAATAGTCCTGCCCATCCAGCAACACTGCTTGACCGGCGCGGTTGGCCAACCGAAAGCTCACTGCGATCCCCTTTCCGCTACAGGGTGGCAGCCAGCTCCACCGCGGAGCGCATGGCCCCTTCCAGGTAGCCCGGTTGGGCGCAGTCGCCTACCGCGTGAACCTCGAGGCCAGCCGCTTGGAATTCGTCAGCCAGCCTTGTGTCCGCAGTCAGCTCCGAGGTAACCACCACCAGGTCGGTGGGCGTGGTCTGCTCGGTGCCGTTGGTGCGCCACACCACTCCTTCGTCGGTAATGGCCACCACCTCCGCGCCAGCTACCAGGTTGACCCCCGCCTGGCCGAAATCGTTGACCACCCTCCAGCGCCCGGGCAGCCCCAAGGAGAAGCCGAAGGCCGGCCCGGACTCGATCAGCGTGACCTCAGCCCCCTGGTGGTGGGCGGTTTCGGTGACCCCGATGCCGGGCAGGTCGCCGCCCAGAACCGCCACCCGGGCAGCAGCCAGCGGGTTGCCGTCCAGCAGCCACGGGGCCAGGTCGTCCACCCCCCACACGTTGGGTCCGTCGCTGCCGTCCACCGCGGGGCGACCCCATCGGCCGCCCACGGCAACGACCACCGCATCGGGCGACAATGCACCGGCCATGGCCGCGTCAAGTCGGGTGTTGAGCCGAACATCCACCCCAAGCTGGTCGAGTTGGCGCTCAAACCACTCCATGAGCTCGGCGTTCACGTCGCTGGTGGCCGACGCCAGCGCCCATCGGCCGCCGAGCCGATGGGACGCCTCAGCCAGAATCACCTCGTGGCCTCTCAAGGCAGCCACTCGGGCCGTCTCCATGCCCGAGGGGCCCCCGCCTACCACCAGCACCCGCTTCGATGCCGGTGCCGCTTCGGCGGTGAGCTGGTCTTCCCGGCCCAGAAAGCCGTTGCCCGCGCATCGGGTGCCCACTCGCAAGAAGATGTTGCCGATGCAGCGGTAGTGGTACACGCAGGGACGCACGTCCTCTGATCGGCCCGCGGCCAGCTTGTTGGGCAGGTCGGGGTCGGCCAGGATCTTGCGACCCATGGCCACGAAGTCGTAGAGGCCCTCGGCGATGTGGCGATCAGCCGACTCGGGGCTGATCCGCCCCACCGCGATGATCGGCACGTCCACCTCGGCTTTGACCGCGGCCGCGTTGGGCACTAGCAACTCGGGCACGTGGGGGCCGTAAGAGTCGGTGGGTCCGGTGGCGACGCCAGGGTCGTGGTAGGCCGACACATGGATGGCATCGGCCCCAGCCGCGGCGGCCACCCGGGCGTTGTAGAGGGCGTCGTCGAGAACGATGCCGTCGATGCCCACTTCGGTGCTGTTGAGCCGCACCCACACCGCGTAGTCGTCGCCCACCCGCCGGCGAATCTCAGTAAGGATTTCCACCAAGAACCGGGCCCGGTTCTCCACCGACCCGCCGTATTCGTCGTCGCGGGCATTGATGGTGGGCGACAAGAAGGCATCGATGAGATAGCCGTGTCCGCTGTGCAATTCCACCGCATCCACCCCGGCCTCTCGGGCTCGCACAGTGGCCGCCGCGAACTGGTCGATCACGGTGGAGATGTCGTCGTGGTCCATCACCCGATAGTGGGGATTGGACGTTGGAGCCATGAACGGCTCGGCCATCATGGCCCCCTCGTCGGCGGTGACCATGCCGTAGAGGGGGTCGACGGTCATCGGCCCCGGTTCCGACGGCACCCACATGGGCCGCCCCGCCATGGTGTCCTGAAGGCCCATCTTGCCAGCGTGGGTGAGCTGCATAGCGATCTTGCCGCCCTGGGCATGCACCCGGTCGGCTGCCCGCTTCCACGACGGGATGAATCTGTCGTCGGAGATGGCAGTTTGGCGCTTGTTGGAGCAGCCCACCGGATGGGCCACTCCCACCGATCCCAGCATCACCACGGCCATGCCGCCCTTCGCCCGGGCTTCCAAGTAGGCGGCCTGGTCATCGGATACCTCGCCGTTCTCGTCGCCCAGTTCTTCGCCCATGGGGGCCATGATCATGCGGTTTCGCAGCTCTAGGGCCCCGATGCGCCCCGGAGACAGCAGGTGTTCGAAACTCATGGCCCCATCATGGCCCATCACCGGGATTCAGGTCAGAACCAAAGGGCCATACCGGCAGCGGGCCGAGGCCGCGGGTCGGTTTATGACTGCAACCGAGCTGCCTGATGCCCGTATTCTCACCAAGTGTCTTTGATCGCAGCGTGGGGGCTGACCAAGCGATTTGGCGACTTCACGGCGGTCGACGGCATCGACTTCGAAGTCGAACGGGGCGAGGTGTTCGGCTTTCTGGGGCCTAACGGCGCGGGCAAGTCCTCCACCATGCGGATGATCGGCTGCGTATCCGACCCCACCGGAGGTGCCCTGCGCATCTTGGGGATGGATCCATCCCGTGAGGGCACCAAGATACGGACTCGCCTCGGAGTAGTCCCCCAGCAGGACAACCTCGACGAAGAGCTGTCGGTGGCCGAGAACCTGTACGTGTACGGGCGATATTTTGATTTGCCCCGGTCGGTGCTGCGTCCCCGCATCGCCGAGCTGCTCGATTTCGTACAGCTCACTGAGCGGGCCAACGACCATGTGGAGCCCCTGTCGGGAGGGATGAAGCGCCGCCTCACAATCGCCCGGGCCTTGATCAGCGAACCCGAGGTTCTGTTACTTGATGAGCCCACCACCGGACTCGACCCTCAAGCCCGCCATGTGGTGTGGGAGCGGCTGTGGACGCTGAAGCGCCGGGGGGTGACCCAGGTGCTCACCACCCACTACATGGACGAGGCCGAGCAGCTTTGCGACCGCCTCGTGGTGATGGACCGGGGCAAGATCGTGGCCGAGGGCTCGCCCCGTCAGCTCATCGAGCGCTACTCCACCCGGGAGGTGGTAGAGCTCCGCACCCACGACCAGGTGACGGTGCTCACCGATGCCCTGCGCCGCTTGGGCGAGCGGGCCGACGGCTATTCGGGAGATCCGCTGTACGAGCGGGCCGAGGAACTGCCCGACCGGGTGCTGCTGTACACCGACCACGGCGAGCGGGTGGTGGGCCATCTCGGCGAGGTCAAGCCCGAGAGTGTGCTGGTGCGACGCAGCACCCTCGAAGACGTGTTCTTGCACCTGACCGGCCGCTCGCTGGTGGACTGATGCCACCCGCCGCGGTCATACCCAGCCCCAAGCTGGCGGTCGAGTACTGGCTGCTGACCTATCGACGGAACTGGAAGGGCTCGCTGCTGACCAGCTTCTTGAGTCCGATTCTGTTCCTGGCCGCAATGGGGTTGGGTTTGGGCTCGCTGGTAGACGCCGAGGTCGGATCGGGACGGGATCTGGGCGGGCTCGACTACCTGGATTTCCTGGCCCCCGGGCTGTTGGCCGGCAACGCCATGATGCTGGCCGTCAATGAGTCCACCTACCCGGTGCTGGGCGGCTTCAAGTGGTATCGGACCTACGTGGCCATGGCCGCCTCCCCTCTGCGGGGCCGCGACATCCTGCTGGGCCATTTCACCTACATGGCCTTTCGGGTGACCTTGGCCAGCTTTGTGTTCTTGGGGGTGATGGCCGCCTTCGGGGCGGTGTCCTCGCCGCTGGCAGTGCTGGCGCCAATATGCGCCGCCCTGTGCGGCATGGCCTTCGCCACGCCCACCGCGGCCTTTGTCGCCACCCGGATCAACGCTGACAACTTCAGCACCTACACCCGGTTCGTGATCATGCCCATGTTCTTGTTCTCGGGCATCTTCTATCCGGTATCGCAGCTGCCTATCGTCCTCGAGCAGATTGCCTGGCTCACCCCGGTGTGGCACGGGGTGAGGCTGTGCCGGGCGCTGAGCACCGGCACCGGAGTGAACTGGGAGCTGGCCGGCCACTTGGCCTATCTGGTGGCCCTGATCCTGATCGGCACCCTGCTGTCCACTAGGACCTTCACCCGAAGGCTGTACGAATGAGCATCGTTAGCCAAGGGCGTCGCCCATCGAGGCCGAGCCTGGCCGCGGCGGCGGGCTTGTTGCCATCGCATCGGTTCGCCCGCGTCGTGGAGCGCAACATCACCGTGTACCGGCGTACCTGGGTCACGTTGTTGTCAGGGTTCTTCGAGCCGGTGTTCTACCTGCTGTCCATCGGCATCGGCATCGGCGAGTTGGTAGGCGACGTGACCGTCGGCGGGCGCACCGTCGACTACCGCACGTTCGTGGCGCCGGGGTTGTTGGCCACCTCGGCCATGAACGGCACCTTCTACGACAGCACCATGAACATGTACTACAAGCTCACCTGGGCCAAGATCTACGACGCCGTGCTGGCCACCCCGGTGGGCGTGGTGGACTTGGCCCTGGGCGAGATGGGCTGGTCGGTGCTGCGGGCCACCCTGTATTCCGGCGGGTTCCTGGGGATCATGGCCGGATTGGGACTGGTGGACTCGTTTTGGGCCATCGCCGCGTTGCCGGGGGCCACGCTGATCGGCTTCACCTTCGCCGCTTTGGGCATGGCCGCCACCAGCTACATGCGGAGCTGGAACGACCTCGACCTGGTGACCGTGCCGCTCATCGTGCAGTTCCTGTTCTCCGCCACCTTCTTCCCGCTCGACACCTACCCCCGTGCCGTGCAATTCCTGGTGCAGGCCACCCCCCTCTACCACGGCGTGGCCATGGAGCGGGCCTTCATCGCCGGCGACATCAGCCTCGACCTGGTCGTACACATCGCCTACCTGCTGGCGCTCGCCGCTGCCGGCGCCGCCATAGCCAGCCGCCGCCTCGGCCAACTGCTAACGCCCTAGGCAAATTGCTTGCCAGTGCGGCTTGAACTAGGTCAGAATTATGACCAATGGAATCGATACTGCCCTTCTCCGAAGTAAAGAGTCACTTGTCGGAGCTAGCTGACCGCGTCGAAAAGCAGCGTGACCTCATCATGGTTACCCGCAATGGTCGGCCGTCGTTCATGCTGGTCAACTGCGACTACATGGAGTCCATCGAAGAAACCCTCGAAATCATGAGCGATCCAGAGTTGGTGGCCTCGCTCAGCAGGTCGCGGGCCGAAGCCGAGGCAGGCCAGCGGATGCGGTTGCGCGACCACCTCAGGGACAGCGGTGTATGAAATCGACATCACCCCAGAGGGCCGCAGAGACTTCAAGCGATTACCAGACAAGGTGCATGGGGCGGTCTCGGAGGCCATTTTCGGGCCGATAGCCCACAACCCACATCAGGCGGGAAAACCTCTGCTCTGGGACTTCGAAGGCCTCTACTCCGCCCGGCGGGGTGACTACCGAATCATCTACGAGATCTTCGAATCCGAGAACACTGTCGTCATCCACCGGGTCGACCACCGGCGCAGCGCCTACCGACCCCGCTGAGACCCCAGTAGGTTGAGCCAGACCAGGCCCCTCTAGCCGGACTGGCGGATGATGGTGCCGGGGCCGATGCCGGAGTCGGGGCCGATGCCGTCGAGTTTGAGGGCCATCAGCATGTGGAACTCGTCGTCGTTCTGCACAGTGTGGTCAATGGAGACGACGTAGGTGCCGATGGGGCCGCCGCCGCTATCGACCACCAGAGCATCCCCCACTTGAATCCGGCCAGCGGTGGCTCGGCCGATCACAAAAAAGTCGTCGGCCGACATAGCCTCAGTACGCACCACCTCGAGCCGGAAAAGCTCCTTGCTGCGGCGCCACCGCTTGAAGAACGACCGCCAGTTGCGGGGCTGGTCGTCCCACTCCCCTTCCACGATGCCCGGCGAGTTGCTCACAGTTGGCAAACTAGTGGAATGAGCGACCGCTACACCATCATCTCGGCCGACTGCCACGCTGGTGCCAACCACGAGACGTACCGCGGCTTCCTGGAATCGAAATACCACGACGACTTCGACGCCTGGCGGGAGAAGTACCGCAACCCGTTCCGCGACCTTCAAGACGGCGGCCGGGTGCGCAATTGGGACAACGAGCGCCGTCTGGGTGACCTCTACGCCGACGGGCAGGTCGGCGAGGTGGTGTTCCCCAACACCGTGCCTCCGTTCTTCCCCAGCTTCATCCTGTTCGCCCGTCCGCCCCGGGCCGACCAGCTTGAGCACCGCCTGGCTGGCATTCGGGCCCACAACCGCTGGCTGGCCGCCTGGTGCGCCGAGTATCCCAATCAGCGGGCCGGTATCGGCCAGACCTTCTTGAACGACGTGGACGAGGCCATCAAAGACGTGGAGTTCATCGCCGCCAACAACCTGCGCGGCGGCGTGCTCATCTCGGCAATCCCGCCCGACTGCAAGGACCTCTCCCCCTTGTACGACCCCGTCTATGACCCGTTCTGGGCTGCCTGCGAGGACCTTGGCGTGATCGTCAACAGCCACGGTGGAACTGGTGCCCCCAACTACGGGAAGTACTCGGTGGCCGACCTGCTGTTCATCACCGAAGTGAGCTTCTACTCCCATCGGCCCTTCTACCAGCTATTGCTGTCAGGGGTGTTCGAGCGTTTCCCCAAGCTCAAGTTCGTTATGACCGAGCAGGGCTGTGCCTGGCTGGTGGGTGCATTGGCCCAAATGGACGAAACCCTGGCCAAGATCCGCGACACCGGCCGCATGGGCGAGATGCGCTACGACGAGAGCCACATCCTGCCCAAGAGCGCCACCGAATACTTCCAGCAGAACTGCTGGGTGGGAACCAGCCAGCCAGGCCACGAGGACGCCGCCGCCCGAGAGGTGCTGGGGTCGCACAAGTTGATGTGGGGCTCCGACTACCCCCACAACGAGGGTACCGGTCCCTATACCCGCGAGCACCTGCGCCAGGTGTTCTGCGACGCCGATCCGGCAGAGCTCCAGCAAATCCTGGCCAGCAACGCCGCCGACCTGTACGGATTCGACCTCGACGCCCTAGCCCCACTGGCCGCCCAGCACGGACCCACTCACGAAGAGATCGCCGTGCCCCTCGATCAGCTTCCCGCTGAACCCAACGAAGCCCTTCTCAAGAACGTCTTGGCCGCCTGAAAAATCTAGCGAGCATAAGGGCAACTGAATCAGCCTGAACCGCCCGCGCCCTCCAGCGGTCTCGGGAGGAACAAAGGGAACCAAAAAGCATCACCGGGCGTCGTAGCCAAGTGATGAAGACTATCCCTTGGATGGCTTCGGGAGTTTCAGAGGGCAACCAGCCGATTTGGCGTGATCCCGCGACGACAGGCGAAGTTCCTCGGCTGGCCAGTTTTGACGACCTATACCGGGACGAATATGCACCGATGGTCCGCCTGGCTCGAGGGTTGGTGGACACACAGGAGATCGCGGAAGAGATCGTCCAGGATGCCTTTGCCCGGGTGTACGAACGCTGGAGCCGGCTCGACCATCCCGGCGGCTACCTGCGCACCGCAGTGGTAAACGGTGCCCGCAGCGAGCTGAGAAAACGCGAAGTGAGGCGGCGGATTGGCATTCGGCCGTTCATCCCCTCTCAGCCCGAGGATCGGGACTACCTGCTTGATGCCCTAGACCAGCTCTCATCCCGTCAGAAGACCGTCCTTGTCTTGAAGTTCTACGCCGACATGACCGAGAAGGAGATCGCCCAGGCCATGGGGATGCGGCCGGGCACGGTAAAGAGCGCCACCTCCCGAGGACTGGCTGAATTGCGAAAGGTGGTCGAGCAGTGAGCGACGAGCGCCGCACCCCTGAGAACCTGGACGGAACCGACGATCAAGCCCTAGGCGAGGCCCTCGGTTCCGCCATCCGAGAACGAGTCGATACCCCGGCGGCCCGACCGCCGGTGTCCTTGATCGCCGAGCGGGCCGCCGCCCGGGCCAAGGCCCGCAACACCCGGCGCGCGGTAATGGGCATCGCCGCATCGGTTGCCCTGGTAGCAGGCGGAATCGCGGCCTGGAACGCCTTCGCAGACGATCAGCCCACTGAATTGATCGTGGTCGTTGACCCCACCGCACCCCCTGCACCCGAGCCGAGCGCAGAACCAACCCTGGCACCATCCGCAGAATCTCCGAGCGAACCAGAAGACACCCCGCAGACAGGCTCCGAAACGAGTTCCGAGCCTCCAACCCCAGAGAGCCTTTCCACCATTCCCGCACCTGCATGGACCGAATTCGAGCCGAACAGCGTCTTTGGGGCTGACGCAGTCGATGTCCACAGCATCGTCTCGGTCGGCGACGGACGCGTGCTGGCACAGGTCTACGGCCCCGAAGGCAACCAGGTGATGATCACCGAGAACGGCGCCGACTGGACTGTGATTCCGATGCCGTCATCTTTCGCCCCTGAGAGGTTCGACATCGCTGGGGATCGCTGGCTCGTGACCGGTTCGCGATTCAATGACACCAGCCTTGGGGCTCAGGCGTTTTTCTCTGACGACCAAGGAACCACGTGGACTGATCTAGCTCTCGACTTCGTTGCTCCCAACGAGACTTCCCGCATCGAGGCGGCGGCTGTGTCCGGGCAAAATATGGTGCTGGCGGTCGAGACCCAAGTCCATGTCGACATCGCCGCGGTAATCGTGGGCCGTGGCCTAGTACCCGACAAGGAGTCGATACGGGGCTGGATGGGCGTGGAAGGCAACACCGTGAGCTTCACCCGAGACGAATCGTCACCGCCCGAGTCTTTTGAGCTGACCCCCGAGGAGGAGCATTTCCTCTACGGAGGCGACCGGAACTTTGTCCGCATCTTCCACAGCGACGGTGGAGCTGCGGAACTCGTGGCCCAGTATCAGGGCTGGGATGTTGCCGGTTACGGCGCAACCGACGGCTTCCATCTCTTGATGCTGGCCACCGAAGGGTCGCTCAAGCTGACCTCCCCCAATGGCCGTCAATGGAGCCCATCTCCTTTGTCCACCGACGACGGCGTTCTCGTCGATCGCCTCTCCAACTACTACGGGTCAACCATGGAAACGATCTGGACGTCGGGTGGAACAGCAGGCGACTACCGAGTCGAACGCTCCGTTGGCGTGCTCACCGCCCCTCTGGCCGCCGAACTTCCCAACGGAATCGCCCATGTGAATCGCCTCTCGGTGGGACCCGCGGGCATCGCCATGGTGGCCGTGCCCGGGAGCTTCCCCGGTGCCGACTTTGAGCTGAACTTGCAGGTGACCAAAGACGGTTACGAGTTGCGCTACAACGAGCCCGCTGGCGGCTTCACCCTATGGGACCTGACGAAGGACGCGGCCGTCTATGTAGTCGACGCCGAGAACGAACAGGCCAACATGCTCCCTGAAGGCATCCGGGTCGTGGAAGGCAGCGATGGCGCTACCGAGCAGTTGGTCTTTGAGGATCCCGAAACCGGTGATCACATGGTGTCGTTCACCATGGAAGAACTGGAACCCCGGATCGATGATGAGAGCCTTCTGGCCGCACCAGACATCAGGCCCCAGCAGGTCGAACCATGGATGGGTTGGTCGGCCAACGGCAGTGACTGGGTGTGGCAAACCCTTTCCGATGCCTTCGGATTGACCGAACTAGCCGATATTGAGAAAGAGTTCACCAACGTCGAGTTGGCCGTCGGCAGCCACTTCATAATCGCCCGAGTCGAGACTGGCGTTCTTGATCCCCCTGAGACGCCCAGCGACAGCGGCGATGGCGCCTTCTCCGTCACATATCTACCCCCGCGATGGTTCATCGCCACCGTAGAATGAGAAGAGCGTTAGGGCCACAACCAACGGCTCTGGCTTAGACGGCGGGACGGCTGCGGGCGGTTGGAGCGTTCCCCCTCCGCACCAACCGCCCGCACTGCCGTCTGCGTCCCCCACTACATGGATGCCGCACCTAGTGTTTGGTGGTCGTGATCTTGACCAAGACGAGCTTTCGGACAGTAGCTGGCATTTCGGCCCTCGTGACTCTCTTCATCGGCGGGTTCGCGGCCTGCTCGTCATCAGATAGCACCGAAGTGATTGCGGGCAGCGGGCGTCCCGATCCGGTGCAGACACCGATTCCGGAGATTGCCACGCCAGAAGGAGTCACTTCGACACCAGAGCCCGCAGCTACTCCAACCGACTCCCCTGATGACACTGGTCTGGCTTGGACCGAAGTCGATCTCTCCCGCGTACTAGGCGCCGACGAGACCTCAACTGTCCAACTCCAGTCGGTAGGCGACGGGCGTGTTCTGGCTATGAGCTTCATCGACCGCGGCATGGATTCGATCATGGTCTCTGAGAACGGCAGGGAGTGGACTCCGATCCCTGTTCCCGCCGGTTTCCTGCCGTGGAGCGCCGACATCTCCGGCGACCGCTGGTTGATCCAAGGTTGGGACTCAACCCTCGAAGCCCCCTATACCCAGATTCGGTTTTCTGACGACCAAGGTGAGACCTGGACTGAACTGCCGGTCGACCTGAGCTCATTCGAAGGTACGGCCTGGATCGCAGACGCGATTGTCGCCGGACAACTCATGGTGGTCGCGGCCATTCATGAACCAGGGGTGCCTCTCATGGAGGGGGGCGGTGAGGGCGACGTGGACTTTGAGCCCAGCGTGGCCAGAGTCCAAGTCCTCTTGAGCGATGGTGGGCCAGCTGAGCCGGTGGCAGATTTCCCGGGTTGGTTTGCCAGCGGCCACGGAGCGTCTGACGGCTTTCGTCTGATTGTGTCCGACTCCGGCCAGGAATACTTGCTGTATTCCTCAGATGGTCGTGAGTGGACCAGTACCCCCGTGGATGTAGAGGTCACTGACAGCGCCCACGAAATGATCTGGACCGCAGATGAGGGCTACACGGAATACCGGATCGAGCGCTTCGAGGGTGTCTACGGTTCCGGACAGGTGCTAACCCTCCCCGAAGGCATCGGCTGGGTTCCTGATCTCGCTGTCGGACCCGCGGGCATTGCCATGGTCGGAGGCCCCGAAGCGCCCTACGACAACTCTGATGACGAATTCTCTATGCCCGACATCAGCATCGAGAAAGACGGCTACGAACTCCGGTACAACCAACCTGAAGGCGGCATCACGCTGTGGGATTTGGATGAAGACACAGCCGTGTATGTCTTCGACGCGGTGGCCGTCCAAAGTGAGATGCCGCCAGAAGGAGTGCGAGAAGTCGAGGGCAACAACGGCTTCACGGAGGTGGGCGGCTTCATGGTGGTGTTTGACCACCCCGTGACCGGAGACGAACTTGTGGCCTTCTCCGGTGAGGAGATATCGGCCGCATTCTTGGAACAGGAAGCGACTGCCCGCAGTGCTTACGACCCCAACGATTTCTTGGTGGGCTGGTCGGTGGACGGGACCGACTGGGAGTGGCAAACCCTCCAAGAGGCCTTCGGCCTTCCCGAGCGAACCGAAAACGACAACTCCTTCACCGAGGTCCAGGTGGCCGTTGGCCGGGACTTCGTGCTCGCCCAGGTTCAGACCTACAAGTTCCCCGAAGCCGTATTCGACGAGGATTTCAATGTCGGAGTTGGCGACGGACAGTCCGGTTCAAATTCGGCCCCCCTCACCGCCCCCGAAATCTCCGCCTCACCACCACGTTGGTATATCGCCCGACTCGACTGAGGGCGGGTGGGCGGGCCACCACTTAGACTCGGCCCATGATCGTGGACGTGGATACCCATTGGGAGATCACGGGGGACTCGGCCGGGGTTGATCCCATGAAGCCGTGGGCCGATCAGATTCCCGACAATCGGACCCATCTGGCCAACGCCATCGCCGGGGACCTGCTTCAAGTGCTTCCCGCGGATCGTTTGCCAAGCCCGGCAGAACTGCTCCCCAAGCTTTTTGAGCGGGCCGAAGAATCCGGCGGGCCGGTGATTCTGCACCCCCGCCACGATTCCACTGCGGCCGAGCGGGTGGCGTGGATGGACTCGGTGGGCATCGACCACTGCCTGGTGAACCCCGGCGGCTATTGGCAGAAGCTCGACTATTTGCGGCCTGAGGATCGCGTGGTCGCCGCCCAACGCTGCAACGACTTCCTCACCGACCAGCTTTCAGACCAGCACAATCGGCTCCACACAGTGGCCACCATCGACTTCTCTGATCTGGACCACGCGGTGGCTGAGCTGGAGCGGTGTCGGGAGCGGGGCTCCCGGGCGTTCTTCCTCTACACCTGCCGGGGAGCGCCCGCTGGAGGCCCGCCCGGTCACCCCGACTGGGATCAGGTGTGGGCTGCGGCCACCTCCCTGGGCATGGTGGCGGTGATCCATGTGGGAAACACCGAGTCGGACTTCTCGAAGTGGGCCGATATCGGCTGGGACTTGCCCGATGGGGCTGGCATAGGCGGGCTGATCCGGCTGGCCAACACCCAGCGGCTGCACGCCGCCCAGAATCTCATTGCCAGCATGCTGTTCGGCGGGGTGTTCCACCGGTTCCCCGATCTCACCGTGCTGGTCGAGGAGATGAGGGCTGGATGGCTCCCCTGGTATGTGGCAACACTGTCCCGCCAGTGCCTGTCATCGCCGTCCTTGGGCGACTGGCCGTGGCCCACCAGCGGCGAGGAGATGCTCCACCGCAACCTGCGACTCACTCCCCTGCCCGGATTCGGCGACACCGATGCCCTCGAGGTGCTGGCCGCGCTGCCCGACATGGTGGTGTTCTCCTCCGACTATCCCCACCAGGAGGGTAACGCCGACCCGATCGAGCTCTACCGGCCGGCGCTCAATGAACTCGATGATGAGGTGAGAACCGCGTTCATGGGAGCAACCGCCGCCGAGTGCTTCGCCCGAATCGGCGATCCGCTGCCCGCGGTGCGCTGATAACTCAGCGTCCCACAGGCTGCATGTAGAACGTGATGCCGCTGGGGGCCTCCTGCTCGGTGAGGGCGTCGCGGGCGGCGGCCAGCGTCTTGCCCGCCTCGGTCTGCTCGTAGAACCAGGCCTCAGCCTGCCGTGCCCCTGGAACCGGGCCACCGGCTAATTCGAGGGCGGCCTCCTGGTAGTAGGCCCGGATGTCGTGGGCTATGGCGATGGTGTCCAACCGGGGGCCGTAGACCTCTTTCCAGTGTTCTCCGGCAACCAGTCGCTCCAGTTCGGCTAGAGCGCCGGGAACACCATCAGCGTCAACCGAACGGCCAACTTCTGTGGCTCCTCGACGGGCCACCGCCCGGTCATAGGCGGCCCGCAGTCCCTGGGCCTCGTCCACCGACGCTGCGATATCAGGGTCAAAGCGGGGCGGCAGCGCACAGGCCAGCGGCGTCTCTATTGCCGCCACCACCTCCGGATAGTCCACCAACACTGGGCCAGAGGGGGCGTTGAGCAGGTCGAATGCCGCGGCCAGCACGCCATGTTGGAATTGGGCGTTGTCGGGCATGCCCAACGGGCGACCCAGAGGGAACTCGCAGTACAACACCCTGGGAACGTTCATCCGCTCAGCCACCGGCTTCATCGACGCCAGCACCACCGTGGCGATGCCGGCGTCTTCCAGCACGTGGGCCAGCACACACACGGTGCGCGTGCACAGCGGTCAAACCGGCGTCAAAATGGCCACGTCCACCCCGTCGGCCCGCAGTTCTGCCGCGGCAGCGGGGCCAGTGTCGAGACGCACCTCCGAAACAGTGTCGGGCTGGTTTCCGGCGAACGCCAAATGCCGAGGAGCTACGGCCCCGATGGTGCCGTTAGCGGCCAATTCCTCCAAGCGATCGATGGGGTACACCACGTTGTGGTCGGACACATATGCAGCCCGGTCGAAATTGGAGCTCCAGTGGCCCAGGATCAGTTCCCGGTCGCTCCGATCAAGCATCCGATAGCTGGTGTCGCCCCGGCCTTCAAAGCGGTCCTGGTCCGCCCGGTGCAGCCCCGCACTAGTCACGATGGCAACCGTCGCCTCCGACAAAGGAGGCGGAGATGCCCACGGCGTGGACTCAAACTCCGGAACCGGCAGGTTGGCCATGAGGTCGCGCATCGTCTGGTCACTCGACATGCTCACACTCTCCCACAGAGCAGGGGCACTACTCGCTGCCGAAGGGAAAGGCCCTCCGTTGCTGATCTGCATAGCGGGCTCGAACCTCTCCGCCATCGATTCCAGGCGGGGGTTCCACAAGCGTTCCCCGACCGAGCGGCCAGTCGACAGCGACATCGGCCGGATGCCGGCCACTTGCCGACGCGGCGGCCTGTACCGCAGCCCCTAAGGCGACCGTCTCGTCGTCGTCGGGCACAACAATCGGCTCACCGTGCAGTATTGCCGCTCGCTCCTGGTAGGCAGCCGAGCGGGCGCCACCGCCGATGAGGTGAAGCCGCCCGCTGGTTGCAACGCCAGCAGTGCGCAGCGCATCGAGGCCATCGAACAACCCGCAGAGCACCCCGTCGTGGGCGGCCAGAGCCAACTCCTCCCGAGTAGTGTCGCTTCGCAATCCGGCGAATACCCCGTGGGCATCGGGCAGGTAGGGGGTGCGCTCGCCGTCAAAGTAGGGCACCAGCACCGGCGCGTTGGGCCCGTCTTCCCCAGCTAGGGCCAGCTCAGCCAGACCGGCCGCTTCTACTCCCAACCACTGGGCCACGGTGTCGGTGACTCGGGTGGCGTTGAGGGTGCACACCAGCGGCAGATAGCCGCCGGTGGCATCGGCAAACCCCGCCACGGTCCCTGACGGGTCGTTGGCCGGAGTGAGGGACACGGAATATGCCGTACCTGATGTGCCCAGCGAGACCACCGTGTCGCCGGGTTGCAACCCAAGACCGAGGGCCGCGCCCATGTTGTCCCCAGTGCCAGGGCCGACAAGCACTTCTTCTGACAGGCCCAGCGCGGCAGCAGCGTCACCGATGATCGGCCCAGCAACCTCATCAGGTGCCAGCACTTGGGGCAGCCGGGACAGCCAATCATGGGCATCTCCCACCACCACGCTCAGCAAGTCAGCCGCCAGCTCGTTGCGGGCAGGATCGAACCAGCCAGTGCCTGAGGCATCGCCCCGGTCGGTGACGTGAGCGCCCGTCAGCCGCCAGGTGAGCCAGTCGTGGGGCAGCATGATTCGATCGATCTGGCGGGCCACCTCGGGCTCGTGTTCCAGTACCCAAGCCAGTTTGGAGATGGTGAACGACGCCAGCGGCACCGAACCGCAGCGCTGCGCCCACTCCTGTGGTGTGCGATGGGCCATCAGACTGCCAGCCTGGAGCGCCGACGTGGTGTCGTTCCACAGCTTGGCCGGCCGCAGAACTGCACCGTCCTCCCCCACCAGCACCAACCCGTGCTGCTGGCCAGCCACGCTCAGCGCCACCACATCGGCCCGATCGGCATCGGTGAACCGAGCAAAGCACTCCGCCAGCGCCTCCCACCATGTCTGGGGATCCTGCTCACTCACCGGCGGATCCCAGCAGGTGTGGGTGTGCGGTGCGCTGGCCCGCGCTGCCAACTGACCAGAGTCGAGTTCCCGCAGCTCAACCTTGGTGGACTGGGTAGACGAGTCCACCCCCGCCACCAGCGCACGATCCGCCATCAGCTCGCCATCAGTTCGGCGTCGACCAGATGATGCGATTGACCTCGTTCTCAAGGTGCTCCTGGCGTCCGGACACTGGCTGGGGGTTGAGCCCGTCGGCCACCGCCTGGTCGGCCAACGCGGTCAGGTCCACGTAGCCCTTCATGATCTCGGCGCCCAGTCCTGAGTCCCAGCAGGCGTAGCGATCGGCTCGAGCCTGCTCGATGACCCCGTCGGCCAGCATGGCCTCGGCCACCAGCAACGAGCGGGCCAGCGTGTCGATACCGCCGATGTGGCCCCAAAACAGGTCGTCACGGGCCATGCTCTGGCGCCGGAGCTTGGTGTCGAAGTTGAACCCACCGGTGGTGAACCCCCCGCTCCGCACAATCTCATAGAGGGCCAGTGAGAGCTCGTCCACGGAGTTGGGGAACTGGTCGGTGTCCCAACCGTTCTGAGGATCGCCCCGGTTGGCGTCAACACTGCCAAATATGCCGTTGTCCACCGCATAGGCCACCTCATGGTGGAAGGAGTGGCCCGACAAGGTGGCGTGGTTCACCTCGATGTTCACCTTGTACTCATCAACGAGGCCATAGCGGTCCAAGAAGCCATGGACCGAGGCGCAGTCGTAGTCGTACTGGTGCTTGGTGGGCTCTTGGGGCTTGGGTTCGATGAGCAGGGTGCCAGCGAAGCCGATCTTGTGCTTGTGCTCGGCCACCATGGTCAAGAAGCGGGCGAGTTGGTCGGCCTCCTGGCGCATCCGGGTGTTGAGGAGCGTCTCATAGCCCTCGCGCCCGCCCCACAACACGTAGTTGGCCCCGTCGAGGCGGTGGGTGGCCTCGAGCATGTGGCGCACCTGGGCCGCGGCGTGGGCGAATACATCCGGATCGGGATTGGTGGCTGCCCCGGCGGCGTACCGGGGATGGGAGAACAAGTTGGCCGTCCCCCACAGCAGCCGCACACCGGTGGCCTCCATCTTGGCGGCTGCTCGCTCAACCATGGAATCCAGGTTGGCTCGGCTCTCAGCCAGGTCAACACCCTCAGGGGCCATGTCCACATCGTGGAAGCAGAAGAACGGCGTACCCAGCTTCTCGAAGAATTCAAAAGCGGCATCCTGCTTGGCCCGAGCGGCGGCCATGGGATCTTGTCCGGGCTCCAGCCAAGGGCGGTCGAACGTGCCGTGGCCGAATATGTCGCTGCCCGGCCAGTTGAAGCTGTGCCAGTAGCACACCGCGATCCGGAGATGGTCCTCCATGCGCCGCCCCATCACCATCCGGTCGGGGTCGTAGACCCGATAGGCCAACTGCCCCAAGCCCGCTCTGCGTCCGGCATAGGCCACCGGTTCGGGAACGGTGTCGAAAAAGTCAGTCATATTGAGCCTCCGCTATGGCACGGTCGCTGCCATGGCCGAGTCTAAAGATTGCCTCTCACAGCCGCCCGATCACATCGTGATTGTCCGTGTACGCTTACGGGGTTGACATCAAACATTGAGCATGAGAGGCGGGTCCATGTCTTTTCCTTCTGACCTTGAGATCGCCCGCGGGGCGAACCTCCGTCCGCTGACCGAAATCGCCGAAGAGGCCGGCATTCCAGTCGAGATGCTGGAGCCCTACGGGGCGGGCGCGGCCAAGATCAGCCTGGATGCAATCGAGGCCCTGATCGACCGGCCCCGAGCCCGCTATGTGGTCGTGACCGCCATCACCCCCACACCGCTGGGCGAGGGCAAAACCACCACCACGGTGGGGTTGGGCCAAGGGTTCGGCCACATCAACAAGAAAGCCACAATCGCCATCCGCCAGCCCTCACTGGGGCCGACGTTCGGCATCAAGGGAGGTGCAGCCGGCGGCGGCTACAGCCAGGTGGTGCCCATGGAGTTGTTCAACCTCCACCTCACCGGCGACATGCACGCGGTGACCGCGGCACACAACATGTGCTCGGCCATGCTCGACGCCCACATCTACCACGGCAACGAATCAGGCCTGGACCTGCACAACATCACCTGGCGCCGGGTGGTGGACATCAACGACCGGGCTTTGCGCAACATCGTGCTAGGCCTAGGTGGACGGCTCGACGGCATCCCTCGGGAGAGCGGATTCGACATCACCGCGGCATCGGAAGTGATGGCCACCTTGGCGCTGGCCACGTCGCTGTCGGACTTGCGGGCCCGGCTGGGACGCACCGTGGTGGGCTACACCAAGGCCGGCGATCCGGTGACTGCTGAGGACTTGAAGGCCGCCGGGGCTATGGCCGTGCTGTTGAAGGACGCCCTCAAGCCCAATCTGATGCAGACCTTGGAGGGCGGCCCCGCCCTTGTGCACACCGGGCCGTTCGGCAACATCGCCACCGGCAACTCCTCCATCGTGGCCGACCGCATCGCCATTCACACCGGGGACTTCCTGGTGACCGAGGCCGGATTCGGCGCCGACATGGGTGCCGAGCGCTTCTTCAACATCAAGTGCCGCTATTCGGGCTTGGCGCCCGACGCTGCGGTGATGGTGGCCACTGTGCGGGGGCTCAAGGCCCACTCCGGCAACCACCGCATCGTCGCCGGGCGCCCCCTGCCCGAGGCGCTGCTGGCTGAGAACCCCGACGAGGTCCACGCCGGGGGCGACAATCTCCGCAAGCAGCTTTCCAATATGAAGGCCCACGGGGTGACCCCGGTAGTGGCCATCAACGCCTTCCCTGGCGACCACGACGCCGACCTGGCCGCCATCGGCGAGATCGCCGATGAGTACGGCGCTCGCTGTGCGATCACCACCCACTTCTCCGACGGCGGCGCGGGGGCGGCCCAGTTGGCCGAGGCGGTGGCCGAGGCCTGCGAGGAGCCCAGCTCCTTCAAGGTGCTGTACGAGGACGATCTATCGCTCAAGGACAAGATCGCCGCGGTGGCCACCACCGTGTACGGCGCCGACGATGTGGAGTACTCGGCCACGGCCAACCGCCAGCTCGACACCTATGAGAATGCCGGTTTCGGCCACCTTCCGGTGTGCATCGCCAAGACCCATCTGTCCATTTCGTCCGACCCCTCCCTCAAGGGCGCTCCCACCGGCTGGACCCTGCCGGTGCGGGAGGTGCGGGCCTCAGTAGGCGCCGGCTTCGTTTATCCCATCTGCGGCGACATGCGCACCATGCCCGGCCTTGGCCGCCAACCCGCCGCCATGGGCATCGACCTCGACGAGAACGGAGAAATCGTCGGCCTGAGCTGACGGGTTTGCCTCTTGTCAGCGGTAAGCTTCGGGCATGGTGAGAAAGGACGCTGTCAAGGAGCCGATGCTGCGCGATGACATTCGTCCCGAAGACGTGCTCGACGAGCAAGCTCTTGCTGAGACCAGCCAAAAGCAGGATCAGGCAGAGGCGAATGCTCCGAAGCGTCTAGCCGACGAGTCGGCTTGGGAGAACTCCTTCACTCCCGACGAATTGCGAGAGCTAGCCAAAAGGGCTGGCCAGGGCGAACGAGTTTCATTGCAAAAGCCCTAAGCGTGGCTTGGCGGCTAGCCGACCCAAATCACTGTCTCGATCAATGGGGCCAAGGCAGAAGCGACCACGTTCGGTTACGCCTTCTTGCCGGATTGGCTGACCTGGCCGATCGCCCTTTGACTGAGCTTCCCGGCCTTAGCTCTCCAAACCGCTCGCCCATGAGTAGGTGGTCAATCATTGAATCGACCTACGTGGTCATCCAGGTATACGAAACCGTCGGCTGCTTCGATCTGGTCGACCTGCGGGATTTCTGACTACCAGACCTCATCAACAGTGAGAGGTTTCGGAGGGACATACAGGCCGTCGTAGAGGGTGCGCTGGCCGAGGGGCTGAGACAGCTCGATGGTGACTGATGTAGATGGGTTGCCGGGGCATGTGGCGCTGCCGTAAACGGGGACCACAGCGAATGCCACAAGAACAGCCTCGTCTGTTTCGACCAATTGCGGCCCCATGAGCGCATCGCCCATTGTCCGACCATTGGCGCAGTCTGACTCGGTCACCAGGAGCTTAATGGAGGTATCTTCGGGGTTGGGAAGCGCGTCGGGATATAGATGAACAGACACTCGCCGAAGTCCCTCAGGGAGCGGAACGACGGGGTTGCAGCGACCACCACTGCTCCAGCTAGAAAGTCCCCATGAATCGCCAATGTGCCGCTTGAATGTTGCGGTACCCATTTGGTCGGAATCGATCGCGGCAAACCTTGCTTCGTCCTCATCGATCTTGATCACCACCCAGTCGCCTTGGGGCAACGGCTCAGTCATCGGAGAATCAAGCTGTGCCAACAGAGCATCTACCGCTGGGTGATCGAATTGATCGATTGACGGCGGATTGATGAGGGTTGAGTAGGGCACTGGCGGCAGCCCGCGACAAGTGACAATAGGGTCTCCCTCATCAAGGTCGGGAATCACATCCAGCGATCCACTGGGCGGATCCGGTGGGTAATAGACGTGAACACAAAGAGCGGCAGTGGGAGCCATCGCAGCCAATCGATCCAAAACGCCTTCCGGCGGATCGACAAAGTAGAGCTCTGCCCGGTTCTTCTTGGCGGACGTTGACGAGCCGTCTAAGCCGTCCTCGTCTCCGAACTGCCGGTGGAAGTGCATTTGGGTGGCGCTCAGCTCGGCGCTGCTGAACTCGGCTTGCAGCACGTCGACTACGAAGCCACGATCGGGGAGCCGAGCTTGGATGGCCTCGCGATGAAACTGAGGATCGTCGGTGAACACCATGACCATGACGTCGCGATAAACCGGATGGACCCATCTGCCAGCATAAGTGTCCGGGTGTTCCAGCAGGTAGGTATTGAGCACATCAGATACCTCATTCGGTCTACTCAACTGACCCCTGGATACACCTTTGGCGTACGACACCATGTCGGGAATGTCATTGCACTCCATCAATTCGCCGCCATCGGCAGGAAGCGGTGGAGTCTGGCGGACGTACTCGTCGAATGCGTCCATATCAGGCAGCGGCTCCTGAGGTTCAGAAGTGTCACCCACCGGCTCCCGAGGTTTAGGGGCATCGGCTGGCGGCAATGCAACCTCTTTAGGAAGCACTTGTACGGTCTCGGTACTGTCGTTACCGCAACTGACCACAAGCGCCGCAATTGCAACAAAGACTGCCGCGGCGCGGCCCCTCATTCCCCGCCTCATACACCCAGACTAGAAGCTGCCATACGCCAAGGGGTCGCGGGTCGAACCCGGTAGCTCTGTCAATGCCAACACTGCTGTCAAGGAAAAACGAAGGCCAGACAGATAGTCTTAAACGACCTCAGGGTGCCTCTGGGGGAAAGGGGTGTTTATGGCGAGGCGGGAACGTTTGACCGTGCCGATGGTGCGCGACAACGGGAGCCTGCGGGAAGCGACGTGGGACGAGGCCCTGTCGCGGGCTGCGGCTGGGTTCAACCAGGTGCTCGAACAGCATGGACCACAGGCGTTCGGGATGTTCAGCTGCTCCAAGGCCACCAACGAGATGAACTACATCGCCCAGAAGTTCATCCGCACGGTGGTGGGCTCCAACAACATCGACTCCTGCAACCGAACTTGACACGCTCCTTCGGTCGTCGGTCTGGCGACAGTGTTCGGAGCGGGAGGGGGCACGAGCTCCTATCAGGAGATTGAGGAGGCCGACCTGATCCTCCTGTGGGGCTCTAACGCCCGCGAAGCCCATCCCATCTTCTTCCATCACCTGCTCAAGGGAATCGACAACGGTGCCCGCATGTACTGCGTCGACCCCCGCTATACCTCCTCGGCCCAATTCTCCGACGTGTGGGTGGGCATCGACGTAGGCACCGACATCGCCCTAGCCAACGGCATCGGCCGGGAGATCATCCACGCCGGTTTGGCCAATCAGGACTTCATCGACCACTCCACCCAGGGATTCGAGGCCTATGCCGCCTCGGTAGAGCCGTTCACTCCCGACGCGGTGGCCGACATCTGCGGCATCCCCGCCGAGGTGGTGGTGGAGATGGCCCATGCCTACGCCACCGCTGATACCGCTCAAATCTTGTGGACCCTGGGCATCACCGAGCATCACAACGCGGTGGACAACGTGCTGTCGCTGTGCAATCTGGCCCTGCTCACCGGTCATGTGGGTCGGTGGGGGTCGGGCCTGGTGCCGCTGCGGGGTCAGAACAATGTGCAGGGCGGCGGCGACATGGGGGCCATCCCCAACAAGTTCCCCGGCTTCGCCAGCGTGGACGACCCCGATCATCGGGCCCGTTTCGAGGCCGCCTACGGCCGGGAGCTCAACCCGGTGCCCGGTTGGCACCTCACGCTGATGTTCGAAGCGATGGAGCGGGGCGACCTGAGGGCGCTGTATGTGATCGGCGAGAACCCGGCCGATTCCGAGGCCGATGTGGCTCACGCCCGGGCCCAAATGAAAGGCCTGGACATCCTGGTGGTGCAGGACATTCTGATGACCCGCACCGCCGAGATGGCCGATGTGGTGCTGCCCGCCTCGGTGGCCTGGGCGGAGAGCGACGGCACCGTCACCTCCAGCGAACGTCGGGTTCAGCGGGTGCGGCCCGCGGTTTCGCCCCCCGGCCAGGCCCGCCACGACATCGACATCTTGTGCGATATGGCCGAGGCCATGGGCTCCGCCTTGGGCCCTCGCGACCCGGAGGCCGCCTGGGATGAGCTGCGCTCTCTGTCGGCCATGCACGGTGGCATGGCCTGGGAGCGCCTCGAAGCTGCTGGCGGATTGCAATGGCCGTGCCCCGACGAGGACCACCCCGGCAGTGTCTTCCTTCACGGCTGGCTGTGGGCCGATGATCTGGAGGGCCGCGACCCGGCTCCGTTCTCGGTGCTGGAACACGAGGGGCCCACCGAGGAGTTGAGCGAGGAATTTCCCCTGCGGCTCACCACCGGGCGGGCGCTGGACTCTTACAACACCGGGGTGCAGAGCGGGAACTACGACTCGCCGCTGCGGTTTGCCGGGTTGGATCTGAATCCGACCGATGCCGCTGACCTGGGCATTGCCGACGGCGACCTGGTGCGAGTGTCCTCCCCACGGGGATCGGTGGAGATGAACGTCCGGCTGGTATCGAGCCTGCCGACAGGATTGGCCTTCACAACCCTGCACCATCCTGAATTGATCGACGTGAACGTGCTCACCAACCCCGACTGGGACCCGAAATCTGGCACCGCCGAGTTCAAAGCGGCTGCGGTGCGGGTAGAGCTGGTCGATGCCCCCGAGACCGCGGGGGCCACCGTTGGCTGACCTCCACTTCGGCGACGACCAGCCCACCGATGCCGAGTTGGCCGCCATCGACGCCATCGTCTCCCCAGCAGACGCCGCCACTGTCACCGAGACCGAACGGGTGGTGCGCGGAGGTCGCAGCCGGCGCCAGGGACTGCGCCACCTGCTGCTCCCAGTGCTGCATTCGCTTCAGCATGAAATCGGCTGGATCAGCCCGGGCGGATTGAACGGTGCGGCCAAGCGGCTAGGGGTGCCGCCCGCCGAGGCCTATGGCGTGGCCACGTTCTATGAACTGCTGCGCACGACCGACCCCGGACACACCAATGACGTGGTCCACGTGTGCGTCGACCCGTCGTGTGCTCTGGCCGGCAACGAAGAGCTGCGGGAGTCGCTGGAGGCCAGCGGCGCCAAGGTCCACAACAGTCCGTGCCTCGGTCAATGCGAACGGGCTCCCGCTCTGTTTGTCCAGGGTGTGGGGCGGCCCGACCGGGTGCCAGCTGATGATGACGAGGACTTCCGTTTGCCCCAAGCGGGCGACCCAGGACTGCGGGTGCTCAGCCGGGTTGGGGTGGTGGATTCAACCTCCCTGGACTCCTACCGGGAACACGGTGGCTATCAGGCGTTGGCCTCTGCCATCGAAATGGGGCCTGATGCGGTGATCTCAGCCATCTCCGACTCCGGCCTGTCGGGGCGGGGTGGGGCTGCGTTTCCCACTGGCATCAAGTGGCGGGCTGTCGCCGACGAACCCGGTCCGGACAAGCACGTGGTGGCCAACTGCGACGAGTCGGAACCCGGCACCTTCAAAGACAGGATCTTGTGCGAACACGACCCTTTCGCGGTCATCGAGTCGATGACCATCGCCGGGCTGGCTACTGGGTCTCCCCACGGGTGGATCTACATCCGAGGCGAATACCCCCGAGCTACCGCCCGACTAGAAGGAGCCATCGCCCAAGCCCGGGCCGCGGGCCTGTTGGGAGACGACGTGGCCGGCAGTGGTCAGCGATTCGACATCGAGCTTCGCCGGGGGGCAGGGGCCTACATCTGCGGTGAAGAGACGGCGCTGTTCAACTCCATCGAGGGGTTCCGGGGCGAGCCCCGGAATAAGCCCCCCTTCCCCACCACACATGGCCTTTTCAACCAGCCCACCGCCATCAACAACCCTGAGACCCTCATCAACGTGCTCGACATAGTGACCGACGGCCCCGACGCCTACCGCTCTGTCGGCACTGAGCGCTCCCCCGGCACTCGGCTGTTCTGTCTGTCGGGTCGGGTTGGAGTACCCGGCCTCTATGAGGTGCCATTCGGCACCCCGCTGGGCGAGTTGATCGAGTTGGCCGGAGGGCCGGTGGGCTCGCTGGCCGCGGTGCTCTTGGGGGGCGCGGCTGGGGTGTTTGTCGGCCCTGACTCACTCGACATGCCTCTCACCTTGGAGGATGCCCGGGAGGCCGGGGCCACCCTGGGTTCGGGCGTGGTCACCGTGTTCGACGACACCGTGGACATGGAGGCCGTGGTCGTCCGCATTGCCGAGTTCTTCCGAGACGAGTCGTGCGGTCAGTGCGTACCCTGTCGGGTCGGCACCCAGCGCCAGCACGAGGTGCTGGTAGAGCTGCAAGCCTCCGGCCAGCCGCTGCCCCCCCAGCGGGTCGAGCTGATCGACGACATGGCCCTGGCCATGGTGGATGCCTCCATTTGCGGCCTGGGCCACACCGCGGCCTCCGCCGTGCGCTCCGCGATCGACTTGGGCCTGATAGGAAATAGCTCGTGAGCCCTGCTGTCACCGAGACCGCGGTCACCATCCGGGTCGACGGCCAAGAGGTGGCTGTGCCCGAGGGAGCCACCATCCTGGATGCCTGCGACGCCGCCGGCGTGGAGACCCCCACTATCTGCTACGGCCCCACCCTCACCCCGGTAAACGTGTGCCGGGTGTGCGTCGTGGAGCTGGACGGCAGCCGGGCTCTGGTCCCCTCCTGCTCTCGTCCGGCCGAGGAGGGCATGGTGGTGCATACCGACAGCGAACGGGTGCGCCACAGCCGCAAGATGGTGATTGAGTTCTTGGCCACCGGGGTCGACGTGTCCCAGGCCGACGAGCTGGGCCAGTGGGCCGAGCACTATGGGGCCGACCCCGACCGCTACGTCCCCGGCGGCGAAACCATGAATGAGCCGGTGCGGGTGCAGGACAACCTCTACATCCGGGACTACGACAAGTGCGTGCTGTGCTACCGCTGCGTAGAGGCCTGCGGCGACGACGCCCAGCACACCTACGCCATCTCGGTGGCCGGCCGGGGCTTCGGCGCCCGCATCTCCACCGAGTTCGACGTGACCCTGCCCGATTCGGCCTGCGTGTACTGCGGTAACTGCGTGGCCGTGTGCCCCACCAACGCCCTCCAGTTCAAGACCGAGTACGACCTGCGCCAAGCCGATGACTGGCGCCCCGAGGACCAGTCCGTGACCCAAACCGTGTGCTCCTACTGCGGCGTGGGCTGCAACCTAGAACTGCACGTGCAAGACAACCAGATCGTCAAATGCACCTCCCCCGACGACCACGACGTAACCCGAGGCAACCTCTGCATCAAAGGCCGCTTCGGCTGGAACTACGTGTGACGCTCTCCCCTCCCGAAGCGGATTGGGAGCGTCCTTCGACCACCAATCATCACAACTAAGTTGGGAGCGATGACTGCTATCAAACTCGACGGCGAAATGCTGTCAGCTGAAATCAAAGAGGGCCTGCGCGAGCGGATCGCCGCGCTGGCCGAGAAGGGCGTGACCCCGGGGTTGGGCACGCTGTTGGTGGGCGACGACGGGCCGTCGGCCAACTATGTGGCCATGAAGCACCGCGACAGCGAGGAACTGGGAATGGGTTCTCGGGAGGTCCACCTCCCTGCTGATGCATCCCAGGAAGAGGTCGACGCCGTGGTGGACGACTTCAACGCCGATCCGGCGGTGGACGCCTACATCATGCAGTACCCCTTCCCCGACCACCTCGACTACGAGACGGCCCTGTTGCGGGTACTGCCCGAGAAGGACGCCGATGGTCTGCACCCTGTCAATTTGGGGCGGCTGGTGCAGGGGGTGGATGCTCCGCTGGCCTGCACCCCTCGGGGCATTCAGCTCATGCTGGAGCGCTACGAGATTCCCATTGCCGGCCAGCACGTGGTGATCATCGGGCGAGGGCTCACCATCGGCCGGCCGCTGGCCAACTTGTTGTCGCTGAAGCGGCCCAACGCCAACGCCGCGGTCACCGTGGTTCATACCGGAGCGGGCGACATCTCCCGCTATACCAAGAACGCCGACATCCTCATCGCCGCGGCCGGAGCGCCCCGCATGGTGAAAGCCGACATGGTCAAGCCCGGCGCGGCGGTGGTGGCCGCCGGGGTGAGCTTCGCCGACGGCAAGCTGGTGTCGGATGTGGACGACGATGTGGCTGAGGTAGCCGGCTGGCTGTCGCCGCGAATCGGCGGGGTGGGGCCGATGACCCGTACCATGCTTATGGCCAACACCGTGGCCGCCGCCGAGCGGGCCGTGGGCTGAAAACCCCGGCTCGCCGAAGGACAACCAACAACCACACCAGACAAGCATCCAGAGGACTTAGCCATGGCCGACGCCTACATCATCGACGCAGTTCGCTCCCCTATGGGCCGATTCGGCGGAGGACTTAGCCACCTGCACCCGGCCGACCTCGGTGCCAACATCCTGAGCGGCCTGATTGAGCGCACCGGCGTGGACCCTGGTGCGGTGGACGACTGCATCATGGGCTGCGTGGGCCAAATCGGCGCTCAGGCGTTCAATGTGGCCCGCAACGCCTGGCTGTCGGCCGGGCTGCCCGAGCATGTCCCGGCGGTGAGCATCGATCGCCAATGCGGTTCGTCACAGCAGGCCGTCCATTTCGCCGCCCAAGGCGTCATGTCGGGCACCCAAGATCTGGTGGTGGCCGGCGGCGTGGAAGTGATGAGCCTCATCACCCTCAACAGCCAGGGTGACGTGGGCCCTGATCTGGGTATGCGCTACCCGTTCGACGGCGACGGCTGGGCCGAGCGCTTCGGCGACGAGGAAGTCCACCAGTTCCGTGGCGGCAACCTGATCGCCGAGCGCTGGGACGTCACTTTGGAGGACATGAACGGCCTGGCGCTGCGAAGCCACCAGAACGCGGCCCGCGCCTGGGAGGAAGGCCGGTTTGAGCGCGAGGTATTGGCCGTGGACGAGTGCGCCCGCGACGAGGGCATCCGACCCGACACCTCCATGGAGAAGATGGCCAAGCTGCGGCCGTTTTCCGAGCACGGCCCGCTGACCGCGGCCAACTCCAGTCAGATCACCGACGGATCGGCTGCGCTGCTCATCGCCTCCGAGAAGGCGGTGGCTGAGCACGGCCTCACTCCCCGGGCTCGGGTCCACACCATGGCGGTGGTGGGCAGCGATCCGGTGCTCATTCTCACCGGTCCCATCCCGGCCACGGCCAAGGTGCTGGAGCGAGCTGGCATGAGGCTCGACGACATCGACCTGTTCGAGTGCAACGAGGCTTTTGCATCCGTGGTGCTGGCCTGGGCCAAGGAGACCGGCGTGGACATGGACAAGGTGAACGTGAACGGCGGGGCCATCGCCCTAGGCCATCCGCTGGGGGCCAGCGGCGCCCGCATCATGACCACCCTGCTCAACGAGCTGGAGCGCTCTGGTGGCCGTTACGGACTCCAAACCATGTGCGAGGGCGGCGGCTTGGCCAACGCCACCATCATCGAGAACCTGGCTGCGTAGCCAAGAAAGCTCACAGAGAAATCCCCGAGGAGACAGCGAAGACAATGGGCATCCACATCGACCACATCTCATTGCTGGTGAAAGACCTCGACCAGGCCGAGGCCGATTGGCGGCAGATCCTGGAAGTGCTGGCCCCCGGCCACACCATGAAGGTCACCCGAGGCGAGGGCGCCGACGACATGGACGGCACCCCCATGGCGTGGGTCACGTTCCAGAACCCCGACCCCACCGGCGTGTCCATTCAGCTGTGGTCGCCCGCCGAACCCGGCCACTGGCCCGACAAAGTGTTGGCCAAGAAGGGCGAGTACGTCCACCACATCGCCTTCTGCTCGGACGATTTTGACACCATGATCGACGGGGTGCGCAACGCCGACATCCCGCTGGTGATGGAAAACCCCAGCAATCCCGACTCCCAGCCGTGGCTCAAGTGGAACTTCATCCCCCCCGACAAGGCCCACGGTCCGCTGATCGAGTTGGCCACCCGCTACCTGTCGGTGGGCGAAGAGTGGCTCCCCCATCCCGACAACGCCGAGAACCAGCCTCTCGCCGACGAGCTCCACGACCGTTTCGCCGGCTAGCAGAACGCCCAGCACAATCAAGATATGACCGACTCCCCGGTGGCCATCACCATGCCGGTGGAGGACGGCCTTTCGATCGGATGGCTTACTGACCTGGTCGTACACGCCGAGCAAGCCGGAATCGACACCGCGCTGGTAGGCGAAGTGGCTGGGCCTGAGGTGTTCGCCACCCTGGGGGCCATGGCCGCTCGCACCGAGCGCATCAAACTGGGCTCGGGCATCGTGGCCGCCTACACCCGCTCCCCTGCCCTCACCGCCATGGGGTTCGCCACCCTGGCCTCGCTAGCCCCTGGCCGGATTATCGCTGGCATTGGGTCAAGCAGCCCCATCGTGGTTGGCCGATGGCACGGCGGAGACTTCGAGCAGCCTCTGGCCACCGTGCGGGAATTCATTGGCCTGTTCCGGTCCGCGCTGGCTGGCGAAAAGCTCAACCACGACGGGCCCCGGTTCCGGTCCAAAGGGTTCCGCCTCGACTTGCCAGCCGCGGAGGTTCCCGTCTGGTTGGGGGCCATCAACCCCCGGATGCTGGCTGTGGCCGGAGAGATTGCCGATGCGGTGTTCATGACGTGGTGTCCGCCCACCGAGGTGGCCCCGAAGCGGGAGATCGTCGACGATGGCGCTGCTCAGTCGGGTCGCAATCCCGGTGACGTGGCCACCGTGCTGTCGTTTTGGGCTTACGCAGGCCCCGATCCCGAGCAGGCCCTGGAGCGGATGCGGCGTCAGGTGTTGGCCTACTCCATGGTTCCTACCCACCAGCCTGCATTCGTCGAAACGTTTGAGAACCTCCCCGAAGTTGCCGAGGCCTGGCACAACGGCGATCGGGCCAAGGCCCTCTCCCTGGTGCCCGATGAGGCCGTGTTGGCCCAATGCACCCTCGGGACTGACATGCTGGCCGAACGAATTCACACCTATCGGGCCGCCGGCGTCGATCTCCCCATCGTCCTATTGACCGGCGCCCACATCGGCGACGACGTCGGCCCGCAAGCCACGGTGGACGCTCTGAGGGAGGTTGCCTCCCCCTAAGGGGCCGCCTTCATAAAGTGCCGACCATCGGCCCCCGCTCTTAGTATCCCCCCATGACCAAATGCGACGTAGTCGTCATCGGCGCCGGGGCGGCCGGACTGAGCGCCGGGGCTCTTCTGGCCGCGGAAGGCAAATCGGTCACCCTCTTAGAGCGGTCGCCCTTCCTGGGGGGCCGGGCTCTGGCAGCAGACGACGATGGCTTCAAGGTCAACCTGGGCGGGCATCTCATCGAAGACCCCGGATCGGGCCTGACCAAGGTGTTCGAGCATGTCGGCAAAGAGCTCATCCACGGCGAGGTATCCCACGATATGCCGATCTGGGATAACGAGACTCAAACCTGGGGATCGATCCGCGACCGCTACCCCGACAAGACCGAGGTGAAGAAAGTCATCAAAGCCATCACCGAGAGCTCGTGGGACGAGCTGGAGGAATGGGACGACCGCCCCATGCGGGAATGGCTGGCCCAGTACACCTCTGACCAGGGGGTTTATGACCTCTACGAGTTCATCGCCGTGCTGGAGTGCATGACCGACGAATGGTACGACCACTCGGCCAGCGACAACCTGTGGGTGCGCAAGATGCACTACGAGGAGCGGCACATGGCCGCCTACTCCTGCTGGCCCGGCCAGGGCTGGGACGGCATGTGGCAGGACCTGGCCGACGGCTTCACCGAGCACGGCGGCGAGCTGCGGATGCAGACCCCGGCCGGCCGCGTGCTGATCGAGAACGGCGCTGTGGTCGGCGTGTCCATCCCTCACGAGCCCAAGGTGCCCGTCGACTACGACGTCGGCGAGGTAATCGAGTGCGACGCGGTGATCTCGACGCTACCGGTGTGGAACGTGTTCAACGTGGTGCCCGAGTGGGAGCTGCCCGAGTGGTACACCAGCCAGATCCGCTATCTGGCCCAGGACCAGTACCGGGTGACCATGCTCAACCTTTACTTCGCCACCGAGGAACCGGTGACTATGTTCGACCCCCGGGAGCTGGCTACTTGGCTAGCCACCCCCCACAGCCCGACGCCGGGCTATATGTACGACCAAGCGGCCATGGACCCCAACGGAATTCCCGATGGGCTCCACCTGTACTGCACTGGCGGCATCGTTCCCGGCTCCCGCGGGCGAGACCGGCGCTACATCGAGGACATGTACAACCGCCTCGAACAGGGTCTCTACGTGATGTATCCCGGCCTGGCCGAGCACGTGTGGAAGAGGCGCTTGTACGTATTCGACCCGGCCTTCGGCGTCGCCCAGAAGCCCATGCTGGTGGGCAAGTTCCGGCCTCATTGGCGGGCCCCCACCGTCGACGGCCTGTATTTCGCCAGCGAGACCTTCCGCAGCCGGGGAATCGGCACCGACCGGTCGGCCCGGGCCGCGCTTACCTGCGTGGAGGACATTTTGGGCCGCCGCATTCCCACTTTCGGCGACGGCTGGCGCTACTGATCGACCCCACCTGACAGACTGACTGGCAAGAGCAAGGAGCAACAAGCAGATGGAGTTCACCCTCACCGACGAGCAGACGATGTTCCAAGAGATGGTCCGCAACTGGGTCGAGAAGGAGTGCCCCAAAGACGCGGCCCGCGATTACGAGGCTCAGGAGTTCGAGTACCCCTTCGAGCTATGGGACAAAATGTCTGAAGCCGGGTTCCACGCCATCGGCCTGCCCCCGGAGCTAGGCGGCCAAGGCGGCGACGTGGTCACCCAGATGATCCTCACCCGGGAACTGGCCCGCTCGTTGGCCGGACTCACCTGGATCTTCGGCATCTCCTCGTTCTGCGCCAAGTCGATCAACAAGTTCGCCTCCGACGTGGCCCGCGAGGAGCTGATCCCCCAGTTGGCCGAAGGCAAGCTGCGGGTTGCCATCGCGGTCACCGAGCCGTCGGGGGGCACCGACCTCATGGGGGCCATGCGCACCCGGGCCACCAAGGTGGATGGCGGGTGGAGCATCACCGGCCAGAAGATCTGGTCGACCGCGGCCCACGTGTCCGACTACCTGTTCTTGATGGCCCGCACCGAGGACATTGTGGACAAGCCAGCCCGGGGGGTGACGCTGTTCTTGGTGAAACAGCCTTCGGAGGGCTTGGAGTGCCGTCAGATCCCCAAGGTGGGCATGAAGTCGGTGGGGTCGTGCGAGGTGTTCCTCGACGACGTGTTCGTGCCCGACGAGTACGTGGTGGGCCAGCCCGGCCAGGGCTTCTATCAAATGCTGTCCACCCTCAACAATGAGCGGATCATGGTGGCCGCGCTGTGCACCGGCATCATCGACGGCTGCATCGAGGAGGCTATGAGCTACTTGATGGAGCGGGAGGCCTTCGGCAAGAAGATCGGCTCGTTCCAGGTGTGGCACCAGAACCTAGCTGACATGGCCATGATGCAGAAGCAGGCCGAGCTGATGACCTACTACGCGGCGTGGAAGTCAGAGTCGGGCGAGGACTGCGGCCGCGAGGCCAACATGGCCAAGGTGGTGGCCTCGGAGTACGCCGGAAAATGCTCCGACATTGCCATCCAGGTGCTGGGGGGCATGGGCTATGCCCTCGAGACTCATCCCCAGCGCTACTGGCGAGACAGCCGCCTGTATCGCATTGGGCCCATCACCAACGAAATGGCCAGGAACAGCATCGCCGAGACCTTCGGGCTCCCACGCAGCTTCTAGTGGCCAAGCCATTGGACAATCGGGTGGCGCTTATTACCGGCGCTGGACGCGGCATTGGGTTGGCGGTAGCGGCCCGTTTGGCCCGGGATGGCGCCTCCGTTGTGGTGAACGATCTTGACGGCGACGTGGCCCAGGAGGCAGCAGCCGCTATTGCCGCCGACGGTGGACAGGCAGCGGCGGCACCGGGCTCAGTCGTGGACCTCGACGATGTCGCCGCGATGCTGGACACCGCCCAAGACTCATTCGGCGGTTTGGACATCCTGGTCAACAACGCGGGAATCACCGCCGACGCCATGGCCCACAACATGACCGACGAACAGTGGAACCTCGTCTGCGACGTGGCCCTTACAGGCACGTTCAACCTGTGCCGAGCTGCCTTCCCCCTGCTGAGGGGTAGCCGGGACAACCCGCCGGCCCATCATCGCAAAGTGGTCAACATGGCCTCCATCAACGGCATCTACGGCATCGCCGGCAACGTCAACTACTCGGCAGCCAAGGGCGGGGTGATTGCGCTCACCAAGTCGCTGGCCCGGGAATGGGCCCGACACCGGATCAACGTCAACGCAGTAGCTCCGGGCTACATCGCAGGCACCCGACTGACCGGTGCTCGGGACGACAGCACCGGATTGGGGATCCCCGAAGCGATCATCGAGCGCATCGAGGCCCAGATCCCTATAGGCCGGGCCGGAACTCCAGAGGACGTGGCCGGAGCCGTCGCTTGGCTGGCATCACCCGACTCCGACTATGCAACAGGGCAGGTGATCGAACTCCACGGAGGACGAGAGATGGTCGAACTGCTATGAGCGCTGAGAAGCTGTCCACTCTTGAGGACGCGGCTGCCCTCGTTCGCGACGGAGACACCGTAGCCATTCAGAACATGGCCACCCAGGCCGCACCAATGGCACTCGTTAGGGAGCTGATCCGCCAAGGCCGACAGGATCTCGGGGTGGTCTGCTTGGTGGGCGGCATCTCGGTGGACTGGCTGGCCGCCGCCGGGGCCATGAACCGCCTCATCGGCGCGGCGGTGTCGATGGAGCAGTTCGGTTTGTGCCAGCGCTACCGCAAGGCGGTGGAGGCAGGCGTGATCCGGGTTGAAGAGCTGTCAGAGACTGCGCTCAACGCCCGGTTGGGGGCAGGGGCTCGTAACTTGCCATTCTTGCCCACCCGGGGGCTGATCGGCACCGACCTGATCGACGTGAACGACAACCTGGTGATGCTGGATGACCCCTTCGGCGGGCCATCGGTGGTGGCCTGCAAGGCGTTGGTGCCCGATGTGGCTTTGGTCCACGCCCACAAGGCTGACCGATTCGGCAACATCGGCTATGAGCCCACCGCGCTGTGGCCCGATCTGGGGATCATGCCCAAGGCCGCCACCACGGTGATCGTGACCGCCGAGGAGATTGTGGACTCCGAGGTGCTGCGGGCCAACCCCGACCGCACCGTGCTACCCGGATTCATGGTGGACGCGGTGGTCGAGGCGCCTTTCGGCGCCCACCCCACCTCGTTCTCTCCTCGCTACGGCTACGACACCGCCATGCACTTGGAGTGGATCGGCGCAGCCCGCGACGATGAGGCCGTGGCGGCGTTCATGGAGAAATACGTGACCGGCCCCCCAGACCATGCTGCGTATTTGGAGACAGTGGGAGGCGCCGAGCGACAGGCTGCTCTAACCAACTGGGAGGCCTCGTGAGCGACTGGCGCAACAGCCCCTCGGCTGAAGACTGGACCATCGATGAGCTGATGATCGCCCGTCTGGCCGACTGCTTCGCCGATGGCGACCAGGCCTGCAACGGAATGGCCTCATTCGTGCCGGTCAGCGCCTTCTGGCTGGCCCGCCTCACCCACGCCCCCGACTTGGTATGGCTGGCCGGGGCAGTAGGACTGGAGCCCCGGCCCGACCGGGTGCCGGCATCCACCCTGGAGGCACCGCTGTGGCGGGACTCCATCATGTACGTGGAGCAGTACGGCGACTTCTGGAACTTCGCCCTCAACGGCCGCTGGCTCACCAAGTTCTGCGTAGGGGCGGCTCAGCTCGACCGCTACGGCAACGGCAACAACTCGGTGATCGGCGCTGACTACCACAACCCCCGGGTGCGCCTGCCGGGCACCGCCGGGCTGGGCGATATGGGTTCCATCGGCAAGTCGCTCTACTACTGGAACCCCAACCACAACCCCCGCTCACTGGTGGAGAAGGTTGACTTCGTCTCGTGCGCCGGGTATCTGGGAGGCGGCTCCGAGCGGGCTGATGCCGGCTTGGAGGGCGGACCCGAATTGGTCATCACCAACCTCTGCGTCATGGACTTCCACCCTGACACCCGCCACATGCAAGTGGCGTCGCTGCACCCCAGCGTGACCTTCGAGCAAGTGCAAGAGGCCACCGGCTTCGAGTTGCCCGCCCCCGAGGGGCCGATACCTACCACCACGGTGCCCACTGCCGAGCAAGTGCGCCTGATCCGCGATGTCATCGACCCCGACAACATGCGCCGCCGGGAATTCGGCGGATGAAAGATCTCGAGAGATGAGAGACCTCGAGATCGGCGTTCCAGGCCAGATCATGCCCCCGGCCCACCGGGCGGTGGAACTGGGCCAGCGGGCCGAAGCCGACGGCTACGACGCCCTCTGGTGGCCGTGCCATCTGATGGGCTGGCATCCCGATTCGATCTGGACGCCCGACATGAGCCCGCTGGCCGCAGCGCAGCCCAGCGGCCATGTGTACTTCGACCCCCTGGTGATGATGGGCGCGGTGGGAGCCCAGACCGAGACCATCAAAGTGGGCGCCGTCGTCACCGACCTGATCCGCCGCCATCCCGCCATGGTGGCCAACATGGCCCTCACCCTCGACCACCTGACCCAGGGCCGTGCCATCTTGGGTTTGGGCTCAGGCGAGCGGATGAACGTGACCCCCTATGGCATGGACTTCGACCGCCCGGTAGGCCGCCTGGAAGAGGGCATCGAGATCATACGGGCGCTGTGGGGGGCCGACGGACCCATCGACTATGAGGGCAAGTTCCACCATCTGAAAGATGCAGTGCTCGGCCTGTCGCCCTACGGGGACACTCCCCCGCCGATCTGGACCGCGGCTCACGGCCCGCGGATGCTGCGCATCACCGGCCGGCTGGCCGACGGCTGGCTGCCCACCAAACTGGCCCCCGACGTCTATGCCGACTCCCTGGCCACCATCCGCCAGGCGTCGACAGAGGCAGGCCGTGACGCCGAAGCGGTCACTCCCGGACTGCTGGCCTACGTGTTGGCTGCCCCCGACGAGGCCACGCTGCGGCGCATGCAAGAGGCACCTCTGTTGCGGGCCATCATGGTGATGCTGCCCCCGCAGATTTTCCGCGAGCTCGGCGTGGAGCCGCCCGAGGGCTTTCACGACCTGATCCCCGCGTCGGTGCCCAGAGAGCAGGCCGAGGCCATCATCGATGGCATCCCCCCCAAGGTGGTGGACTACTACTGCTTCTGCGGTACCCCCGAGCAGATCGCCGAAGAGGTCGCCACTTACTACGACGCCGGACTTCGCCACCTGATCATGTGGAACGTCACCGCCTTCGGCGACCCGGAACTGGCCGGGTGGTCGTTCAAGGCCATGCGTGAGGTCAAAGACATTTTGAGGTCAGAAGGATGAGTACCGGGAGCCCCTTGGAGACCGTCAAGAACTACTTCGCGGCTCTCAACGCCGAGGACTGGGAGCTCATGGCCTCGGTATTGCACCCCGAGCTCGACCTGATCCCTTCCGGGTCGCGGCCCCGCATCGGCTCCGACAAGGCCATCGCCATGTTCCAGAAGATCTTCGAGCGATTCCCAGTCCACCAGGACAACCCCACTCGGTTCTTGGAGTCCGGCAACACCGTGGTGGTGGAGATCACCTTCAACGGTGCCACGGCCGATGGACAAGAGGTGGCCTTCAATGCCGTAGACATCTTCGACGTCGAAGATGGCCGAATTTGCCGCCTCTCCCAGTGGTTCGACACTGCTGCGCTGGCCACCATGCTAGAAAGTTGAATCGCTTCGAAAAGCCCGCGCCGAAGTAGCTCTGCCCTTCCGCAGTGCCCAGAGTGAACACGATGCGCAGCCCGGCAATCGAGGTAACTGGCCTGCACAAGTCCTACGGCGCAAACAAAGCAGTCGCCGGCGTTGACCTCCACGTGGACGAGGGCGAGATCCTGGCCTTTTTGGGGCCGAACGGCGCGGGCAAGACCACTACGGTTGAAATTCTCGAAGGCTTCAGATCCCGGACCGCGGGCGATGTGTCTGTTCTTGGCCAAGATCCGGCCAGCGCGGGCTTGGATTGGCGGGAGCGAATCGGGATCGTGTTGCAGGAGTCCCAGCCCGAGGAGTACCTGACGGTCGCCGAAACGGTGATCATGTGGGCTGCGTACTTCCCCGCCCCTCGACCGGTGGCCGAAGTGCTGGAGCTGGTCGGGCTAGCTGGACACCGAGACCAGCGGGTCGGGCGCTTGTCGGGAGGTCAACGTCGCAGGCTTGATCTGGCCTTGGCGCTGGTAGGAAACCCCGAGTTGCTGTTCCTCGACGAACCCACTACCGGATTCGACCCGACCGCCCGTCGGGAGGCATGGGCCATGATCGACGGCCTGCGCGACCTGGGGGTGACAGTCCTGCTCACCACCCACTACATGGATGAGGCCCAGAACCTGGCCGACCGGATCTCGGTGATCGCCGCCGGGCAGATCATTGCCAGGGGCACGGCCGCAGATTTGGCTGAGGCGGCGTCGCTGCAAACCCGAATCTCGTGGAATGCCCAAGAGGTGCCGTTGGACGAATTGCCCGACCAGCTACGAGCCGCGGCAACGGTGTTCGATGTGGCGGGCCAGCCTGGGGACTCAAGGACCAGCACGGCCGAGGGTCCCACCAGACTTGCCATTCTCACCGACGAGGTCACCGACACTGTTGCCGCACTGTTGCAGGTAGCTGGGCGTTTGGGCGGCAAGGTCGAGTCGCTGGAGGTGCAGACCCCAACCCTGGAAGACACCTACCTGGCGTTGATCGGCGAGGCCGACCGCGCCGGAGGGCTAAACCGATGAGCACTCGGGGACTCCAGCAGCTGGCGACTCAGACCCGCTTCGACTTTGTGCTGCTGTGGCGCAACCCATTGGCCAGCTTTTTCACCGTCGTTCTGCCCCTCATCTTCTTGTTCGTGCTCACCGCGCTGTTCGGCAATGACTTGGTCACCCCGGCCGGCCCGAAGCTGGCCAGTCGCTTTGTGCCGGGCATCATCGCGTTGTCGGTGGTCCAAGCCTCCTTTGTGAATCTGGCCATCGTCACGGTCTTTCGCCGGGAGACGAGCATCCTCAAAAGAGTGCGGGGCACCCCAATACGTCCCTGGGTATTCATGGGGGGACTGGTCGCCACCGCTTACGCCGTGATCGCCCTGATGGCGGTGCTGATGGCGTTGATCGGCTGGGCGGTCTACGACGTGGATCTAGTGTGGAAGACGGTTCCCAGCTTGATCGTGACCTTGATCATTGGGGGCGCAGTGTTCTGTGCCCTTGGATTGGCGTTCACCAACTTGGTACCCAATGAGACGACCGGCCCGCCGTTCCTCAACTTGGTCGTCTTGCCGCTTTATTTCGTCTCCGACGTCTATGTGCCAGCCACCGACGACACACCCCAGGCAATCACCCTGATCGGCGACATATTCCCCATCAGGCATCTGGCAGTGGCCCTGCAAGGGAGTTTCGACCCGCTCAGCGACAAGTCGATTTGGCCCGTAACCAACTGGCTGGTCATGGTGGCGTGGGGCGTGGCCGGCGTCCTCATCGTCACCCGGTGGTTCCGCTGGACTCCCCGAGGCTGACACGCTGAGATCCCGGTGGTTCCGCTGGACTCCCCGAAGCTGACGCGCTGAGAATTAGCCCCATCATGTCTTCGGTAGTGGTTGTCGGGTCGGGGGCTGCCGGGTTGACCGCGGCGGTAGCGGCGACGCAGGCGGGAGCCGAAGTGACCGTGGTGGAGCGGGCGCCGGTACTGGGCGGAACTACCGCGCTGTCGGGGGGTTTGGCCTGGATGCCGGCCAACCGGCTGATGGCCGCCGAAGGGGTGGATGACTCTCCCGACGAAGCTCGCAACTACTTGCGGGCGTTGCGACTGGGCGACGTTGACGATGAGGTCGTCGACCATTTCGCCGATCAGGCACCGGCAGTGGCCGATTGGCTGGAGTCGACCACCGGGCTTTCGTGGCAAACGGTCCCCTATCCCGACTACCACCCCGAGCTGTCGGGCGGAAAGCCAGGCCACCGCCCCCTGGAACCTCAACCCCGCCCGGTGACGCCGGAGCTCGACCAGCGCATCCGCACTGCACCCAATGTGACCGCGCCGATCACCTATCGGGAGTTGGCAACTGGTGAATTCGACCGAGACGAGGTCGCAGACCGGTCCCAGCGCGGCGTGATCACCATGGGCCGGTCGATGCTCGCCTCCCTGGTGGAGGCTGCGGAGGCTTCGGGAACAGCCATCCTCACCGGCATGGGTGTGGACGGCCTGGCCCAGTCGGGCGGCACAGTGAACGGGGTACGAATCGGGAACGAAGTACTGCCGGGGCGAGTGATCCTGGCCTCCGGCGGCTTCGAACGGGATCCTGCCTTGGTTCGGTCGTTTCTGCGAGGGCCGATGACCGGAGCGGTAGGCGCCCCCGGCATGGACGGGACTGCGCTGCGCTTGTCGCTAGCTGCCGGGGCCGAGTTGGGCAACATGGCCGAGGCGTGGTGGTGTCCGGCCATGACCGTGCCCGGTGAGGCCATCGATGGCGAGCCATTCCACCGGCTGGTGCTCACCGAGCGGGCTCGGCCCCATTCGCTGATGGTGGACTCCCGGGGACGGCGGTTTGTAAACGAGGCCCGCAACTACAACGACGTGGGCCGGGCCATGCACACCTTCGACCCCACCGAATTCCAATATCCGGCGGCCACAGCCTGGCTGCTATTCGACGCCAACTACCGCGGCAAATATCACTTGGGGCCGCTTCGGCGCAGTGATTCCGACCCAACCTGGCTGCACCGAGCCGACAGCTTGACTGAGTTGGCCACCGCCATTGACGTAGACAGCAGCGAACTAGCCAACTCGGTATCCCGGTTCAACCAACTGGCCACCACCGGCGACGACCCTGACTTTGGCCGAGGCCGCTCGATCTACGACCGCTTCGTCGGCGATCCGACAGCCCCCCATCCCACGCTCGGCCCGGTAGAGCAGCCGCCGTTCTACGCCGTTCGCCTCCATCCCGGCTGCCTGGGCACCAAAGGCGGCCCCCGAACCGACGTCCGCGGCCAGGTCCGCCACCGAGACGGCGGCCTCATCGAGGGGCTCTATGCAGTGGGCAACGCCGCCGCCAGCCCCCTCGGCGCGGCCTATCCCGGCGCGGGCGGCACCATCGGGCCAATGCTTGTCGCCGCCCACGCCGCTGGCACTGCGGCAGCCAACTAGCCAACAATTCTCCAGCCCACGGGAACCAGAGCAGGCAACGCGTCGTCAGATACCCCTAAGAAGATGCCACAGGCATCTGAGTTCAAGGGGGTACAGGTGGCAACAGCAACCAAGTTCAGGCAGACAAGGCACTCACTTCGCTTAGGGCTGCTCGCCGTGGTGGTGGCCTTGTGCATATTGGCCCTGTCTTGCGGTACTGATGGTGGTGCCGACGGCCCCGCACGGGGGGTCTCAGGTCCATCAGCACCGACATCACTCAGCGCTGTTCCTGATTCTGGTGGGATATCGCCAGTTCCAGAAGCCCCCGAGGACGCCCCGACCGCAGCGTCGGATGAAGCCGGTGACCGGGTGCCTGTTGTCCCGACTGAAGGTGACGCGGTGGACGAGGATGAAAGCGCTGTCGTAGTCGAACTCAGCGGCCCAGCTGATGACATGGCCGAATACGAGATGGCTGAGGAGTCGATGGCGGCCGACGCAATGGACTCAGCTTCGGCCAGCGGAAGACCGCAGCCGGCGGCTGCCGAAGAACCCATGTCAGATGACAGCTTCACCTGGCGGCCCGATAGAAGGCGCGAGCCGAACAACTTCCAGGACTACGGGGTCAATCCGTTTGTCGACACCTGGGAGGACCCGCTGTCGACCTTCGCCCTCGACGTGGACACCGGGTCCTACACCGTGGCCCGCAACTTCCTGGAGAGCGGACAGCTGCCGCCGATTGAAGCTGTGCGAACCGAGGAGTTCGTGAACTATTTCGACGGGGGCTACGAGGACGTTCGGGATGAGTTCACCGTGAACCTCGAAGCAGCTCCTTCTCCGTTCGCCGATCCTGATCATGTGCTTTTGCGTGTGGGCATCCAGGCACCGCGGGATCTCTCGCACGCCGCCGGCCCCGAAAGCGTTGTGCTGGTGATGGATCGCTCCGGTTCCATGGGTGAGCCGACCGGATACGGATCTGAGTCGATGCAGAGAATCACGCTTGCCCATCGGGCAGTGGAGCTGCTGCTCTCCGGGTTGCCCCGTGGGACCCGAGTGGGCGTCGTGGCCTACGAGAGCACGTCGGAAACCGTACTGGAGCCAACCGTGATCGACGGCAACGCCAAGTGGATCATGGACACGATCCGCGCTGAAGTGACCCCTGGCGGTTCCACCAACGCCGAGTCGGGCTTGGTCCGGGGCTACAACATGGCCCTGCGCGAAGCCGATGCCGGACGCCAAGTGCTGGTGCTGTTGCTGTCCGACGGGGTGGCCAATGTGGGGGCCACTCGTACCGACGACATCCTCGAGTCCATCGGCGAGCGGGCTGATATCGGCCTGTCCACTATCGGCGTGGGTCTCGGGCCGTTCAACGACGAGCTCATGGAGCAGTTGGCCAATCGAGCCGACGGCACCTACCACTACATCGATACTCCCTCCGAAGCGGTCAGGGTCTTCGTCGATGACCTGGACGGTCTTCTGGCTTATGCCGCCCGCGACGCAAAGGTCCAAGTGGAGTTCGACCCTGATGTGGTCCTCTCCTACCGCCTGCTGGGCTTCGAGAACCGAGACATCGAGGACGAGGCATTCCGCGACGACACCCAAGATGCCGGCGAGATCGGTATCGGGCACAGCTCCACTGCGCTCTACGAGGTGGAGTTGGCCCGCAGAACACGGGACGAGCGCAGCACCATCGCAACAGTCCGGATACGCTATGAGCGACCGACCACCGGAACCATCGTCGAGTTGGCAACCCACCTTCCCCGCTCTGCCATTGAACGGTCATTCGAGTCGGCCAGACCTCATTTCCGACTCGCCGCCGTTGCCGCTGAGTTCGCCGAGATCCTACGGGCTAGTCCCTACGCCCCCAGCCACATCTCGAGGGAGCTTCAACACCAAGCTGATGCAGTAGCCGACGACCTGCACCGCGACGCTGACGCCGCTGAGCTAGCGTCCCTGATCGCAACTGCCCGCCGTCTGCTCCGCTAGCCAAGGAGAGCCCTCTCCGTGTCCAACGGTGACGATCAACAACACGCTGACGAGCATGACCAGCGGGTGAAAGATGACTGGGACGTACTAGCCCGCTACTACGACAGTCGCCACGGGGATGCCGGCAATGACTGGCACCGGAACCTGGTGCTGCCGACCACCATGAAGCTGTTGGGCGATATCCAGGGCAAACGAGGCATCGATCTCTGCTGTGGGAGCGGGGTCCTGGCTCGCCAGCTCGTCGAACTCGGGGCCCAAGTCACCGGAGCCGACCAGTCCGAGGAGTTCCTCTCCCTTGCCGAGCAGTATGACGGCAGCGTAGACATCGAATGGCTCTGCTTCTCGCTCGCGGAGATAGCCGACCATGTTGAACCGAGTTCGTTCGACTTTGTGACATGCACCATGGCACTCATGGACATCCCGGCCAGCGAAGACCTCTTTGCCGCCATCGCCCATTGCCTGAAGCCTGCCGGCGTGGCAGTGGTGGTCACCATGCATCCAGTGTTCAAGAATCCCAGCAACCTGCAATTCACCGTCGAAAGAGAACTGGCGGGCGGGGATCAACGAGAGGGAATCATCATCTCCCACTACCTCACACCGATGGCCCAAGAAGTCGTCGGAATGCCCGGTCAACCCCAAAAACAGCTCAACTTCCATCGGCCCATCTCCCACGAGCTGAACCTCGCCTTCGACGCCGGCCTGGTGGTGGACGGCTTCGCCGAGGTCACCAAGAGCGCCCTTGAAGAAGCCCCGACCCAACACACCGACTTCTACATCCCGCCAAGTCTCGAAGACGAAATCCCCGTCCTGCTAGGCCTCCGCTTCAGACCAGCACCCTGGTAAGTCTGCTCTACACCTAGAAGCCTGCAACCTCTGCCTGCACATCCGGCATTACCAGCGCAAATTCCGCGATGCTCTCAAACTCAGCCCATTCGCGGATGAGAGACTTCAGCTGGGGCAAGGTGTCAGCCACGGCGATGTAGCCATCGCCGTCTTCGCACCACCAGCTCGAACCCTCGCTGTCGGTCTCTACGTGGATCCGGAACTCATGCATCTGCTGCCCCTCTCAGAGCCGTTCTGGAACCCCAAGGTGCTCCTTTGACCGGAGCAACGTATCCATCAGTGCGTCTTGAGTGAATGACACCGACAGGTCGGCAAGGACGCCTTCGCGTTCTGCCCACTCTGTAATCATCCCCAAGAGTTCTTCCAGGTCGTCGGAACCTCCGGTGAAGCCAAGGTCGTCCTCAGCCCACCACCGAACTCCCTCATCATGGTTCAGATGTATTCGCACTTGATGCATGATCCCCCTTACCCCCGGGGTTGATCTCGGCATTGCCAACTGCTCACGCTAGCCGCTAGCTGCCATTGCTCATGGAGGCTCCTGTGGATATGTGGAAATAACTGTGGATTCACGTTATTTCGATAGTTTTCAATATACCCAGTAGTTCGCAGCCTGGCCACTAGGATTGGCGGGGATGGGGAAGATCGTCTTCGGCGACAACCTGCCGGTGTTGCAGGGCTTGCCCGACGCCAGCGTCGACCTCATCTATATTGATCCACCGTTCAACACCGGCAAGCGGCAAGAGCGCGAGCGGATCAAGACCGTTCACGACGAAACCAACGGCGACCGAACTGGCTTTGTCGGCCGCCGCTACCAATCCATCCGCCTTGGCAAATCGGGCTATGACGATGCCTTTGACGACTACATGGCCTTTCTGGCCCCCCGTTTCGAGGAAGCCCACCGGGTCCTGGCCGACACCGGCAGCTTCTTTCTCCACATCGACTACCGGGAGGTCCACTACTGCAAGGTGCTGCTCGATCAGATCTTCGGCCGGGACTCGTTCATGAACGAGATCATCTGGGCCTACGACTACGGAGCCCGCTCCAAGAGTAAGTGGTCGGCCAAGCACGACAGCATCCTGTGGTACGCCAAAGACCCTGCTGACTACACCTTCTGCTTCGAGGAGATGGATCGAATCCCCTACATGGCCCCCGGCCTGGTCGGAAAGGAAAAGGCCGCCCGGGGCAAGACCCCCACCGACGTCTGGTGGCACACCATCGTGAGCCCCAACGGCAAAGAGAAGACCGGCTACGCCACTCAAAAACCCCTCGGCGTCCTCGAACGCCTGGTGAAAGTCCATTCAAAACCAGGCGACCTGCTGCTCGACTTCTTTGCTGGCAGCGGCACCCTCGGTGAGGCCGCCGCCAAACACGACCGCGATTACCTCCTCATCGACAACAACCCCGAAGCCATCCAAGTAATGATCCGCCGCCTCGCCCCCTCCAACCCTGAACTCATCGGATGCGACGCGCTCCTCGACAAGGCATAGAGGCCGGCTGACTCCCTTCTGGCACTTTTCGTCTCGATGACAGTGAGCGCGCGAAGCTACGGGGATGAGCACTTGGGTTGATGTAACCACGTATGGCGATCTGGTGGTGCGGGGGGCTGCGTTGTACGGGGACCAGGACGCGGTGGTGTTCCCTGACACCCGGCACAGCTTCAATTCGCTGGAGGCCGCGGCTCGGCGGTCGGCTCGGTCGCTGTTGGGGCTGGGGGTGCGTCCTCAGGACCGGGTGGGGATCCTTATGCCCAACTGCATGGACTTCATCGAGGTGATGTTCGGCGCCGCCCTCATTGGCGCGGTCCCGGTTCCCATCAATGCCCGCTTCAAGGGGCGGGAATTGGCCTACGTCACCGAGAACGCCGACCTGAAGGTGCTGGTCACGAGCGACATCATCGACCAGTTCACCGACTATGTGGTGATCCTCCACGACTGCCTCCCCGGCCTGGCCGACGCACCCGATCCCGTCAATCTCGATCTCGATGTTGCTCCCGAGCTGAAGGCAGTAGTGCTGTTGGGCAGCACCTCCCCGGCCGGAATGGTGGACCGGTCTGCGTTCGAAGCCCTCGCCGACGATGCCACCGACGACGAGGTGGAGCTGCTGCGCTCGCAGGTGGCCATCCGGAACGAAGCCCTCATGATCTACACCTCGGGCACCACGGCTGAGCCCAAGGGTTGCCCCTTGAACCACGAGTCGCTGGTGCGCACCGCGGTCACGGCATGCCGGACCCGGTTCGAGCTGACCGACACCGACGTGTTCTGGGACCCGCTCCCCCTGTTCCACATGAGCTCGATTCTCCCCCTCATCGGCTGCCTGGACGCGGGGTCGTCCTACGTGACCATCACCCACTTCGACCCCGCCGAGGCCATCGCGCAGATGCGGGATGAGAAGGCCACGGTGTGCTTCTCCACCTTCCCGCCGGTCACTCAGGCCATGATCAACCACCCCGACTGGGACTCCCACGAGTTCCAGCGCATCCGGCTGATGAACAACGTGGCACCGCCCGATGCCCTGCGGGCCATCCACGCCCTGCTCCCCTGGGCCCGCCACGTGAATGCCTACGGACTTACCGAGTGCGGCGGCGTGGTGTCCTTCTCCGGCCCAGACGACCCGCCGGAAACCTGGGCGGTGTCGTCGGGCCGCCCGTTCAGGGGCATTGAGGTCAAGATCAAGGACCTCGAGACCCGGGAGACACTGACCGAACCCAACCAACCGGGAGAAATCTGGGTGCGGGGCTACAACGTATTCGAGGGTTACTACAAAGACCCAGAGAAGAATGCCGAGTGCTTCGACGAGGACGGCTGGTTCTTCACCGGCGACATCGGCTCACTCGACCCCGACGGGCGCATCAGCTATCTGGGCCGCACTAAGGACATGCTCAAGGTAGGCGGCGAGAACGTGGCCGCAGTGGAGATCGAGAGCTACCTCCAAACCCACCCGGCGGTGGCCATCGCCCAAGTGGTCCCGCTGCCCGACGAGAAGTACCAAGAGATTCCCGCCGCCTTCGTCGAGCTCAAGCCCGACGCCGAGGCCACCGAGGAAGAACTCATCGAATTCTGCCGAGACCAGATCGCCAGCTTCAAGATCCCCCGCCACGTCCAGTTCGTAGCCCCCAACGAATGGCCCATGTCGGCCACCAAGATCCAGAAGTTCCGCCTAGCCGAAAAACTCCAAGCCGAACTGGGGCTGTGAGCCATCCGGGCGCGTAGCAGGCAGAGTTGCGCACCGCTCGCCTTCCTGCTGGTGGCCCTAGCGCTGCTAGCAGCAGCCGGGTGCAGTTCCGCGGGCAACACCGACGACGATGAGAATACGGCCTCGCCAGGGGTTTGTGACGATGTCCAACGGGTCCTCAGTGTTGGGTTCTACCCATTTTTCGCTCCGGTCAGTTTCGCGGCTAGCGACGATCCTGAATCGGAGGAATTCCACCAACACCTGGGGTACGAGGCCGACCTGCTGAACGCCTTGGAAGAGATCGAGGACGTCGGACTGTCGTTCACCCGCCGGGCCATTCCGATTTGGGAGGGCATTTGGCTGGAGTCGGCAGGCCCCGACTACGACCTGGTTGGGGGCGGCATCACCATCCTCGACTCCCGAACCCTCGACAGCGCGGGCAACCCGGCGATCCGATTCACCAACGGGCACATCACTTTCCGCCAGTCGCTGCTTGTGAGAACCGAAGACGCCGAACTGCTAGCCGGCTACGACCAGCTGACCAGCAATGTTCGGGTGGGTGTGCTGCCCGGAACAACTGGAGAGGCACGGCTCCTAGAGCTCACCGGCCTGGTTGGTACCAACGGTGCGCTGGCTGCCGGTACCGAGGTGGTCACGCCCCAAGGCACAGTTGAAGCTGACGGCAGCTTGGACTACTTCATCACCGCGGCCGGCGCATCGGAGGACCTCCGGTCGAGATATCGCATCATCCCCGCGACCGAGACGATGCCCCAGGTGGTGTATCTGGGAGAGCAAGCCGGTGAGGTCGACCTGCTCGACGCACTGGCCGATAGGTCGATTGATGCGGTGGCTCGAGGAGAGATCGGCAACCTCAATGCCACCCATGCCAGCGGTGGGGCCTTCACCGTGTCAGCTCTCGACGACCAGGTGGAGTACGGCGGTTTCACCGTCGACCTAGCCGACGAAGAACTCGCCTCCTGCCTGAACGAGGCCATCGACTTCTTGACCGATGGCCAAGGCATCGGCTACTCCGAGTGGCTGGATAACCCCTCCGTCTTCATGGAACGCGCCCTGTCCAGAAACAGCTTGGGGCCGCGCTGACCATTTGCCCGTCGGACCGATCACCCTTGCCAAGAGTACAAACGGCACGCACTGACCATCTGCCCGACGGCTACCGGCAGCTAAGGCAGGGCGGGGCAGACGACGTAGGTGGGGCTGGGGGTGGCCCGGCTCAGGGCGCCAACCGCCCCCAGCCAAGAGCCCAAACGGCACGCACTGACCATCTGCCCGCTGGCGGAAGAACTTTGTAGGTGTGCCAGTGGGTGGCGCCGGAGGCGGACCTGGCGCACGCGAAGCACGCCAGGCCGCCGTCAGGTGACAGGACCCGCTGGCACGCCGATAGATGGCAAATCCCTACTCTCTGTACCCCTCGGGCAGTTGGTCGACGTGCCAGATTTGGCTCCTCCACCAGCGCCACTTCCCGGCTATCACATCCTCGACGGTGCAATGCGGATGGGGCTCCAGCCAGTCGATCTCTGAGTCCACGATCTGAAACAGGCACCCGTGCCCTGACTTGGGTCGCACATAGGTCTCCCTCCAGTGGGGCTCGCTCAGGTCGGTGTCCACCACCTCATAGCCAGCGGCCTCCAGGTCCACGATGGCCTCTTCCACATCGTCCACGAAGATGGTCACGTGGTGGAACCCCTCCCCGTGCTTGTCGATGAAGCGGCGCAAGTAGCTCTGCTCGTTTAGCGGCTCCAGCAGCTCCACCTTCACGGTGTCGGGCAGCTTGAACATGGCGGTGCGGATATCGAGCGGCACGTCGTCGCCCCCCATCACGAACTGACCGCCGAACACGTCCCGAAACAGCGGCACGG
>JAPPAP010000014.1 GCA_026705465.1 bacterium | reverse complement strand
CCAGATAGCGGGGATTGGCGTGGTGCTCGTTCACCGCCGCGGCCGTCTTGGGATCCCGGCACCACAGCACGGTGGGCTCATTGTGCGCGGCCAGATGGGCAACCGTGGTTCCCCACGACCCGCCACCGATGACCGCGACCCGGTTCGACATAGGCATTGAGCGTAGACGGGCCGGGACGAGAATCAGCCAGCGGTACCGCGTATGGGCCGACAGAACAGATGGCCGTAGACTCCTGCGGGTGAGTTCGGTGGCGGTGTTGATCCCGGTAAAGGCATTCGCCGAGGCCAAGCATCGGCTGGCCCCCGCCCTTGGGGCCACCGAACGGGCCGCCCTCGCCCGCGACATGGCCACCCACGTGGTTCAGTCGGCCGCGCCCTTGCCGGTAGCGGTGGTGTGCGATGACGCCGGCGTGCGGGATTGGGCCGACTCCGTGGGTGCCGAGGTGGTGTGGCGTCCCGGCACCGGGCTGAACGGCGCGGTGCGCAGCGGGGTGGATCACCTGAGAGAGGCCGGTTTCGACCGGGTGATTGTGGCCCACGGAGACCTGCCGCGGGCCGGATCGCTGTCCCCGCTGGGCGACTGGCCCGGCATCACCCTGGTGCCCGACCGCCGCAACGACGGCACCAACGTGATCGCCCTACCTAGCGACTGCCCGTTCGAGTTCTCCTACGGCCGGGGCTCGTTTGCCCGGCACTTGGCTGAAGCTCAGCGGCTAGGGAACGGTTTGCGCATCCTGCGCGACCCAGCCTTCGGACTCGACATCGACACTCCCGCCGACCTCACCGAACTGGCCGTAAGGCCGTGAAGTCCCAAGACCTGTCCACTCCCGGTCGGGCGCTGGCCATCGGCGCGCACCCCGATGACATCGAGCTGAAGGCCGGGGCCACACTGGCCAAGTGGGCCGCCCGAGGCTGCGAGGTGAGCCTGCTGGTGTGTACCGACGGCTCCAAGGGCACCTGGGACCCGGATGCCGACCTCGACAAGCTGGTGGCGGTGCGCCAAGACGAGCAGCGCGAGTCAGCTCGGCGACTGGGTGCGACAGGCGAGGTGGCGTTCTTGGGCTGGGTCGACGGGGAATTGGAGTCTGGTCCAGAACCCCGCCGACAGGTGGCCTCGTGGATCCGGACCCTGCGTCCCGACGTAGTGCTGGGCCACGACCCATGGCGGCGATGGCGGCTCCATCCCGATCATCGCCACGCCGGCTGGCTGACCGTCGACGGCATCGTGGCCGCTCGTGATCCCCACTTCTTTCCCGAACTGGGGCTGGTGCCCCACCGCCCCGACGCCCTGCTGCTGTTCGAGGCCGACGAGCCCGACCACGCCGAGGACACCGCTGGATTCGAGGCGGTCAAGGCCAGCGCAATCGAGGCCTTCGTCAGCCAGTATGAGACCACCCTGGATCTGCCCCCCGACCCCGGCGACGCCGACGTGGCCCGACTCCACGGGTGGGTGGCCGACAAGCTGGCCGCGGCAGGAGCAGAGGCGGGATTGGCCTCGGCCGAGCTGTTCAAGCTGATCGACGACCTCTAGCCCCGACCCGTAAGGAACTCCCATGCTGCAAGACCAGAAGATCCTCATCACCGGCATGACCGGCCAGATCGCCTTCCCCATGGCCGCTTATTTGGCCGAGCACAACGAGGTGTGGGGCATCGCCCGGTTCAGCGCCGAGGGCAGCCGGGAGATGGTGGAGGCAGCCGGGATTCACACCGAGGTTGTGGACGTGGCCGACGGGGACTTCTCCATGCTGCCCGACGACTTCGACTACCTAGTCCACATGGCCGCCTTCCAGAGTCAGGGGCTCGACTATGACTGGGCCATCCAGGTGAACGCCGAGGGCACCGGCCTGCTCATGGCCCACTGCCACAGGGCCAAGGCCGCCCTCATTGCCTCCACCTGCTCGGTGTACCACCCCAATCCCGACCCGTGGCATCTCTACACCGAGACCGACCGCATCGGCGACTGCCACGCGGTGCACGCCCCCACCTACTCGATGTCGAAGATCGGCGGGGAGGCGGTGGCCCGGACCATGGCCCGGGCTTTGAACCTGCCCACCACCATCGCCCGCATCAACGCCAGCTACGGGCCCAACGGCGGGCTGCCTGTGTACCACATGGACTGGCTGATGAGCGATCAGCCAATCCGGCTGCGGGCACCGGCCCCCTCGCCCTACTCCCCCATCCACCAAGACGACATGAACGCCCAGGTGGAGCCGCTTCTGGCCGCAGCCACGGTACCGGCCACGGTGGTCAACTGGGGCGGGGACGAGCACGTCAAGGCCGAAGACTGGGTGATGCTGCTGGGCGAGCTGTCGGGCAAAATGCCCGACGTCATCTACGACTCCTTCCCCGGCTCCCAGCCCGGTTCGGGTGCCGATCCAGCCAAGCGGATTTCGCTCACCGGCCCATGCCAAGTGAGCTGGCGAGACGGCCTGGCCGGGGTCTACGAGGTCCGCTATCCCGGCGGCCAGCCTGTCCCCGGGATCGGTGGCTTCGAGCGGCTGAGCGCGGCCTACGGCAACGACTAGCCCAGGCGGGAGGCCAACAGGCGGGCCAACTCGAGCGGCTGATCGCCTTGGATGCTGTGACCGGCGTCGGCCACCACGACCACCTCGGCGTCGGGCTGGCGGCGCAAGAGCTCTTCCACATCTTCATCGCCCACCACCCCTGAATCTGCTCCCCGGTACAGCACCACCGGGCACGCCAGCGCATCCACTGCGGTCCACAGGTCGGAGAACTCGGGGCTGCCCCCGCCGGGCTTGTCCGGGTCGGTGAGCTTCCAGTCCCGCACCGGGTCCCACCGCCAAGTCCAGCTGCCATCTTCCTGCTCGAACGCGTTGTGGATGATGCCCCGCCGCAGGGATGACTCGGTGCGGGTGGGGTTGAACTCCATGGTCCGGCCCAAGATGTCGTCGAAGCTCTCAAAGGTCTGGGGCCCGGAGATGAACTCCACAATGGGCTCAGCCTTGGCGTGATCGGTGCCGGGAGTCACGTCCACCACCGCCAGGGAGGGCACTAGCTCGGGGTGACGGGCCCCCAGACAGATGGCCGTCAAACCGCCCAGCGACATGCCCACGACGAGCTCGGCCTGCGGAGCCAGTTCCCGGATGGCCACCGCCACGTCGTCGGCCATCGATGGCGGCCAATAGTCGTGCTCAGGCCGCCAGTCGGAATGCCCATGGCCGGGCAAGTCTATGGCCACCGCAGACTCACCCAGTGCCAGCACCACCGTGTCCCAAGTGTGAGCGTTCTGAGCTCCTCCGTGGATGAACACCACCCGAGCCGGGGAATCCCCCCACACGATGGCGCTCAAACCGAGCCCACTGGGCAGCGCCATCCGCCGGCGCTCCACCGGCGGCGGCCCGCTCCAGTCCAGTCCCACCTCCGAGGCGTTGTCAGCCAACATGGAGAACTCGTCATAGCCCGTCATCCACCTCACTCTGTTTCAATTCACCATCGACTTCCAATTGGCCGCGAGGTCTAGTGTGACGAGTGCATGACCGACGACTTGAGCCCTGAGGCGACTGGCGGCGAAGTGCAAGCTGCAAGGGCACAGTTGCCGCTGGCCCTTCGCAGCCATCGCCTGGTGGCCCGGATCATCGACGAATTCGCCATCGGAGTTTGTTGGACCCTCATCGAGCGAGCGGTCTGGGGATCTTCCTTAGAAGACGAAGCTCTTACACTTCGATTCTTCTTGTGGGCGGCGCTCTTCGTGGCAATCGCGGCAGGCTATGAGATCGCGCTGGTTGCGACCAGGGGTCATACCCTTGGCAAATACATGATGGGTATAAGCGTCTCTCAAGTGAATAGCGGCCTCCGGCCAGGATGGAAGAGGTCAACCAGGCGGTGGGCCCTTCCCCATTTGCTTCTCCTCATCCCGTACGCAGGCATTTTCCTGTGGTTGCTTTGCTACCTCTCCCCATTCTGGAGCCGCAACCGCCAAGGCTGGCATGACAAGGTTGCCGGCACCCACGTGGTGAAGACCGGGCCAGCACCGCCGTATCAGTCACGCGGAACTATTGCTAGCCAACCCTCCCGCTAACCTGCATTGATGTGAGCGTTTCGTCGTGGGAGCCCGACCCAACCGGCCGCCATCAATACCGCTGGTTCGATGGCGAGGAGTGGACCGACCAAGTCGCCGACGACGGTGTGCAGTCGGTTGATCCAATCACCCCTGGCGAAGCGGACCTTCCCCGCGAAGCGCCTCCATTGCCGCCTCCGCCTCCGGGGTCGGTCCCGGGAGCATCGCCGCCCGTTTCCGGATCACTTCCACCCGACCCACTTTCAATGCTGGCATCGAAGGGCCGGCGGTTCGGGGCTTATCTGCTTGAGATTCCGCTGGTTTTTGTCACCTTGGGCATCGGCTATCTCGTTTGGATGCTTATCGTCTGGGCACGCGGCCAGACCCCGGCCAAACAAGTGCTAAGGATGCGAGTTGTGCGGCTGGAAGAGCGCAGAGCCGCCCACTGGGGATGGATGGCTATGCGGAACTTTGTGCTGGGCGTACTAATAGGCTTCCCCTTGGAATTGATCTTTTCTGGACTCAGCATCCTCTGGCTATTGGCCAACGCAATTGCCCTGCTAGTCAGCAGCCGGAATCAAGCACTGTGGGACATGATGCTGAAGACAGTGGTGGTTCACGATCCTGACTACCGCTTCGACCGTTCCCGCCGTTAGTCGCAGACTGGGACTGATGATTTCGTTGGACGATCGGCCGTCCTCTCCCGAGTCGTGAGCGATCCCGCCTGGCTTCCCGACCCCACTGGTCGTCACCAGTACCGCTGGTGGGATGGCGATCACTGGACCCACCATGTTGCCGATGACGGGGTTTCCAAGAGCGACGCGGCAATCGGCCTCGACGAACTGTCCGCCCCCACCAGCACACGGGACACAGAAATCGGTCACTTGGAACTGGAAGGCCGAACCGCCTACCTCGGCGATGGCCGCACAGTAACGCTGGCCAGCCCTGGTGCCCGTCTTGGCGCCTGGCTAATCGACGGACTTGCTATCGCCTTGTTCTCGCTTCCCTTCATTGTCCCGTTGATCTATTCAATGGATTTCTCGGAGGACTCGGAAGACCTAGATCTGAGCTGGGGCGATTTCTTCAGCACTTTCACCGGTCCGCTCTGGCCTTCCTCAAGTGGAGAATGGTTCATCTTCTTCGCCTTGCTATTGGTGACTTCGGTCTACTGGGTGACCTTCACCGCAACCAAAGGACAGACGCTGGGCAAGATGGCCGCGGGAATTCAGGTGGTCAGAGTTGAAGACTGCCGCATTCCCGGGTTCAAAAGGGCCATTCGCCGGTGGGCTATACCCGGTCTCTTGGGCCTGATCCCGTTTATCGGACTACCGCTCAGCTACCTCTGCTATCTGTCTTTGACCTGGCGTCGCGATCGCCAAGGGTGGCATGACTCCTTTGCCAGCACCGTTGTGGTGCGCGTTGATCGTTCTGCCATCAAGAATGCGCGTTGGGCCAGAACCGGACGCGGCCAACCGGTGCTTCTCGCCACTCCTGGGGCGCGACTCGGAGCCCGTCTCATCGACTTTGAGATCATTTATACCGTTTGGCTGATCGTGCTCATTTGGATTCTCTCGTCCTCGTCCGAGCAGGGTCTCGAGGATATGGGGGCATCCATCCTATTGGTCCTGATTTTGCCGCCACTTGTAGGGGGAATCCTCTACGAGGTGGTGATGACCGCCATCCGGGGCCAGACCCTTGGGAAGATGGCATTGGGAATCAAGGTGATTCGATCCGGCACCGGCGCGAATCCCGGACCGGCGAAGTCGCTGGGCCGTTGGGCCCTTCCCAATTTGATCCTGTTCGTTCCATTGATCGGGTGGTTGATCTCGTTGCTTTGCTATGTCTCCCTGACTTGGGGCAAAGACCGCCAAGGGTGGCACGACAGAGCAGCCGGCACCGTTGTGGTGGTGAAGCAATCTCAGTGAATGCCTATCTTGCTGACAAGTGCCAGGTGGACTTCTCGCCACTAGCCTGAGTCTCGAATGAGTGTCTCTTCCTGGGAGCCTGACCCCACCGGCCGCCATCAGTACCGCTGGTTCGATGGCGAGGAGTGGACCGACCAAGTGGCCGACGACGGCGCCCAATCAGTCGATCCAGTCAGCACCGACGAGGCGAGGCTTCCCCTTGAGCCGCTGCCCACTGTGCCCCCACCGTCGGAACCGTTGCCAGAAGACTCCGACAGAGAACAACAACTCTCAGACGCCCCTGATCCTCTCCTGATGCTGTCTTCCCAGGGAAAACGTCTTGGAGCCATATTGCTCGAGATCCTGTTAGTTGCCGTCACGCTTGTGATCGGCTGGTTGATCTGGGCGTTGATCGTCTACTCCCATGGACAATCCCCAGCAAAACAGTTGCTCAAGATGAGGGTGGTCCGCCTAGAGGACCGCCAGACACCCGGCTTTGCTTTGATGGCACTACGGGAACTGGTGTTGAAGGCGATCCCGTCGTTCTTCCTCTTGGGCCTGCTTTGGGTAGCCGTCAACGGTGTCGTCTTGCTGACCAACGATCGACTACAGACGCTGTGGGACAAGATGCTCAAGACCGTGGTGGTCGATGACCCCGGGAACCAATTCCGACCTCTGAATCGCCCTTGGGACTACTAAACGAGGGTTGGCACAGAGTCTGACTACAGACGTCTAGCTGTCTATCAAGGCCCTTAAACGGACGACCAAATCTCCATGGTGGTCAAGCTGGTCTCGGATGTAGCCGGGAGACAGGCCAACGACGTGGATGCGGATGTTGATGGTGTTGGTGCCGGTGGCATCCATGGCGGCCCAAAGTTGTTCGGCAGCTTCGGCGCCATCGGCAGCCAGCACGGTGTTGGCCCCTTGGTCCCAGCGGGCCATGGTGCCCTCGGTGGTGTAGGTGCGGTACAGGTCGAGTTGGTTGTCGACGGCCTCGCCGGGGGGGCCGCCGATCCACACCCGGCGAATCAGGATCTTGGGCCCAGTCCCTCCGGCCTCGTCGTAGTCATCGGACAGCGCTCGTACGTGGTCAACGGCCTGGAGGCTGTCGTAGAGGATGCCCAGCCCTAGGCCAGCCGCCCGGCGGACTGCGGCGCGGGACTGCGCCGCGGCCACCATCGGCACCGGGTGGTCGGCGCAGGCGGCAATGGCCCGGTCGTCAGCCAGCGGACCGTCGGCTTCACCCCGCAGCGCGGCCACCACCAAGGGCAAGGCCTGCTTGAACCGCGGGGTGATCTCATCGAAAGGAACCTCGGCCAGCTCGAAGTCCACCGGTAGCGCCCCAGACGCGAATCCCGCCCCCACCCGTCCGGGAAAGGCGGCAGCCAGCCAGGCCACCTCCTCGGCGATGAGCGCGTGGGGCTTCATGGGCAGCAGTAGCGGGCAGGGCGCGGCCCATCCGGATGGCATGGCCGCCAGCAAGAACCCGGCCATCTGTTGGGGGCTGGGAAAATAGCCCGGGAAGCCAGCATGGTGCTCCGAAACCATGACGCCGTCGTAGCCCACCTCCACCGCCCGCCGAGCCAACCCGCGAACCTCGTCAAGCTGCTCAGCGGCAGGCCCATCGTGGGGATACAGCCGCAGCGACACCGAGCCCTTGGCCAGCGGTGGCGAACTGTGGTCGGTCACGGGGTCAGCGCCGGATGAAGACGTCGGCGAAGCGACCTAAGGCATCCCGCTTGGCCTCAATAGAGGCGTGGGACGGGTCGCCGGGATACCAGGGCATGGCGATGGTGGAGGTGACCCCGTGCTCGTTCATCTTGTCGTGCA
>JAPPAP010000013.1 GCA_026705465.1 bacterium | reverse complement strand
GCGATGACCAGGTTGGCCCCCAGCCGGGCGAATTCAGAGGCGATGGCCTTGCCCAAGCCGGTACCCCCGCCGGTGACGAACACTGTCTGGCCCTCGTAGGTACCGGGGACCAGCGCAGTGGCTCCTTCTGGAGCGGGTTCGGGCAATCCGATGATCTCAGCCATGGCTGTATGTCCTCCTCACGACCGCTTGTACTCGGGGTCGCGCTCTTCGGCTCGGGCGGCGCGGAACTCGGCAAAATCGTCCGACCGGTTGACGAGCGTCTGGAAGGCGTACTCGTCGTTCATGGAGCTGCGCAGCTTCTCGATGGCCAGGTTGCGAATCACCCGGCGGGCGAGCTGCACCGTGTAGGGCGAGGCGGCGGCAATCTGGGTCGCCATCTCCATCACGGTGTCGTCCAACTCCTCGGGGGACACGATGCGGGACACGATGCCGTGGGTCAGAGCCTCTTCAGCGCTCAGTATTCGGCCGGTGAGCACCATGTCGCTGACCAGGCCCGACCCGCAGATCTCGAACAGCCGACCCACTCCGCCAGTGTCGGGGATCACCCCGTGGGTCACTTCGGGCAGCCTGAATCGGGCCCCCTCGGCCGCCACCCGGATGTCGCACAACAGGGCTCGCTGGAAAGAGCCGCCCATGGCCCATCCCTGGATGGCCACGAGGATGGGGGCGTCGATGTCCCAAATTTGCTGAATGCCCTTCTGGCCCCGGTCCATGAGGGCGTGGTGGGCCATTTCCACCTGGCCGCCGCCAATGGCCGACACGTCTCGGCCCGACGACCACGACTTGCCCTCGCCCCGCCACACCACGGCCCGGATGGACTTGTCGGCCTTGATCTCGCCCAAGATGTCGAACAGCGCCAGATCCATGTCGTCGTCGAAGGCGTTGTGCTTGGCGGGATTGTTGTTGGTGATGACGGCGATGTGTCCGTCCACCGTGAGCTGTACTCGATCATCGGCCATGGCCTCACCGTATCTGCCGCCTCAGCTTTAGGAAGAACGGGACCGATATGGGACACAATGGCCCCTATGGCGATGTATCTAGACATGGTGGGACACCGCGGGGAGCCCCATCAGCGGGGATGGCTGCCCCGGGACTGCACCCTGTACGGGCTGAGCGTGGGGGCAGGCTTCGAAAACCTGGCCTTCGTGGGGGAGATGGCGTCGGGCCACCCTCAGCAGGTGTACCCCAGCTTTGTGTGCTCGGGGGGCCGGTCGGACAAGCCCAGCAGCGGCGACAATCCCATGTTCCGGTTCGGCGACTACCAAGTGCACCAGCTGGTACACGGCGAGCAGGAGCTCACCGTCCACGGTGAGATTGGGCCGACGGGGTCGGTGATCAGCACCTCGACTGTGGTCGGCATCTACGACAAGGGCTCCGGGGCGGTGGTCCACAGTGAGAGCGAGTCGGTTGACGCCGCCACCGGCGAGCCGATGTTCACCACCGGCTCCAAGTTGTTCGTGATGGGCGAGGGCGGCTTCGGCGGCGATCCCGGGCCGAAAACGCCGGCGTGGGACACGGGGGATGCCCCGCCCGATGCCACCGTGGACTGGCAAACCCTGCCGGTGCAGTCGCTGCTCTACCGACACGGGGGAAACGACCCCAACCTCATCCACTACGACCCTGCGGTGGCGGCCGCTGCCGGGTTCGACGGACCCATCCTTATGGGGCTCAACACCTACGGTTTCGCCTGCCGAGCCCTGGTGGAGACGGTGTGCGGCGGCGATCCTCTGGCCCTGGGGTCGATGGCCGGTCGTTTCGCCTCCCCTGGCTATAACGGCGATGTGCTCACCACCCAGATCTGGCGCAACCGCCACGAGGAGAACGGGGTTCTGTTCCGGGTGGTCTCCAACCGGGGCACCACGGTTTTCGACAAGGGCCGGGCCACGCTGCGATAAGAAGTAGAAGGGGAAACGCTATGAGCAGATTGGTGATCGACGCCGACGGCCATATCAGTGAGCCGCCGGAGCTGTGGGAGGAGTTCTGCGATCCTGAGTTCTTGGCCTTCGCCCCCCGGCGGGTCTTGGACAGCCAGGGACGGCCCCGCACCTTCGTCGGGGGCGAGATGGCGCCCTACATCCCGTTCGACTCGGCGGCCTATGACAAGGAGCGCCCCAAGGGCGGGGTCGATCCCCACGCCCGGCTGGCCGACATGGACAGCGAGGGTATGGACATCTCGGTGATCTTCCCCACCACCGGGCTCATGTTCGGCGGTATCACCGACGCCGCGGTGAACAACGCCCTGTGCCGGGCGTACAACGACTGGCTCCGCACCTACTGCGACACCAACTCATCCCGGCTGCTGGGGGTGGCGGTGGTGCCTCAAGTGGATCCGGCGCTGATGTTGGCCGAGGCCCGCCGGGCCATCGACGACCTGGGGTTCGTGGCGGTGATGCTGCGGCCAAACGTGATTGCCGGTCGCACTCTCGACCACCCGGCTTTCGACGGATTGTGGACGCTGTTGGCCGATCGGGGCGTGCCCGCCGCACTGCACGAGGGCACCACCCAGAACGTCCCCCAGTCGGGGCTGGACCGCTACGACAACTTCATGTTCCGCCACGTGTGCTCACACCCCCACGAGCAGCAGATGGGCTGCTTGGAGCTGATCGCCGGCGGGGTGCTGGAGCGCCACCCCGAGCTGCGGGTGGTGTTCTTGGAGTCGGGCTGCGGCTGGGCCGCCCATTGGCTGGAGCGCATTGACGAGCACCTGGAGTCCTGGGGCCACGCCTCGGCTCCGTTGGAGCTGAGCGCCACCGAGTACTTCCTGCGCCAATGCTTCATCTCCTGCGATCCCGAGGAGCGGACCGTTCCCGGGGTGATGGACTGCCTGGGCGACGACTGCGTGGTTTTCGCCACCGACTACCCTCACCCCGACGGGGTATTTCCCGGCGTGGTGAAGGCGCTGGCCGACCGGGATGACCTGAGTGAGGTCCGCAAAGACAAGATCTTGGGGCTCAACGCCAAGCGGTGTTTCGGTCTCTGAGCCTCTTTCCGACTTTGGCGGGATCATGATGGTCGGAGACGGGGAGAAAGACCTCGGATCTTGGAGCGAGCAGAGCGAACGCCTGTGGGAGCTGGCCAGTGACAACGGGATGCCGCGGCGCCATTTTCTGGCACTGCTGATCGCCGGTGGTGCCGCGGCGGTGGTGGCGGCCTGTGGTGGTGGCGGCTCGTCTTCTGTGCCGGTAACAGGAAGTGCAGTCTCGACCATTGATCCTGCCGCGCTGTTCAAGGATCCAACGCCGTTCATTCAGCGGGGCGCATCGCTCGAATCCCGTCTGGAGCTGATGCCGGGGCTGATTACGCCCAACGATCTGTTCTTCGTTCGCAACAACTCCACCAGCGTCGATCTGTCGGTGGACGACTGGTCGCTGGTCGTCGAGGGTGATGCGGTTCGCCAGCGCCTCGACCTCAGCTTCGACGACATCCGCCGCCTCCCCAGCCGTTCGTTGGTCGCCTTTCTGGAATGCGCAGGCAACCATCGGGTGATGTTCGACCGGTTGCAGGGCCGAGCGGCCGACGGCACCCAGTGGGGACGGGGTGCGGTAGGCAACGGCGAGTGGCTCGGCGTCTCTCTGGCCGATGTGCTGACTCTGGCCGACTTGGCCGACGACGCCGTGAGCGTGCTGTTGGTGGGGCTGGACGAGGATTCACCCGAGGGCGGCTTCCAGCGCGTTCTGCCTCTTGAGAAGGCCCTGGATCCCGACACAATCCTGGCCTACGGCATGAACGGGGAGCCGCTGCCCCGCGACCACGGCTTTCCGCTGCGGGCCATCGTTCCCGGTTGGGTGGGCAGCTCGCAGATCAAATGGCTGGGTCGCATCGTGGTTTCGGCCGATCCGCAGTGGACCCGTAACAACACCACCTCCTATGTGCTCATCGGCGACGACTACTCGCCCGAGGGCGAGGCGCTGGGGCAAGTGGTGACCGAGCAAAACATCAAGAGCGCCTTGGCGCTTCCCTGGCCGGCTCGGCTGGATTCGGGCCAGCACGTGGTGGGCGGCTTCGCCCACTCACCCCACGGGAGAATTCACCGGGTGCAGTGGAGTGAAGACGGTGGCGCCAGTTGGCGGGACTCCCGGGTGCTCGATCCGCAACCCCAGTATTCGTGGGCCCAATTCGAGTTCGAGTGGACAGCCACCGAGGGCGAGCACACCATCATGACCCGGGCCACCGACGCCGCAGGCAACACCCAACCCGATCGGGTTCCGTTCAACCAGAAGGGCTACCTGTTCAACCAGCCCCTGCCCCATCCCATCCGGGTAACGGCGTAGCGACTACAGCCCCATGTCGTGATAGTCGGGCACGTCGTAGCGGCCGATGGATTCCGCCCGGCGATGGAGCAACTCGACGGTGTCCTCGATGTTGCGGCCGATGATGAACCGCCGCAGCTCCACGCAGTCCACCACGAAGTTGCCGTGCTCCACTAGGTCGGCCACCTGGGGTTCTTCACCCCTGATCTCAGTCAAGATGTCCTTGAGCTCTTGGAAGGTCATGCTGCGCCGACCGGTGGCGTCGCCCACGCGAGCGAAGTGGTCGGGGCGGTTGCGTTGGGCGGTGAACAGGCCGGTGTCGAGCATGCCCCCCGACGGATAGAGCACCGAGGCCCGCAGGTTGCTTCCCTCTCGGATCAGGTTGATGTGCACCGTTTCGGTGAAACAGCTCACCGCAGCCTTGGAGGCGGCGTAGACCGAGGCGGTGGGCACGGGAGCGAATCCGCCATCACCCGAAGAGGTATTGATGATCTGCCCGGGTTCGCCGCCGGCCAGCATGCGGGGCACGAACTCGGTGGTGCAGATGGCCACACCGAACACGTTGACGCTGAAACACCACCGCCAGTCGTTGGGCTCTTGCTCCCAGGGCTTGCCGCCCCCGCCGGAGGTGACCCCGGCGTTGTTGAAGAGCAGATTGCAACGGCCGTGGGCCTCATAGACATGGTCGGCCAGGGCGGCCACCGAGCCCTCGTCGGCCACATCGGTGGGCCAACCCGACACCGGACCCAGCTCCGACAGCTCGGCCACGGTGTTCTCGGTGGTGTCGCCCTCGATGTCGGCGATCACCACCGTGGCCCCCCGCTGCAACAGCGCAGTCACGATGCCCTTGCCGATGCCGCCGGCTCCGCCGGTGACCACTGCCACCATGCCGTTGACGTCGAGACGCTCAGATGGGGTGTCGCTGCTCATGGTTCCTCCTGTGAGTAGCCGCCGGACCGCGAATCTAAACGATGCGGGAGTCGGAGTCGGTAGGCCAGTAGCGATCCCGCAGGTAGCGCTTCATCAGCTTGCCGTTGGGATCGCGGGGCAATGACGGGTCGAAGTCCACGGCCCGAGGACACTTGAAGGCGGCCAGCCGCTCTCCACACCACGACAGCAGCGCGGCTTCGGTGCCATCACTCTCCAGGGTGGGGTCGACCAACTGGACCACCGCCCGCACCTCTTCGCCCAGGTCTTCGTTGGGCACACCGACAACAGCCACGTCGGCCACATCGGGATGCATGATCAGCGCGTCCTCGATCTCTTGGGGGTAGATGTTGACCCCGCCGCTGATGATGGTGTGGGCCACCCGGTCGGTGAGGTACAGATACCCGTCCTCGTCGAGCCGCCCGATGTCGCCCAGGGTCCGCCAGCCGTTGGGGTGGGCGGCGGCCGCGGTGCGCTCGGGATCGTTGTGGTACTGGAACTGGCGCCCGCCGTCGAAGTACACCACCCCGATCTCGCCCGGGGGCACCTCGTTGCCGTCGGGGCCGACGATGTGCACCGGCTGAAGCGGTCGTCCCACCGAGCCGGGGTGGGCCAACCACTCTTCCGAGGAGATCGCGCTGTGGCCGATGTCCTCGGTGCCGGCGTAGTACTCGAACAGGATCGGGCCCCACCATTCGATCATCTGGCGCTTGACCTCCACCGGGCAGGGGGCGGCGGCGTGGATGGCCAGTTGCAGGCTGGACAGGTCGGCGGCCTCTCGGACATTGACGGGCAGCTTCAGCATTCGGGAGAACATGGTGGGCACGAACTGGGCGTGGGTCACTCGGTACTGGCCGATGAAGCGGAGGCATTCGGCCGGATCGAACCGCTCCACGAGCACCACGGTGCCTCCCACCCGGTGTACGCACATGCAGAACACCAGGGGGGCCGAGTGGTAGAGGGGCGCGGGCGACAGGTACACGCTGGTGTGGTCGACGCCATAGTTGGCCATGCCCAGCGCCACTTGCACCGCGGGATTGGCGGGATCACCGATGGCGGTGTGGGCCGTGGGCTTGCGAATGCCCTTGGGCCGACCGGTGGTGCCCCCGGAGTACACCATCTCCCGGCCCTCGCCCTCGTCGGCGATCGGCGTGGTGGGCAGGCCGGCGGCGGCGTCGGCCAACGATTCGAATCCGACTGCGGTGTCGGTGCCGGTGGTCAGCCTCACGGGCACCCGGGACAGGTCGAGATCGGCCACCACCGGGGCGGTTCGGGCCGATGCCACTACCGCAGCGGCCCCGCAGTCGTCCAGCACTGCCTGAAGCTCGTCGGCCGTGAGGTGGTAGTTGATCGGGGTGTAGATCAGTCCGGCCAACTGTGCCGCCCAGATCACCGGCAACGACTCAGGGGTGGTCTCCGACACGATGGCCAGATGGTCACCGGCCTCGAGGCCTCGAGCCCGAAGCAGATGGGCCAGCCGGTTGGCCTCCTCGTCCAGCTCCCGGTAGGAGATCACCTCCCCGGTCCGGCCCATGATCACCGCAGGATGATCAGGGGTTTGGGCTGCGTGCCTCCGGGGGTGCAGCATCTCCGAGTCCATTAGTCGGGTGTCTGCTCAAACTGGAGCTTCAACTCCCGCCGCAGGGTCTTGCCCGAGGGCAGGCGGGGGATGGTATCCACGAAGTGCACGGTATGGAGGCACTTGTAGCTGGCGAGGGCATCGGCCACCAGGGCCTTCATCTCGTCAGCAGAGGCGTCGCGGCCCGGCAGGGGCTGCACCGCAGCCACCACCGCCTCGCCAGACTCGGGATCGGGTACCCCGAACACCGCGCAGTCCGCCACATCAGGATGGCCCAACAGCACGGCCTCGACCTCCGCGGGGGCCACCTGAAAGCCCTTGACTTTGATCATCTCCTTGACTCGGTCGGTGATGTGCAGCCATCCGTCAGGCTCCATCCAGCCCACGTCGCCGGTGCGGTACCACCCGTCGACGAATGCGTCGGCGTTGGCCTCCTCAGGCAGGTAACCGGCCATCATGGCCGGACTCTGAGCCTGGATCTCGCCTACTTCGCCGGGGGGCAGCAACGCTCCGGTCTCCAAGTCGGTAATGCGGACGCAGACGTCGTGGATGGGCAGACCAGGAGAGTCCAAACGCCACAACTCGGGATGGTGTACCGGATTGCTGGTGATGACGGGGGTTTCACTGGCCCCGTAGGCGGGCAAGAAGCCCACGCCGGTGCGCTCGGTTACCCGCTGGGCCACGCTAGGCGTAACCGGCGTGGCCCCCCACATGATGTAGCGCAGCGATGACAGGTCGTACTCCTCCAAGCGAGGGTGATTGGCCATGGCCAAAGCGATGGGGGCCACCGCCATCTCCAGGGTGATGCGGTCGGTTTCGATGGCGGCCAGCACCGCTTCGAGATCGAACCGGGGGTGAAGCCGCACCGATGAGCCGGCCCGCACCGAGGCGAACAGGTTGAGCAGTCCGAGAATGTGGAATGGCGGGGTGGCGATCTGGAAACGGTCGTCGGCAGACAGTCCCAGAACCGATTCCCACAAGATGACGGCGGCGCCCATGCTGGCGTGGGTGTGGCGCACCGCCTTGGGCATTCCGGTGGTGCCCGAGCTGAACACCAGCACTGCTTCGGTCTGATCCCATTCGAGGTTGACGGCAACCGGATCAGCCGGGTTGTCAACCAAGGCCGCAACTGCCGGATCGTCGTCCAGGTGGATCACCCGTTCGCTCAGATGGCTGGGGAGGTGAAGGTGGGTGTCGCCGTCGGTCACAGCCAGCACCGGCTCGGTGAGGTCCGCAGCGTGGGCGGCTTCGGCTTGTTTCCACGCTGAGCTGATCATCACCGCCGATGCCCCCAGCTTGAGGATCCCGAAGACGGCGGTAAAGAACTCAGGCCGATTTGAGGCCATCACTGCCACCCGGTGACCGGCCGCGATGCCCTGGTTGGCCAGCAAGCGGGCAAACCCATTGGCCTGGTGATCGAATTCCCGGTAGGTCAGCGTTCGATTCTCGAACCGGATGGCCACCCGGTCGCCTAACCGGTCGGCGGCCGACTCCAGCAAGCTCTGCATGCTCACGCCCTGGGGATAGTCCAGGGGCGGAAAGATCGACGACACAGATGCCCCTGGATCGAGCTCCCGCTCAGGCTGCGGGTTGAATTTGGTTGAGTGGGTTCATGCCCGGGCAGCCCTTGGCCCGCTCGGGGATGTCGGCGTAGTCAATCGGGGTGGCCACCTCGGCCTTGGTGGGGCAGAACTGCTCGGCCAGTGGGGCCAGCGCCTCCAAGTCAAACCCGTACACCTCAGCAGCATTGGTGGTGAGGATTTTGGTGGTCTCGTCCTCGGTGAGGTTGGCGAAGGTGAGCCGCAGGTGTTGGCGGGTGTGGGGGTGCGACCCCTCGATATGGGGGTAGTCGGAGCCCCACATGACCCGGTCGGTGCCCACCGTGCGGGTGAGCAGCACCTCCGACGGCCGCAGAAAGGACGCGCCGATATAGCACTGGCGGGCAAAGTATTCGCTGGGGGTGAGCGACATCTCGGCCACAGCCTGGCTCCCGAACACGGTCTCGGAGCCGTACTTCGAGTACCGCATCCGGTGGAAGAAGCTCTCCAACTTCTCCAGTGTGTCGGGCACCCAAGCAGTGCCGGTCTCGGTAGTCACATACTTGAGGGTGGGATAGCGCTCGAACACGCCTGAGAACATGAGATGCCAAAGCGCCCGCTGGGTCCACCAGGTGGCCTCCAGCACGAACATGGCCAGCGACGAGGGAAAGTGGTTGCCGTAGTTGGGCGACCCTCCACCGGCGTGATGGTTCAGCGGCAGTCCAGCAGCCGCGGTGGCGGCCCAGATGGGCTCGTAGGACTTGGAATACAGCGGCTCGAACGGCGAGTCGGGGGGAGCGCCGGGGATCAGCACGCCGCCCTTCAACCCATTCTCTGCGGCCCACTCGATCTCCTTGACTGATCCCTCCACGTCGCCCAAGAACACCTGGGCGATTCCGGCCCGGCGCTCGGGAGCCTGGCTCACGAAGTCGGCCACCCACCGGTTGTGGGCTCGCAACCCGGCCCAGCGGTGCTCGAAGTTGTCCGAGTAGGGGGGCGCTTCGAAGGCAGTAGCGGCGGGCGGGGCGAACGGGGGCTGGGTATTGGGGAACAGCACTTCGGCGATGAATCCGTCGGCTTCCTGTTCGGCCAAACGATCAGATGATGACCAATTGCGGTGGCCCCACACCTCGGGATCACCGTCCACCCCCACCTCCATGGGCGAGCGCTCCATGTCGGCGAACATGGCTTTGCGCCGCTCGTTGTTTTCGTCCATGAAGCCGGCCCACTCGTCGAATTCGTCGTGGTAGCGCGACTCCAGATAGGGCCGGTAGTCCCTCAGATCGGCTCCGCAATGCGTGTCGGCGCTGATGACGATGTGATGTTCCATCAGTCTCCTCCGTTGACTCAGAAATTTAGCTGTTCACATTGATGACCACCCGGCCGCGGATTTCGCCCGCGAGGATGGCGGCCGCAGCGGCGGGGACATCGGACAGGCCGATGGTGTCGGTCATGGTGTCGAGCTTGGCGGTGTCAAGGTCCTGCGCCAGCCGATTCCAGGCTTGGGCTCGGCGCTCGGCGGGCTCATAGACGCAGTTCACACCGGCCAGGGTGACGGCCCGGAGGATGAATGGGGCCACCGAGCTGGGAAAGTCCATGCCTTGGGCCAGGCCGCAGGCGGCCACGCATCCGTGGGGCTGGGTCTGGGACACGATGTTGGCCAGGGTGTGACTGCCCACTGTGTCGATGCCTCCGGCGAATCGGGTCTTGCCCAAGGGGCGGGCCGGACCGGAGAGTTCGTCGCGGTGGATGAGCTCGTTTGCGCCCAACTCGCGCAGGTAGTCGCCCTCGGTGTCGATTCGGCCACTGGAGGCCACCACCTCGTAGCCCAGCTTGGCCAGCACCGCGACGGCCACGCTGCCCACCCCACCGGCCGCGCCGGTGACGATCACCGGGCCGGAGTCGGGGGTGATGTCGTGCTCTTCCAAGGCCAGCACGCAGAGCATGGCGGTGTAGCCGGCAGTACCCACTGCCATGGCCTGGTGGGTGGTGTAGGCGTCGGGCAGGGGAGTGAGCCAGCCACCGTCCATGGCTGCCTTGGTAGCCATGCCCCCCCAGTACGACTCGCCCACGTCCCAGCCGTTGACGATCACCCCGTCTCCCGGCGACCACGCCGGGTCGTCGCTGCTGGCCACCGTGCCAGCCAGGTCGATTCCGGGAACCATGGGCCAGTTGCGCACGATAGGGGCGCCGTTCACGACGGCTAGGCCGTCCTTGTAGTTGAGAGTGGAGTAGTCCACGTCCACAATCACCGGCCGGTCGGGGAGTTCGGTGTCGTCGAGCTCGGTGATCTCGTGGGAGCGATTGCCGTCTTCGTCTTGGTTGAGGAGTAGGGCCCTGAACATCCCGCCAGCCTTACAGAGCTACCAGCAGTTACTCCACCCGGCGTAGCGGCGGGTCCTGTCCCGGCCCAGCCCGCCGTCCTCCATGGAGTCCGGGCGGCGGGCGCCCTGAGCCGGGCCACCCCCCACTACGCCTAGCCGAAGACCCCGGCGTCTCTAAGGCGGTCTATTTCCGCCTCCGAGAATCCAGCGATTTCTTTGAGTACGTCGTGGGTGCTGGTGCCCAGGGTTTCGGCGGGGGTTTGGTCCGTTTCGGAGCGGGAGAACTTGACGGGAAAGGCGGGGCCGAGCCAGCTGGAGGGCTCGGCGGCATGGGGGTGGTGGAGGGGCACCAGTGCCTGGCGGTGCTGGATCTGAGCGTCTTCGGCGGCGGCGTAGGCGGAGCTCACCGCTCCGGCGGGCACCCGGATGTCGTGCAGTCGGGCTACCAGTTCCTCGGTGGTCTGCTGCGCCATCCACGCGGCGACCGACTCGCAGATCTCGGCCCGATTGGCTGCTCGAACCGGGATGTTGGGACCCAGCTCCCATAGGTCGGGGCGGCCCATATCCTCAGTGAGACGTTTGAATTGAGCGTCGGAGGTAATGACCAGGGTCACCCAGCCGTCCTGAGATTCAAAAGTGTCCAAGATGCCCCTGGGATCGCCGTTGCCGATGCGGTCGGGCAGGCCTCGCTCGCGGTAGAGGTCCAGAGGCTCGTCCCAGAGCATGGTGACCAGGCTGTCGAGCATGGCCACATCGATGTATTGCCCTTTGCCGTCGATATCCCGCTGGCGCAGTGCAGCCACAACCCCGAGGGCGCAGAGTGCGGCGGGGAACTGATCTCCGATAGTGGCGCCGGCCTTGGTGGGCGGGCCGTCGGGGAAGCCCGACTTGGCCATGAGTCCCGAGCGGCCCTGGATGATGAGATCCATGGAGGCAAGATCAGCATCAGGCCCATCGGGGCCGTACCCAGTGATGGAGGCGTGGATCAGCCGGGGGTTCAGCTCGGCCAGCGTTTCATAGTCAAGCCCCAACGAGGCCATGACACCAGGCCGAAAGTTGTCCACCAGCACGTCGACGTTGGCGGCCAGCCGCCGGAAGGCATCCACTCCTTCGGCGTGGTTGAGGTCGAGTACCACGCTGCGCTTCCCCCGGCCTTTTCGCAGGTAACTGATACCAATGTCATCGGGACCCATGACTTCCGACTGCTCACCCTCCGGTCCGACCCACGGTGGAATGCGCCACGTCACATCCCCGCCCGGCGGGTCTACCCGAATGACCTCCGCCCCCAGCGAAGCCAAGAACCACGTGCAAACCGGCCCCGAAACCACCCTGGTCAAATCAACAACCCGCACTCCCTCTAGAGGCTTCATGTCTTCTTGCTTACCATTTCCCCAAGTCGCAACCCATCCCCGCCGCGACTAGACATTTAGGCCGTGGCTAAGCACCCGTTCCATGATGTCGCCATCGTCGGCATCGCCAACTCCGAACAGGCCCGTATTCTCGAGGGCCACGATTCCACCACGATCACCTTCCAAGCCGTCCACCGGGTACTAGCCGACACTGGCCTGAGCCCATCAGACATCGACGGCGTCGCCGCCGGCCCCTTCAGCGGCCCGCTCACCTACTACATGCGCAACGGCCCGTCGTGGCGGCACTACATGGCCCCATCCATCCCCACCATCTTGGACGCGGCCTCCGCGATAGCCACCGGCCAATGCCACACCGTGTTGGTAGCCCACGGATCGGCCGGCGTCTACACCGAGCGGGCCTCCACCGCACCGTGGACCCGGCCAGCCCACGAGTTCGTGGTGGCCTATGGCATGTTCACCGCCGCCGAGTTCGCACTCATTGCCCAGCGCCACATGCACATGCACGGCACCACCCCTGAGCAATTGGCCACAGTGGCCGCCACCATCCGCAACAACGGTCACGCCCACCCCGAGGCGGTGTACCACGGGCGGGGGCCGTTCACTCCCGACGACATCCTGGCGTCGCGCATGGTGGCCGATCCGTTCCACCTGCTGGATTGCGCCATGACCTCGGAGGGGGCGTGCGCGTTGATCCTCACCACCCGGGAGCGGGCCCAAGACCTGCCCACCAAACCGGTGTACATCCTGGGCGGGGCTTGTGACAGCTTCGGCCCTTCCTACCAACATCCTCCGGCGTGGGATTTGGCCGGCCCTGACGGCCAGAACAACGGCTACACCGGCCGGTGGGCGGCCCAGAAGTCGTTCGCCATGGCCGAGCTCGGCCCCACCGACGTGGACGTGTGCGAGTTCTACGACCCGTTTTCGTTCGAGATCATCCGCCAGTTCGAGGCCTACGGCTTCTGCGAGGAAGGCGAGGGCGGCGAATTCATCATGGACGGCCGTATCGGCCCCGGCGGCCAGTACCCGGTGACCACCGACGGGGGCACCATGTCGTTCAGCCACGGTGGGGCCGCGGTGCAGCAGCTCCAGAGGGTCATCCGGGGGGTGGAACAGCTCCGGGGCACCTGCGTGACATCCCAAGTGCCCGACGCCCAGGTGGCCATGTGCTCCAACGGCGGGGCCGGTGCCCTGTTCACCGACGTGATGCTGTTGGGAACGGATACCCCATGACCGAGTTGCTGCAACCCCAGTCGCCGGGAATTCCCCTGCCGGTGCCCACCCTGTACTCCCAGCCCTATTGGGATGGCTGCAAGGTCGGCGAGCTGCGCTATCAGCGGTGCCGGGATTGCGGGGCCATCACCATGGACCCGGCGCCGGCCTGCTCGGCCTGCTTTTCGACCAACCTCGACTGGGAAGTCAGCACCGGGCAGGGCGAGGTGTACTCCTGGACCACGGTGTGGCGCCCCCAAACCCCGGCGTTCACTGTGCCCTATGTGGCCGTGATCGTGACGCTTGACGAGGGGTTTTGGCTGCTGGCCAACCTTATCAACTGCCCCGTCGACGCCGTCCACGTGGGCATGCGGGTCAAGACCACCTTTGTGGAGCTGAGCGAAGAGATCACCCTGCCCTACTTCGAGCCAGTCGCCTAGCTAGCGGGAAGGCTCCAAGTAGACGTTGGTGGCGGCGGGGACGGCGGCGCGCAAACGAGCCTCCACCGCGGCGATGGCTGCGGGCATCTGGTCGCTCGATAAGTGGTCGGCGAAGTCCACTTCGGCAGCTACCAGCAGCTCCTCAGGGCCGAGGTGCTGGGTGCGCAGGTCGACCACCCGGTCGATTTCGGCTGAATCATCCAACACCGCCCGCAGACGAGCCCGATCTTCTTCGGTGGCGCTCTCGCCGATCAGCAGGCTCTTCATCTCGATGGCCAACACGATGGCGATGATCCCCAACAGCACGCCGATCACCAGGGTGCCCGCTCCGTCCCAGCGGGGCTCGCCAGTGACTTCGGCGAGCACCACGGCGATCAACGCGAACACCAAGCCGATCATGGCCCCGAGGTCTTCCAACAGCACCACCGGCAGCTCCGGGGTGCGGGAGCGGCGGATGAACGTGCCCCACGAGAGCTTGCCCCGCACCTTGTTGGACTCCACGATGGCGGTGCGGAACGACAGTGACTCGACCACGATGCCGAAGATCAGGATGCCGATGGCCACCCACAGCGACTCCAGCTTGTGGGGGTGGCGCAGCTTCTCGATGCCCTCGTTGATGGCGAACAGCGCGCCCAGGGTGAACAGGATGATCGACACCACGAACGACCAGAAATAGCGCTCTCGGCCGTAGCCGAACGGGTGTCGGGGGGTGGGATCCCGCTTGGCCAGGCGGCCGCCCAACAACAGCAGGGCCTGGTTGCCGGTGTCGGCGCAGGAGTGGACCCCTTCGGCCAGCATGGACGCCGATCGGGTGACAGCAAAGCCCACGAATTTGGCGATGGCGATGGCCAAGTTGGCGAAGAGTGCAGCCAATACGGCTTTGGTCCCACCTCCTGCGGCCATGCCCAATGGGTAGCACACCGCGGGCGGGTATTCTCAGTTACGTGTTCAGCATCGAGATTGAGGGGCCGTTAGCCCGGCTCACCTTGGCCAACCCGCAGCGGCGCAACGCCTTGAGCCTGGAGCTGATGCAACGCCTTACCGAAGCGCTGCACGAGTTGGGCGACAAGACCGACATCGGGGTGATCGTGGTGGCGGGGGAGGGGCCGGCATTTTCTGCCGGCCACGACCTGTCTGAGATGGTTGACCGGGACGCTCAATTCTACGACGACCTGTTTGAAGCGTGCACCGAGCTGATGGACGCCATCCATGCCGTGCCCCAGCCGGTGATCGCAGAGGTGGCGGGAGTGGCCACTGCGGCAGGCTGCCAGCTGGTGGCGGCCTGCGATCTGGCGGTGGCCTCCACCGAAGCCACCTTCGCCACGCCCGGCGTGCGTATTGGCCTGTTCTGCTCAACCCCCATGGTGCCCATCTCCCGGGCCGTGGGCCGCAAGCGGGCCATGGAGATGCTGCTCACCGGTGAGCCCATCGACGCAGCCACCGCGGCCGAGTGGGGCCTGGTGAACCGAGTAGTGCCCCCCGACCAGCTGCGGGAGGCCACAAATGAACTGGCGGCCCAGATCACCCGGTACAGCGACGACACAATCGCCATCGGCAAACAGGCGTTCTACCGCCAACTCGACTGCGGCGAGCCCGAGGCCTACGACCTGACTCGGGAGGTGATGGCGGCCAATGCGGGAACCGTCGATGCCCAAGAGGGCATCGACGCCTTCTTGACCAAGCGCTCCCCATCGTGGTCGGGCCGCCAGGGCCACTAACTTCCCGTCTATGGGAACCGTTTTTGCCACTGTCGATGATCTGCCTGCCGCTGTTGGCCAGCACTTGGGGTGGAGCGACTGGATGGAGATCACCCAGGAGCGGGTGAACCAGTTCGCCGACGCCACCGGCGACCACCAATGGATCCATATCGACCCCGAGCGGGCCGCCGCCGAGAGCCCCTATGGGGCCACCATTGCCCACGGCTATCTCACCCTGTCGCTGACCAACATGTTCCTGCCCGGCCTGATCACCGTGGAGCAGATCTCCATGGGCATCAACTACGGGGTCAACAAGATTCGGTTCCCCGCCCCTGTCCCGGTGGGGTCGCGCATCAGGGTGGGCGCTGAACTCAGCTCGGTGGAGGAGATCACCGGCGGTGTCCAAGCCGTGATCACCATCACCGTGGAAGTGGAGGACAGCCCCAAACCGGCCTGCGTGGTGGAGAGCCTCACCCGCTACATGCGCTGAGACCGACTGCGGCCCTGAACGGTAGAGTTAGTCGGCGATGGCCAAGCGCAAGCGGTCGCGAGTGGCGACTTTGGAGCGGGTGCCGGTTTCAGACCCGCCAGTGAGACCGGGGCTCATCGGTCCCCGCCGCCGGGTGCCCAGTCACATCGAGCGTCCCCCTTATGCCCGGTCGGGGGAGCCCGGTCACCCGAGATCTTCTGCGGTACGCAATTCCTCCGAGATCGAGGCCATGCGCCGAGCGGGGCAGATGGCCGCGGAAGTGCTGCTGTTCGCCGGAAAATTGGTGGTTCCCGGGGTGACCACCGACAGCATCGACGCCCAAGTCCACGAGGAGATCGTGCGCCGGGGGGCCTATCCCAGCCCGCTCAACTACCGGGGCTATCCCAAGTCGGTGTGTACCTCGATCAATGAGGTCATCTGCCACGGCATCCCCGACAGCCGGGCGCTGGCCGACGGCGACATCGTCAACATCGATGTCACCGTGTTTCTCGACGGGGTTCACGGAGACACGTCGGTCACCTTCGAGGTAGGCGAAGTGGACGACTACTCCCGGCTGCTGGTGCGAGAGACCCGGACCGCTATGTACCAGGGCATCGGCGCAGTCCGAGCTGGTGCGCCGGTCAGCGCCATCGGGAAAGCGATCGAGTCCCATGCCCGGCTTCACCGGCTAGGGGTGGTGCGGGAGTTCATCGGCCACGGGGTGGGCACCGAATTCCACGCCGGCCTGCAGATCCCCCATTACTACGACCGGAATCACTCCACGCCGCTGGAAACCGGCATGAGCTTCACCATCGAGCCCATGCTCACCCTGGGTTCCCCCAATCTGTATTTGTGGGACGACCAGTGGACGGCGGTGACCGCCGACCAGCGCCGTAGCGCCCAGTTCGAGCACACTCTGCTGTGCCTCGACGCCGCCGCCGAGATCCTCACCCGCACTCCCTCAGGAGAGGGTGCGGCTGAGGTGTACGCCAAGAGCTGAAATCGTCGTCATTCGCAGGACGCGAATGTTCTTGCCAAGATGGGGCCATGGCACTTCCCGTTGAAGACATCCTGGCCATCCAGAAGCTGGCCGCCGACTACAACCACTTGATCGACAGCGGCTCGGCCGAGGCGTGGGCCCAGTTGTTCGTGCCCGACGGCACGCTGGAATTCGGCATGCCCGAGGGAGTGAAGGGCCACAAGGATCTGGCCGCGTTCGCGGCGTCGATCAACCCGGCCACCCGCCATGTGATCAGCAACCTGTCCATCGATGGGGACGGCGACGAAGCGGTGGCTGCGGTGTACTTGGAGGTGTATTACACCGCTCCTCCCGGCCAGCCTCGAGAGCTGGCCATCACCGGGGTATACCGCGACCAGCTACGCAAAGAAAACGGGCGGTGGCGCTACGTGTCCCGCCAGATGATGCCCGACTTGGGCGGTTGGGCCCCCGCTCCTGAGACTCTCTAGTCCCAGTACCAGGCCAAGCCGCGGACCCCAGTCCCGGAGTTGATCATCATCGCCTGGCCGAATTGGCTGATGAAGGCGTCGGCGGGCTGCACTTCAGCGGTGACCGCTTCGAGAAGGTCGGCAGCCCGATCGGGAACCTCGGCATGGAGGCAAACCAAGTGAAGCGAGGCATCGTCTGCTGGTCGGGTTCGCCGCCAGAGGCTCAAGAGGCGCTGGTGAGCGGCCTCGTCGCTGAGCGCGGGACGAAGCCTGCGTATCACTGCATCGTGGATATCGAACATGGGGCGCAGCCCGATCAGATTCCCGGCCCGGCCGGCCAGACCCGGTACGCGACCGCTGCGGATCAGCTGGTCGAGGTTGGCCAAAGCTCCCACCAGCTTGACCTGTCCGGCTACCTGCTCAGCCTTCGCTACTACCTCGTCCAGCGTCGCGCCGGCTTGGGCGGCACGGGCCGCGGCCACCGTCACCAGTCCTTGGCCCCCAGCCGCGGTGCGGCTGTCCACCACCGCGACCGGACATGCCGCGCCCTTGGCGGCCAAAACCGCCGACTGGTTGGTGATGCTCAGAGTTGATGTCACCGTCACGATCACGACACCGTCACCCTGGTCTTGATCAGCGATTGCTTGAACAAAGGCCCCCGGCGACGGGCCCGAAGACGAATGGGTCTTGGCGGCAAGGATCTCCGCAGTGTCAAGTTCCCCGTCAGCCACCGTTCGGCCGTCCACAGTGATCATGAGCGGGACCACCGCGATATCCCAGGCGGTTCGCACCTCCTCAGGCAGCGCCGCGGTGCTGTCGGTAACGATGCCTACCGTCACTCGCGGGCCCTCTTGACGTCGACGTCGAGAATCGGGCGGACGGTGGCGGCCGAGGCCAGCACAATCAAACCCGACGCAAATAGCACCGACCGGGTACCGGGGAGCCCGGCCCCATTAAGCCCGTCACCGATTGCACCCGCCCCCAATGCGGCAGCGCCCAATCCGATGCGGATCACCATGTGGAAGGCCGAAAAGGCCAAAACCCGCTCCTCTTCCAGGGGAATCCGGGCTTGAAGCGCGCTCATCCCCGACGTGAGAGCAACGGTGGCCCCGGCCCCGAACCCGACGGCGCCGAGGAAGGTCAGCCATACCGTTGGGCTCTGGCTCATTAGCGCTACCAGCGCGCCCATAGCCAACGCGCCCCGTCGGGTGAGAACCAGCAGGTCTACATGCGGGGACTTGTGGGTGAGCGCCATTCCGATGCCCGCACCAGCGCCAAACAAAACGATAAGCACCCAGTACTCGAGATCAGAAGCCTTCAGCTCCTCCTGCACCAGCTTGATGCCCAGCGAGAACAGCGCCCCCAGACCCACCGCTGCAGCCGCAGTGGCGGGCAAGACCCTGCGCACCAGCGGGACCGACCAGGCATCGCGTAACCGGCTGGGGGATACGGAAATATCGCCGTCCGGCAAGGCGGGACTGTCGGAGACCTCCCCAGCCGGCGCTCCCCGGCCCTTCAGACCGAGGGCTCGGGCGATGAAGTAGGCGGAAACGAAGAACGTGAGTGCGTCAACCCAAAAGACCAAGGCGTAGGGGTGCGAACCCAGCCAGCCATCGTCGAGTGGCAGAGCCTCGAACGCGATCAATAGGCCCGCGCCAATCGGGATATTGCCGTATGACGAGCCCATCATGGCGGCATTGGCTAGCGGCAGGTCGGATTCGTCCACGAGATCAGGGATGGCCGAGTCGCGAGAGGCCAGAAACACCACGCTGGGGGCCTCCATTGCCAACGCCCACAGATACACCCACCACAGCTCTTGCACGAAGGGGACCACCGCGATCATCCCGGCGCGCAGCAGATCCATGGTGATCATGGTTCGCCGGCGGTCCCATCGGCTCACCAGTTTGGCGGCCAGGGTTCCTCCCAATGCCGCGGGGATGAGCCGGAAGGCGAGGATGCCACCCACCGCGGTAGCCGAGTCGCTCAGGTGGTCCACCAGTGCCATGAGGGCAAAGGTGCCCATCCAGTCGCCCAGTGCAGACGCCCCTTGTCCGACGAGGAGTCGACGGAAGTCGACCTTGGTGCGAAGGCTCAATGTTCTCGACTGGGATTGTCGGCTGAAGCTACGAGAATCAAGGGCGATTCCCGGCGTAGTGGGGATGGAGCAGGTTTTCTTGGATCGACTGGGATGCGAAGTATCAAGGGTTAGACGGGGTGGCTGAGACCCAGCTGTCGTTGTCGAATACCAGTCGGTGGGCGGCGGCTCTCCAGCGATGGGGAGCAGGCAGCGGTTGGTTGCCCAAGACGCGCTTGATCAAAATGGGGACGACGATCACGGTGCTGGCAATGGCGGCTTTGCCATCAGCCACCAGCAGAAGGAACGGAGGCAGCGCCGGCATGGTGATGAACACCACCAACCCGGTGTGCCGCAAGATACGTCCGAGAGCCAGTCCGCCCAACAGGAACAGCGCCGCGGGCCAGGCGATCACTGCAAATGCCCCCAGTGCCGGTGACAGACCCCGGCCTCCGGCGCCGTTCAGGAACATCGACCAGTTGTGGCCGATCACTGACACCGCGCCCGCGAACGCCATCAGCAGCCAGCGATCGCCGGCCAAGAACGGTCCGAGAGCGCCCTTTCCCACATCGCACAGGCCTCCTACCACCAACGGTATGAATCCGGTCACCCGGTACAGGCTGGTTCCCGAGACCGTTCCGGTTCCCACTTGGCGCAAGTCGGTTCTGGCCAGCGACTGGGCAATCATGTAGGAGAACGGGACTGCACCGGCTGCAAAAGCCACGATGAGTACCAACGTCCCCCACATCATCGTTAGAGATTCTGCCCCATGCCAGGGCTGCATTGCCACAGGTTGACGAAGTTGCTTGCGACGAAGCCCGACGCCGACGCTCGGCGTGGCAAGATGGGGCCGCGATGAGCTCCGGTGAACGAACCCGCTTGCTGTTGATCCGCCACGGCGAATCGGAGGTGACGGTCAAACAGATCATCGGCGGCGATCTCTTCTGTACAGGGCTGTCGCCGCTGGGCCGCCACCAATCGGAGGCGCTCGGAAAGCGCTGGATGCAGGGCTATGAGCCCAAAGTGGACGCGCTGTGGTCCAGCACCCTGCCTCGGGCTATAGAGACGGCCGAACTGCTGTCCCCTTCGCTGGGCGGGCTGAAGATCCACACCCATCCCGATCTGGTAGAGCGCCGCCCCGGCGAGGCCGATGGCGTGGGTTACCAGGAGTTCGGCAACCTGTTCGAGTGGACCGGCGACTTCCACCCCCACATGCCGCTGGCACCGGGAGGGGAGAGCTTGGCTGCTTTCTCCTACCGCACTGGTCAGGCGCTATACGAGCTGGTCGAGGGCAATCCCGGTACCACCATGATGGTGGTTTGCCATGGCGGGGTCATCGATATTGCAATGCGACTGTTTATGGGCCTGGGAATGAATACCCAGTTCGTCCTCTGGACCCTCAATACATCCATTACCGAGTTCGTGACCACCGACGATCCCGGAGTGTGGCGGCTGGTGCGGTACAACGACGCCGCCCACCTGGACGGTCTGCCTCCCCGTACCGAACCTGCCGACTAGTCAGCGGTCCCTAGGCCACCACCACAGCTCCAGGATCGGTAGCGGTGAGCTCGCCGATCACTGCTGCGGTATGGCCAGCGGCAGTGAGATTGGCAGTTGCGTCGATGGCCGCAGCCGGGGAGCAGCAGAACAACAGGCCGCCGGAGGTCTGGGCGTCGGCCAGCATCGTCAACATCCGGTGGTCGTTGCTCCCTTTCACTTGCGGCCGTACATGCTCCAGATTGCGAGCCGTGCCGCCGGGAGCGAACCCCTGATCCAGCAACTCCCAGGCGTTGGGAAGCACCGGCACCGCTTCGGCCCATATCACTGCGCCGGTACCGCTGGCCGCCACCATCTTCAGGAGGTGGCCGAGTAGGCCAAAGCCGGTGACATCGGTGGCCGCAGTGGCTTCGGCCTCGAGGGCTGCCAAGGCAGCCTTGTCGTTCAGCCGGGTCATTTCGGCGATGCCAGCGTCGTAGGTCTCGGCCAGCCATCCGCCGGGTGCGACGGCATCCGGTTCGGAGCGCTTGACTGCAGTGGCCAACAGCCCAGTGCCCAGCGGCTTGGTCAGCACCAGGGATTGCCCTGGCTGGGCCCCGGCGTTGGTCAGCAGGCTCTCCTCATCGGCATCACCGGTGACGGCTTGGCCGTACATTGGCTCGGGCCCATCGACTGTGTGGCCGCCCACCACCGCCCAACCTCCGTCCGCAGCGGCTGCGGCCCCGCCCGCCAACACCTCGGTGAGAATGTCCAGGGGAAGAGTTCCGTGGGGCCAGGCCACCAGGTTCAGCCCGAATCGGGGCGTGCCGCCCATGGCATAAACATCGGAGGCTGCGTTAGTGGCCGCGATGCGCCCCCACGTGTGGGGGTTGTCGACTACTGGTGCGAAGAAATCAGCGGTCGAGATCAGGGCGCGGCCTTCCCCGAGACGCCACACTGCGGCGTCATCTCCGGTTTCCGTGCCCACGATCAGGTCTTCGTGGGTTTGAGCTGGCAGGGAGCGCATGACCTGCGCCAACTCGGCTGGTCCGAGCTTGCCGGCTCAACCGGCGCCGTGGCTGTAGGCCGTGAGCCTCCCTGTTTTCGGGTTCACGCTTCTGACGCTACCGGGCCACCGCGGGTTGAGGTGGGTTAGCTTTGCTTCCGTGACTCCCAGCGAGCAGGCAGTGCGGTCGATCAAGGCCCTCATGTATACCTATGCCGAATGCGTGGACTTGGCTCGCTTCGATGAACTCGGTGAGCTGTTCTCCCACGGAGTGCTCACTTCCACCAGCGCGGCCGATCCCGACGACGGCATGTCCGGTGATGACGTGGCCGCGTTCTACGCAGCCACCAACAAAGTCCACGGCGACGGCACGCTGCGCACCCGACATGTGGCCAGCAATGTGATCGTAGACGTCGCTGAAGACGGGCAGACGGCCAGTGCCCGCTCATACTTCGCCGTTCACCAGGGCACGGACTCCCTACCATTGCAGCCCATCGTCGCGGGCCGCTACGAAGACGACTTCGCACTGAACGAGGGGCAATGGCGGTTCGCCCGCCGGCTGGTGATTGTCGACCAGATCGGGGACATGCGAGAGCACCTCACCTTTGACCTGTCCAAGGGAGATGTGCGCTATACCGATCACGTGGAGTCGGAATGAGTGACCCGCCGACTCGTCGGGCACCACCGGGCTGGTATTCCGACGAGGGCCAGCGTGGATTTCGATATTGGGATGGCGAATCGTGGGCCGAGCCGATGCCCAGGACAGTTGGGGCCCCATACGCTGGAGACGGCAATCGCTCCTCCTCGAGTCGGGAAAGAACTGGGCTCGCCTTGTTGGGATCTGCGGTGGGCTTGCTGGTCGCCGGGCTGGTACTTCCCTGGGCTGAAGACTCCTCTGGCCATCGGGGAGTACTAGACGGCGACATCCCGTGGTGGGTGGGTCCCGGAGATGTGGCGGACACCTGGCTGCTGATTGTGGCCACTGCGGTGGTGCTGTGGGCGTTGCTGGTTTCGGTGCTGGCTGGCAACGGTCAGCCGATGTGGCTGATGGTTGCGGCTACCGGACTCTTCGTCATGGCGTTTTGCGTCGCGGAAGGACTGGCCATGGACGATGACCTGGATGCGGCCGGGTCTGAGGTCGGATTGGGCCTATTTGTGGCCTATGCCGGAGGGGCGGCAGCAGCGATAAGCGGGGTGCTGCTCAGACCATCCCGATAATGGAGACCGCCTAGGAATCGTCTCCGCCTGCGTCTCCGTCCCCGTCGCCTTCAACCAGCGGCGTGCTCTTGGCCCGTGTCAGCGGGAGTTCCACCACCATTTCGGTGAACTCGCCGGGCTCGGTGTTGACGGTGATGGTGCCGCCGTGCTCGCGGATGATGTCGTTGGACAAAGCCAAACCCAATCCGGTGCCTTCGTTGGTGGGCTTGGTGGTGAAGAACGGGTCGAAGATCTTGGCGGCTACATCGGGGGGAATGCCGCTGCCGTTGTCCCGGACGCTGAGGATGGCGCTGTCTTCGGTGCGACGGCTCTTCAATACGACGGTGGGGGTGTAGTCGCCCACTGTTCCCGCTTCTATCATTTCCTTTTGCTTCTTGTTGGTGGCGTAGCCGGCGTTGGCCACGAAGTTCAAGAACACTCTGCCCAAGTCTTGAGGGACAACATCTAGTTGGCCCATGTCGGGGTCGAACTCCTCCTCCAACAAGACCTGGAACTCGGGATCTTGAGCTCGGGCGCTGTGGTAGGCCAGCAGGGAGTGCTCATGGATGAGATCGTTGATGTCGGTCAGCTGGGTCTCACCTCCGCCTCGGCCCATCAACAGCATGTCCTGAACGATTCGGTTGGCCCGCTTTCCATGTGTTTGGATGCGCTCGAGGTTGTCGTTTAGGTCTTGGTTGATCTCCTCGATGAGTTCTTTGTCCGCATCGGAGAGATTGTCGATGATTTCCTCGTAGATCTCGGCCATCTCCTCCAGCAATTCAACCGAAGCTGCGGAGAAGTTGTTGATGAAGTTGAGCGGGTTGCGGATTTCGTGAGCCACACCGGCGGTGACCTCGCCCAGCGCGGCCAATTTTTCCCGGGCAACGATTTGATCTTGGGCCTGTCCTAGCTCTTCCAACACTGCTTGCAGCTCGTCGTTCCGCTCGCTCAACTCCTGGGCAAGCTGTTCCACCAGGTTCAATCGCTGGATCTCCAGAGCGTGGCGGCGGAACACCTCCAGCGCTGAAGCCATCTCCGCAATCTCATCGCGACCGCTGACCTCAATCTCCTCCTCCAAGTCGCCTTTGGCCAGCGTTCTCATGCGACCGGACAGTCGTCCGATGCGGCGCAGCAGCACGCGGCCCACAAAGAGCCAGCTGATCAATCCCGCTCCTATGACGCCGATGACGCTGATGATCACCAAAAGGATGCGAGCGGTATTGATGGTCTGCGCTGAGTTCTCGGTGGCCTGGTCGGCGCCGGCTTGAGCTGTTTGGACCAGTGCGTTGACCTCGGCGAGGAGATTGACTGCGACTTCCTGGTTCTGGGCCAGGAGACTGTCTTGACGCACGATGATGTCCAAACGGTCAACCGAAACTCGGAATGCGCTGTCGTTGCCGTTTCCCAAGTCCAAGAGCCGGTCGACTGCCGTTTCCAGCCCCGGGGCGACCTCTGATGCGGCGATGGCCGACAAGCTGATCTGGATCCGGTCTTCTGCGGACTCGAAGCTCTCTATCAGCGGCTCCACAAAATCAGCTTCTGAGGCGATGAGGGCGCTGCCCATCAGCTCGGTGACTTGAGCCATGTCGGCCTGCAAGGCGTTGAGATGCCGATAGAGGAGCAGCTCGTCTCCCGACGTTCGGGTCATGGGGTCAATCGGGTCGGATACCTGATCCCGATATCCCGTGACCTGGAAAAAAAGCTGATCGTCGATGGCGGGGATGATGATGCCTTCAACCTCATCATGCAGCAAGGGAATCTGAACCTGGAGTACTTCGATCCTTCTGCTCAGGCTGTAGAAGTGGGGCATATCGGCCGTGATCGTGGTGATGTTTCTCTCCAAGGCGTTGGCGGCCTCCGCAATTCCTTGGACGTGAACGTCATCGGGGTTCTGGCGCAGTAAGGCATCGAAGCGGGCTTGGAACTCTTGCTGGGCAATGGTTACCTCAGCGGAGATCTCTGGGAACTGGGCGGGAGGAGCAGTGGTGAGTCGGGGAGCGGCGGCCACGAGCGCGTTGCTGAACTCCGCCAGCGAAAACGCCCCGGCCAATTCGGGCACACTCTCCTCGCTGACCCTCTTTTGACTGCGATCCACGTTGTTGAAGGAGATCCAGCTCACAACGCTGGCCACAATTGTCAGCACGACCGCCCCAAAGATCCCCGCGTACAGCTGGGTGGAGATCCGGCGATGGATCGCGGGCCGCTGTGCACCAGCCGTACTGGCAGTGGCCTGAGAGTCCTGTAGGGGGGTTGACTCGGTCACGGGCTGGCATCTCCCATTGAAGCCTCCGACCGGTACCTACCGTTGGCGTCGATCACGGTCAAGAAGACGGCATCAGAGCCTTGGTTGTCCACTGTCCGGTCTGCCTCGGCGCCGAAGTCCAGGGCGAATCCGTCTATATCGAATTGACCCGCGCCCAAGATGTTCTCCAGGAAGCAGTCGCGGGTGAGGTCAGCACCGCATCCTTCCAACCCTGCGATAGCCAGTCGGCCGGCTATGTAGCCCTCCAAGGACACGAATCCTGGTTCGGCCGCCGGGTCATACGCCGCCAGCGCGGCGGTATAAGAAGCCACTACGGGAGTCGACACGTCGGTGGGAAAAGGAATCACCTGGGTGACGTACACGCCCTCGCCACCCGATCCCAGTTCGTCGGCCAACGCGTTGCTGCCCACAAACGAGACCGTCATGAAGATGGGATCGAAGCCTATGTGGCGGGCCCAGGAGATGAGGGCGGCGACCGGCTGGTAGGCCCCGATAAGGATCACCGCCTCGGGATCGCCCAGCCTCAAGTCGAGCAGCCCCGACTTCACTGCGGTGGTATTGCGGGGATACACGCCGGTGGCCACGAGTTCCATTCCCCGGCGTTCGAGTGCAGCCAGCGCTCCGTTGTACCCGGCCCGTCCAAACGAGTCGTCTTGGAACATGACTGCGATTCGAGTGACTCCCAGATCAGTGGTTAGCCGCTCGACCATCTCCTCGGTTTCCTGGGCGTAGGAGGCCCGGAGGTTGATGATGTTCTCCCAGTTGTCGTCTCGAAGAAAGCCAGCTCCAGTGAACGGTGCCACATAGGGGATGCCTGCTTCAGCCGCCACCGGCGTGGCCGAGCGCGAAGTCGGCGTGCCCACCGCGCCGATGAGCGAGAACACCCGCTCGTCGTTGATCAGCGCCTGGGTGTTGGTGATGGCTGCTTCGGGCTCATATGCGTCGTCTCGCGTGATGAGCTCCAACATGCGCCCGTGCACGCCGCCATTTCGATTGGCCTCTTCGAACGCGGCCTTGATGCCCAGGTTCATGTTGATGCCCAGTTCTTGGGCGGGACCGCTGAAGGCTGCCGACTGTCCGAACACCACTCGGTCGTCGAACACTCCCGGGACTCCAGTACTAGGGGCGGGGCCTTGGGCTGGTCCAGCGGTCGCGGTGGCGGTCGGATCGGGTTGTGCGGGCTCGGAAGCATCGGATCCGCACCCCGACAGCACCAGAGCCCAGGCAGCGATGGCAAGGCCGGCTAACCGCGACCTGCGAAGAACTCTCTGTGTCGAATCCCTCACGACTCGGGGTGTACGACAAGCTTGAGGTGGTTGCGGTCGTCTTCCCGGCGGTATTCGAGATCCTCGCCCATTGTCTTGACCAAATAGACCCCCAACCCTCCGATCGGACGCTCGGCCAAGGGAAGGTTGACATCGGGTTCGGGTGCGTCCGTAAGCGGGTTGAAGGGAGATCCGTCATCGGCCAGGCGGATCGTGAGCGCGTGATCCTCGGACTCCAGTTCAAGGTCGATTTCGGTGAGACCGCTGGTATCGCCGTGGGTGAGGGTGTTAAGCACCAACTCTTCCAGAATGAGGTTGGCCCGCATCGTCAAGGTCACGGGCCAGTCTTCTGCCTCGGCCATCTCATTGAGCATGTCTTCGATCAGCGGCAAAACATCCGATGGGTGGCCCTGCTCCGGGGGGTGGGATAGGTGCAGCGAGCGGTGCATTCTCAGCGATTCCGAGTACGGGGGGTCGGGGGCAGCGATCGGGCGGGCACAGACATCAGGGCCGTCGCAGCGTGAGGCAGGTTATGTCGTCGGACTGAGGGGCATCTCCGGCGAAAATCCGTACTTGGTTGAACACAGCCTCGTTGGCTTCCAGTGCGCTAGTGGGGGATTTGCCTTCGAACACCTCGGTCAATCGCTCAAGCCCGAACTGCTGATTATCGGTGTTCATGGCCTCGGTTACTCCGTCGGTGAACAGGACCACGGTGTCGCCTGGGGCCAAGGTGACCGATTCCTGGGTATAGACGACGTCGGGGGCAATTCCCAGCGCCACGCCCTTGGTGAGTGGCAGTTCGGTGACGGAGCCGTCGGCGCTGATCAGCAGCGGAGGGTCATGGCCCGCGATGGAGTAGGTGAGAGAGCCGGTGCTCGGATTGAACAATGCGTAGATCAGCGTGACGAACATGAACGTGGGGTTGTCCTGCTGGAGCTGATTGTTGATTTCGGACAGCACCATATGAGGCTCGCGGACGCCAATGGCTGCACCTTTGAGCGCGGTTCGGCTGGACATCATGAACATCGATGCGGGAATGCCCTTGTCGGACACATCGGCGACCACGAGGCCGATGTGGTCCTCCAGGTTGAAATAGTCGTAGAAGTCGCCACCAACGTTTCGGGCCGGCTCCATGTTGGCCGAGACCTCGAACTCGTCACTCACCGGGGGCTTCTTGGGCAGGATGGATTGCTGGAGTTGGCTGGCGATACTCAGCTCGTTTTGGAGGGCCACCAGCTGATCACGAGATGACAGCGCCTCTCGCCATTCCGCCAGATGCTCCAGAGTGCGAGAGATGGTGATCTTGAGGTCGTCGAAGTCGATGGGCTTGGTGACGAAGTCAAACGCCCCTCGGTTCATTGCGGTGCGGATGTTCTCCATGTCTCCGTAGGCGGAGATGATGACCGCACGGAGATTGGGGTCGACCCCGGGGAGCTGCTGGAGCAGGGTGAGCCCGTCCATCTTGGGCATATTGATGTCAGACAACACCATGTCGATTGTCGAATCGGCGTTGAGCTTCTCCAACGCCTCCACGCCGTTCTGAGCGAAGACGAACTCGTATTCATTGGCGCGGATGTGCCGCCGCATCCGCTGAAGAATCAGAGGTTCAAGATCCGGTTCGTCATCAACGACCAGGATCTTGTAGGGCTGGGTCAAGGGTTTACCCCTGCTTGGCTGCTTCTACCGATGGAAAGACGTTGATGATTTGGTCAAAGCCGCTGATACGGAAAACATCGCCCACCGACTCGGTCAAGGAGCAGATGCTGAAGGACTTGTTCTGCTTGTCGAGATTCTGGGCCGCCATCAGCAGTACCCGCAGCCCGGCGCTGCTGATGTACTCGAGACCGCCGAGATCCAGGATGATTCGCTGGTCGCCGGGATCGAACAATCCTTGAAGGGACTCCAGGAAATCCGATGCGTTGGATCCGTCGACCCGGCCAGAAGCATTGACTACCAGAGTGTCACCGGAGCGGTCGTGGCTGAATTCCATAGTTGGGCCTCTTTCGTTAGGTCCTATCTCGGATCATTCTGTCAGCCGGGAGCATACACAAGCTAATGGACTCAGGAGTAGGGCCGTGCCAATTCCCCGGCTCTTCGTACCGGGGATTCATCGTATCTCGGGCGTCAGCGAGGCTGGGAGAGAATGAGCGCGCTGGTGGGCACGGCAGTGCCGGCAGTAGCCAGAACGTTCTCCACGTTGTCGATCTGGTTCACCGAGTTGCCTCGGATCTGGCGGACCCCCTCGGCGATGCCGTTGAGGCCGTGAATGTAAGCCTCGCCGAGCTGGCCTCCGTTCGTGTTGATGGGCAATCGCCCGTCTCGTTGGAGGTGGCCGTCGCGGATGAAATCCTTGGCCTCGCCCCGGTCGCAGAAGCCGAACTCTTCGAGCTGGGGAAGCACCAGAGGGGTGAAGTGGTCGTAGATGATGGCGGTTTGGATGTCGTCGGCCGACAGGCCGCTCGACTGGTAAAGCTGGCGGGCGCACAGCTCCATCTCGGGGATGCCGGTGATGCTGTCCCGGTAGTAGCTCTTCATCATGTGCTGGTCTTCGGCGACGCCCTGGGCGGCTGAGGCGATCACCGCCGGCTTCTGCTTGAGGTCCTTGGCCCGCTCGGCGGTGGTCACCAGCAAGGCCTGGGCACCGTCGGTTTCCTGGCAGCAGTCCAAAAGGCGCAGCGGCTCCACGATCCAGCGACTGTTCTGGTGGTCTTCCAGGGTTATGGGCCGCTGGAAGAAGTGGGCGTAGGGGTTGGTGGCCGCGAAGTCGCGGTCCACCACTGACACTCGGCCAAAGTCTTCAGTGGTGGCGCCGTACTCGTGCATATAGCGGGTGGCGAACATGGCCACCCAGGAGGCCGGTGTGACCAGTCCGAAGGGCGAGCTCCACGAGAAGCTGACCTCTGACGCCTCTGCGCCGGCGGGCCGGTCCTGCACCCCGGCTCCGAAGCGGTGCCAGGAGCGCTCATTGAAGGCCCGGTAGCACAGCACATAGTCGGCCGCGCCGGAGTAGACGGCCTGGCAGGCCACTGCGATCACCCCACAGGCCGCTCCGCCGCCGTGGTGGACCATGGAGAAGTGGGTCAGCTCTTCGATGCCCAGATTGCGGGCTACCTCGATCTCGGGGTTCTGCTCGGCCGAGTAGGTCACCATTCCGTTGACCTTTTCGGGCGGTAGACCCGCATCCTCGCAAGCGGCCAGGCAGGCCTCCACCGCTTGGTCCATGGGAGTGCGGCCCGAGTCCTTGGTGAAGGGGGTGGCGCCGATGCCTGCTATGGCGCATTCGTAGGCGTAGTTCAGGGTCATTGTGCTCTCCTACGCTCTGGGCAAGGCCAGGTCGACGGTTCCGGTCACATGCGGCCCCCGGCTGTTCTGCCCTCGGAATGAGACTTCGGCGATGTTCTCGCCGTCGACCTCCCGTTTGGCGCTGACCGATCCCGACATAGTCATGCAGTCGTAGGGGTAGTTGGGGGCGCCGAGCCGGATCTTCAGGTTCTTGAAAACGGCATCCGGACCGGCCCAGTCGCTGATGTAGCGGGCGGAGAGGCCGCTAGACGTCAAGATGTTCATGAAGATGTCCTCAGACCCCTTTTTGATGGCCATGTCTCGGTCGTGGTGGACGTCTTGGTAGTCGCGCGAGGCGATGGCGGTGGACACGATCAGGGTGGGGGTGAGCGGGATCGGACAGAGCGGTAGCTCGTCGCCCACGCTTATCTCGTCGAAGGTGAGCGTGGTCGGGTTGCGGGGAACCCGGGCGGGCCGGAATACCGGCAGGTTCACATCCTCGTGGGTCTGCATGTGCCATGCCTCAAGTGGCATGCCCACTTTGAGCTGATCGGGGTCGCAGTCGGTGATGTTGGTTACGAGGCGGACACCCTCTTCCAACTCCACCAGTCCGATGTTGAGGGGATAGTCGAAGGAGGGGACCCGGGGGTGGTGGGCTACCACGTACGAATACAGCGTGCCCTTTCCGGAGGCCACGGTGTAGCCCATATCGATGGCGCCGCAGGCCGGGCAGCGGATGCCGGGCGGGTGCTGGAGATACCCGCAATTGAGGCACCGCTGGATGCGCAGTTCTCCGACCCGGCTGCCTTGCCAGAAGAAGTCAGTGTCCTGGTTGCGGCTGGGGCGGGGGCGGGGCGGGCGCTCGCTTACGGTGTCGCCATCACCCCCGGTGCTGGCGGTGCGCCCAGTGCCGGGCCGGAACTTGAGGATGCGGAAGAACATGGACCCCACGTGCTCGCCATGCTGGTCGTGGTATTCGGTCTCGGTGGTGACGAAATGGCCGATGCCCAACGCGGTCTGCTTCTCATCCGACACGTCCACCAGCTTGACGGTGCCGGTTAGGTGGTCGCCGATGTTGAGGTAGCGGTGGTAGACGTGCTCCGAATTGGTGGCAACCACGCCGACATAGCCGGCTTCGTCCAGCATCGCATACACCCCGGATGCAGGGTCTTGAGGATCGTTGACCCTGGGCACCAGGCCGATCATCGTCCAGGCGTTGAGCATGGATGGGGGGGCGACGAGTTCGCCGTGGGGACCCCGGCTGGCGGTGTCGGGGTCGGTGTAGAGGGGGTTGGCATCCTCCATGGCATCACACCAATGGCGGATCATGGGTTGGTTGACCGGATCGCGAGCGGTTGTAGGTGTGCCGGTACTCCCGACTTCTTTGCGTAGCTTGGCGACGAACGCTTCCTTTTGCTCGTCGGTCATCTCTTCGCTCATGGGGTTCCTCCCAGCCGGGATGACGCTAGCGCGACTGGCATTGGGGGCAGAAAGTGAGCGTGCGGGCATCGTAGACCCGGTGTTGCAGCGGCGTGGCACAGCGCAAACAGGGTTGGCCCGAGCGGCCGTAGCAGGCCAGGACATGTTGGTGGCTTCCTTCGTCGCCATCAGCGTTGCGGTAGTCCCGAAGGGTGGTGCCTCCGTCGGCCAAGCCGGCCTCAAGCACCTGCACAAGAGCACCGTGGAGTCTCTCGGCAGCCAGTCGGCTGATTCGACGTTTGGCCGGGTGGATGCCTGCTATCCACAGCGCCTCGGTCCCGTAGATGTTGCCGACACCGGCCACGGGCCTTTGGCTGAGAAGCTGGGTGGGGATTCGGCGCTGGCTCTTGCGGAGGGCCTGGTAGAAGCCTTCGGGAGTGAAGTCGGGGCTGAGGGCATCGGGCCCCTGGAGGGCCAGCGTGGGTATGTCGTCGTATTGGCCGGCGGGCACGCAGCGGATCCGGCCGAATCGGCGAACGTCCCGATAGGCCAGGAACTCGTCGCCGTCGAGTTGCCACCAAGCCCGGATGTAGGGGTCTTCGGGGAGTCCAGGGGTGATGGCGAGGGAGCCGGTCATGCCCAGATGGATGATGAGCTCCTGGCCGTCATCAAGGCTGGTGATGAGATATTTCCCCCTGCGGCCTATGCCCAAAACCGTGGTGCCGACGGCGTCTTTGGCGGGGGTGAATTTCCCCGATTCGTGGGAGTGGGCATCTTGGATGCGGCGGCCTTGGAGTCGAGGAGCAAGTTGGCGGCGGATCGTCTCGACTTCGGGCAGTTCGGGCACGGGTCAGCGGCGGGAGAGGGCGGAGCGGGCGATCTCGAGGTCGTTGGGGTTGGTGACGCCGATCCACGTCTCTTGAGTGGTGACTACCCGGACAGTGAGGGCACCCTTCTCCATTTCCTCTGCGACAGCGGCGGGCAGAAGGTATTCGGCCGAGGCGCTGTCGCCACTTTCCTTGAGGAATCGGGTGAAGCCGTCTTGGAGGGCATCTAAGAACTTGGGGGAGAACGCCCACAGGTTCATGGACACGATGGTGTCCTCAGGGAACTGGTTGTCGGTTCGAGAGATGCCCTCTTGTTCGACGATGCTGGCAAGCCGGTAGTCGTCAACCTGGCACACGCCGCGGGTCACGGTGCCCTCGGCGGGCAGGGTGTGGTCGAGCCGGTAGCCGCACAGGCAGGCCTCGTTGTCGGCCATGGTCTGCATTGCTTGGGAGAGGGCGGTGTAGGCGGTGGGGCCGTAGTAGTCGTCGGCGTTGCACACCACGAATGGGCCGGTCACGGCCTCGGAGGCCGATAGCACGGCGTGGGCCGTACCCCATGGTTTGGGCCGCGATGGCCCGTGCTCGTCTTGGCGCACATAAGCCACGTCGAGATCAGTGGGCAGGTCGCCGCGCGTCTCGAAGTGCCGTTGGACATCGGCCTCGATGTCGCTACGCACAATGAGCACAACTCGGTTGGCTCCGGCGGCTCGGGCATCGGCGATGGCGAAGTCCAAGAACGCCTCGCCGTTCGGCCCTACCTGGGCCAGCTGTTTAGTGCCGCCGAAGCGCGACCCCAGCCCCGCAGCCATCACCACCAGTGTGAACATCGCTCTTTTCCTATCAGGCCGCAGCCACTGACAGCCGTCGACGGACTTCATGTTGGGCTGACACCAGATCGTCGCCGGCGATGACAACCTCTCTTGCGTCTTGACCTTGGCGGGCAAAAACCAGCACGCAGCGGGTCACTTCTTCGCCAACTGCCTGTTGAACTGCCAAGGAGTAAGAGGCCAATTGAAGCTGGTAGCGGTCGATCTTGGCTTGGAGGGTCTCATCGTTGGGGATGTGGTCGGTCTTGTAGTCCACCACCACCAAGCCCTCGGGGGAGCGGTACAGCAAATCGATATAGCCCTCCACCACGGTGCCGTCCACCGGGGCGGCCACGAACAGCTCTTTCCAATGCTCTGAGCTAGCCGCTTCCCGCACGGTTTCGGACTCCAGCGCGGATCGAGCCAAGGCCCAAACCGTGCTCTGGGCTTGGGAGACGCCTTCGGCTTCCGCTTGAGCCGCAGCCACCGGACCGAGGGTACCGAAATCGGCGTCCAGGTCTACTGTTTGCAGCACGGCGTGGACCGCGCTACCGATCTGGGTTCCGCCACGACCCTTGCGCAGCGGCGACCGATTGTCATCGCCGTCTGTGGGTCCGTCCTTGTCCAAACCGGGGAGTTGTTCAACGTCTTCATCGTCAGTCTCGGTCCAGGCGATTCTCGAGGCGCTCATGGTCGACGGCTTGCTCGCTGCAGCCATGAAGGAATCCCGCTTTTTCTGCCACGCCGTAAAGGATGCGTTGAGGGGGGTGTCAGGTTCTTCAGATAACAACGGTTCGGGCACCCACTCAGCCTCCGGCAGCCAAGCGGCGTTTTCCACCACCATTTCGGCCATCGATGGCCTGGCGGTGCTGTTCTCACTTCGCTCAATGCGATGAGCCGACACCACCAAGTGGTCCATCGCCCGGGTCAGGGCCACGTAGAGCAGGCGCACCCGCTCGGCGTGCTCCATCTCCTCCTCATCGTCTTGGTGCTCGGCGAACCTTCTGGTTCGCAGGAGGTTGGTGAAGCGCACGCCGAAGCCGCCGTCGGACGGCCAAACTACCTGGGCCGACATGGGACGGCTCCGGGCGTAGGTCCCAGACAGGATGACGATGGGGAACTCCCGGCCTTTGGCGGCGTGGATGGTGGTGATGCGCACCGCGTCGTCGTCGGTCTCCGACAATATGACGTCGGTCTCTCTGGTCCGCTCTCCAATCTTCCTTTCTACCCAAGCGACGAACTCCCGCAATCCCCGTCCACCCGATTCCTCGAACTGGCGAGCCTGGTCGACAACCAAGTCGAGGCTGCGCCACGCATCCCGAGCCCGGTTCTGGCCGAAGCAACTCGACTCCATCAGCCGCCGCTCCCGCACGATGCTTTCGATAATCTGGCTGGGATTCAGCCAGCGCGCCTTGGCGTGCAAGTCGGCCAGCCACGCCATGGCCTCGCCCACCGGGTGATTCTCGGGGAGTTGGTGGGGCCGGGGTGCGGTGTAGTTCCACTGGCCCCGATAGGCCACCTTGTAGGTGAATAGATCGTTGTCGCCGCACCCGAAGGCGGGGGAGCGCAGGGCGTTGACCAGGGCCACCTCGTCAGTGGGGTCGGCCAGCGCCCTCACCGCCGCCATCACCTCCCGAATGATCTGGCTGGACCAGATCAGCGAGCCCGCCTCAATCCGGTAGGGGATGCCGTGTGCTTCCAACGCCTGCTCAAGCTGAGGCAGCGATGTGCGGGTGGGCAGCAGGATGCAAATGTCCTCCAGCCGAGCCGGTCGCCACAGTTCGCGGCCGTTCTCGTCCCGGCCGGCGCCCACCGACCAGCCTTGGCCGACCGCGGTCAAGATGGCCTGGGACACCTCTTGGGCTTCGATCATTCGCAACCCGCCGGCCCGGGACCCCTTGGGGTGCTCTCGGCCGAGCACCGCCACCGGTGGTCCCTCCGGCGGCGATCCCCGTACCGCATCGAGCGCTTGATAGTCGGGCTGGACGTGCTGCTTCGAGGGGTTGGGCGGGGCCATGAACTCCTTGAACAGGGCATTTGTCCAATCCAGGATGAGCTCGACCGACCGGAAATTGCGGGTGAGCGTCTTTCGATTCACGGTTTGGGCGTGTCCTGCTTGGGTGTACAGGGCGATGTCGGCTCGTCGGAATCGGTAGATCGACTGTTTGGGGTCGCCCACGAAGAACAGCCGCCCCGCCTCGTCCTGCAACTCCGCCCAGTGTCGGTGGTCGTCAGGGGGCGCGGCGATCAGCTTGGCCAATTCGACCTGGATGGGGTCGGTGTCTTGGAACTCGTCGAGCAGCAGGCGCTGAAAGCGCCCGGCCAGCGCCTCTCTGATGTCTTCGCCGTGCTGAGGGTGGCGCAGCAGGTTTCGGGCCAAAACCAACAGGTCGTGATACTCCAACACCCCCAGGCGACGACGGTCCTCGGCGGCTTCAAGGGTGAAGGCCGCAAATACCAGAGTCAGCCGCTCGATAAGGACATCAGCCACATGGGCTCGGAGGTCTTTGATGGCGTCACCCAGCTCTCGCAACTGAGCGACCACATCATCCAATGACGGGTCATCGCTGTCTTCGTCGGGCCAACTTCCCTTGCGGCCCGCCCTAGTGAAGCTCAGCCCGGGGATAAACAGCAGCCGCAAGATCTGGTCCTCGTCACCCGCCGCCCCCCGCAGCAGATTGGCCCGCTCGGCGATGGCCTCAAGCTTGGGCAGCATTTTGTCGGTTGGGTCGGTGCAGTACATCGAAAGCGCGGCCACCTCGTCGAACCAGCCGGGGAATCCGCTGACATCGGGAATCTCGATCGGGCCAGTGGGGGGTGGCTGGGCCATTTCCCGGGCGACCAAGTCCCAGTTGCTGTCAAGGTGCTGAGCCAGCTCCCGAAGGTGACCCATGTTCAGGCCCAAGATCCGGGCCAGAGCTAGGGCGTGCTCCTGTTCGGGGCTGCTTAGCAGCCGGCTCTGGAACTCCACCCAGCGGTCTTCGAATGCCTCGGTAGGGCTCACCTCGAGGCGGGCGGGCAGCCCGGCCTCGATAGCGTGCTGGGAGAGGATGCGCAGGGCGAAGCCATGAAGGGTGGTGATGGCTGCGCCGTCAAGCTGATCGAGGGCTTCAGCGTGTCGCCCAGACTTAGAGAGCTCTTGGCGCAGGCGGTTCTTCAGCTCTGCGGCGGCCTTCTCGGTGAAGGTGATGGCGGCGATGTTCTCCATGGCCATGCCGGTGTCGAGCAGGGAGAGAACTCGGGCCACCAACGCGGTGGTCTTGCCCGATCCGGCCCCAGCCTCCACGAACAGGGTCGAGTCGAGTTCGGCTTCGATGGCGTCCCGGTCGGCTTGGTCATTGTTGATCGGTGCCATGGTCAATCCGCCCCGGGGTCGAATCCGTGGGGCGACTCGGCCAGGCGCCAATAGTCGGCCAGCTCCGATTGATCTTGCATGCTCTCCCACGCCCGGCGGCGTTCTTGCGTGCCCAGCCGGTCGGCGTTGCAGTAGTCGCAGTACTGGCTGAACGGTCCCTCGGTGCGGTCGGGTTGGGGGCGGTCGCAGAACACCCCGTCCTCGATACCGTCGGCGATGATGTCCACCACCGCGCGGAAGCGATCCATCACCCGGTCGTTCAGCCGGTAGCCGTAGGCCTTGAACTGCTGGTCGCTGGTGACGAACCAATACTGGGTTCTGATCGGGTCAGCGGAGTCGTCGATGTGGTCGCGGGCGGCCAGCCCGTATACCGGGAGCTGGAGGCGGGTGCCCCGAAGGACGGGGTCCCAGTTCCGGCTTCTTTCGTCCAGGTCTTTGTAGGGGTCGGAATTGCCGGTCTTGTAGTCGGTGACCAGCAGAGTGTTACTGCCCTGGTCCACCCGATCGGCGCGGCCACGGAATCTCACTGACCGGCCGCTGGGCAGCGAGACGGCGACTGCCTTCAACTCGTCGCCGAGCATCCCGAAGGCCAACTCACTGGCGGCGGCGGTGACGTCGAGGCGGCGGCGCTGGTCATCGTCTTCCCACAAAAACCGCTCCAAGTCGGTCAAGATCCGACGTCGGTCGTGGTGCCAGAACACCGGGGTGCCGGTCAGCCCTTGGGCCTCGGCTTGCTGGCACAACTCCACTCCGATCTCGAGCAGGCGGCGGCGCTGCTCATCGCTCCATCGCAGGACAGGATGCGGCACCTGGTTGTTTTCGAGCTGCTCGCTCACAAACCTGTCCAGGGCTTCGTGGACCAGCGAGCCCTTCTCCAACGCCGAGATCTGGAGCAGATCCTCGGGCTGCTCGAACGTCTGCACCCGCAAGACGTATTGAAAGAAGTAGCGCATGGGGCAGTCGGCCCACGTCTCCAGGCTGGTGGGCGACACCACGTCTTCGGCCAGGTCGGCGACCCTGAAGCCGGACAGGTTGCCGTCGAATCGGGTGAACTGGTTGGAGGCCCGGGCTGCTACAAGCTCGGCCCCTCGGGTCAGCACCGGGTCGTCGTCGAATGGCAGATCATCAGATCGGCTGGCCGGGGCCAGGGCCCTGAGCCCGAACTCTTGGGCGGTGGCCGGGAACTCGGCGTCGAGCACCCTTCCGGCAAACGAGGGGACATGTTCGAACCAATCCGCGGTTTCGTCGGTGGCTAGGTCCTCCAGGTTGGTGCTGTCCACGGTGTCTCCCACCAGTGCGCTGGCGGAGTCCAGCAACCAGCGGGAGGGGTGCTGCTCGCAGGCCTGGCGGGCGTCGCCTCGGGCATACACCATGGTGCCGACTTCGGCTGATGCCAGCGCGGCCAGTAGGTGGCGGTGCTGATCGTCCATACGGTCGGAGAGGAGGGCGAGATCATCGCGGACCGCGAGGCGCTCCCGGTCGGGCAGAAGCGGATCATCGGAGGGGCTGTGGGGGAACTCTCCCTCGGCCATGCCGGTCAGAATTGTCCGATCCAGCTCTATTCCCAGCGAGGCGCCGATTTCCTCGGTGAGCACCCCGTGTCCGACCCGGCCGACCCGGCCGGTGCGTGCGCCCAACTCCGAGACCAGGGTGTGTCGGAAGGTGTTTGAACGGGGACGGTGCTCGATTTCGTCCAGGTTGGCCAAGCGGTCGAGGATCCCTTCAATCTGGTTGGCCGCTTCCTGCTCGGGCTTGGGCCAGTGCTGCCGAGCATCCTCGTCGCCGAGATAGGTGTGGATCAGCCCCCTGATCCACCCACACCAGTTGTTCCAGGTGGCCGGCTCTGGCTCAGGAGACAGGTCGTCGATGAGCTGGTCCATGAACCGGGCCAGCGACTCCGCATGGTCTGCCTCTCGCCCGCGCCGCTCAACCCGTCCCTCCACTCGGTCGGGATCGCGCCGTTCTTGATGGGCGGCCTTCCGCTGCTCGTCGGCGTACCGGTTGAGCCGCGTCCCCCACTGGTCGGAACCCCGGGCCACCCCGGCCCGGCGCGACACCCGCTCCCACGCCATCACCAGATCGGCGGCCAGCGTGGGCTGGTTGCTGGGCGCTTCCCCCCGGGGCACGGTGGCCGAAGCCACCGACAGCAGGGCGAACACCTCGTCTCGGCGGAAGTCGCGGCCCTCCAGGTTCAGCATTGCCACCAGTCCCCGGCCCACCAGTGAGTCGGCCAGGGTGCGCCCGCTGGGACCGTTGAAGGCGATCCCCGCGGCGTCGAGCTGATCGTGAAGCGACCGGATCGCCGGTTCGCCGCCCCCGCACAGCACGGCGATCCGGCTAAAGGGGATGCCTTCTCGGGCGGCGTCGACCACTTCCCGGACCGCCACTCGGACTTCCTCATTGGCGCTGGCGGTGGTGATGATGCGCTGGCCGTGGGGTGGGCTGATCTCCGGCATCGGGTCGACAACCGCACCCATGCGGCTGATTGACTCCATCACCGCGCCATCGGCCCTCTCTCTGCCGGTCAGCCCGGCGATCACCGCCACCGGCGTTGCCTCCGACAAGGCGGCGACCATGCGGCCCTGTGATCGGGTGACCCGCTGCGGCAGGTGGATGATCACCGGGCCGAACCCGTGGAGGATTTCACTGAGCCTCCCCGACTCAAGTGCGTCGATGGCCAGCTCGCTCAGATCGTGGCCGTCGTACCACTTCGGCTTCAGCAGCTCTCCCACTTGACGGCAGATGCGGACAACATCGGCGGCTCGGCGGCTCTGTGACGCCAGGGTGTCGAGTTGCTCCTCGGACAGCTCCCGCAAGTCTCGGTACGACCGCACCAAGGCCTGCTCGGTCGCCGGGTGTCGAGCCGAGGCCTGGAACAGGCCGGGGTCGGTGTTCAACACGCTCCGCACGGTGGCGCTGAGCACCGGGCCAGAAAGCGGCCTACGCTCAAACTCCATCGCCATCTGCCGTCCTGCTAGGCGTTCGGCTAGGTCAAAGAGCTTGAGGAAGTTCACCGCGGCGATGCCCTGGTCTCGTGCGCCCAGGGCGCGTCGGGTGGCGAGGCCGGCGATGTTGGTGGGAACCACCACGGTGACGGGGGCGAGGGGGTCGCCGTTCTTGAGCGAGGCGATCTGCTCGCCCAGCCGCTCAGTGGCGGGGGGCCCGTAGGGGGTGCAGACGACCTCGATGCTCACGGGTCAGATGGTAGGGATCGACAGCGACACTTGTTGGTGACTCTGGGTGGTGGACCGCATTGGTGAACGGTCAGAGGGCAGCGGCGTAGAGGGCATAGAGGGGGTCGCCGGTGGTGCCCGGTGGGATGCATTGCTTGGTCACCGGCTCGGCCCATCCGTCGGCGGCCTCGAAGTAGCGACGGACGATCTCTACGTGCCCGGCGTCATCGGCGTACAGCCAGCCCCGGATTGCTTTGGTGGGGAAGCACCGGTTGGAGAATGTGATCACGAACAGGCCGCCGGGGCGCAGCACCCGGGCCACGTCGGTGAACACCTCGATTGGCCGGGTCAGGTAGTCAACCGAGACGCAGCAAGTGGCGGCGTCGAAGGAGTCGTCGTCGAAGGGCAGCCGAGGGGTGTGGTTGAGATCGTGTATGAGCCACTCATGGGCCTGGCGGTTGGCGGCCAGCTCGACCTGGTTCATCCCCAGGGCTACCAGCCGCTTTGGAGGGGCAGTGAAATGCGAGACCCACGACGACATCAGATCCAGCACTTCTCCGGTCAGGCCCAGCTCCTGGTAGAGGGTGCCGACCGCGCCGATGGCCTGGTCGTCAATGTGGGTGACCAGGCGGGGTGGCGCATAGAAGAAGTGGTCGGGGCTGGGATCGGCCCGATCGAAGAAGCCCGGGGGGAACACGAGGTGCTGAGCGTAGACGCCCTATGCACGGTAAGTGGCGAGGGACTTAGCCTGGTCGGGTGAGCGAGTTGGATCGCGATCTGTCGAAGTGGGTGGAGGAGTGCTGTGGCCTAAGGGTTGCGAGCGCCACCCGCATTCCCGGGGGTGCTTCCCGTCAGGCATGGGTGGTGACGCTGGAGGACGGGAGCCAGCAGTTCTTGCGGATGGACGCGGGAACATCGGCGCTCTCCGCCGTGGGCTACGACCTGGCTCGAGAGGCACGGGTGTATCGCTGGCTGGCCGACAAGCCGGTGCGGGCCGCCGGATTCTGCGGCGTCAGCTCCGATGGGCGGGCACTGTTGTTGGACTTTGTCGAGGGCACGCCAGGTCCGCTGGACGACCATGCCTTGGCCCGGGACTTCATGGAGCAGGTCAACACCCTCCATGATCTGGATCCGCCAGAGGATCTGGCCCACGACGACTTGGCCCAAGGCGAAATGAAATTGTGGACCCGGCTCTATCGAGAACATTGCCTTGAGCCCGATCCGCTGATCGACCTGGGCTTGCGCCAATTGGCCGAGATGGCGCCCGGACTACCGGAGCGGGTGGTGCTGGTGCATGGCGATCTGGGGCCGGGCAACGTGCTTCACGACGGGCACCGGGTGACTGGGTTGTGTGATTGGGAACTGGCCCACGTGGGCGATCCCATGGAGGATCTGGCCTGGATCACGGTGCGGGCCATGCTCACCCCGTTTGTGGACATCGAAACCGCGTTCGGATGGTACGACAGCCCGGTGAATGCCGAGCGGGTGCGCTACTGGCAGCTGGCCTGCCAGGTTCGCAATCTGATCGGACTGGGGGTAGCGGGGGCGGCCGGAGGGGACTTGGGCATGGGCATGCTGTTCTCCACCCTCCACCGCCGGGTGACCGCTGAGCTGCTGTGCGAAGCCCTCGGGATAGTGGTGGAGCCGGTTGAGGTGCCCGAGCCGGCCGAAACCGAGACCAGCGCGGTCTACGAGGCGGTGCTCGACGATCTGCGCGCGGTGATCACCCCTGCGCTGGAGGGGTACGCCGCGGCCCGGGCCAAATCCGTGGCCCGGCTGGTGAGATACCTGGACATGGTGGACCGCATCGGCCCGGTTCTCGCCGACCAAGACCGAGTCGACCGAGACCGCTTCGACATGGGTGACGACGGCGAGGCCGCTCACTATTGGGCCCGGGCCACCCAGCGGAAAGAGGCGCTCATGCGACCGGCCATGGGCCGTCTGGCCGGGACCCGATTGCCTCGGATCTAGTCGACAGCCTTTTCGGCTTGGGCGATGCGTTCGAGGGCGGGGGCATCGGCCCGCATCTTGCCCATCTTGTCGCGGCGGAGCACTTCCTCGGTTCCCTCGGGGCATTGCGCCACGAACGGGCACCAGCCGCACAGCGGGCTGACCGAGGCTTCGAACTCTTGGGAGATGCAGCTCTCCATGATGGCCAGCCAGGTGGTTCGCAACTCGTCGACCGCCTCGGCGAGGTTCTCGTCGGTGATCTCCACCTCCACCACCTTTTGGCCCAGGTACAGCAGCTGCGCCTTGGCCGGCTTGCGGCCTTCCAGTTCGGTGAGCGCGGCGGCGTACAGCAGCATCTGGGTGGAGTAGTTGGAGGAGAACCGCTCTGACGGTGCCTTGCCCGACTTGTAGTCGGTAACCACCAAACCCTCGTCGGTCTCATCGACCCGGTCGATGATGCCTCGGAACGGGACCCCGTTGATTTCGACCCTTACGTCCTGTTCGGTGGAGGCGACCCGTACCTTGCCGGGGTCTTCCAACTCCCACAGCCCTTCGATGGCCTTCCAGCCGTTCCATCGAAAGTTCCGGCTGGCATTTTCGTCCAGATCCAGAGATCGGTAGTCCCGGCTGTTCTCCATGGTGGGCCAGGCCTCGCGAGCCAGCTCCTTGGCCCGATCCACCGTGCGGTGCTCCACCGGCTCTTGCATCAGCTTTTCCAGCACCATGTGAGCGAAGGTGCCGGTAACCGCAGCCTCACCAGGGGGATCGGGCAGACGGTCGACGTAGCGGAACTTCCAGCGCCGGGCGCACTCCCGATACGACGACGCACTGGAAGGGGACAGGTGCTTGGGCACGTAGCGCTCAGGAATCTCCATGAGCTTGTCGCTGGCGGGCTCGGCGGCCTGTTCGACGGGTTCGGCCATGGTCATGTCTGTCTACCCGATTTCTTTCATGGTCGTCAGTAGTCGAGGGCGTCGCGGTCGACGAGCTCGCTGTGGGCGATGAGGAAGTCTTTGCGGCGGCTGACGTCGGAGCCCATCAGGGTCTCGAACATCTCTTCGGCCTTCTTCACATCGTCGATGGTGAGCTGTCGCAGCGTGCGGGTTTCGGGGTCGAGAGCGCACTCGGCCAACTCGTCGGTATCCATCTCGCCCAGCCCCTTGAACCGGGACCACCGGATGTTCTCGGCCTTGCGATTGCCCTTTGACAGCTCGGCGGTGATCTCGTCCCGCTCGGCATCGGACCACGCCCGGTGGGTCTGATCACCCACCTTGGCGGTATACAGCGGGGGCTGGGCGGCGTAAACCCTTCCTTCCTCCAGCATCGGGCGCATGAAGCGATGGATGAGGGTGAGCAACAGGCAGCGGATGTGGCTGCCATCCACATCGGCGTCGCACAAGATGACGATGCGCCCGTACCGGGCCTTGTCTATGTCGAAGTCGTCGCCGGAGCCCGCCCCCATGGCGGTGAACAGCGCCTGGGCTTCGGCATTGTCCAGCACCTGCTTCACCGACGACTTGGCCGCGTTCACCACCTTTCCCCGCAACGGCAGGATGGCCATGGTCTCGGCGTTGCGCCCGGCCTTGGCCGGACCGGCGGCTGAGTCGCCCTCCACCAGGATCAGCTCTGATTCAGGGCCGTGCACCCGGCAGTCGGCCAGCTTGTCGGGCATACCGGTGGAGCCCAGGGACGCGGCCCGGCGCTTGTTCTCCAGGGTCTGGCGGGCCGACACCCGGCTCACCACCGCGTCGGCGATCTTGGATTGCAGAGCGGTGACATGGCTCTTGGGCCCGGTCTGGAACCAGCTCTCCAACCCGTCCTTGAGCACGTTGTAGACAATGGACTGCACCGGCGGCGTACCCAGCTCCTGCTTGGTCTGGCCCCGGAACTGCGGCTCGGGCAGGGTGACCTTGACCGCGGCCACCAGGCCCTCCTGCACGTCCTCTCGCTGAGCCCGGTCGTTGCCCTGTTTGGCCAGGCGGGCCAGCTTCTTGGAATCGGCCAACAGGCTGTCGTTGACCGCCCGGGTCAAGGCCCGCTCAAAACCGGTCAGGTGGGTTCCCCCATGAGGGGTGGGGATGGTGTTGACAAACGTGGCCACCTTGGACTCGAAGTCCTTCACCCAGCGCATGGCGATGTCCACCTGACAGTGTCGGGTGACCACGGTCATGGCTCCGTCCACCGGCACTTTCTCCTCGAATTCCTCTTCGCCGGGAATGGAGATGACCTCGGTGACAGCTTCGGAGGCCGACAGGTGACCCACCAGATCGGCCAGCCCCCCGTGGGAGATGAGGTCGACCGGTTCGTTGTCGCTGCCCCGGCGCTTGTCCTCCAGCCTGATTCGCAGCCCGGGGACGAGGAAGCAGGCCTGCTGGGCACGATTGCGAATGGTCTCGAAGTCCACCGCCGCGTCGGGATCGAACAAGTCGAGGTCGGGCCAGAAGCGGATGCGGGTGCCGGTCTTGCGGGTGGAGCGGACCCGGCGGAGCTTGTGGCCCTTGACGAACTTGTCGCCGTCGAGCTGCCCAGCCTTCTGCTTCACGAACCAGAGCTGCCGGGTGGCGCCGTCGCGGTCCACTTCAGCCCGCAGTCGGGTCGACAGGGCGTTGACCACCGAGGCACCCACCCCGTGCAGCCCGCCGGAGGCGCCGTACACCCCGCCGCCGAACTTGCCGCCGGAGTGCAGTTCGGTGAGCACTACCTCAAGCGCCGACACCTTCTTGGTGGGGTGGGGGTCGATCGGGATGCCCCGGCCGTTGTCGCACACCTCTACCGAGCCGTCGGCATGGAGGGTCACGTCGATTCGGGTGGCGAATCCGGCGCCGGCTTCGTCCACGCCGTTGTCGATGAGTTCCCACACCAAGTGCATGAGCCCGTCGCTCCCGGTGCCCCCGATGTACATGCCGGGGCGCTTGCGGACCGCTTCCAGCCCTTCCAGGGTGACGATGTCGGCCGCCTCATAGCTGCCGTTGCCATTCCCCCCGTTGGGCGGTGTGAACAGGTCGGCCTTCTTCCCCTGGGCCCGGGTGGTCTTGGTCACCATCGGGGCATCCCCACGCTCAAGATCTTCGGGTGGTCGTCGTCGCCGTTCTCCCAGGAGAACGGGACCGGGGTCTTGGCTGGCTTGCCGTTGTCGTCCACTTCGGCCAGGAGCTCACCCCGAGGGGCGACCACCGCCATGGCCAGCGGATTCTCTTTGGCCAGCTGCGTGCCCACCCCGCCCCGAGCAGTGGGAGGGATGTCGGTGACCGGGATGATATCTACCAATCCGGCGGTGTCGGCCCAGATCACGGCTTCTTCTCCGCTCACGCCGTCGGCGGCGATGACCCGATCGCCATTGCGCAGCTTGATGCCGACGACGCCGGAGGCGCCCCGCCCTTGGACCGGGATAGATTCCACTGGCACTCGCAGTGCCCGGCTCTGTGTGCTGACCAGCACCAGCTCGGAAGTCTCCGGAGCGCAAAAGGCGGCCACCACCCTGTCGTTGGGCTTCAGCTTGATGATCTGCTTGGTAGCCCGGCCTTTGTCGGCGTCAGACAAGTCGACTCTCTTTGCCGTGCCCAAGGCAGTCACGAGGATCAAGGGATCGCTGCTTGCCATGACCAGGGTCAGGACGCCCTCGCTGCGAATGGTTCCGAACACCTCGGACGCGCCCGCCCCGCGGCTGCGGCCCGACACTTCGGGAATGGCCGAAGTCGGTGAGGCAATGATCCGACCCCCGGAAGTGACAGCCAGAACCGTGTCGTCCAGATCGGCCTCCACCGATGCGGCCAGCACGTCGTGGCGGCCAAACTGAGAACGCCGGCGTCCCCCCACCGCGGCCCGGCCCACGATGCCGGTGGTGGACAGCGTGACCACACATGGCCCTTCGGCTTTCGGGGTCAGTTCCTCCACTGGAGTCGGCTCGTACACCGGGGCGTCTCCGTGGGACACGATCTCAGTGCGGCGATCCTGCCCGAACCGCTCCACCAATTCGTCCAGTTCCTTCAGCACCACCGTGCGCTGACGCTGATCCGAGCCCAGCAGCTTCTCCAGATCGCCGATAAGGGCGATCAACTCGTCTCGCTCGTCGATGATCTTCTGCTTTTCCAGCGCGGTGAGCCGCCGCAGCTGCATGTCCAGGATGTGGGCGGCCTGGACCTCGGTCAGGGCCAGGGCGTCCTGCAAGCGCTGTCGGGCCTCGGCGGCATCGTCCGACCCCCGGATGATGGCCACCACCTCGTCGATATTGTCCAGCGCGGTGATCAGCCCCTCGAGGATGTGGTGGCGATCTCGAGCCCGTCTCAAGCGATGCCGGGTGCGCCGCACCACCACGTCGAGGCGATGATCGATGTAGTGGCGGCACAGGTCGTAGAGGCCCACCGTGGTGGGGACGCCGTTCACCAACACCACGTTGTTGACCGCGAAGGTCTCCTCCAGGGGAGTAAGGCGGAACAGGTCGTAGTACAGCTTCTCGGGCTCCACGTGGGGTTCGCACTCGATGAGGATGCGCAGGCCATGGTGTCGGTCGGACAGGTTGCGGGCGTCGTGGATCCCGGGCAGCTTGCCGTCGACGATCAGGTCGTTGATGCGCTTGACCACCTTCTCGGGCCCGACCATGTAGGGCAGTTCGGTAACCTCGATGCCCTTGCGGCTACGGGTCAGCTTGACCGGCTTCATCTTGGCCTGGATCCGGACTGAGCCCCGCCCGATCTCGTAAATCTGGCGCAGCCCGCCCTCCTCGGCGTCGATCACCAGGCCTCCGGTGGGGAAGTCAGGTCCCTTCAGCTCCTTGAGCAATTGGTCGACGGTGGGCTTGGGCCGGCGCTTGGTCATCACCAGCCTGATGGCCTTGGCCACTTCCCGCAGGTTGTGAGGGGCCATGTTGGTGGCCATGCCCACCGCGATGCCGGTGGTGCCGTTCACCAGCAGGTTGGGCAGCCTTGCGGGAAGGTACTCGGGCTCGGAACCCTCGCCGTCGTAGGTGGACCGGTGGTCCACGGTGTCCTCGTCGATTTCGTCCAGCATCTCCATGGCCGCATCGGCCAGGCGGCACTCGGTGTAGCGGGGGGCGGCGGGCGGATCGTCCAGGGTGCCGAAGTTGCCATGGGGGTCGATCAGAGTGATGGGCCGGGAGAACTCTTGGGCCAGCCGAACGAGGGCGTCGTAGATGGCGGCATCGCCGTGCGGGTGGTACTTGCCCATGGTGTCGCCCACGACCCGGGCGCTCTTGCGGTGGGGCCCGTCGGGGCGGATGCCCATGTTGAGCATGGAGTAGAGGATGCGGCGCTGCACCGGTTTTAGGCCGTCGCGGGCATCGGGAATGGCCCGGGAGGTGATAACCGACAAGGAGTAGGCCAGAAACGACTCCGACATCTCCTCGGCCACCGGCACAGGCACGATCTCGCGGGCAAAATCGACATCGGTGTCGCGATCGTCCGACACGCTGTCGAGCGGTAACTGTGATTGTGGGGGCATGATTCCCTTAGCGGATTTTGTAGGGGGAAGTGCGGGTTTTACCCCTGATTAGACGGTACCCGCCAGCGGTGACGATTACTGGTAAATCAGCCGTTGGGCAGCGAGATTTTCGGAATGCGGGCGCGGCTGAGGCGCACGGTTTGGCCGAAGGAGCGGAGGGCGGCCCGAAGAGCCCGCCAACCGAGGATCGACACCACGCCGGTGGTGCGATCGTGGTGGGGTACGGGCACCTCGGCCAGACGAGCGCCTGATCGGGACAGCAATCCCGATATGGCCACGTTGGGGGCGAAGGTGTCGTCGGGAATGGGAGCTAGCAGCGGAGCCAGCACCGTTGAGCGCATCAGCCGGTAGGGGCAGTTAACGTCGGCCAAGCGACAGCCGAACGCCGCCCGAGCGGTGAGTCGAGCCAGCCGGGTGATGGCCCGTCGGCCGGCCGACTGGTCGCGGCTGGCGCGGATGCCGATCACCGCGTCTTTGTTGTGGCGAAGCTCCCACAGCTCGCCGAAGGAAGCCGCCGGCATCTCATCGTCGGAGTCGGTTTGGAACACCCAGTCAGCGGTCACCGCTCCCCGCCGGTAGCCCCGCAAGATGGTCGGCCCATGGCCGCTGTTGGGCTTCACGTCCACCACCAGGCGCCGATGGCGCTCGGCCACCGCCCGCAGCACCTGCTCGCTGCCGTCGGTAGCCCCGTCCACGATGGCCACCAGCTCGTAGTCGACGTCCAAGCCGTCGAGCACTTCGAGCCAGCTCTCGGCCACCTGGCCGACGATCTCCTCCTCGTTGTACACCGGCATGACCGCGCACAACTCGAGCCGGCCGGCCGCTCCGTCGCCGACTCCTGCGTCGTCAGTCACTCTTGAGCGGCCTGGGCCAGAAGCTCAGCTTCCTTCTCGGCCAAAATGGCGCCGCTCAGGTCGTAGCGGATGGCGGCGGTGTTGGGCTCGGGACCAGCCCAGCCGGGCAGCAGGCCCCGCTCGTGGCAGAAGAACTGGGCCTCCACGTTGGTGCCGTTCAACTCCGAGGCCTCGGGATCGGTGGCCAGCCAGGCCACCACCGCGCCGATCACATCGGCGGGCTGGCCGGTGTCCTCGAAGCCGAACTGGGCCATGTCCTGGGCGATGCGCTCGGTGGAGATGTAGCCCGGCTGCACGTTGAAGGTGTTGATGCCGTCTTTGCCGTGCTCCACGGCCAAGAACCCGGCCACCCGGTGAAAGGCGCCCTTGCTGATGCCGTAGCCCATGCCCCAGCCCCCGTCGCCCGCCGCCTCGGTGGGATCGGCATAACCCGAGGCCGAGGAGATGTTCACGATGGTGCCGCCGCCCCGCTCGATCATCTGGGGCAGCACGGCTTTGGACAGCACGAGGGGAGCCAAGCAGTTGGCCTTCAGGTGGTAGTCGAGGAGCTCGATGGGGGTGTCCAGCAGGCGGTCCATGTGGCCGGGGCCGATGTAGCGCCCGTTGTTCACCAGCACATCCACTCGCCCCCACTGCTCCAACACGGCCGCAGCCGCCGCCTCCAATGAGTCGAAGTCGAGCAGGTCGGCGGCAACGATCAGCGCATCGCCCCCTGCCTCGGCCACCAGCGCCGCGGTCGCCGACAGGCTTCCGGGCAACGGCGACGTGTCCGACCGCTGCACCGTAGAGGAGTGCTCCCGCTGCTCGCCGTCCTGCACCGTGCGGGCCGACACGGCCACGTCGAAGCCTGCCCGGGCCAGATGCACCGAGCACGCCTTCCCAATCCCCCGGCTCGCCCCGGTCACAAACGCCACTGGTCGATCACTCATGGCCCGTAGTCTGCCTGTTGGCGCTTCGGTGCGCTCGTCGGGCCAGAAAACAAAGTGTTTGCATTTCAGCGCTGTAGCGCTATTATGCTGGCATGGCGACGATCCAGATCCGGGATGTTTCCGAGGAGGCCTATGAGACGATTCGGCGGCGGTCGCGGGCGGCGGGCCAGTCGATCCAGGCCTATATGAAAAAGCAGGTCGAGCGTCTCGCCCGCGAGCCGGACGAAGACGCCCACTTCGGTGAGTTGGAGCGCTTCGCCCAGTCACACGGGACAGAGCTCGACATCGACGTATTGCTTACCGACCTCGACAACGGCCGCCGTTGAGCTCGAATGCGGTGGTGGTGGACGCCTCCGCCCTGGTAGCGGCGGTGGCCGACAAGGGCCCTATCGGACATCAAGCCCGAGCCCAGTTGCGAGACCGCAGGCGGGCAGCGCCGTTCCTTATCGACGCCGAGGCGGGCAGCGCCCTGCGCTCGATGGCCTTGCGTGGCGACCTCGATGAGCGCGCCGCCGAGTCGGCCCGGCTGCTCGCCGAGCGTACGATCCACCATCGCCACCCCCACCACGGGCCACTGGCAGCGCGCGCCTGGCAGCTGCGCCACAGCCTCAGCTTCTACGACGCCCTCTACCTCGCCCTTGCTGAGAGCCTCAGCAGCCCCCTTGTCACCGCCGATGCCCGGATCGCCCGCGCCCAACCCGACCACCCCCTCATCCTCTCCATCCTCCACCCCAAGTAGACGGAGGCGGTCCCTGCTAGTGGCCGGCTACTAGGTCAATCTTGATCTGTTGACCGGGAATCTCGGGCCTCATGGCGCGGGCCGGGCAGGGGTTAGGGGTGGACTGTGAAGGCTTGGGCTTTGTGGGGGCCGTAGCGATGGATGCGGAAGTCGGCGTCGAACGCGAGTGCTTGGGTGATGGCCAGTCGTTCCATGAGGGCCCAACTTGTGCGGTCGGTGAGGGAGAACGACTGGTCGGGGTAGTCGCTCAGCATTGCTTGGGCAGCTTCGAAGTCGGCCGGGGTTGTGCATTCGATGCGGGCGATGCCCGCCGCGATGGCGGCGACGACGCGGTTGGCGTTGGTGTGGTTGGTGCGGGCGGTCACCAGGTTCCACAACTCGGCCAAGACGAGGTCGCTGGTGACCAGAGTTCCGGCTCGCTCGGCGAGAAGCGACTGGGCGACGTCGCGGTGGGCGTCGCCGGCGTCGGCTGCGGCGTACCAAATGCTGGTGTCCACGAAGACCGGGGCCACTGCTTAGAGGCCTTTGGCGGCAAACTGCTTGTCGATCGCCTCGCTGATCATGGCTTGTTTTCCGTCGGCGATCCTCGATCCTCCGCTGTCGAACAGCCCGAACACCGTCGAGGGATCGGCTGTGGCGCCAGCCTGGTCCAAGTCATCGGCCACGAGGCGGCGGATGTACTCCGACAGCGAGATGCCCTCATGGGCCGCCTTGCGCTTGGCCTCGGCGTGGTGGTGGTCAGGAAGGATGATCATCGTCCGCACAGAACCAAGATAGCACTACTGGCATGACATAACCTATGCCACTTATGCCAGGTCGCCGCTCTGGCTATAAGCGCCGTTAGTTGGTCACACGTGGCGGATGTCCACGTCGTGCCAATCACTCTTCAGCTCGTCGGGGGGTTTGGGGAATGCGCCGCGGGCCCACTGAGGGCCCGCGGTATTCGTGTCTCCCAGAACGCACTTTGAAATATCCCTAGAACGCGTTATCATAACGCATCAGAACGCACTATTGTTTGTCATCAAAGTGCTTTGTGATGCTCTTGATAAGGGGAATGGCGACATATGGCTGAGGCGGCTGGCACGCTCACAATGCCCGGGTATTTGCCCCGCGTCGCGGGACGTGAAGTCGAAAGCGCGCTTCGCAGGCGGGGGGCGGTTCTCATCGAGGGGGTGAGAGGGTGCGGCAAGACTTGGATGGCGCGCCACTTCGCCCGCAGCGAGGTCCGCCTTGACGACGAGGCGGCGCTCCTGCTGGCTTCTGCTGACCCTGTGGAGGTGCTTCGAGGCTCCACGCCCCGGCTGTTAGACGAGTGGCAGAACGCCCCGCACTTGTGGAACAGGGTTCGCCGGGAGTGCGATGACCGGCCTGAGCCCGGCCAGTTCATACTCACCGGTTCGGCAGCCCCCCAAGACGATGTCACCCGCCACACCGGCACCGGTCGCATCAGCCGGGTGCTGTTGAGGCCGATGTCGCTGTGGGAAACGGGGCAGTCGACCGGCGTCGTCTCGCTGAAGGAGCTGTTCGACGGTCAATCCGTCTCCTGTTTGCCGGACGAGGCGGTGCGTTTGCGAGACATCGCCTCGGCGATCTGCACCGGCGGCTGGCCCCAGAGCCTCGGACACCGCGAGGACGACGCCTTGGCGTCGGTGGGCGACTATGCCAACGAGATCGCCCGCGTAGACATCCCCTCCGGCAACGGTGTGAGGCACGACCCCACCATGGTGAGGCGGCTTATGGCGTCGATCGCCCTAAACGTGGCGACAGAGGCCAAGATGACCAAGCTGGCCGACGACATGGACATCGGCCATCCCCCGTCCCGCAATACAGTCGCTGCCTACCTCGACGCTTTGCGCCGCATCTTCGTTGTCGAGGACCAGCCCGCCTGGGCTGTGAGCCTCCGGTCGAAGGCCACCTTGAGGAAAGAGGCCAAGCGGCACTTTGCCGACCCTTCGCTGGCTGCCGCCATGCTCGGAGCCACCCCTGAGCGTCTGATGGCCGACCACACCGCCTTCGGCTGTCTGTTCGAGTCGCTGGCTGTGCGAGATCTCCGCATCTACAGCCAGGCCGAGCGCGCCATGGTCTTCCACTACCGCGACAGCGGCGGGCTCGAGGCCGACGCCATCGTCGAGCGGGCCGACGGCACATGGATCGCGGTCGAAGTGAAGCTCAATACCAGCCCCAGCGTCATCGACAAAGCCGCCAAGACACTGCTTCGCCTCAACCAAAAGACAACCCGCCAGCGCGCGGCCAACATGGCGTCCCTGCTGGTTATAACCCCCACAGGACCCGCCTACCGCCGCCCCGACGGAGTACAAGTCGCGCCCATAACCGCACTCGGCCCCTGACCCGACCGCGCCGACAAAAGCCCGTTGGTGCCGGCCGACCGTTAGGGGTGGACTGTGAAGGCTTGGGATTTGTGGGGGCCGTAGCGGTGGATGCGGAAGTCGGCGTCGATGAGGTCGATGCCCCAGGCATGGCTCGTGCCGGTTGGCAGTCTCCGCTACCGATCGGGCTTTTGTCGGCGCGGGCTATGCGGGTGTCGAGGGTGACTAGGGGGCGTTGAGAGCGGCGGCGAGGGCGATGTCTGTGTGGGCGCCGCCGTTTGGTCAGACGTGGCGGATGTCTACGTCGTGCCAGTCGCTCTTCAGCTCTTCGGGGGGTTTGGGGAATGCGCCGCGGGCCCACTGGGGCCGGGCGGTGCGGGCGGTGATGAGCCAGCCCTCGTCGAAGCGGGCCACGTCGTCGCAGTAGTGCAGGCCCAAGATGAGGTCGCCCACGTCGGAGTCCTCCGAGCGCATGTGGTAGGCCACCGCCCAGGTCTCAATGTGACCCTCATCGGCGCCCTCTTCGAGGTCGATGTACTGGTTGCCCATGAAGTGCAAGGTGGACTCGAACTTGTGCAGTTCCATCTCGGTCCAGTCCAGGTAGGGGTCGAGCGGCCCGGAGATCACCGTCCCGCTGATCTGGCAGTCGGGGTGGAAGGCGGAGCGCACCATTTCGAAATCGATGAGGTCGATACCCCGGGCGTACCGCTGGGGAACCTCCTTGATCAGCTCTCGATCCTTTAGCCAACGCACTGTGGATTCGACGTCCATCTCGCCTCCTTCGACCCGCTCCGGCACACTCGGTCTCGCGCTACGGTTGCCGTCATGAAAGAGCTGATCTATCACCGGCAGTTCTACCCGGCAGTGGAGCGGTACGCCAACGAAGAGGCGATCGTCGACGGCGCGTACCGGGCCAGCTTCGCCTCCCACGGCGAGCGGGTAACCCGGCTAGCCAATGCCATGGGCAGCGAGTTGGGTGTGAAGAAGGGCGACCGGGTGGCCATCATGGCCCTCAACAGCGCCTCCTACCTGGAGCTTTACCACGCCTGCTATTTGGGCGCCGGGGTGGTGAACCCGCTGAATTTGCGGCTGGCCGGGCCTGAATTGGACTACATCGTGAGGGACTCGGGCACCGAGGTGGCCTTCGTCGATGGCTTCTTCGCTGAGGCATTCGTCAAGGCCATGGAGGCCGCCGGCGACAGCCCCATCCGAAGCGTGGTGCTCATCGGCCCCGGCGATGTGCCCCACGATGTGGCCTACGAGGACTTGGTGGCCGCCGGCGACAACACCGTTCCCCCCGAGCCCGAAGAAGACGACCCGGTGGTGCTCATGTACACCGGCGGCACCACCGGATTGCCCAAGGGGGTGCTGCTCCAGCAGCGGGCCGAGATGCTGAACGTGTACCACGTGGCCATCGGGCTGGGCGGCACGAGAGACGATGATGCGTTCTTGTGCCAGACGCCGCTGTTCCACGCTGCGTCCATGGCCAGCTTGCTGGTGATTCCCGCGTCTGGTTCCAAGATGGTGACCATTCCCGCCTTCGACCCCGCCGGAGTGATGAACCTCATCGAGGCCGAGGGCATCACCCAGACGGTGATGGTGCCCACCATGATCGGCATGTGCATCCAGCACCCCGAATACCGGCCCGAGCGGCTGGCCTCGCTGCGGGAGCTGGTCTACGGCGCCTCGCCGATGCCCGAGGCCGTGTTGAGCCATCTGCTCGAGCACCTGCCCGATGTGAACCTGCTCCAGGGCTACGGCATGACCGAGTGCTCGTCGGTGCTCACGCTTTTGTCGGCCGAAGACCATGTGGCCGGCGGCCCGCAGCTGCGGTCGGTGGGCAGCCCGGTATTCGGCGTGAACCTCTGCATCCAAGATGAGGACGGCAACATCCTGCCCACCGGGGAGATCGGCGAGGTGTGCGCCCGGGGCGGCAACTACATGTCGGAATACTGGAACAAGCCCGAGGCCACAGCCGAGGTGTTCCGGGACGGGTGGTACCACACCGGCGACGCCGGGTACCTCGACGAGGAGGGCTACCTGTTCTTGGTCGACCGGGTGAAGGACATGATCGTGTCCGGTGGCGAGAACGTGTACTCCTCCGAGGTGGAGAGCGCCATCTCCACCCATCCGGGCGTGGCCCAGGTGGCGGTGATCGGCATCCCCGACCCGGTTTGGGGCGAAGCAGTCCACGCCGTGGTGGTTCCCGCTCCCGACAGCGAGCTGACCGAAGAGGAGGTGTGCGAGCACGCCCGCCAGACCATCGCCGGATACAAGGTGCCCAAGTCGGTGGAGTTCCGGGCCGAGCCGCTGCCCCTGTCCGGGGCCATGAAGGTGCTCAAACGGGAGTTGCGGGCGCCCTACTGGGAAGACCAGGACAAGAACATCGGGTAACAGCCCGGCGAGATCGCCCGAGCCCGCCACCAGTTCGCCAAAGACGGTGGGTAGGCTGCCGGTCATGCAGGTAGATATTCGTCATGCCCCCAGTTTCGCCGTCGCCCGGTGCATCCTCGGCGGGGGTGAACAGGTCAAAGTCGAGGCTGGAGCCATGTCGGCCCACTCCTCCGGATTGTCGCTGGAGGCCAAGGTGGAGGGCGGCGTGCTCAAGGGGCTCAAGCGCAGCGTGCTGGGCGGCGAGTCGCTGTTCGTGTCCACCTACACCGCCCCGGCGGAGGGCGGCTGGGTGGATGTGGCGGCCAAGCTGCCCGGCGATCTTCGGGTGATCGATCTGGACGGCTCGCAGTCGTGGATCATCGAGCGGGGCAACTGGCTGGCCTCCGATGCCTCAGTGGAAATGGACACCAAGTGGGGCGGCTTCAAGTCGCTGGTCGGCGGCGAGGGCGGGTTCATGGCCCACGCCGAGGGCATCGGCAAGGTGGTGGTGGCCTCCTACGGGGCCATCGACGTGATCTCGCTGGCCGCCGGCGAGACAGTGGTGGTGGACACCAGCCATATGCTGGCGTTTCCCGACACCGTCAGCTACGAGCTGCGCCGAGCCGTGGAGGGCCGCTCGATCCAGTCGATGAAGTCGGGCGAGGGATTCGTGTTCCACTTCAGCGGCCCCGGCGACATCCTGACCCAGACCCGCAACCAGGCGCAGTTGATCGCTTGGATCAACACCGAGATCGGCTCTCGCGAGTAGGGCTGCCTATCGCAGGCAGCAGTCGATCGGGCAGGGCGCCGGCAAGGGGCCCAGCACCAAATCGGCGATCATCCCCACGAACGCGGGATGGGTGCCCGCGGTGGGAACTCGATTGAACCGCAGCCCGAGCGCGTCGGCCCGCTGACGGGCCTCGGTGTCGAGGTCGTAGATCACCTCCATGTGGTCGGCCACGAAGCCGATGGGCACCACGATCACTGCGTCGGCCCCCGAGGTGGCCAAGCGGTCCAGCTCGTCGCCGATGTCGGGTTCCAGCCACGGATCTTGGGGCGGGCCGCTGCGGCTCTGGTAGGCCAGCGACCACTCGCTCGCTCCGGTGTTCTCCGCCACCCGGCGGCATGCCTCGTTGAGCTGCGCAACATAGGGAGCGGTCGCGGCCATGGACTCGGGAATGCTGTGGGCGGTGAACACAACCGGCGCGGTGGGCTCGACTTGGCGGGCCGCAGCCAGATTCTCGGCCATGGCCGACAAGAATCCCTCCCGATCCCAGAACGGGGGCAGCTTGTACACCACCGGAGCGCCGGGGCCCACCGCAGTCCGAGCCCCCTCGATGTCCTCGTTGTATTGCCGGCACCCGGAGTAGGAGCCGAAGGCGGAGGTCACGAATCCCATTGCGCGGCCAATCCCGTCGTCGCGCATCTGGGCCACGGTGTCGGCCAGCATGGGCGTCCAGTTCCGGTTTCCCCAGTACACCGGAAGCCCCGCCCCCCGTCGGGCCAGCTCATCGGCCAAAGCGGCGATCAGATCGCGATTGCACTGGTTGATGGGGCTGGCGCCGCCGAACAAGTGATAGTGCTCGGCCACGGCGGCCAATCGCTTGTCGCTGACATGTCGCCCGCGGGTCACGTTGCGCAAAAACGGCATTACGTCGTCGGGCCCCTCCGGCCCGCCAAACGACACGACGAGGACGGCGTCGATCTGTTGAGCCGCACTGTGCGGGCCAGCGTCGTTTGAAGGGATCGTGGGCATAGTCGGTAGATTGAAGGCAGCCGAAAGGGGTTTTGCCGCCCCGTAGGGCAGTGCGGTAAACCCGTTTCGAGGGTAGCCGAACTTGGGAGAGGGTTTGCGGGCTCAAGAGCGCAGTCGTCTAGCGGTGCTTGTTATTGCACTGGCCGCCACCATGGCGGCAACTGGCGGCGTCGCCTTCGGCCAGGCCGACAGCGGCGACGAGCGGCCTCCGGCGGTGACAGTGCAGGCGGCCATGCCGCCATGGCGCGATCTGGAGCGAGCACAGCAAGACCTGGAGGCGGCCATCGCGTCACGCGACAACTTGCAGCGGGCGCTCGAGCGCACGATCGACGAACTGCATCTTGAACTGGGCCGACTGGACAAACTCGACGATGTGGACACCGGCAAGCAGCTGCTCATGGAGGAGGCTGAGAAGCTGGTCGTGCAGGAGTACATGTCGGGGGGCGACGTGGAGGACTTGGTGTTCATTCTCGGTGTTTCCCAGGCCACCGATGCACTGTGGCGAATCGCTCTGTTGTCGGAAGTATCCGAGGTGGTTGACGAAGCCCTAGAGGCCAGGGAGAACGTGCCGGGTGAGCGGGAGCGAACTGAGGCCCGCGCCCGGCGGCTGGACAGGTCCATTCCCTTGTTGAACACCCGCCTAAGGGAAGCAGAGCAGTCGATAGCAGAAGCCGAATGGGTGGTGTACATCGCGGGGATCAACGACATGGCCGAGCGCGAGCGGGTGCAGAACGGTTTTATCGAGCCCACCGAGCAGCACTGGCACAACCTCCGTTTTTGCGAGTCCACCAACAACTACCGGGCCGAGAGCGCCAACGGTTTGTTCTACGGGGCCTACCAATTCGAGCCCCGGACGTGGAGAACGGTGGGCGGCGTCGGGAATCCGGCCCACGCTCCCCCTGAGGAGCAAGACGCCCGAGCCCGCCTGCTTTATGCCCGCAGAGGCGACCAGCCCTGGCCCCGAGACTTCTGCGGTCGGTGGCTTCCCCGCAACTAGGCGCGTGACGAGGGGTGAATGCCCGCCTAGCTGCACTCACCACTAGGTTCGTGGGCCTGTGAAGTTGTGGGTGGTGCTGCTCCTTGCCGACTGCGTGCTCGTCGGCATAGGCCTCACCTACTTGTCGGGGCTGAAGCTCCGCATCGAGGAGCGGGTGGCCTACGGCGCGGTGGTCGGGTTCATGGCGGTCACCCTGGTGGGCTACGCCGCCGGGTGGGCGGCCGGTGGACTGAGCGGCCGAGTGGTGGCCGGGTCGGCGCTGGTGGCCACCGCCATCTCGGGGGCTGGCTGGTGGACGGGCGTCAACCAGATCGGCATCGAGTGCCGCGACTTCCGCCGCCGCCTGATGCGGCCCATCTCCCGCCCCGACAATCCGGCCCCGCTGTTGATCCTGACCGCCCCGGCATGGGCGCTCACCGTGTGGATCTTGAGTCGGGCCTATGTGCCCGACGGCTCGGGGGGTGTTCTGGCCGGGCACCTCTCGTCTTGGACCGACTGGCAAGCACACCTCACCTACGCCTCATCGTTCGCCCACGCCGAGAACTTTCCCCCTGAGCTGCCCACCGCATTCGGGGTCGATCGGCTGCCCTACCACTTCGGCATCGACTTCTTCGCCGCCATGCTCGACCGGGCCGGATTGAGCGCTTTTGGCGGCTTGGAGGTGTCGTCGGGCTATCTGGCCTTTGCCTTCGTGCCGGTCTTGTATCTGGTGGGGGTGAGGCTGTTTGCCAGTCGGGCGGTGGGGGTGGTCGCCGTGTTGGTGTTCACGCTGTTCGGCGGGCTGGGGTGGGTCCGGTTCTTCGGCGATGTGTCCGACGGGGGCTGGAGCGTTGTCTGGGATCTGCCCACCGACTACACCCGCCACCACGCGGGCAACATTTTGATGGAGAACGCGGTCACCGGGAACCTCTTCCCCCAGCGGCCGACTCTGGCCGGGTTCTCGCTGTTGCTGATTGCCGTGGTGCTCATGCGGGAGGCCCACAAGACGGGCTCGCGCCGGCTGTTCGCCCTCGCGGGCGTGATGGTCGGCCTGATGCCCATTTTCCACGTGTACTCCTTCGGAATGGCACTGGGCTTGGGCCTGATCTGGGCGGTGCTCGATCGCCGGTGGCAGTGGCTGCTGTTTGCCATACCGGCATTGGCGTTCTCGGTGCCGGCCGCACTGTGGATCGAGCCGCTGAACACCGAGCTTGTCTGGGAAACCTGGGTGGACGGCCCCTGGATGCAGGCCCCCGGCTACTCGCCCGACCAGGACAATCTGCTCACGTTCTGGTGGCGAAACGCCGGGGTCTTCCTGCTGGTGATGCTGGCGGCGCAGCTTTGGAAGGGAACGCTGCCCAGGGTGGTGCTGTGGGGGTCGATCCCGGTGTGGCTGTGGCTCATCGTGCCCAACTTTGTGCGGGTGGCCCCGTCGCATCCGTGGAACAACACCCACTGGTTCGTCCCGGTGATCCTGCTGGGGTCGCTGCTGGGGGCTGCGGCGCTGGTGAGGCTGGCCTCGATCGGCTGGTACGGAGCAGTGGGGGCTGCGGCGCTGTTCTTTGTCCTCACGTTTGCGGGCGCGCTGGATGTCTGGAAGGCGGTCGATCCCGAAGTGAATGTGTGGCCCCACCCGATTGCCTCCGGCGACGGGGTGGCGGCCGGGGAGTGGGCGCGGGACCACACGCCGCCCGACAGCGTGTTTTTGATCGGCTTCGAGCACACCCATCCGGTGCCCGCGCTCAGCGGCCGTCAGACGGTGGTGGGATACGCCGGTTGGATAAACGACCTCGGGGTCACCGACTGGTATGCGCGCCGCGAGCAGGCCCGTACCATGTTGAGCGGTCTTGAGGGGGCTGAGGAACTGTTGAACAACTACGGAGTGGATTACGTGGTGGTGGGGCCGATTGAGCGCCGGGCGGGGGTCAGCGAGGCGTTCTGGGCCAGCCGGGGCGAACTGGCGTTCTCCCAGGGCGAGTACGCGATCTACGAGGTGCGCTGAGCGGTGCGAGCGATAATCGGCGAGCGAGACGTGGCGTTGGAGAGCTGGCGCCCAACGGAGATCTGGCGCCGCCGTCCGGAGACGGCGCTGGCCCTTGCCGTTGGCATGATGGCGGTGGCCGGGCTGGTGCTGCGGTTGGTGGAGCTGGCCGAGCGGCCCCTCCACCACGACGAGAGCATCGACGCCTGGTACTCGTGGAAGTTCCTCAACAACACCTATGAGGGATACGACCCGGTGTACCACGGGCCGCTGCGGTTCTATCTGACCGCCGGACTGTTCTGGAGGTTCGGAGAATCGCACACCACCGCCCGCATGGTGGCGGTTCTGGCCGGGGTGGGGCTGATCGTGCTGCCGTGGTTCTTGCGCCAATCCCTCGGTCGGGCGGCCACGCTGACCGCATGTGCGGTGCTGGCGTTCAGCCCCATCGCCCTCTACATGACCCGGCTGGGCCGGGAGGACTCGCTCACCGCGTTCATCACCCTGGCCATGATGGTGGTGATCGTGCGGTTCTTGGACCGCCCTCGGCTGCTGCTGCCGGCGCTGCTGGGGTTCTTGCTGGCTGCGGGCTTCGCGGTCAAAGAGACCACGTTCATCGTGGTGTTCATCTTCGGCGGCTTCTTCTTGGCCCTGCTGGCCGAACAGGCGGTCCAGCAGTCGAGCAGGGAAAGCGCCGGGGAGAACCGGAGTGGGGTTGCCGGGTGGTCGTGGATGCTGCCCGCGGGGCTGGTGCCTATGGGCATCGCCTTCGGGTTCAGCGGCTACTACGACGTGGAGGTGTTTCTCACCCTGGGCATCTACGGGGTGCTCATGGTGATGGTTGTGCTCATGTTGGCCAGCCCTCAGTCGATATGGGAGCTCCCGGTGGTGCGGGCCGTCCGGCGGGTGCCCGGGTGGGGTTGGGCGCTGGCTGGCGCGGTGTTCCTGTTTTTCTTCACCCTGTGGTTCACGGAGTTCTTCAGAGAGCCCGGGGGCTTTGCCGACGGGTTCACCGAGGGCCTCACCTACTGGCGGGGCGAGCAGGACACCAACCGGGGCGGCGAGCCGTGGCACTACTACCTGTACACCATTCCGCTGTACGAGTACCTGGTATGCATCCTGGCGGTGATCGGCACGGTCCACGTGTTCCGCAATCCCACCTTCGTCGGCAAGTTCATGGTGTGGACCGCGGTGGCCAGTTGGTTCTCATACTCCTGGGCCAGCGAGCGGTTTCCCTGGCTGGCGCTGCACATCCTGGTGCCCATGGCCTTCCTGGCCGGCTACGGCGCAGCCGTGCTGTGGCGGGCCCGGAAGAAGGCGTGGATGCTGCCGGTGTGGGTGGTAGTGGCCGGGCTGGTGGCCACCACGCTCTTCTTCGCGTGGAGAACCAACTATGTGAACCAGCGCGACCCCCGGGAGCTTCTAACCCAGGTCCACACCACCGACGACTACATCGACACCGTGCACCGCATCGAGGCTCTCAACACCTACAGCAAGGCGATCGGCGAGGGCCCGGTGACGGTGGCGGTGGACACCGCTATATCAGTGCCCAACCTGTGGTATTTCCGGGACTACGAAGGGCTCCAGTGGATCGACAGCGCCTCGGCGCAGCACGCCTCCGCCGACTTCGTCCTCGCCCTGGCCGAGAGCAAGATCGCCGACTCCGCTCCCGACCTGGCCGATCATGAAACCATCCGCATGCCGCTGCGGGACTGGTGGGCGCCCCAGTTCGAGTCGTACCAAGACGGCTGGTTCTCGGGCTGGGGTAACTGGCTGGTGGACCGGGAGGTGTGGAATCCCGGGACGTTGGGCAGCACCAACTTCGATTTGTCAGTCAGCCCGAGGGCGCTCGAACTTGAGGCCCGGATGGCCGCGGCCGAGTGATCAGGCGGTCACGAAACGTAGGCCAGGGCTAGCGCCACCCGCTCGCCTAGCTCGCGGTCGCCGGTGAAGGTCACCAACCCGGCGGCCACCGCACCGGCGGGATCGGTGCGACCGCAGCACAGCGCGTTGTAGGTGTCCACGTCGGTGTGCACGGTAACGGTCGGGTTCTCGACCGCCGCCGATGGCTTGGCCCGGCCGTCGGTCACCGCCACGCATCGGGGACCGTCGGCATCGCCGTCGATGGCGAACACCACCGTGCTGCCCTCGGGGGCGCCCGCCTTCTTGCCAACCACGTAGCCCATGTTGCGGGCATGCCAGTCCAAGCAGTGCTGGACTACCGGGCCGCTGAGGTGGCCGGGGATGCCCAGCGCCCGGCGCATGTCCTGTTCGTGGGCCCAGCAGTCGAACACCCGGATGTGCATGAAGGTGCGGTAGGGGGCGTCGCCGATAGGGGTGAAGCCCACCTCGTCCCACTTCTCCGGGGGCAGGTTGCGCAGCATCTCCAGTCGTCGGGTGCAAATGTCGTTCATCTCGGCCAGCACCTCGGCGCCGGGACGGGACCGGCGGGGAGCGATCTGGCCCTCGTTGAAGGCGGCGATGCCCTCGAGGCCTCCCTCGGTGGCGGGGGGCTCGGGGCTCTCTCCGGCCAGCATCCGCTCGAGGCCGACGATGTGGCTCACTTGGTCGCGCACCGACCAGCCGGGGCACTCGGTGGGCGTGTCCCACTGCTCATCGCTCAAGTCGGCGCCCAGGCGGGCGATGGAATCCCAGACCGACTCGAGCAGTTCGACGACTGGTTCGCTCATGGTTGCATTCCTCCTGGTGTCGCTTGTCAGGTCAATCCGACGGTGAACGACCGGGTGTCGCCGTCGAGCATCTCCCTGATCGAGGTGGCCACCGGCCCCCGGATCACGCGCCGGGTGCCGGCGAACGCCTTCAATGCCAGGCCCTCGGCCAGCCCGGCGGCCTCGGCTAGCGCAGCTTCTTCGAGCTCATCTTCGGGTACCACCCAGTCCAAATAGCCGACCTCGGCCGCTTCGGCCGGGGAATAAAGCCGGGCCAGAAGCACTGAGGAGTGGACATGGCGAGGCGACAGCCGATCCCGGGCCAGGGTGACCACTGAGGTGGGCAGCACCATGCCGATGGCGGTCTCGTTAAGCCCGATCTTGGTGTCGGTGTCAGCGCCGATGCGCACGTCGCAGCTCATGAGCCAGATGGCCCCGGCGGCAAAGGCGTGGCCGGTGCAGGCGGCCACTACCGGAATGGGGAACTCGTATTGCCGTACAAACAGGTCCATGCCGGCCCGGAACAGGTCTCTGGCCGCCTCGGGGCCCGACTGCATCACCTTCAAATCGAAACCAGCGGTGAATTTGCCGGGCCTGCCCGCCATCACCACCGCTTTGGCCTCTTGTTCGGCCCGGTCCAGCGATTCGTGCAGGGCGGCGATCACTTCATGGGTCAACACGTTCACTTTGCCGTCGTCCACGCGGACCACGGCCACGTCGCCGTTCAGCTCGTAGCTGACTGAAGGGCAGCTTGTCTCCGACATGGGCGATGAGAATATCCCACTGGTCGCTTGTAGCATCATTGGCTGTGCCGTCAGCCATTTCTGCCCGGGGGCTGCGCCGAACCTATGGCGAGGTGGTGGCGGTGGACTCGCTCGACCTCGAGGTGGCAGCGGGGGAGATCTACGGATTCTTGGGTCCCAACGGTGCAGGCAAGTCCACCGTGGTGCGGATGCTGTGCACCCTGGCGTCTATGACCGCGGGGTCGGCCTCGGTGGCCGGCTTCGACGTAGCCACCGAGGGCGATCAAGTGCGTCTGAGCATCGGGGTGGCCCTCCAGGACGCCGCCCTCGACGGCAAGCTCACCGGCCGGGAGACGCTCACCCTGCAAGGCCGCTACTACGGCCTGGAGCGGGGTGCCATCGCCACCCGCATAGAGGAGCTGGCTCCCCTGCTGGAGATGGACGCCATCGACCGACGGGTATCCACATACTCGGGGGGCATGAAGCGACGCTTGGACCTGGCCGCGGCGCTGATGCACAACCCCGACGTGCTGTTCCTCGATGAGCCCACCACCGGCCTCGATCCCATCAGTCGGGCGGTGGTGTGGGAGCAGATCCGGCGCCTGAACCGCGAATTGGGCATGACCATCTTCCTCACCACCCAGTACCTGGAGGAGGCCGATGCGCTTACCCATCGGGTGGGCATCTTGAACGAAGGCCGTCTGGTGGCCGAAGGGGCGCCCGATGAGCTCAAGCGCACGGTGGGCTCTGATGTGGTGGTGGCCCGGGTGGCGGGTGACCCTGAGGCGGCCGCAGCGGCCATCGGCAAAGTGCCGGGGGTCAGCCACATCGAGGTCTACGGCAACGAGGTGAGCGCGGCCACCGGCGATGGGGCATCGGTGGTCAGCCCGGTGGCGGTGGCGTTGTCGGCCGCCGGGGTGGAGGTGAGCGATCTGTCGATCCATCCCACCACGCTCGATGACGTGTTCTTGGAGCTCACCGGAGCCCGAATCGAGGTGGAGGAATGAGCGAGACCGCCCTCTCCAGCCCGCCTGCTCGCGAGGTGATCCGAGCCCGCCCATCGGGATTCTTCAGCGACATGGCCTCAGTGTCCAGCCGGGCGCTTCGGCTCTTGCCTCGCGACCTGGAGGCGATCATCCCCGCCATGCTGATTCCCCTGTTCTTCTTGGTGGTCACCATCGGGGCTATCCAGAACCTGGCCGGCGACGTGATCTCCGATATCGACTACAAGGCCTTTCAACTGCCGGTGGCCATCATGACCGCGGTCACCGGCATGTCCCGGGCCAATGCCCTGGTGATTGACATATCCGAGGGGTATTTCGACCGTCTCCTGATGACCCCGGTCAACCGCTATGCCCTGTTGCTGGGACTCATGGTGGCCGATTTCACCCTGTTCGTGGTGATGGCCATACCGGTGATCGCGCTGGGTTTCGCCATCGGCGTGGGCTTTGGGGCCACTGGGGTGGTGGGCCTGGTGGTGTTCGTGCTGTTCGGGGCGCTGTGGGGTTTGGCCTTCACCGGTTTCCCCTACGCCATCGCGCTGCGCACCGGGAACCCGGGCGCGGTCAACTCCAGCTTCTTGCTGTTCTTCCCCTTCATGTTCTTGACCACCGCCTGGGTGAGCCGCGACGTGATGACCGACTGGCTGGCCGCTATCACCTGGTTCAATCCCATGACCTATGCCCTGGAGGGGATGCGCTCGCTGTTCTCCGGGTGGGACGGCTGGGCGCTGGGGCGGGCGCTGTTGGCCATCGCCGTGGTGGGGATCTTGGCCCAATCACTGGCCTTCCGGGCGCTGCGAGGCCGCATTCGACGAGGCTGATGCTGGAGGAATCCGGCGTTCGGGCCGTGGTGTCGGGGGCCGGGCTCGGATAGCCTTGGGTTTGTGAGCGAAACCGTGGAAGCCCAACTGTTCGAAGTCACCGAAGCAGCCATTGACAAGGTGCTTGAAATCCGATCGAACGAGGATGACCCCGAAGCCCTCGGCCTGCGCATCGAGATCACCGGCGTGAGCGGTGCCGATTACACCTACGACCTGGCGTTCGAGGAGGTGGCCGACTGCGCCGAGGGCCACCGTCACATCACATCTGAGGGCCTCACGGTGATGATCCCCGAGGACTCGGTGGAGAATCTGACCGGGGCCACCCTGGACCTTCCCAACAACCCCATGCAGGGCGGGCTGGTCATTCGCAACCCCAACAAGCCCGATCTTCTGGCCGGGGCCGATTTGGAGCTTTCCGGCACCATTCCTGAGCAGCTCCAACAGCTGCTGGACCAGCACATCAATCCCTCGCTGGCCTCCCACGGTGGGTTCGCCAACTTGCTGGGGGTGGAGGGATCCACCGCTTATATCACCATGGGCGGCGGCTGCCAGGGTTGCGCCATGAGCGCGGCCACCCTCCGGGAAGGCATCACCGTGATGATCACCGAGGCCATCCCCGAGATCACCGATGTGGTGGACGCCACCGACCACGAGGCCGGCGACAACCCCTATTTCGCCCGGGCCTGACTTCTTTTCTCATTTGACGCGCTCGCCCACTAGGTGCTGTCGGCGCGGGCTGGCAAAATAGCCCCATGTTTGATTTGTTGATTCGCGGAGGCACCGTTGTCGACGGCACGGGGGCTGCGCCCACGGTGGCCGATGTGGCGGTGGCCGATGGCCGGGTGGCCGCCGTTGAGAACCGCATCGACGCTGAGGCCGCCCAGGTGATCGAGGCCGCGGGCCGGTATGTGACTCCGGGGTTTGTGGACGTCCACACCCACTACGACGGCCAGGCCACCTGGGATCCGATCATGGCCCCGTCGGCGTGGCACGGGGTGACCACGGTTGTGATGGGCAACTGCGGGGTGGGGTTCGCGCCCGCCGACCCCAGCCGCCACGACTGGCTGATCGAGCTGATGGAGGGTGTGGAGGACATCCCGGGCGCGGCCCTGTCAGAGGGGATCACCTGGCGGTGGGAGACCTTCCCCGAGTACCTCGACGAGCTGGAGCGAATGGGCCGCACCATCGACGTGGCCGCCCAAGTTCCCCACGGAGCGGTGCGGGCCTATGTGATGGGCGACCGGGGAGCCACCACCGAGTCGGCCACCGCAGCGGAGCTGGCCGAGATGGCCCGCATCGTGGGCGAGGGAACCCAGGCTGGCGCAGTGGCGTTCTCCACCAACCGGCTGCCCATGCACACCTCGCTGTCGGGGGTGCCGGTGCCGGGGACGTTTGCCGACCACGAAGAGCTGGCCGCCATCATGAGCGCGCTCGACGGCCACTCGCTGGTGGAGGTGGTGCCGGCGGGCTCGATGGGCGAGGACCCCGACGCTCCCATCAGGGAGGTGGAGCTCTATCGGCGTCTCAGCCTGGAGACCGGCCGGGCCATCACTTTCACCATGGTCCAGGTCCACGTCAACGCCGGCCAGTGGCGCGAGCAGATGGACATTGTGGAGCGGGCCAACGCCGAGGGGGCCAAGCTGGTGCCGCAGGTGCAGGGCCGCCCCGGCGGGCTGTTGGCTGGATGGGACCAGTTCAACCCGTTCAAGAAGCGGCCCACCTATGAGCCGCTAGATGGTTTGCCGCTGAAGGAGCGGTTGGCTGAGCTGCGCCGCCCCGAGGTGCGGTCTGCCATCTTGTCCGAGAACATCCCCGGCGATCCGGCCATGGGCATCCTGCGCCATTCCCTCCACGCCACGTTCCCCTTCGACGGGGGTCCAGTATTCGAGCCCGACCCCTCCGAATCGGTGGCCGCCATGGCTGATCGCACCGGGGACGACGTCATCGAGCTGGTCTACGACCTGATGTGCGAGCGGGGGATGCTCCAGGTGTTCTTCACCGGCTATCGCCACGGCGATCTGGAGGACCTGCGGGAGATGATGGTGCACCCCATGACCGTGGTCGGTCTGGCCGACGGCGGAGCCCATTGCAGTGTGATCTCCGACGCCAGCCTGCCCACCTACATGCTCCAGCACTGGGTGCGCGACCGCCAGCGGGGGCCGAAGCTGTCCATCGCCGAGGCGGTGAGGATGCTCACCGCCGAGCCGGCCGAGCTGTACTCCTTCGACGACCGGGGCGTGCTGGCCAAAGGCAAGCGGGCCGACATCAACGTGATCGACCTCGACAACATGCGCCTGCATCTGCCCGAGGTGGTGGGCGACCTGCCCACCGGGGCCTGCCGCCTGCTGCAATCCGCCGACGGCTACGACGCCACCATCTGCGCCGGAGAGGTCACCTTCCGAGACGGCCAACCCACCGGCAACCGCCCCGGCACCCTCATCCGCAGCTAGCCATCCTTTTTCGCGCCGCGGGCTGAGCCGCGGCCGGAGAAATCCCTCGTCCGTCGGTCATGCGAGCGCTTGACGGGCAGAGGCGGCGATACCGGCGGCATCGAGACCGCAATCGGCCAGGATCTGGTCGGGTTTGCCCTGGGGGAGGTACTGGTTGGGCACCCCCAGTACCCGGATAGCCGGCAATGGCCCCTCGCGACCGGAGTGGGCCAAGTGGTGGGCCACAGAGCTGCCTGCGCCCCCCTCTTGCCAGCCGTCTTCGATGGTCACTACCGCCTTATGGCGGGCGGCGTCGGCCAGCATGTCCTCGTCGAGGGGCTTGACACAGCGGATGTCCCACACGGTGGCCGACACGCCGTCGGCTTCCAGCAAATCGGCGGCTTCTTCTGCCGATTCCAGCATCTTGCCCACCGACAGCAGGCACACGTCGGAGCCCTCTCGCACCTTGCGACCCTTGAGCCCGAAGCCCACCTGCTGCTCCGGCACCGATGGGGCCGCGGTCTTGGCCCACCGCAGGGCCACCGGGCCGGTGGTGATCTCCAGGGCGTCGTGCAGCATCTGCTGGAGTTCCTGATACGACGACGGGGCCAGCACGGTCATGCCGGGGATCTTGGTGAGCAGCACCATGTCGAGCACGCCGTGGTGCGACGGACCGTCGTCGCCGGTGATTCCGGCCCGATCCAGGCAGAACACTACCGGTTGGCCGTGCAGCCCCACATCGAGGTTCACCTGGTCGATGGCCCGGGTCAAAAACGTGGAGTAGATGGCCACTACCGGGCGAAGCCCGCCCATCGCCATGCCCGCCGCCGCAGTCACCGCGTGCTGCTCGGCGATGCCCACGTCGAAGCAGCGCTCGGGGAATCGCTCGGCGAACGGCAACAGCCCGGTGGAGTCGGGCATGGCCGCGGTGATGGCCACCAGCTCGGGTCGGGCCTCGGCCTCCTTGATCAGCGCAGTGGTGAACGCCTCGGTGTAGCTCCCCGGCTTGGCGTACGAGGTGTCGTGCATGTTCTTGACCGGGTCGTTCTCGGCCGGGGCGTATCCCCGGCCCTTCTGGGTGAGCACATGCACCAAGCACGGCCCCTCGAGATGGGAGACCCGGCTGAACACCCGCTCCAGCTTGGCCAAGTCATGGCCGTCGAACGGGCCGAAGTAGCTGATGCCCAGCTCGTCGAAGAACGTGCGGGGCTCCACCATCTCCCGCACCGCGGCCTTTGCGGCCCCGACAGTCCGGCCGGCCAGGTCGCCCACCCAGGGGATGTTCTGAAGAACCTTGCGAACCTGGTTGTCGGTGCGGACATAGCGGGGGTCCATCCGCACCCGCAACAGGCTCTCCGACAGGCGGGAGATCGTTGGGGCATAGGAGCGCCCGTTGTCGTTGAGCACGAGGGTCACATCGCAGCCCGAGTGCCCGATGTTGTTGAGCCCCTCGAAGGCCACCCCTCCGGTGAGAGAGCCGTCGCCCACCACGGCGATCACCCGCCGGTGGTCGCCGCCGTCAGCTTGTTGGGCGGTGGCCAGGCCGTGGGCATAGCTCAACACGGTGGAGGCGTGGCTGTTCTCGATCCAGTCGTGGGGGGACTCTTCCCGGCTCGGGTATCCCGACAGGCCGCCGGGCTGGCGCAGCGTCTTGAACTGGTCCAGCCGCCCGGTGAGCATCTTGTGTACGTAGGCCTGGTGGCCGGTGTCCCACAGGATGATGTCGCGGGGGGAGTCGAACACCAGGTGAAGGGCCAGCGTCAACTCCACTACGCCCAGGTTTGAGCCCAGATGGCCTCCGGTGGCGTTCACCGTGTCGACGATGAACTCGCGGATCTCCTCGGCCAGCTCGGTCAATTCCTCGTCGCCCAGGCGGCGGAGGTCGGCTGGACAGGTGATCTTGCGTAGGTGATTGGTGTCCATTTCCCTCCCTGCGGGTTGGGGGGATTCAGGTTACTCGCGGTCCCGCCACGCGTGGTAGCCCCGTGCTGCGAGCCAGCCCACACCCAGTGCGCCCAGTCCGCCCACCGCGTCGATCCAAAAATGATTGGCGGTCACCACGATGGCGAACAGCGTGAGCCAGGGATAGGCGGCAATGGCCCACCTTGCCGCCGGATGGACCAGGTGCTTGCGCAGGGCCAGGTAGCACCACAAGGCCCAGGCGAAATGCAGGCTGGGCATGGCCGCGTACTGGTTGGAGAGCGTTTCGGCCGCCCCCGAGGTGAACGACCACAGCCCGCCCAGATCAGTCACCGTGTCGACGTACCCGGTTTCGGGCAGGTCGCCGCCGTAGCGGCCGCCCACCGACAGCAGGCGGGGGGGCATGAGCGGGAACAGGGCAAACCCCACCAGGGCCGACCCGGTGGTCAACAGCCCGGTGGTGCGCCAGAACGGGTAGTGCCGGGGGAAGCGCCAGTAGAGCCAGATGAGGGTGAAGGCGGTGACCGCGAAGTGGAAGAGCCCGTAGAACAGGTTCCAGAACTGGATGAACGACACCCAGCCGATGAACAGGTCTTGGAGGTCGCGCTCGAAGTACAGGCCTATGCTGCGCTCCCAGTCGATTACCAATTCGGCATTGGCCTGGGCTTTGGCCGGTTCCACCGCCGCGGAGCCGAACTGGTTCCGCACCCATGAGTAGATGCCGTAGAAAGCGCCGATGACGGCCAGCTCCAGATACCAGCGAGGCCGGGTGCGGCTCTTGGATGCAATGCCCGGCTTTAGTGAGGACAGTGCCATGGCTACGAGCGCCGCCTGCGGTCAGTGCTCACGGCGAGAGCGTGAGGCCCGCTGCCAGTAGCGGCCGCCGAAAACCAGCGGCAGCAGGCCCACCAGGCTGCCGCCCACGGTCAGGAAATAGAGCAGCAGGCCCATGGCGATGGCTCGTTCGTCGGGCACGCCCAAATCGTGCAGGAACAGCACCAAGGCCCCTTCCCGCAGGCCGAGTCCTCCCAGGCCGATGGGCAGCACCTGGATGATGAGCACCGCCGGGATAAACGCCATCAGCTCGGTGGCCCCGAGCCCGTCGATCCCCACCACCTTGGCTGCGCACCCCGCGGCGGCCAGCATGACAGCCTGGTAGGCGAAGGCGGTTATCAGCACTCGGCCGGTGTCGCGAGGCTTGGCCCTCAGTTCGTCGATGCCCATGTGCAGCCCGTTGACGAAGCGGACCCAGCCATTGCGCCTGCTGACCAGGCGACCGAACCGCTGATTGCCCACCAGCAGCAAGATCAAGGCCAGAGCCAACAGGGTGAGACCGGCAGTGCTGGCTGCCACTCGGGTGGGGGCGCCCAGCGACCGCAGCTCTTCATCCAGCGCCAGGCCCAGGAGGGTGAACACCGGAAGCACGATCCAGCCGCTGAGCCGCTCCAGCAGCACCGAGGCGAAGCTGTGGGGGCCGTCGCCGGTGTCGTTGGTGAGCCGGGACATCCGCAGCACGTCGCCGCCCACGGTGGTGGGCACGAAGTTGGAGATGAACATCCCCGCCATGTAGTGGGAGAACATGCGTCGGGGCTTCACCTTGAGCCCAAGGGCAACGGCCACCTCGTACCAGCGGGCGGTGGCCACCATGTTGCCGAGAACGGTGAGCAGAAGCGCTCCGACGAGCCAGAAGGGGGTGGCCGAGTTGAAGTCGGGCCACAGCTTGTCGGCGTCGAACGACGGCAGCCACCAGATCAACAAGAAGAACAGGGCCACGCTGATGCCCACCCGGAGCACGATGCTGAGCACCCGGCGGGTGGTGTGCTTCTCAGTCAAGCCCGGACTCGCTGACGGGTAGGAGTGACCCCGGGCACGCGCAACCGGTTGAGGCGGCCGTCGGGGTCATTGGGCCAAGGCTATTGGCCCGACGTGGCCGTGTGGATATTACGGTGAGGTGAATGTCGGGAAATGAGGTCACCGGTCACGGGGGCGATCAAGTGCTGGCCGCTCTGGCTCCCTTCGGGGTGAAGGAGCTGTTCACCCTTTCGGGAGGCCACATCTTCCCGCTGTATGACGCGGCCGTTAAGCGCGGCGACGTGGTGCTCTACGACGTGCGCCATGAGCAGACCGCGGTGTTCGCCGCCGAGGCGCTGGCCAAGCTGACCCGGCGTCCGGGGGTGGCTGCGGTCACCGCCGGTCCCGGGGTGACCAACTCGGTGAGCGCGGTGACCACTGCGTGGCTGAACGGCGCGCCGCTGGTGGTGCTGGGGGGCCGGGCCCCGGAAGCCCGCTGGGGATCGGGCTCTCTCCAAGAGCTGGACCACGTCCCCATCCTGGCCCCGGTCACCAAGCGATCGCTCACTGCGGGGGGCGGCGACGATCTGGCCGCCGCCACCTACCGGGCGGTGCAGGCCGCGATGACCCCCCATCGGGGCCCGGTGTTCGTGGACTATCCCATGGACGTGCTTTTCTCTGAGGGTTCCGGCACCGTGCCCGATGAGCCCATCCCGGTGGGCGAGGCCCCCGATCTGGATGGGGTGGCCGCGGTGGCCGACCTGGTGGCTGCGGCCCAGCGCCCGGCTCTGTTGGTGGGCACCGACGTGTACTGGGACGGTGCCTGGGAAGAGTTGCGAGCCTGGGTGGAGGCTCAGCGGCTGCCGGCCTTCGCCAACGGCTTGGGCCGGGGGTGTCTGCCCGCCGACCACGAGTTGTTCTTCAGCCGCACCCGGCGGATGCTGCGCTCGGATGCCGACCTGGTGATCGTGGCCGGCACTCCGCTTGACTTCCGGCTCTCGTTCGGCCGGTTCGGCGACGCCCAGGTAGTGCACCTCACCGACAGCGCCGAGTCGGTGTCGGACCATGTGCAAACTGCGGCAACGTTGTCGGGAGACTTGGTCCAGATGATGACCGCGCTGGCTGACGGCCCCGCGCCGGCCCACCCTTCCGAGCGCGACCAATGGGTAACCAAATTGCGCGACGCAGAGGATGCGGCCCGGGCCGATGAGGAGGACCTGCTGACCACCGGGGCCGATCCCATTCTGCCCACTCGGGTGTACGGAGAGCTGCGCCAGGTGCTGGACCGCGACGCGGTGGTGATCGGCGACGGCGGCGACTTCGTGTCCTACGCCGGGCGGTTTGTGGACTCCTACCTGCCGGGTCATTGGCTCGATCCCGGTCCCTACGGTTGTCTGGGCACCGGCTTGGGCTACGCCATGGCCGCCCGGGTGGCCCACCCCGATCGCCAAGTGGTGCTGATGCTGGGCGACGGAGCGGCCGGGTTCTCGCTGATGGACGCCGACTCGCTGGTGCGCCACAACCTGCCGGTGGCCATCGTGGTGGGCAATAACGGCTGCTGGGGCCTGGAGAAGCACCCCATGCGCCAGATGTACGGCTACGACGTGGCCGCCGACCTCCAGGTGGGCTGCCGCTACGACCAGGTGGTGGCTGCCCTAGGCGGTGCCGGAGAGACGGTGGAGCGTCCTGACGACATCGCCCCTGCCCTGAAGCGAGCCCTTGACTCCGGCGTGCCCTACGTGGTCAACGTGATCTGCGACACCGAGCACGCCTACCCCCGCCGCTCAAACCTGGGCTGAACCATCGGCGGGCTCTGTTCCCGATTTCGGCGGGAGGTCGGTAGGCTACGGCGGCAAGACAAGAGGAGAGGCTGTGATCGACGAGTCTGTTGTTGCCGGCACGCTGTCGGAGGCGTTGAAAACCGGGGGCGAGTTCGCCGAGGTCTTCGTGGAGGACCGGCGCTCGTCGTCGGCGCTGCTCGACGACGGCAAAGTGGAGGAGCTGAGCTCGGGGCGCACCCGGGGAGCGGGAATCCGGGTCGTGGTGGGGGATACCACCGGTTTCGCCCACACGTCTGACTTGAGCGAGGCCGGTTTGGCCAAGGCGGCCCGGGCTGCGGCCTCAGCCGCCCGAGGCGGCGGCGGTGGCCACCAGGTGGTGGCCCTTGACCGGGTGGATGCCCCAGCCCCCCAAGAAGTGCAAGTGCTGCCCGAGACCGTGGCCAAGGCCACCAAGGTGGAGCTGCTGGGCCGGGCCGACGAGGCCGCCCGAGCGGCGGGCTCGGCCATCACCCAGGTGTCGGCCCGCTACGCCGACGGCCGCCGCCGCATACTGGTGGCCAACAGCGATGGTTTGCTGGCTGGCGACGACCAGGTGCGCACCCGGTTCGCGGTGTCGTGCGTGGCGGTGGGAGACACCGGCATGCAGACCGGGTTCGAGAGCGTGGGCCGCCCCATCGGCTTCGAGCTGTTCGACGAGTACGAGGTGGACGCCCTGGCCCGCACCGCGGCCAATCGGGCGCTCACCAAGCTGGCCGCCCAGCCAGCGCCCAGCGGCTCGATGCCGGTGGTGATCGGTCCAGGCGGCGGCGGGGTGCTGTTCCACGAGGCCTGCGGCCACGGTCTTGAGGCCGACCTGGTGGCCAAGCAGGCCTCGGTGTTCCGCGACCGGGTGGGGGAGCAAGTGGCCCATCCCGAGGTCACCCTTATCGACGACGGGACCATGGCCCGGGAGTGGGGCGCCTACGCCATCGACGACGAGGGCCGACCGGCCCAGCGCAACGTGCTCATCGAGAACGGCGTGCTCACCGACTACATGTGGGATCTGCTGCGGGCCCGCAAGCAGGGGCGGGAGAGCTCGGGCAACGGCCGCCGCCAGAGCTACCAGCACCTGCCCATGGTGCGGATGACCAACACCTATCTGGCCAACGGCTCCGAGGATCCCGCCGACATCATCGCCGCCACCGACCGGGGCGTGTACGTGGCCCACTTGGGCGGCGGCCAGGTGAACACCGCCACCGGCGACTTCGTGTTCGGCATGAGCGAGGCCTATCTCATTGAGAACGGAGAGATCGGGCCCCCAATCCGGGAGGGGAACCTCATCGGCAACGGCCCCGAGGTGCTGACCGGCATCGAAGTGCTGGGCAACGACTTCGCCATGGGATCGCCGGGCACCTGCGGAAAGGACGGCCAGGGCGTCCCGGTGGGCGACGGCACTCCCACGCTGCGGGTGGCGTCTATGACCATCGGCGGAACCGCGGCGTGACCAGTCGGCGACGGGGGCCAAACATCGACAGGATCGCAGCGTGAACCCCGAGGAGCTGCTGGAAATCGCCGAGCGCATCGTGGGCTGGGGCCGCGACGGCGAGCAGATCGAGGCAGTCGTCGGCCACAGCCAAGAGACCGACGTGCGGGTGTACGAAGGCGAGATCGAGTCGCTGTCGGTGGCCGAGTCGCAGGGGGTGGGCGTGAGGGTGATTGCCAACGGCCGCCAGGGGTTCGCCCACGCTGGCACGCTCGATACCGACGTGCTGGAGGAGACCCTGGCCGAAGCCCGCGACAACGCCGTGTTCGGCTCGCCCGACGAGTTCTTCGGCCTGGCCGAGCCCGACGGAGTGGCGCCCCCCGAGCTCGACCTCTACCACGAGGCCCTTCTGGAGGTGAGCACCGAGGCCAAGATCGACATGGCCCTGGAGCTGGAGCGAGCGGTGCAGGCTGGCGACCCCCGCATCGTGGGGGTGGAGTCGGCCGACTACGGCGACGCGGTGGGCGCCGACGCCATCGCCACCACCACCGGCATTCGCAGCTCGGGGCGGGACACTTCGTGCTATCTCACCGCCTACTCGCTGGCCTCGGAGAACGACGAGACCCAGACCGGCTTCGGGTTCTCGGTGGGCCGTGAGCCCGGCACTCTCGACGTGGCCGAGGCCGCGGCCGACGCGGTGGAGCGGGCCACCCGGATGCTGGGGGCCACCCAACCCCCCAGCGAGCGGGTCACCGTGGTGCTGGACCCATTTGTCTCCGCCCAGTTCCTGGGCATCATCGGCGGCACCCTGTCGGGTGAGGCGGTGCTCAAGGGCCGGTCACTGTTCGCCGACCGCCTGGGCGACCAGGTGGCCGCCGCGGGCGTCACCCTGGTGGACGATCCCACCAACCCGGAGGCGTTCACCGCCTCTGACTCCGACGGCGAGGGCCTGGCCACCCGGCGCAACCAGCTCATCGGCGCCGGCCAGCTCGAGCGGTTCTTGCACAACAGCTACACCGGCCGGCGCTCGGGATCGGCCTCCACCGGCTCGGCGGTTCGGGGCTACGCCAGCACCCCCGGCGTGGGGTGCCAGGCGCTCTCGCTGGTTCCCGGCGACCGCACCCCGGACGAACTCATTGCCGGCATCGACAACGGGGTGTTGGTGCAGGGAGTTTCGGGCCTGCATTCTGGGGTCAACCCGGTAAGCGGCGACTTCTCCACCGGGGCTGAAGGGCTGCGCATCCGCAACGGCGAGTTGGCCGAGCCGGTGAGGGAGATCACCATCGCCTCCACTCTCCAGCGGATGCTGCTGGACGTGGCCGCGGTGGGATCCGACCTCACCTGGCTGCCGATGAGCTCGGCCGGGGTCACGCTGGTGGTGGCCGAAGTCACCATGTCCGGTGCCTAGGGGCTAGCAACAAGCCACGAGGCCATGTCGGTCCTGCACGCCATCCTCCTCGGCATCGCCCAGGGGGTAACCGAATTCCTGCCGGTGTCGTCCAGCGGGCACCTCCAGATCATCCCCTGGCTGGCCGATTGGAACGACTTCGAGGGCAACGACGACCTCAAGAAGGCGTTCGATGTGGCGCTTCACCTGGGAACCCTGGTGGGGTTGGTGGCCTGCTTGCGACGGGAGGTGTGGGCGCTGGTGCGAGACGGGATCGCTGCCGTCGTCGATCGCCGACGCCCGATGACCGCCGACGGGCGGCTGGGTTGGCTGCTGGTTTTGGCTACCGTGCCCGCGGCCGCGGTGGGGGTGGGGCTGCGGTCGGTGATCGACGAGGCCGACGACGAGATCTGGCTCACCGCAGTGATGCTGGCGGTGTTCGGCGTTCTGCTGTGGTGGGCCGATCGCCGCCAGGGGCAGCGGCCCACCGAGGACGTCGGGGTGCGCGACGCAGTGCTGCTGGGTTTGGCCCAGGCTTGCTCGCTCCAGCCTGGGGTGTCGCGCTCGGGAGTGATCATGACCGCCGGACGCCTGCTCAACTACGACCGGGAGGCCGCAGCCCGGCTGGCCATGCTCATGAGCGTGCCGATAATCGCCGGGGCGGGCGTGTACCTGTTCATAGACATCGGCGGATGGGGTGGGATCCCGACCGATGCCCGAGGCGCATTCGCCTGGGGCATGGCCGCCTCGGCGGTCACCGGGTTTGCCGCCGTCAAGGGGCTGCTGGCGCTGGTGCGCACCCGCAGCTTTGGCCCGTTCGCGATATATCGGGTGATGGTGGCCCTGTTGGTGCTCAGCCTGCTCGCTTCATCGGTTCGCTAACGCCTGTCACCCTGGCTGCACCAGGGCCAGGGTGATCGAGCCCTGGATCACGGCCGAAGCGACGGGGAGGAGCTCCTCATTGGTAACGGCGATGGTCACGGCGTGCTCGGCGGTGTCAGTGACCACCGCGGCATTGGCCACGGTGAGGGTGGCCTGGGTTTGGATGCCACTGTCGTCGGGGATGGGGAGCGTGACCAGCACGTCTACGAGATCGCCGG
>JAPPAP010000004.1 GCA_026705465.1 bacterium | reverse complement strand
CATGTCATTTTTTTGGAGTTGCCAACAAAATGGTGTCTGCAACATTTCTCTGGTCTTCCTTCGAGAGCAGCATTCGTGCTCAAGTTCCTGATGCCGTTTGGCAATCGACATTCAATCCAGCAAGAGCGACGTCTCTTGAGGAAGATGTTCTCGAATTAACCGTTCCGAGTACCATCATAAAAGATCGCCTTGAAGGCGAGTACTTCGAAGTTTTGCGGAACGCACTAGCTAGTTCCAATGCCACTCACATAACTCTAAAGATCAGTACTGAGCAAAGTTCTAACGACAGCGACAGCCACGTTTCTGTAGCTTCTCCACCTGTAGCAATTCCAGAAGTGGCGAGTGCTCCTCCTATAAACCGGGCAACAACTGCTCTGCACCCGAACTACGTGTTTGACAAATTTGTAACAGGGCCATCCAATCGGTTTGCCCTGGCGGCTGCCCTCTCAGTTGCCGAAACCCCTGGTAAATCGTACAATCCACTCTTCATCCATGGCCATGCAGGCCTTGGCAAGACGCACCTGCTCCAAGCGATTGGCCATTACGTCAAGAGTCACTATGTGGACGATCAGCGTCATCCAATCAAGCGAATCGTTTATGTTTCCACTGAAACTTTTCTCAATCAATTCGTTGATGCTATCCGGACAAACACTCGAAGCGAATTCAAAAAAATCTATAGAGATGTAGATGTGCTCCTGGTGGATGACATTCAATTTCTTGAAGGTAAAGAGGGTCTACAAGAAGAGTTCTTTCATACCTTCAACTCTCTTCATGAGGTGAACAAGCAGATCGTTTTGACGAGTGATCGACCTCCCGATGCCATAGCAACGCTCGAAGATCGAATGACAAGTCGGTTCAAGATGGGATTACTGACAGATATTCAGCCTCCCGATATTGAAACTCGGTTGGCCATTCTTCGGAAGAAGGCTGAGCAATCCAATTTTGTTATCAACGATGACGTACTTACATTTATCGCCAGCAACATCAAGGACAATATTCGTGAACTGGAGGGTGCCCTCACCCGGGTTACTGCGTATGCCAGCTTTAACGACAAGCATCTTGATCTTGAACTGGCCCAATTCATTCTTCGAGACATCATGACCCGACGTGAACCACAGCCGGTTACAGCTGATGTGATCCTGAAAGCAACTGCTGATCTCTTCGCGTTCAGTGTGGAGGACATCGTGGGGCCGCGGCGACAGCGCCCTCTGGTGAAGGCCCGGCAAGTTTCCATGTACGTCTTCCGAGAGTTGACCGAGTTGAGCTACCCCGACATTGCTCGCGTCTTCGGGGGCCGAGACCACACCACCGCGATCCACGCGGTGCAGAAGATCACGAAGCAGATGGCCGAGCAGCCAGAGACGTTCAACCAGATCAACGAGCTCATCCAGAAGATCAAGAATGCTTGAGTCCAAGCAATGGGGAACACAAGTGGAGCAGCTTGGGGAAAGGTCACACTCAGTTGGGGATGGCATCCACATCTTCCACAGGGGGTTTGCCCCAATGGCGGACAATCCACTCGCCTGGGGAAAGAGAGGACGGAAATAAATCCTATCTGACCAGGGGAAATGGTACCTTTCCACATTTCCACCGACCTACTGCTGCTAGCAGTATTTATATATAACTAGGACAGGTAAGAAAGCGAGCAAGCCTGTGAAATTTCGATGTGAGCGAGACGTCCTTCTAGAAGCACTCACGGTAACGGGTAGAGCAGCGGGAACGCGGGGTGGATTTCATCTTGTGCTCTCCGGAGTTCATATGGCCCTGGAAGGCGATGAACTGACCCTCACCGCCACGGACAGAGAGTTGACGATCTCCGTGCAGCTGACGGTAGCTGGTGCTGGAGACGGGGCCGCGGTCGTGACATCTCGGCTGGTTGGCGACGTGGTTCGTTCTTTGGATGCTGGAGCGGTGAACGTGACGGTGGACAACGAGGGCATACACATCGATTCAGCTCGCTCCAAGTTCTCGTTGCAGACAATGGGAGCGGAGGACTTTCCTCAGGCGGCAGCTCTTGAGAGTGATCCTGTGGTATTGGAAGCCGAAGGCTTGCTAACGGCTTTGCGTCAAGTTGTGAAAGCGGCGTCAGCAGATGAGTCTCGACCTGTGTTGACCGGCGTGCTGTTGTCGGCAGAACAAGAGGGCCTTCGCTTGGTCACAACGGATTCGTATCGATTGGCTCTGTGTGATCTACCCGGATTGGAGGTCCTCGGATCTGACCAAAGTGTCTTGGTGCCCTCGAGAGCGCTTCAAGAAGTAATCCGTTTGCTTGCCGATGTTGAACAGGTCAGCGTGCGGTTCAATGATCGAGAAGCGTCTTTCGGCTTAGGGACTATTACGGTAACCACCAGATTGATCGAAGGGGAGTTTCCCAGTTATCAGGGGTTGATCCCCACGCACCAGCCGAACCGGCTCACCATTAACCGGGAAAGCTTCATGAACGCAGTGCGAAGGGTTCGCCTCATGGCCCAAGACTCGACTCCCATCCGAATGGATATGTCGGCCTCCGGGCTGGAGTTGTCGGCGACGACCCAAGACGTTGGTGAGGCAACTGAACAGCTGGATGCTGTGTATGAGGGAGAGGACCTCACGGTGGCCTTCAATCCCGAGTATCTGCTGGATGGGGCGGAGGCGGCCCCTGGCGAGGAGATCGTGCTGAACACGGTTGACGCGTTGAAGCCGGCGGTAATCCGCACACCCGAGACCGAGCAATTTCTGTACTTGCTCATGCCCGTTCGCATCAACTGAGTGGGATGTGCGCCTTCGACATCTTTGGTTAGCCGACTTTCGCAACTATTCCCGCCTTGATCTTGAGCTACCCGCGGGAACGAGTCTGTTCGTGGGGCTCAACGGCGAGGGCAAGACCAATCTCCTTGAGGCTGTCTATTACCTAGCCACGATGTCGTCGTTTCGAGTCAAGGCCGCGGACTCGCTGATCCGAACTGGGACCGATGTTTCCGAGGCGGTGGTGAGAGGCGAGATGGTTGCCGGCCAGCGGGAGGTGTTGCTTGAAGCCGCGCTCAGATCCACCGGCCGTTCCCAGTTTCAAGTCAACCGCCAGAAGGTGCGCCGCCGAGAGCTCCTGGGCCTCGTTCCTGTCTCTATCTTTATGCCAGACGACTTGGTACTTCTCAAGGGCGGGCCAGGAGAGCGACGCCGTTTTGTCGATGATGCGTTGAGCCAGATCGATCCCCGCCTTGATGCGGTCAGGACAGAGCTGGAGAGCATCTTGCGGCAGCGAAATGCTCTGTTGCGCCAATCAAGAGGCCAGCTCAGCTCAGAAGTGTCGGTAACGCTGGACGTTTGGGACGAAAAGCTTGCCAATGCGGGGGAGCGGCTGGCAGACGCCCGAAGGCATTTGGTGGAGAGCCTTGGGCCCAAGGTGGCCGCGGCCTATGAGGAGATAGCGGCCAAGCCGACACCCGTGAGTCTGTCCTATGAGTCAGCCTGGTCACCCGGTGGGTTGGGGGAGTCCTTGGGACAGGTCCGGCGAGAAGACCTCCGTCGAGGGGCCACCACAGTGGGTCCTCATCGAGATGACGTGGTGGTCATTCTCGCCGGAAAGCCTGCTCGCACCCATGCTTCCCAAGGTGAGCAGCGGTCGTTGGCGTTGGCGCTGCGCTTGGCCGTACACCGGGAGTTGGCGGATGCAACTGGCCAATCTCCCCTCCTGCTGTTGGACGACGTGTTCTCGGAGCTGGACCCGGAGAGGTCGAGGGGCGTCTTGAAGGCGTTGCGCTCGGAGCAGACGCTTTTGACCACTGCCGGAGCGCTCCCGTCCGACATCACGTATAGCGCCCGCTTTCGGGTGGTGGACGGCCAAATTATCCGCGAGACGTAACACCCACGACGCATCACGGTGGAATGGGGCAGACTGAGGTGATGGGGTGGGAACCCTCGCCGAATCGATCGGGACCCAGGCAGTTGAGCGAGGCGCTGGACCAGGTGACCTCTGGGCTGAAAGCGCCGCGGGCCCAGGTGTTGAAGACAGTGTTTGCTGCGTGGGAAGAACTAGTCGGCTCGGTTATGGCAGCTCACTCATCGCCGGTGCGACTAGTTGACGGTGAGTTGGTTGTGGCGGTGGACGACCCCGCATGGGCCACCGAAATGAGATTTTTCAGCGGCGAGCTCATCGATCGGATTAACGCCACGGCGGAAGAGGATGCAGTCAGTTCTGTGACGGTCAGAGTCCGCCCTCGTTGATTGGCCCAAGGGGTTGGGAACCCGCCCTCCGGTGAGTCAAATGGGCACTCAAAACTGGTAGAATTTCCTCATCGGAGGCAGTGCGTTCTGCTGGTCTGATCGTGAGGCGAACGGATCGGCGAGAGCGACCGCCCTACCCCCCAATAGTGCCCGTCTAGCAGGGCAGAAAAGCCAGGTCGTGACTGACATCTCTGAGTCTTACAGAGCTGAAGACATAACCGTTTTGGAAGGCCTCGACGCTGTGCGAACGCGTCCGGGCATGTATATCGGTTCGACGTCAGTGACCGGGTTGCACCATCTGGTCTACGAAGTAGTGGACAACGCCGTTGATGAGGCAATGGCCGGGTACTGCACTGCCATTGAAGTGACCCTTCTGGCCGACGGCGGTTGCGAAGTTCGAGACAACGGACGCGGCATCCCGGTCGACCCCCATCCCCAGCACCCAGAGATGAGCGCAGTGGCCGTGGTGCTCACACTGCTGCACGCCGGTGGCAAGTTCGGTGGAAACGGCTACAAAGTTTCTGGAGGCCTTCACGGGGTGGGGGTATCGGTGGTGAACGCCCTGTCCACCCGGCTGGAGGTGGAGATCGATCGAGGGGGTCAACGCCACACGATGTCGTTTGCCAACGGCGGCGAGATTACCGAGAAGCTGAGCGTCGTAGGCGACAGCCCCGAGAATCGCACCGGCACAACTGTTCGCTTCTGGCCCGACGAGACCATCTTCGACGACGTGCGGTTCAGGGCCCAGGGGTTGCTGGAGCGGCTCCAGATGATGGCGTTCTTGAACCGCAACTTGGAGATCAAGTTTCGAGATTTGCGGCCGGACGGCACTGGAGGCCCCGACTGGACGGTGTACTGCTATCAGGATGGCATCAGCGATTTCGTCCGTGAGGTGAACAGCTCCAAGGACGCACTGTTCGACGATGTCGGGTTCTTCGCCCAGGAAGAGGACAGCGACGAGGTGGAGGTGGCCTTTCAATGGAACACCGGCTACAACACCGACGGCCTGCACTCTTTCGCCAACGGCATCAACACCGTTGAGGGGGGTATGCACGAGGAAGGCTTTCGTACCGGACTCACGAGCGTGGTCAACCGCTACTGCCGGGAGAAGGGGCACCTCAAGGAGAAGGACGACAATCTGGCCGGCGAGGACATCCGGGAGGGTCTTACCGCGATTGTGAGCGTGAGGCTGCACGAACCGCAGTTCGAGGGCCAGACCAAGTCCAAGCTGGGCAATGCGTCGATCCGATCGCTGGTGGTCCGGGCCACCAACGAGAAGCTGGCGGAATGGCTGGAGGAAAACCCCGCTGATGCCCGAAAGATCGCGACCAAATGCCTTCAAGCTCAAAAAGCTCGGCTGGCGGCCCGTCAGGCTCGGGATGCCACCCGGCGCAAGTCGGCATTGGACGGTGCAGGGCTTCCGGGGAAATTGGTGGACTGCACCTCAACTGATCCAGACGAATGCGAATTGTTCATCGTGGAGGGCAACTCGGCAGGAGGCTCGGCCAAAGACGCCCGCGATCCCAAGACTATGGCCATTCTCCCCATCCGGGGGAAGATCCTGAACGTCGAGCGGGTACAGGTCGACCGGATGCTCCGCAACGCAGAAATCCAAGCTCTGGTGGCGGCCATAGGAGCAGGTTTTGGAGAGGATTTCGATTCTCCCGAGAGCAACGGTGCCAAAGGCAATGGAAATAGTGACCAAGAGCCCGAGTCGCGGATTCGCTACGGCAAGGTGATCTTGTTGGCTGACGCCGATGTGGACGGCAGCCACATCCGCACTCTGCTGCTCACCTTCTTCTATCGACAGATGCACAAGCTGGTGGAAGAGGGCAAGGTGTACATCGCTCAGCCTCCGCTCTATTCCACCGAAGTGGGACGGTCGAAGATCTATCTCAAGGATGATCACGCCAAAGATGCCTTCTTGGCTGAGAATCCCAAACACAGCGCAGAATTCCAACGACTGAAGGGCCTCGGGGAGATGGATGCGGAAGAGCTGTGGTCTACCACCATGGACCCGGATCGCCGCACGCTGCTTCGAGTATCGGTGGAGCAAGCCGCCGTGGCTGATGGTGTTTTCTCCAAATTGATGGGGGAGGACGTGCAGCGCCGCAAGCAGTTCATCCAAACCAACGCCAAAGACGTTCGCTTCTTGGATATATGAGCAACAGGGGATCCCGTGCCCGACAAGCCTGACGCCGCGCCGGAGCCTGAGGAGGCGCCGAGCGGCGCAATCCAGGACATCGACATCCAAACCGAGATGGAACAGTCGTTTTTGGACTACGCCATGTCGGTCATTACCGCCCGGGCCCTTCCCGATGTGCGCGACGGACTGAAGCCAGTCCACCGCCGCATCCTGTGGGGGATGTACGACCAGGGCACCCGGCCCAATCGGCCGTACGTGAAATGCGCCCGGGTCGTGGGCGATGTCATGGGGAAGTACCACCCCCACGGCGATCAAGCCATCTACGACGCTTTGGTCCGCTTGGGGCAGACATTCTCGCTGCGGCATCCACTGATCGATCCGCATGGGAACTTCGGATCTCCCAACGATCCTCCGGCAGCCATGAGGTACACCGAGTGCCGCCTTGACGAGTTGGCCATGAGGCTGTTGGACGGCATCGACGAGCAGACCGTCGATTTCTCTGACAACTTCGACTCCACGGAGCAAGAGCCGGTGGTACTGCCATCGCGGTTCCCAAATCTGCTGGTGAACGGCAGCCAGGGCATCGCGGTGGGTATGGCCACCAACATTCCGCCCCACAACCTTGGGGAGGTGATCGACGCAGTCAATCACCTGCTGGAGAACCCCGAGGCCACCAACGAAAACCTGATGGAATTTGTGAAAGGCCCGGATTTCCCCACCCGGGGTCTCATTATGGGCTACCAGGGCATCCGGGACGCTTATGCCACAGGCCAGGGGACGATCAAGGTGCGGGCTGCCGCGGAGATCGTGGAGAGCGGTTCTAACGCCCGGATTGTGGTCACCGAGATCCCATATCAGACCAGCGCCGAGATCATCGAGGAGAAGGTGGCCGACTTGGTGAACCGGCGAGTGGTTGACGGAATCCGCCAGATCCACAACGAGTCGGCCAAGGGCCAGACCAGGCTGGTGTTCGAGTTGAAGAAAGACGCCTCCGCTCTGGTCGTGCTCAACAACCTCTACAAGCACTCCCCGCTGCAATCCAATTTTCCGGTGAACATGGTGGCGCTGGCCGATGGTGTGCCTCGGACCATGACGCTGCGCGATTGCCTGGCCGCCTATGCCGACCACCAGCAAGAGGTGGTGCGCCGCCGAACGGAGTACCGCTTGGACGAGGCCCGCCGCCGAGAGCACATCCTCGAGGGCCTAGTGCGGGCGGTGGACAGGATCGATGAGATCATCGCCGCTATTCGGGCGTCGGAGAATCGGGCCGCGGCCCGGGCCACACTGATGGGCGAAGACTTTGAATTTAGCGAGATCCAGGCCAACCACATCCTGGATCTGCCGCTTGGCCGGCTCACTCAGCTCGGTCGCCAAGAATTGACCGATGAGCTCGCCGAGAAGCGAGCACTCATCGTTGAGTTGGAGGCCATCTTGGCCGACGACGCCACACTGCGAGCCGTTATTCGAGAAGAGCTCTTGGAGGTGCGAGAGGCCTATGCCACAGACCGGCGGACCCAGATCGTGGCTGATGAGGGCGATATCGATATTGAGGCGCTGATCGACGACGAGGACTTGATGTTCAGCTTGAGCGCGGCCGGGTACGTCAAAACGGTGGCTCCCGACGAGTTCAAGACCCAGGGGAGGGGGGGCAAGGGGGTTATCGGCGCCAACCTGAAGGACGGCGACTACATCGCCACGCTCATCCACACCACCGCTCACGCGTACCTGATGTTCTTCACCAACATGGGCAGGGTGTACCGCATCAAGGCCCATGAAGTGCCCCGAACGAGTCGCACCGCTCGGGGCATGGCCATTGTGAACCTGTTGCACCTAGCCCCCGAGGAGACCATTTCTGCGGTGATCGACACCCGGGACTACGAGACGATGCGCTACCTGCTGTTCGTGACTCGCCGCGGGGTTGTGAAACGAACCCGGTTCTTGGAATACGACAAGACCCGTACCAAGGGGCTGATCGCCATCAACCTGAGAGAAGGCGATGAGTTGGTTCGGGTGCTTCCAACCAGAGGAAACGACGACATTTGCTTGGTGAGCGCGTCGGGTCGGCTCATGAGGTTTTCCGAGACTGAAGTTCGATCAATGGGGCGAACCGCAGCTGGCGTGCGCGGCATGAGGCTGCGGGATGAGGACATCGTGGTTGCAGCTACCGCGGTGCAGCCCGAGGAGGAGATGCTCCTGGCCACCGATCAAGGCTTCGGCAAGCGGGTCCTTCTCGACCAGTTCCGGTCCAAGCATAGGGGTGGCCAAGGCGTTATTGCCATGAAGTTGCCCGACCAACGGGGTTCGGTGGTGGCGGCCCGAGTGGTCGCCCCCGACGACGAGGTGTTTGCGGTGGCTTCCAACGGGGTGACGATCCGAATGCCAGTCTCATCGGTTTCTGTGCAGGGAGCTCATGCGGCCGGGGTACGGATAATGACCTTGCCTGACGAGCAAACCATGGCTGCGATTTCGCCGGTTTTATCTACTCCAGAAGACGAGGAATAGCCTTTCTGAGTTGAATCTTCCCCCGCAGCAATGATTATCGGAGCAGCGTTGTGGGTGAGCGGGGATCGATCTCGTTAGTGGGCGTGGGAATCTTGGCCGTGATTGGGATGGCAACACTGCTACTGGGACAGCTCGGTGCCAGTGCTGTTCAAAGGGCACGGGCAACAGCCATTGCTGACGTGGTGGCATTGGCCGCGGCGGCTGATGCAGATGCCAGTGCGAGGGTAGCGGCCGCCAATCAAGCCAACCTGGCATCGCTTGTCACAGAGGGGTCCCAGACCGAGGTGGTAGTTCACCGCAATGGGGTGACGGCAACCGCCAGGGCAGAGCTTTTGCCTCTGGGATGGTGGTGCCAATCTCTTCCAACCAGCGATCCCGTACACTTCGAGTCGTGTCCAGCGATCCCGGTCGAGTGAGCGACTCACCAGCATCACCGGTGCCGACCCCAGCCATGGCGCGCCAGCCAGTCAAGGTGACGCCAAGGGAGTATCGGCGGGCCGTGCGGCTACAGGCCAGAAAGGTGCGGCGGGTGATCCGACACATCGAGCCTTGGTCTGTGCTCAAGATCTCGTTGATCTTCTACATGTGTCTCTGGGTGATCGTGATGCTGGCCGGAGTGATGCTGTGGAGCATTGCGGTGGGGTCGGGCACGGTGGACGACACGGAGTCGTTTATTGAGGAGTTGTTCGCGCTGCAAGAGTTCAAATTCAACGCCAGCCAGATATTCCGCGGTCTTGCCGTAGGCGGGTTGGTGCTGGTCGTGGCGGGCACATTCTTCAACGTCTTGCTGTGTGTGTTGTTCAACCTCATCAGCGACCTGACTGGGGGGATGAGAGTCACGGTCATCGAGGAGGAAACGGCCCGCCAGCGGCCCCGGACCCGACCTCGGCGTTTTCGTTGGCCTGTCTGGAACCCCCGAAAGTAGGCTCTCCACTCGGTTTGGCTTTGGGGCTATAGCTCAGTCGGTTAGAGCGCACCCCTGATAAGGGTGAGGTCGCTGGTTCGAATCCAGCTAGCCCCACACTGTTTCTCAAGTCCTGGCCGATCAGCCCAGTTGCACTGTGTTTGGGGATGGTTAAGATGGAGATCGTGAAGATTCTGCGGAGAGCGTTGGTTGCTCTAGCAGGGGCGGCCGCCATTGCGGCCATATTGCGTGCTCGGGGAACCGGAGGCGTGGCGTCGCAATCGGGTGGCTGGCGTCAGATAAGCGGCAGCAACAGACTCTGAAACGGGCCACTGACTGAGCGGCATGGACGTCTTGGTTATTGGCGCGGGCGTAGTCGGTGCCGGAGTAGTGAAGCGCTTAGCTGGTTCGCCTTCTCTTCCCGTTGGGCGAGTGGCAATCGTCGATCGAAACCCAGATCGTGCTTGGCACTTGTCGGAGAAACATGGATCTCCGGTTACCGTAGGACGTCTTGAAGATTCGGCAGATGTCGTGGTCTTGGCCACCGCATCGGGCAGTCAGGCCCGACTGATTCGTCGTTTTCTGGGCGATGGACGGGTTGTGCTCACCACCTCTGATTCGGTGTCCGACGTGAGAAAGCTGTTGGGAATGAACGGTGCCATCCGACAACAGAACTCCCTGGTCGTGGTGGGAGCGGGCATGGCACCGGGCTTGAGCGACGTCCTGGCCGTTCGGGCCGCTGCGGAGCTCGACCGAGTGACCGAGGTACACGTCGCCAAGTTCGGCACCGGGGGACCCGCTTGTGCGCGCCAGCACCACAAGGCCTTGAGTTCGCTGGCGTGGGAGTGGCGAGGAGGATGGAAGCAAAGGCCGGGGGGCTCGGGCCGGGAGCTTTGCTGGTTTCCCAGTCCAGTAGATGCGGCTGACTGCTATCGGGCGGCGCTGCCCGATCCGATCTTGCTGGTTCGGAAGTTCAGCACCGCAGATCGGATCACGGCTCGCATGGCGGCTACTCGAAGGGATCGATTCAGCTCTTGGCTGCCGATGCTGCGGCCACCGCATCCGGAGGGGAAGTTGGGCGCGGTCAGAGTGGAGGTGCGGGGGCAGAAGGGCTCGGCGTGGAGTGGGCGGATATTGGGAGCGTCAGCGGCACCGGGGTTTGCGACAGCTGCGGTTGTGGTGAGCACTCTTGAGTTGATTGGGGCGGGGAAGGTTGACAGGAAGGGGGTTGCGGGGCTTTCTGAAGTTGTGGATGCGGGGGAGTTCCTGGATGTTCTTGAGGGGCAAGGAATTGTTTGTGAGGAGTTTGCTGGGGCCTAGGGGTTAGTAGCCACCGACGAGGCAGCGGGTCCTGTCGTCGGGGCGGCTCGGCGGACGGTGCCGCCGAGTCCTGGCCCCGACGCCACCCACTGCCTCGCCTACCGCTTGTTCATCCCCTCACTCGTTTTTTTGTAGGAGGGTTCTTAGTTCCTCGTGGAAGGTTCCGTTGGTGGTGAGCCAGTCGCCGGCGCTGGCGGTGGTGGAGCCGTTCCATTGGGTGATTCGACCGCCAGCTTCGGGGATGATGACGAGCATGGGGGCGATGTCCCAGACGTTGAGACCGGGGTCGATCATGGCGTCGGTCCGGCCGGTGGCCACCAAGACGTAGCCATAGCCGTCTCCCCAGGTGCGCATTCGGGCGCCGGTTTGGCTAACCCGGGCGAAGGCGCCTTCGGGCCACCATTCGAAGCCCGACGCGCACAGGTAGGACCGGCTCAGTTCGGCTTGGGAGCTGACCTGGCAGCGGCGGCCGTTGTGGTAGCACCCCAGACCTCGGCCCGCCCACACTGCTTCGTCGAGAGGGGGTACGGCAGCCACTCCGATGGCGGGGCCCTGCTGGTCGATCAAGGCCAATAAGGTGGTGTACAGGGGCACACCGCGGACGAAGCTGCGGGTGCCGTCGATGGGGTCGATGATCCAGGTTCGCCCCGACGTCCCCTGTTGTTCGGGGAACTCCTCGCCGATCACCGCGTCGTCGGGGAACCGGTTGGCCAAAGATTCTCGAAGGAACGCCTCTGCGGCCTTGTCGGCTTCGGTTACTGGTGAGCCGTCGTCCTTGCGACGCACCGACAGCTCGTGATCGTTGAACCAGTCCAGCGTCAGCACTCCTGCTTGGCGAGCCAGCTCGACCGCCTCGTCCAGCAGTTCGGCTGATACCGAACCGGGATCGGTCATCCGAGGATGCCTTGCTCCCGCAGCGCAGCCAGCCGGTCGTCGCGCAAGCCCAGCACCTCGCTCAGCACCTCGTCGGTCTGCTGGCCGACGGTGGGGGCGTGGGTGGGGACGGGGAGCTCCTCGTCGAAGAACTTGACGGGAAGGGGGAGCTGCTCGCAGCCCAGCTGCTCGGTGGTGAACAGCGGCAGCCGGTCTTGGAACTGCGGGTCGTCGACCACGTTCTTGGCATTGTTCACCGGGGCGATGGGTGTGTTGACGCGATCGCCGAACTCCAGCCATTCGGCGCTGGTCTTGGTGCGGAAGATGTCCCGCAACTCCCGCTGCAATTCCAGGTTGCCCCGGGCATGGTCGGCGTACTTCGACCCCGGCCAGCGATCGAACAAGTCCATTCGGTCGAGGGCCTCACAGAAATTGCGCCAGAAAGCCTGCTCTGAAGCCATGAATAGCACGTGGCCATCGGACGACTCGTACATCTGGTAGCGAACACCTTCCCACATGCCGGCCAGGCCGGGGGCCCGACGCTCATAGTCATCTGACGGATTGCCGGTGACCTCGTCTTCGGGACGCTCGTAGGCCTTCCAGGTCTCGATGCGGTACCAGTCCATGTAGGCGGCGCCGTCAGACTGGGCCAATTCGAGGCGGCAGCCTTCTCCGGTTTCCCGAGCTCGAGTGATGCCGGCCAAGAGTGCGAACGCGCCGATGAGGGGGGCGATGTTGATGCCAATATTGGGCATCTCGGGAATGCGGCAGAAGCCGTCATCGTCGTATGCAGGGGGAATCAATCCGGCCCAGGTGTCGTAGGCGATGCCGTGGCTGGGCATGTCCTTGTAGGGGCCGGTCATGCCGTAGCCGCTGATGGTGGCGAACACGATCTTGGGGTTCACCTCTTTGAGTTGCTCGTAGCCCAAGCCCCGACGCTCCAGGGCGCCGGGCCGCATGGCCTCCACTACGGCATCGGCGTTGCGGGCCAAGTCCAGATACAACTCCACGCCCTCGGGCTCGCGCAGGTTGAGCACGATGCTTTTCTTGCCCCGGTGGGTGTGCAAATGAAGAAGCGATACCCCGTTGACAATGGGCCAGGTCATTTCGCGGATGTAGTCACCCTGGGGTGGTTCCACCTTGATGACCTCGGCCCCGAGATCGGAAAAGAACGTGGTCAAGAACCCCGGTCCGAGCAACGAGCTCTCAATGATTCGAAGGCCGCCGAGGGGCGGCGTTGCGTGGCTCATGTCATTGTCCCTCCGTCAACTCTGAGAACGATCCCATTGCAGTAGCTGGCGTCATCGCTGGCCAGAAAGGCGAAGGCAGCGGCCAATTCAGAAGGTTGGCCTGGACGCTCAAACGGCATGATGCGAGCCATGAGGGTGAGATCTGCATCCTCCGGGGGGGTGAATTGGGCCCCGATTGCTGTCTCTACGCCGCCCGGGGCGATGCAGTTGACCCGTACGCCCGATCTCCCGTTGGTGATGGCCATGGTCTGGGTGAGGGCGATGACGCCGCCTTTGGAGGCGGAGTAGACAGAGCTCCACGGCTGGGCGTGAGTGCCCGCAGTGGAGGCGGTGTTCACAATGCACCCCTGCGACTCGAGCAAGTGGGGCAAGCAGGCTTGGGACATGAAGAAGGTGCCGGTGAGATTCACCCCGATGACCCGATTCCATGCTTCGATTGTCTCGTCTTCGTCGGTGGCGAAATGACCGATCCCGGCGATATTGCACAGCACGTCGATTCGGCCGTAGGCCTCCACCACTTGGTCGACAGCGGGTGCAATGGCCTCCAAGTCGAGCAGATCAAGTTTGATGGCCATGTCCACGTCGTCAATCGGGTCTCGGTCGATGCCCACCACGGTTGCACCCTCGGCCCGTAGCCGGGCCGCAGTGGCTTGTCCGATGCCAGAAGCGGCTCCCGTGACAACGACGACCTTGTTCTCAAGTCGGTTCATGCCCAAAGCATGGCCTATTGCGTCGGTCGACAATGCATCAAGGCAGAGCGAACCGCCTTGCAAACCAGGGTTTCTGAGCCCACGGTGTACGCCCGGTGCTCGAAGGTGACTACTCCTTGGGAGGGACGGGACTTGGACGGACGGGCGTCGAGCACCTCTGTTTCCACCCGAAGGGTGTCCCCAGCGAACACCGGGGCACCGAAAGAGACCTCTTGGAAGCCGAGATTGGCCACGGTGGTGCCCATGGTTGTCTCGTGGACGCTTATGCCCACCGTCAACCCCAAGGTGAGCAGTGAGTTGACCAGCGGCTGGCCGAACTCGGTGTTTGAGGCGTAGTCAGCGTCGAGGTGGATGGGTGCCGGATTCATGGTCATGGTGGTGAAGGCCACGTTGTCGGCCTCGGTGATGGTGCGGCGAATGGCGTGGTGGATGACCAGCCCGGGAGTCAGCTCTTCAAACCACCGCCCGGTGACGGTGCGCTCGCTTGGACTGTCGGTCACAGAAGAAAACTACCGGACGGGTGTCGCCATGGTCGCGGCACGAACCGGCGCCTCGATGATCCCAGTCAGCATGTCCACCAGGTTGGCGGAGTATGCGCTTTCATCGGTGTCCAGAGGATCGCCAGCCTCGATGCGGCGAGCTCGCTCAGCCAACGATGCAGTCATCAGTTGGATCATTCCCAGCACCCGCTCGTCTCGTTGGGCCTTGTCGCCAGCCAGTGCACGATCCCGCAGCAATCGCAAGATGGCGTTGAGGTTGCCCGGGACGTGGGTGGGGTCGAGATCCCAGCGGGCGAATTCGGCACTGAGCTGAGCCACGATGCGCAGATAGCACCGACCGCTGGCGGTGGAGAGCCGCCGGGTCAGTGGCTGGATCAGGGCCTGGATGAGTGCCGAAGTCCCGTCGTTGTCCACCTCGGCCCACACTTGGCCCCGCTCATGGTCGATGGGCTCGCCGTGATCTCGCAGGATGGCGTCGAGCACGCCCTGGCGGGAGCCAAAGTGATAGGAGAGCGCCGAGCTGTTCCGCTGACCGGCAGCGGCCACGATGTCTTGCACCCGCACCCGCCAGATGCCCTGGTCGGCGAATAGGCGCTCGGCTTCGGCGATCAGGCGGCAGCGAGTCTCGGTGGCGTCGCGCGGCATGGCCGCTCACTCCTCGGTCGGAGTGGCCTATTTCCCGTGGCCCAGGGGCAACAGCGCAGTTTCGGGGATGAGCTCCACGTCGATGCCATCGGGCAGCGGGAAATTGAAGTCGGAGTAGCGGCGCTGGGCGGTAGCCCGGTAGCGGTCGGTGGAGTGAACCGGATCGGGGTCGTACTCGGGGATGACCTTGGTGCCGAACACCTCGAGCATCTCGTCAATCTCGTCGTGTTCCATTCCCTCGCCGGGGAGTCCGAACACCACCTGATCGCAGCCCACCGTCTGATAGCGGGCTACCTGCTCGCACACCTCTTCGGGGTTGCCGCACAGCATGTAACCGCCAGCGATAGCCCCGTCGAGCATCTCATCGGTCCATTCGATCTGCGTGGGTGCCGATGGCCAAGTAATGGCGTCGGGCGACTTGGGCATGGTGTCGTGGTAGAGGTTCACCATGGTGACCAGGTAGCCCCGGCCCTTGGACTTGGCGATCTCCCGGGCCCGATCCCGATCTTCGAGGCAGATGACGGCGTTGGTCATCATCACGTTGTCGTTCTTGAACTGGCCGATCTGCTCCACTGGATTGTCGATGGCCTCTTTGTAGGCTTCGATGCGACCCTTGAGATTGAAGATGGGCTCGAAATTGAAGGCGATGGCGCCGATGCCCAGCGAACCGGCCTTGGCGAAGGTAGGCGGGTTGCCGCAGGCCACCCAGATAGGGGGATGGCCGTTGCCGTAGGGCTTGGGCAGCACGTTGTGGGGCTTGGGTACCGAGAAGTGCTCCCCCTCGAAGCAGTAATCGCGCTGTTCCCACATGCGGGGGATCTCGCGGATGACCTCGTCCCACATCGACTTGGTCTCCGGCGGCGTGAGGCCTCCAAAGGTGGCTACCTCGTGGCTGCCTGCGCCCCGCCCGGTGCCGAACTCGAACCGGTTCTCGGTGATGTGGTCGAGCATGGCCGCCCGCTCAGCGATGCGAACCGGATGCTCTTTGGCGGTGGGCAGGCTGGTGATGCCGGTGGAGAGATGGATGCGGTCGGTCTTGGCCGCCACGTAGCCCATCACCGGCGCCGGAGCCGACATGTGGCTGTACTCGGTGAGGCAGTGGTGCTCGCCGAACCAGACGTACTTCCAGTTGTACTTGTCAGCGGTGATGGCGTAGTGCGCCTCCCGCATCAAAGCAGTGTGCTCGGCCTCGGTGTCGTGGGCCGCCGGGCCGGGGATGTAGCCGTTGCAGAAAATGCCGAATTCCATGGTCTCCTCCGCGTCCTTGGGGGAAAGTGGTCGGCAACAGTTCTAATGGAAGCTATTAGAACCCGTCAAATCAATCGGCTTCCACCTGGTCGCGCAATTCCTCAATCCAATTCTGGGCTTCGGTCCACGCAGTAGAGGCGTTGTTATTCTTCTCCTCGCTGCCCTTGGTGGTAGTGGGATAGGAGCCCAGGAACTTCACCTCGCCGTGCTTGGCCACGATGCTGGTGAGGCAGTCGGCTACCAGCTGATCGGCGACGTGGCCTTCTAGGTCGATCAGGAAGCAGTAGTCGCCCAGGGCCTTCTTGGTGGGCCGAGATTCCAGCTTGGTCAGGTTGATGGAGCGGGCCGCGAACTCAGCGAGGATGCCCATCAGAGAGCCCGACCGGTCGGAACGCTGGAAAACCACGATGGAGGTCTTGTCTTGGCCGGTGGGGGCGGGCACACCAGAGCTCGACACCGCGACGAAGCGGGTCTGGTTTTCGGGATGGTCCTCGATGTCGGTGGCGATCAGCTCAAGTCCGTAGATCTTCTGGGACAGGGCGGTGCCGATGGCGGTCGCGGCGACATCTTGGGAGATGGCCAGATCGCGGGCCGCCGCCGCGGTGGAATTGGCCGCCAACTCTTCGGCGTGGGGCAGGTTGTCGGTGAGATAGCGTCGGCACTGCGCGGTGGCCACGGGAAAGCTGATGACTCGTTGAATAGTCTCCAGCGACGCGCCAGGATGTCCGAGAAGGTGAAGGCGGACATCAATGACCACCTCGCGCTGTATGAGCAGGTCGTGTTCGAAGATCAGCGCGTCAAGGGCAACGTTGACCGTGCCTTCGATCGAGTTCTCAATAGCGGTAAAGCCCAATGCAGCCCGGCCGTCGGCAGCGGCGCCTAGGACTTCGGGGATCGACCGGCACAAGAGGTGGTCGGCTTCAGCCAAGTCAGCTTGAGTGAGGAGTGCTTCTTCAGTGAATGTGCCCGGCGGCCCCAGGTAGGCCACTGGGCTTACGGATCGGGCAGAAGCAGTCACAAACGTGCAGGATAGCGGTCTGCTTCATTGCGGTCGTTGTGAGAAAATTCGGGAGCTAGTTGAAAGTGATGGGGTGTTGAGGTGGATGAAGCCTTTCTTCGTCAATTGATGGCCAACGTACGGGACGGGACGGTGTCGGCGGACGACGCGGTTCGGCAGCTGCGGCGATTGCCATTTGCCGATTTGGGATTTGCCCGGGTGGATCATCATCGCAGCCTCCGACAGGGGCTGGCCGAGGTCGTGTACGGACCGGGCAAAACGCCCGATCAGTGCGCGGCCATCGTGAAGGAGCTGCTCGATCAACCAGGCGGTCCTGTGCTGTTGACCCGGGCCTCGGCCGGGCAGGCCGCCGTGGCACTGGCTCTCAATCCTGAGGGAGAACGCTACGACACCACGGTGGTCTGGCGGCCTTCGCCGCCACGGCCCGAGAGAGTAGTGCTGGCCGCGGCCGGCACCGCCGATCTGCCAGTGGCCGATGAGTGCGGCGTGGTGCTGGCTGCCCACGGACTGGCGCCGCAGCGGTTGAACGATGTGGGGGTGGCCGGACTCCACCGCATTCTCGGTGAGGTCGACACGCTGACTGAAGCCGATGCCGTGGTGGTGGTGGCTGGGATGGAGGGGGCCTTGGCCTCCGTCGTGGGAGGGCTGACGGCAGCTCCGGTGGTAGCCGTGCCCACCAGCGTGGGGTACGGCTCCTCACTCGAGGGGGTTACCCCCCTGTTGGCCATGATGTCTTCATGTGCTTCGGGCGTGACCGTTGTCGGGGTGGACAACGGATTTGGGGCGGCTTGCGCAGTGCTGCGGCTGTTCAAGACGAGGGACCGAGCAGTGTCGTCGGCAGGGTTGAACGATGGCTGAGCCGGCTGGCGTTGGCTGGTTCCATTGCTTCAGCGGAATAGCGGGCGACATGGCCATGGGGGCGCTGATCGACGCTGGGGCCGATGTGGCGGAAGTGCGGGAGATGTGCGAGTTGCTGCCCTTGGGCGGATGGGACCTGCAAGCCCATCCCACCCAGCGGGGGGGCATCGCGGCCACCGACGTGCGGGTGATCACCCAAGAAACATCGGTGGTGCGCACGGCCAGCCACATCAACGCCCTCGTTGGAGAGGCTCGGCTGCCCGACCGGGTGGCCGATCGGGCCTTGGCGGTCTTTGATGCTCTGGCCCGAGCTGAGGGCAAGCTGCACCGCCGGCCGCCCGAGCAGGTCCATTTCCACGAAGTGGGCGGCCTCGACGCCATCATCGACGTGGTGGGCACCTGTGCTGCGCTGGAGGTATTGGGTATCGACGAGGTCTACTCCAGCGCAGTGGCGTGTGGCCGGGGCATGATCCGCAGTGCCCACGGGCATTTACCCAATCCGCCTCCTGCCGTGGTGGAATTGCTGGTGGGGTGCCCAACGTTCGGCTTGGATGTGGGTTTGGAGCTGACCACGCCTACCGGAGCAGCAATTCTCTCCGCACTGGCGGAAGGCTGGGGACCCATGCCCCCTATGACGATCTCGGCCAGCGGGTTTGGCGCGGGCGACAACCAACTGGAGGATCGTCCCAACCTGACCCAGGTGGTGGTGGGGACGATGGCGGCGTCTCGCCCCGCGGGCCAGCCGGTGATGCTGTTTGAGACCAACGTGGATGACGCCACCGGGGAAACGCTGGCCCACACGGTTGCGTCGCTATTGGAAGCGGGGGCGCATGATGCTTGGATCACGCCGATAGTCATGAAAAAGGGCCGGCCGGCGTACACGGTGAGTGCGTTGGCTGATCCCGCGGTAGGCGATCAGGTGGCGGCCACGTTGGCAGAGGAGACGGGCACGCTGGGGGTGCGGGGGCAGTTGATCGAGCGCTGGCCTCGGACGCGGCTGGAGCATGAAGTAGACGTAGACGGGCGACGGGTTCGGGTCAAGGTGAGTGCTGGGCGCGTCAAAGTAGAGCACGATGAGGCGGTGCGGGCGTCGAAATTGTTGGGGCTACCGGCGCGTGAGGTTGTCTCATTGGCGGAGGAAGCTTGGCGGCGGCAGGGCGACGACGAGCCTGTGGCTTAATGAGCTTGTAGCTTGACGATCCCCCGACCCACCTGAGTTGAAGCTCCCCGCCGCCTTCTATGCTTCAGAGTGTGAGCGAAGATCGGTTGTACTTTCGGCAGCTCTTGTCGGGGCGGGACTTGGCGGTGGGCGACATGATGGCCCGGCAGATGGTCAACTTCGTCTATCTGATTGGAGATCGACAAACCGGGGAAGCGGTCGTGGTTGATCCGGCCTATGACCCGCAGGGAATTGTGTCAATAGTCGAGGCAGATGGGATGAAGCTCACAGGGGTGTTGGTCACCCATTACCACCCCGATCATGTGGGAGGGTCGATGATGCAGTTCTCCATTACGGGAGTGGCGGAGCTGTTGGAACTGGTGTCGGTTCCGGTCCATGTACAGGCTGATGAGGCCCGCTATGTGACCATGACCACCGGTATCGGGGAAGACGATCTGTGCCAGCACGCCAGCGGTGACGTGTTGTCAGTGGGGGAGGTGGACATCGAGATGATCCACACTCCGGGCCACACTCCCGGGAGCCAGTGCTTCTTGACCAATGGACGCCTAGTGGCCGGGGACACGCTGTTTCTGGAGGGGTGTGGGAGGACCGATTTACCGGGAAGCGACCCGGCGGCAATGTACGAGAGCCTCACCCAGCGCCTAGCCCGGGTCCCGGACAGCGCCACCCTGTATCCCGGCCATCTGTACTCCCCCCAGCCATCGGCTTCGATGGGTGATACCCGGCGCACCAACTATGTGTTCATGCCCCGCTCGGCCGAGCAGTGGCTGGCCATGTTCGGGGGGTGATGGCAATGAGTAATCCTCTGACAGCCTTGGACCCTCATGTTGCTGGAACGTTGGATGAGTTGGTGCAAGCCCTCGATGGAGTGGGACTCGACTCTGGATTGTCGGAGCTTTGTGCCGCCCGCATTGAGCAAATGATCGGGGGTGGGGCGTCGGCCGCGTCTCCCCGGGACGACCGAGAGAGGGTCGTGCTGGCATTCACGGAGCAGTATGTGCTGGATGCCCACGGGGTGACCGATGAGCTGTGTGCCGACTTGAACGCCCATCTATCGCCGCCCGAGTTGGCCGCGCTCACCACGGCTATCGCCACGTTTGAGGCCCTGGCCCGTGCCCGGGCCGTGTTGAAAGGAGTCACGGAATGACCAGAATTGCCATCCCTGAGGGGGGAATGTCGCTGTTCGATCACCAACCCGAGTTGTTCGCGGTGTTCAACCGCTTCTACGGCACGCTGTGGAGCGAAGGGCAACTCGACCAGGCCACCAAGGAGGCGGGGCGGCTTCGCAACGCCCGGGTCAACGACTGCAACATTTGAAAGAACCTCCGTTTCGCAGGTGCGAAGCAGCAGGGGCTCACCGAGGATCTGGTGGCCCAAATCGAAGACGGCTACGACGACAGCAACTTGCCGGATCGGCTCAAGTTGGCCTTGCGAATGGCTGACGCGGTGATCTCCGATCCATCAGGGCTGAGCGAGGCAGACCAAGCGGCTCTGAGTGAAGAGTTCACCCCAGCCGAGCTAGCTGAGCTGGCCCTGACCGTGGCCATGGCGGCGGGTTTCTCGAAGGCAGCCATTGCCTGGGGCCCGCCCCCGGTCATCCCCGTGACCGAAGTCCCCACCCCCACTCCGGACGGGACAGTGGGCTGAGTGTGCGCGAGGGGGGACTTGAACCCCCACGTCCTTGCGGACACAGGAACCTGAATCCTGCGCGTCTGCCAATTCCGCCACTCGCGCTGATTGTCGGGGTGGTCAGCGTACAAGACCAGCAATCAGATCGATAACCAAGAATTGGCCGATTTCATGATCTGAACTCCAACGTCGACAGTCATAGGAACAACTGAGGAACCTCCGGCGACTGCCAATTGTCATGGGCGGTGGTTATAGTCCTTCGCAAAGTGGGGGCACCACGGTCATGGAACTCTGATGATCCGGCTAGAAACGGGGCAAGCCACCGATAGAGGCCGACGTCGAGAGAAAAACGAAGACTCGATGCTGGTTGAAGGGGAGCTTTTCGCGGTTGCCGACGGATTGGGGGGCCATCGCGGGGGTCAAGTGGCGTCTGCTCTCGCGGTGGAAACGCTTGCTGCCGAAGTCAAGTCTGCGATCCAAGCCCGAACCGCAGAACGCCGCCGGCATCGGTTCGGCCGCCGACCAAACCATTCACCGGCACCAACGGTCAACGAGCTGGTGGATGCGGTGGACCGAGCCAACGAGGAAATTCTGGCCAAGTCAATGTCCACCCATGAGTTGTCGGGAATGGGGACGACCTTGTGCGCGCTGGCCGTTGTTGAGCAAGACCATGGCGAAGCGTTGGCTGTGGTAAATGTCGGCGACTCGCGGGTGTACCGCAGCGATGAGAGCGGGTTTCATCAGCTGACCGAGGATCACACTGTGGTGCAGGAGATGGTCAAGGCAGGAATGCTCAGCCGAGAAGAGGCCGAAGTTCACGAGTACCGGCACCACCTCAGCCGGGCACTGGGCATTGAGTCAAAGGTGGTGGTTGACGATTGGACTCTGGTCCCCGTGAGCGGACATCGCTATTTGCTGTGCTCCGATGGCTTGACCAACGAGGTACACGACCGGGATATTCACACGATCCTCCTCCAGTTCGAGTCGCCCAAAGAAGCTGCTGATGCCCTAGTGAGTACGGCGTTGCAGCACGGCGGAAGCGACAACGTGACGGTGGTGATCGTGGATGTGGTCGACGTAGCCCTACCCTAAATCGGGCAAATCAAGAAGTACGCTGGTTTCGCCATGTCAGACAGTGGTCCGGAGCTTTTGGGCGGTCGTTACCGACTGCAAAATCAGATCGCCCGTGGCGGCATGACCGATGTTTTTCTGGGCCAGGACACCCTCTTGTCGCGTCCAGTGGCGATCAAGCGCTTGTTTCCAGAATTCGCAACCGATCCGAGTTTTGTGGAGCGATTCAGACGGGAGGCCACTGCGGCCGCCAACCTGAATCATCCCAACATCGTGGCGGTATACGACTGGGGTTCGGCAGAAGGCACGTACTACATCGTCATGGAGTACATCGAGGGCAAGAGCTTGGCTGAGCTGCTGCGGGGCGGTAGTCGGCTCGCCCCGGATCAGGCCGCAGAAATCGCCATGTATGTAGCCGCCGCGTTGGGGTGTGCCCATGAGAACGGGGTAATCCATCGTGACGTAAAGCCGGGCAATGTGCTGCTGTCGCCTGACGGAAAGGTGAAGGTTACGGACTTCGGCATTGCCATTGCTGCGTTCGGGGGAGCGGAGGCAAACCTCACCCAAACTGGTTCGGTGATGGGAACAGCCACCTATTTCTCACCGGAGCAGGCCCAGGGGGAGCCTCTGGACCACCGAAGCGATCTGTACTCGCTGGGGGTCGTGCTCTATGAAATGCTCTGCGGCCGTCCTCCTTTCGCGGGCGACAACTCGGTGGCGGTGGCCTATAAACACGTTCAGCAAGCAGTGCCCTCCCCGTCGTCGCTGGGGGTTGTGCTGCCGGAGTCGCTTGAGGCCATCACAATGAAGCTGCTGGCCAAGAAGCCAGCGCAGCGGTATCCAACGGCCAAAGATCTTCAACGGGATCTGCGGCGCTATCGAGAGGGGCGGCACCAGCTGTCTCCTCGCCACCAGCCTGCTGAAGCCCAGAAGGAAGCTTCACCACCGTCAGCCAAAGAACCAGAGAAGCCGACAAGCGCCCAGCAGGGCCCTCCTCCCCAAGCTTCGGGGGTGCCGCCCCAGCCGCCGGCGCAATCGCCCTCAGTGCCAGTCTTGGAGCCTTCATCTCGGGCAGGGTTGTATACCGCGGCCGCGGTGATATTCATCGCCGTGGCAGTGTTGGTGTTCTTTGTGCTGTCAAACGTCTTGGACGATGGCAATGGATCCGCGCCGCCCGTGGTCACAGCGACGCCCGCTCCACTTACTGCCGTACCTAATGTGGTGGGCTTGTCCAGCCAGGCGGCGATTCGTGAGTTACGGGCTGCCGGTTTCGTCGTCAGTCAGGTGTTTGTGGCCAGCGAAACGGTGGAGGCCAACGAGGTGATCTCCCAATCCCCGGCGGCACTGGATGAAGTAGAGCAAGGGGTGGAAATCGAGATCACAGTGAGCTCAGGGGCGGTTCCAGTGGAGGTGCCCGGCGTTGTGGGCCAAGATGCGAATGATGCTGCCCGTTTCTTACAAGATCGGGGGTTTGCCCCCGAATTGCGGGTGGTTGAGGGCTCGACCGCACCGTCTGGACAAGTGCTGCGCCAAGATCCATCGGGAGGAAGCGAAGTTGCACCCGGTAGCACCGTGGTGCTCTTTGTGGCGGAGGGGATTCAGGCCGTCGAAGTGCCCGATGTGATGGGTATGACCCCATTGCGCGCGGCCCAAGTTTTGGCACAAGCCGGTCTTGAAGTAAGCGATGAAGTCTTGGAGGAGCCTTCCATTGACGTAGAGGCGGGACTTGTCATCAGCACTGATCCGGCACCGCCTGTCTTGCTGCTGCCCGGTACTCCGATCAAGATCTTGGTTTCTTTGGGTCCGGAGAGCGTGATCGTGCCCAACCTGATCGGGCTGACCCCCGAGACGGCCGCACAACGCCTAGCTGAGTTGGAGTTGATCTTGGTTGAGCCTGTGCCTGAGTGCGATTTCCCCAATGACACCGAAGAGCTGGTTGGGCGAATTATGGGACAGGTGCCGCCTGCTCAAGAGGAACTCTCAGCCGGAACGGAGGTAGTTGCCTGCCTGGGGCTGCCGACCTCGGCAGTCCCACCATCGGGACCGTCGGGTCCAGAACCGCCGAGTCCGGGGCCCCCCGGTCGCCCTGAAGTTCCTGTTGAAGAGCTTGATCCCCGCCAGACTGCGGCGTGGAACGCTGCCGCCGACATAACCTCGAGAGCCGTAGCTGCTGGGCGCCAGCCAAACGCACTGGGCAGCATCGCGAAGTGGAACGCCCTTTCGAGCCGATTTGAAACCGAGTGCAGAGGCCTCGTTACGACCTATTCGGATATTCCCGGGTTCGCGGTGACATGGAATATCGAACTTCCGTATCCCATGCCCGCATCAGCGGCGAACGCTGCGAATTGGGCCGAGGGCCTGGACGGCGACACCCCGGGAGTGGACAACGGGTGCGACGTCTTCTGGAACTAGGGGTCTGTCGCTGTCAGGAAGTCTGGGTCAGAAAATTAGCCAGCATGTCGTGGCCGGATGAGGTCAGGATCGACTCGGGATGGAACTGAACACCTTCTACCGGGTGCTCTCGGTGTCGCAATCCCATCACGAGGCCGTCTTCAGTCTCCGCAGTGATGGACAAGACCTCGGGTACTGACGAGCGCTCCACGATTAGGGAGTGGTACCGGGTGGCCTCGATTGGATTGGGGAGCCCGGTGAAGACGCCATCGCCAGTGTGGCGGATGATCGATGTCTTGCCATGCATGACCTGAGGAGCTCGAACCACTTGTCCACCAAAGACTTCTCCGAGGCATTGCAATCCCAGGCACACACCGAGAATGGGTCGAATGCCGCAGAACTCTTGGATGAGGGCGTTGCTCAGCCCGGCATCGGATGGACGGCCCGGTCCAGGGCTGATGAGGACACCGTCGGGTTCTAGGTCGCGAGCTTGCTTGAGCGATAAGGCGTCGTGGCGATGAACGATGGGTTCGGCACCCAGCTCGCCCAGATACTGAACGAGGTTGTAGACGAACGAGTCGTAGTTGTCGATCACCAGAATTCTGGGGTTCACGGATGCCAACGATATCGGGGGCCGCTGACCACAAGTGCCGGATAATTCGGGGTCTATCCTTTGTCCATGGCCAAGCCAACGAAGCGAAGAGTGCAGGGCGGACGGGTAACCCCAAGAGGCACCCGGCCCGAGAGCGAAGCCGCTCCCCGCGTGCCCGTCTCTGCCGAGAAGGTCAGCCCGACCTGGGTGCCGGTGCTGATGATCGCCCTTTTGGCGCTAGGGGCAATCGTGATTGTCCTGAACTATGTGGCGCTGCTGCCTGGAGACACCAACAACTGGTACTTGCTGGGGGGTCTCGGACTGCTGCTGGCCGGGATGCTGGTGGCCACCCAGTGGCATTGATTCTTGGTTGCGATTAGGTGACGTCCTAGTTACGGCTTTGTAGTTTGTGCCCAGGTTTATTCACAGCCTGTGGATAACTGGCTGGTGGACCGCTACTCATCGATTGGGGCCATCAAATCCATGTCATCGCCGCAGTGGCGAGGAGGTTCCGGATCTTCCTCAGGAGCGACGGTCATGCGGACTTCGGCGTAGCAGATCGAGCACCGATAGGTGATCTTGACCTTGCGCAACTCACCGGGCGGCGGAGGCGGCGGAAGGGGCTGGCGAATCATCAAGAGCACACCGATGCCGACCCGGATCAGGATCATCCCCGCAAGGATGGCGATCACGACGCTGAGCCAGAGAGGCACTTGTCCAGCCTAGATGGGCCGGTACTGTTGCCCCATGGATGAAATGAATCTGGCAATGCTGATCCTGCGGGTGGGTATCGGGCTTACATTTGCCGCTCACGGGTACGGCAAGATCTTTCAAGGTGGCCGAATCCCCGGTACCGCTGGTTGGTTTGACAGCATGGGGATGAAGCCGGGCAAATTGCATGCTTGGATGGCAGCGCTCACGGAAATAGGCGCTGGCTTGCTGTTGGCTTTGGGATTTCTCACCCCTCTGGCGGCCGCAGGGATGATCGGGGTCATGGTGGTGGCAGCGTGGACTGTCCACCGCCACAACGGCTTCATGATCGTGCGGGAAGGCTGGGAGTACACCTTCGTGCTGGCCGTGGTTGCGGCGTCGGTGGCCACTTTGGGGCCCATGGAGTGGTCAGTGGACAACGCTCTGGGCATTGATGACGACTGGGACGGATACGTTGGCTTGGCTATCGCTGCAGGCGGCGGGGTGCTGGCTGGAATCACGCAGCTCGCCATGTTCTATCGCCCCCCAAAATCCGAAGAAGCAAGCTGAACAGTGGATAGTTCCAGCGTGGTCCGGCTGGACCACGACGAATTGCGGCGCTACGAGGTCGCCATCCTTGAAGAATATGGGGTTCCTGCCGATCAGGCATCCGTCGTGGTTGACAACCTGGTGGAAGCCGACCTGCGAGGTGTGGAGTCTCACGGGGCCCATCTGATTGAGCTCTACGTGGCCCGACTGAAGTCAGGCCACCTCCGACCGGTCACCGAGGTGACCACCGTGCGCGACGACGGGTCCACGGTGATGCTGGACGGGGGCATCGGCTTTGGACAGGTGTCCGGAGTGGCGGCCATGGAATTGGCAGTGAAGCGGGCCAAAGTTCACGGAATAGCGGCGGTCACCGTGCGGGAGGGAACCCATTTGGGGGCCTTGGCCTATTACACCTTGCCTGCAGCCGAAGCTGGCTGCTTCGCCATGGCGGTGCAGAATGGCCCGGCCATCGTTCCGCCTTATGGCGGACGGTCGGGCATCTTCTCCACCAACCCGTTCTCCTGGGCGGTTCCCGCTGGGGAGGAATTGCCGGTGGTTTATGACATCGCCACTACTGCGGTGGCCGGGAACAAGATTCTGTTGGCCAAAAAGAGGGGTGACCCGTCCATCCCCGAAGGCTGGGCCAATGATGAGGTGGGGCGGCCTACCACGGATACCAAAGCGGCATCAGCCCAGAACCTTTGCTGGTTTGGCGGTTACAAGGGGTTCGGAATCGCGCTGATGGTAGAAGTTCTGTCGGGGATTGTGGCGCAGAGCAGCTTCGGGCACACCGAGCAGACCGAGTGTGCACTGGTGGGCAATCAGCGATTGGCCAAGGGCTGGATGTTCTTGACTCTCGATCTGGAGCGATTCTGTGGGTTGGACCGGTTTCGGGAACAGATGGACCAGCTCATTCGGGATGTACACAACACTGAGCGGGCCGAGGGGGTGGAACGCATCTATGTCCCCGGCGAGATCGAACATGAGAATCGAGCTGACCGACTGGTCTCGGGGATACCTCTTCCCGTCGCTCTAGTAGAGGAGATCAGCGCCATCGGCGCTGAGATTGGGCTGGCTCCGCTGGGTTCTTGAAGTCAACCGTTTTGCTCGAAGACCACTTTGATAGCTCCCCGGGAGCCAGCTTCAGCAGCGTGGGCAATCGCCTCTCGGTAGCGGTCCAAGGGGTAGCGGGCAGAAACCAAACGGTCGAGGTTGGCTGAAGCCACTAGATCGAATGCCATCGCAAAGCTGGTGGCAGTTTGTCCGCCGGGGAGGTTCTCGGTTCCATACGTGTAGGCGCCGACCAGTTCCGTCTCGCGATGCCATAGCCCGGTCAAATCGATTCGAGCTGATTCGGGCATGCCCAACAGCACCACTCGGCCCCGAGGCCTCGTGATGGCAATGGCATCGGCTACCGATGCCGGACTGCCTACTGCGTCGATGGTGATGTCCACTCCGCCTGATAGGTAATCGCCCAGCATTCGACAGCCGCAGAACCTCCGCACGGCACGTCGAACTTCGCCGGGATCGACAACGATGTCTGCTCCCAGGTCGGTGGCCATATCCCGTTGATGGGGGTGTTTGGCGGTAACGATGATGGTCCCGGCTGAAGTAAGCGACCGCAATGCGGCCAGCGAGCACAGTCCCATGGTGCCTGCTCCCAGAACTGCTACCGAGGCCCCGGACTCGATTTGTGCCTTTAGGGCGGCGTGGACCCCTCCGGCCGCGGGCTCCAACATCACGGCTGCCTCGTCGCTGAAATGATCGGGAACTGGATGGAGCTGGCTCTGGTGCGCAACCAGCATTTCTCCCCATCCTCCGCCGGTGCTGGAGCAAAACCCAATCTGGATGCCGTCCTTGATGGCGCCTCCGAGGAGATAGCCGTAATCGTCGCCGTCGCCAGGGGCAGCGTTGGGGAAAGGAAGTGGCTCATCACGGGCTGCCGGTCCCAGGACCGGTTCAAGCGCCAGCCGGCTGCCGTTGTCATCGATGCCCACAACTTCGTGACCGGGAACGAACGGGAACGACACCAACGGTTCGAAATAGCGGGAAGATCGGCCCTCGACGGTGGCCAGGTCGGACCCGCAGATCCCGGTCAGCCGAGGACGAATGATGTGCCATTCCGGTCCCGGCAATTCAGGCGGTTCGATGTCGCGCAAGCGGAGTGGACCTACTCCACTACCCGCCCCGGGGACAACCCTTGAAGCCGCCGCGGCGGCCACATAGCGAGCGGGTTTGCGCTCGAAGACCAAAGCCTCCATTGGCTCAGTCTTGCCGTGAGACTGGGCCAAAGACAACCGAGCCCTGACTTGTCGAGGGCTCTGGTGCCGATGCGATCAGAGGCTGAGGTATTTGGCGGGATCGCGGGGTGACCCTCGGTAGCGGACTTCGAAGTGGAGATGGGGGCCGGTGGACCACCCGGTGCTCCCGATAAGGCCGATCTGCTGTCCGATTCCGACTTCTGCTCCAGTGGACACGTTGTAACCCGAGAGATGGGCATACAGGGTTGTCCATCCACCACCGTGGTCGATGACGATGGTGTTCCCGTAGCCATCTCTCCATCTCGTTTGAGTAACGGTGCCGGAGGCAGCCGCGAGGATTGGATCGCCCATGTTGTTGGCGAAGTCGAGACCAGCGTGGAACCGGACGGTGCCGAAGATGGGATGGACGCGGTTGCCGAACCCCGACACCACCTCTCCCGTCACTGGTCTGAAGAATGTTGGGGGAGCGGGGATTTCGATGTTGTCGAATTGGCCGGCCCGCTCCTGCTCGGCCAATCGGGCCAAGTCTTCTTGGCGCTGACGCTCCAACTCGGCCAGCCGGGCCAGTTCCGCTTCTCGCCTTTGCCGTTCTTCCTCAAGGCGGATCCGCTCCCGCTCCCGCTCGATCTCGTCTTCGATTTCTTCGATGTTTTGCTCAAGTCCAGATATTTCGCTCTCGATGTCGGCTTGTTCTTGGGCTTCGACAGCGATTCTCGCTTGGAGGAGCTCCCGCTTTCGGTTCCACTCCTCCTGGAGCAGTTCTTGGGCTTGCTTGAGCTCGGCCAGCTCGGCCAGGGCCTCTTCGATGTCGGCTTGGGCCTGCTCGATGTCGGCTTGGGCCTGCTCGGCTTGCCGCACCGAGGCTTCTTGGTCGTCAAATGCCCGACGCAACCGGTCAATAAGGACTTGGGCGTCGGCCCCCAGTTCCTCGATGTAGAACTGGCGACGAGCGTTTCGGTTAGGGTCACCGTCTTCGAGGAGGAAGTTGGGCTCGTACACGAAGTCGAGATAGATCTCGACCACTTGGTCTTGCAGTTGCTCGCGAATTTCGGTGATTTCGATCCCGACTTTGACAGCTCGCTCTTGGGCAGCGGCGACCCGCTCTTGGGCGGCGGTGCGGGAGAGCTGGACCGCCCCTAAGCGGGCTTCGGCGGCTGCAATCCATGAGTTGACCTGCTTGAGGTGCAGATCCACCTCTTCGATCTGGGCGTTGGTTACGTCCAGCTCTTTGATGGCGAACAACGCGGCACGCTGAAGCACAAGCTGCTCTCGTCGCCGCTCCTCGATTTCTTGCTTCTTCTCCTCGATCTGCTGCTGCCGCTCTTCCAAGAAAGAATTCTGCGCCGCACCGGGAGTGCTGAATGCCAGCAGCGATATAGCTGCTAGAAGGACGAGGACCCGGATGAATTTGCGCATGAGGAGCTATCGAAACTCGCAGAAGCGGTGGCGATGGCTACAAACGTAACCAAATTGCAACATTAATCCAAGCACCCCTTGACTAGCTCAGTGTGACTGATGTGGCGGTTGTGGTCAATGAATTCGGGGGTTTTGCGGTGGTTTCTCCGGGCATTGATGCTGTAGATAACCTCAGGGAATGGCCGGGAAATCTGAAGTCTTGGAGCGGCGAGAGCGAGTTGTTCTAGCCGACGACTTGGCTGGGGTCGCCGAGGGCACTCCTGGCGAGGTGATGATGCATACCGGTATGCGTTGGCTGCGCTATTGGGTGCGATTCGACAGCGGGGCTGAGCGTGGTTCAATCCACCGCGACAAGCTGGTCAAGGAAGCTGAATGGGAAGACTTCCTGACTGAACGGGCCGCCGCGGAGGCGGCCGCGGAGGCGGCCGCTGCTGCCGGGGAGCTTGTCGGTGCGTCAGGCAGCGATGCCACAGATGAGCTATCGGAGGCCGGCGACGACGCCGGAGGAGACGTGGTGGTGAACGGCGCCACTGTGCCAGCTCACTTATTGACCCGCAGTGCCTCAGCCCGCGAGCGATTGGGCGGGTAGAGGTTTACTACCCCAGTGCGCCAGCGCCAGACGTGACCGCGGGGTACAGGGCAGGGGCGGCGGGGAGGATTTGGTCGAGATAGAACCGGCTAGAAGTCTGCTTCGCCCTCAAGAAATCACTTTGATCCGGCTCCTTCGCCTCGAGTTTCTGGGCTTTGTCCCATGTTTGAGCCATGATCCAACCACCCAGGGTGAGACCGAACATCTGAAGGAACGGGGTGGCCCCGGCCAGAGCATCGTCGCCCCGATGCTTGTCCAGCCAGGCGGCGGCTTCGGCCACGGTCGCGGCCGCTTGGTCCAAGTTCTTGTCCAAACCGGTCATTTCGTTGAGCAGGGCGGTAAGTGGAGCACCGTCGTCCATGGGCAGTTTGCGCCCCACCAGATCAATGGCCTGGATGCCGTTGGTGCCTTCGTAGATGGGTGCGATGCGGCTGTCTCGCCAATGTTGGGCAACGCCGGTCTCCTCGATAAATCCCATGCCCCCATGCACCTGGATGCCCACCGAGGCAACCTCGACACCCTGGTCGGTACACCATGCCTTCGACACCGGGGTCAGCAGCTCGGCTCGCTGTCGGGCATGTTGGCGCTGAGCGGGGTCGGGATGGTGGGCAGCCTGATCAGCTGCGGCCGCATTGAGAAATAGCAATCCCCGCATGGCCTCGGCCCGGGCTCGCATGTCGAGGAGCATTCGGCGTACGTCAGGATGCTGGTTGATCGAGGCTTGGGCACCAGGCTCGGTATCAGATCGCCGGCCCTGGCGCCGTTCGGCAGCGAAGGCTGCCGCCTGCTGATAGGCGCGCTCGGCCAATGCCAATCCCTCTAGTCCTACAAGGAGTCGGGCCTTGTTCATCATCGTGAACATCAGGCGCATTCCCTCGTGCTCTTCTCCCACGAGCTCGCCGACGGCTCCTTCGAGTTCCATGACGCAGGTAGGGCTGGCGTGAATGCCCACTTTGCGCTCTAGCCCGATGCACCGGATGGCGTTCCGCTCTCCTAGGGCTCCGTCTTCCTTCACGAGATGCTTGGGCACGACGAACAGAGAAATACCCCGGGTGCCGGTCGGCGAGTCGGGAGTACGGGCCAGCACGCAGTGGATGATGTTGCTGGCCATGTCGTGCTCACCCCAGGTAATGAAGATCTTCTGGCCCCACAGTCGATAGCTCCCGTCGGCTTGGAGTTCAGCCCGGGTGGTGAGTGCACCGACGTCTGATCCCGCTTGAGGCTCAGTCAGCAACATGGTTCCGGTCCATGTGCCGCTGATGAGCGGGGGTAGCCAGCGGTGCTGTTGATCGGGGCTGCCGTGGGCACTGATGGCTCCGATGGCGCTCTGGCTGAGCATGGGGCACAGAGAAAACGCCATGTTGGCCGACGTGAACATCTCCTGAATGGCCACGTCGACGACTAGGGGAAACCCGGCACCGCCGTGTTCGGGATCAGCCGACACCGCAGTCCAGCCGCTGTTGGCGTACTGCTGGTAGGCCTGCCGGAACCCTTCTGGCGTGGTGACCTCGCCGTCTTCGTCGAGCACGCTGCCGATTCGATCGCCCACTTGGTTGATGGGGGCGATGACCTCAGACGCCAGCCGTCCAGCCTCGGCCAACAGGTCTTCGGTGTGGTCGAGGCCGATGTCAGACCATGCCGGTAGCTGGGCTAGTTCATCTAGGCCAGCGATGTGGTGCAAGGCGAATGCGATGTCGTCAAGGGGGGCGGAATAGGTGGTCATGTGCCTTCACAGGGGTTGTTGGGGTTCAAAGCATCGAGCAGCAACTTTGCCGCTGTGGCGGGGGAGATCTCGTGTTGGTCGACTCGACCAAGAGCAGCTTCTCCCGACTCGCTGCTGATGATCCGCTGGACTTGGTCGCGCAGTCCGACCTCGATTCGATCGGTCACCTCGTCTCGTCGACGGCGACAGCGGCGGCGGTTCAGGTCGCCGGATTCGTGAAGATGGGCGGTGTGGCGCTCGATCTCCGTCCACAGTTCGTCGATGCCTGTCCCCTCGATGGCGGTGGTCAGCACAATGGGGGCGCGCCAGTCTCCCCGGTGACCAAGGTCCAGCATTAGCTCCAGATCGCGGCGAGCCCCACGGGCATCAGGCCGATCAGCTTTGTTCACCACAAAAATGTCGGCCACTTCCAACAAGCCGGCCTTGTTGGCCTGGACGGCGTCGCCCCAGCCAGGGGTGACCACCACCACGGTGGTGTCGGCAGCTGCCGCAATGGAGACTTCCACCTGGCCAACACCCACGGTCTCCACGAAGATCGGATCGCATCCGGCGGCATCGAGCACCCTCACCGCGTCTGGCACCGCCACTGCCAATCCGCCGGGGTGGCCCCGAGTGGCCATCGACCGGATAAATGCTCCACTGCTGACGTGGTTGTCCATGCGGATTCGGTCGCCCAAGATGGCTCCGCCGGTGAGTGGGGAGCTGGGGTCGATGGCCAGAATGGCTGGTCGGGCCGCTCCTGAGGTCGCCGCCAGCCGTCCGGTGATGGTGGATTTGCCTGCACCTGGTGCGCCGGTGACCCCCACAACCTTGGCGCGACCGGCGCTGCGGTGAGCCTGCTCAGACACGGCGGCAGCTGCGTCGCCCCGCTGTTCCACCATGGTGAGCAGCTTGCCCAAGGCCCGCCGGTCACCGCCGCTTGCCGAGTCGAACAATTCGTCGATGGAAGGGGGATTCACCATTTGAACAGCTTGTCGATGGAGTCGGGGTTCACCGTTCGGGTTGCTCGTCGATGGGACTGGGGTTCACTGGGCCGCGGCTTGACGGGACGCGACGGACCTCACTGCCGACACCACTTCTTCGGCTGAAGCTCCCGGTCCGAGGACCGCGGCCACACCGATGTCGATCAGAATGGGGACGTCTTCGGCGGGAACGATGCCGCCGATCACCACCGGTACGTCCAATCCGGCGTCATTTACGGCTTGCACCATTCGGGGGGCCAGAGTTAGGTGGCCGGCGTTGTGCATCGACAAGCCGATCACGTCGGCGTCCTCCTGCTCGCAAGCAGCCACGATGCTGTCGGTGGTTTGGCGCAGGCCCAGGTAGATCACTTCCATGCCCGCATCCCGGAGAGTGCGGGCCACCACCTTCAAGCCACGGTCGTGGCCGTCCAACCCCAGTTTGGCCAGCACCACTCGGATGGGAGTATCGGTGTCTGAGAGAAGCGAATCGCGAGAAGAGGAGTCACTCACGAGATCACACCACGGCGGTCTCGACATAGGTGCCAAACACCGACTCCAACGCGGCGACAATCTCGCCCTCGGTGGCGTACGTTCGCACCGCTTCGATGATGGCGGGCATCAGGTTCACGTCGGGCTGCTCGGCGGCCTTGGCCAAGGCGGTGAGAGACGCACTCACCGCATTGTTGTCGCGGTCGCCCCGAACCTCTTCTAAGCGCTTGAGCTGCAACTCTTCGGTTTCGTGGCCGATAGATAGCAGGTTGGCCTCGTCGTCTTCTCCTTCGGTGAATTCATTGACCCCCACGATTATGCGGCGACCGGCATTCATCTCGCGCTCAAATCGGTAGGCGGCGTCGGCGATCTCGCCTACGAAGTAGCCGTCCTCGATCCCGGCGTAGACCCCCTCCAGCATGGAGCCGTCCCCGAGCTGGTTGATGTGGTCGAACACCTCGTTGGCCTGGCGTTCCATCTCATCGGTGATCCACTCCACGAAATGGGATCCGCCCAGCGGATCGACTACCGATGCGGCTCCAGTTTCGTGAGCCACGATCTGCTGGGTACGGAGGGCAATGCGGGCGGCTTTCTCAGTGGGCAGAGCCAAGGCTTCATCGAAGGAGTCGGTGTGCAGGCTCTGGGTGCCGCCCAGCACGGCGGAAAGGGCCTGGACAGCGACCCGGGCGATGTTGTTCTCAGGTTGTTGGGCGGTAAGGGAGACGCCTGCGGTTTGCGTGTGAAAGCGGCACATGAGCGACCTGGGATTGGTGGCGCCGTAGCGGTCCTTCATCCACGTGGCCCAAATGCGGCGGGCGGCCCGGAACTTGCCGATCTCCTCGAAGAAATCGCTGTGGGCGTTGAAGAAAAACGAGAGACGGGGGGCGAAGTCGTCCACATCGAGTCCGGCGGCCACGGCAGCCTCCACATAGGCAAAGCCGTTAGCCAAGGTGAAGGCCAGCTCCTGGGCCGCGGTCGATCCTGCCTCGCGGATGTGATACCCAGAAATGGAAACGGGATGCCAGCGGGGCATCTCCGCAGTAGTGAACCGGATTAAGTCGGTGACCAACCGCACCGAGGGGCGAGGCGGGAAGATGTACTCCTTTTGGGCTTGATATTCCTTCAGGATGTCGTTCTGAATAGTCCCGCCGAGGTCGGCCCGGCGCACGCCACCCTTCTCGGCCACTGCGACGTACATAGCCATGAGGATGGCAGCCGGCCCGTTGATGGTCATCGAAGTGGTGACTTTGTCCAACTCGATACCGGCGAAGAGATCCTCCATGTCAGCCAGAGTGTCTACGGCTACTCCGGCCCGACCTACCTCACCCACCGACCACTCGTGATCGGAGTCGCGGCCCATGAGGGTGGGCATGTCAAAAGCAGTGGATAGGCCGGTTCCGCCTGCTCGAAGCAGAGCGTGGAATCGAGCGTTGGTGTCGGTGGCGGTTCCGAATCCGGCAAACATGCGCATGGTCCACAACTTGCTGCGATACCCGGTGGAATGCAGTCCACGGGTGTAGGGGAATTCACCCGGCTGCAACCCGTCACCGTATGAAGGGTCGAGCGGGACTCCCGACATGGTCTCGACCATGGGAGCAGTCTATCAAGGAAGTCCGATAGTTGGAAGTGCAACTATCGGACTCAAGCAGTCATTTCCAAGACAAATGGGGGGTCTTGTGTGTTCTGGTAGTTGTTCAACTCCTGACCAGACGACCTGGCCGGGTGCTGGTCAATTCTCCGTCAGCCTGCACTACTTGGCCGGCGACCAAGGTGGCGACAAAGCCGCTGGCCTTTTGGATCAGGCGTCGCCCGCCGGCAGGCAGGTCGAACACCATTTCCGGGGCTTGCAGGCTGAGCCGCTCGAAGTCGATGAGGTTGATGTCGGCCTTTTGACCAGCAGCCAGCGTGCCCCGGTCGTTGAACCCCACCAACGCTGCGGTGTCGGCACACTGCCACTTGATGAGTTGCTCGACCGGGATGGTCTCGCCCCGGGTTCGATTTCTTCCCCAGTGGGAAAGCAAGAAGCTGGGCATGCTGCCGTCACACAGAAACCCGACATGGGCACCGGCATCTCCCAAACCCGGGACACTGAGCGGGTGGGTGAGCATCTCCCTGGTGAGTTCGAAGTCGCCGTCTGCGTAGTTCATCACGGGGATATACATCAGCTCGGTGCCGTCCCGGGCGAGCAGCGTGTCGTACAGGGCCTCATGGGGATCGACCCCGCGTCGGGCGGCATCGGCGGCGATGCTGGTCTCGGGCGAGGGTTCGTAGTCGGGGGCTTCGCCCAGTGGGAAGAGCTTGTCGATCTGATTGAAGGTGTGAACGGGCTGGGCGGCTAGCTCAGCCACCAGGCGAGTTCTCACCTCGGGCTCGCGCAAGCGGGCCACTCTCTCCGGGAGGTCGAGGGAGGCGAACTGGCGATATCCGGGGCAGGACAAGAGGGCGTGATAGGTGGATTGAAGGCCCACAAGCACCCCTATCGGCCTGCTGGCCACCTGGGCCCGCAACGGGATGCCCGCGGCGTTGGCTTGCGTGATGCGATCGAGCAATTGGTGGCCCAGATCGGGTCGGGTGTCGGGCACGGCAATGGTCATGGACAGCGGGCGGCCGCTGCGCCGGGCCATCTCGGCGACAAGGTCGAACTCGGCGTCCAAATCCACCCAGTCGCCCACCATCTCGAACACGCCCTTGCCGGTTTGGCCCACTGCTTCGGCGATCGCCCACAGTTCGGATGCACCGGCGGTAAGGCTCGGGGTGTGCTCGCCGGCCTTTGTCCTGTGATTGATGGTGCGGCTGGTGGTGAATCCCACCGCGCCTGCGGCCACGCCTTCAGCAGCCAGCCGGGCCATCTCGATGATTTCATCGCCGGTGGGGTGGTTGTTGTGGTCGGCACCCCGCTCTCCCATGACGTAGGCCCGGAGTGCGCCATGCGGTACCTGAGCGGCCACGTCAATGGTGCGGGGCTTGCGCTCGACCGCGTCGAGGTACTCGGGGAAGCTCTCCCACTCCCATTCGATGCCTTCAGCAAGAGCGGCACCAGGTATGTCCTCGACACCCTCCATCAGACCGATGAGCCATTCCTCTGAGCCGGGACGTACCGGGGCAAAGCCCACCCCGCAGTTGCCCATAACCACTGTGGTCACGCCGTGCCACACCGATGGGGTGATGTCGGGATCCCAGGAGACTTGGCCGTCATAGTGGGTATGGATGTCGACAAAGCCGGGGGTGACGAGGAGGCCGTCGGCGTCTAGTTCTTGGCGGCCTGGGCCGAGGTTGTTGCCGATCTCGGTGATGGTGGTGTCGTCGATGGCGATGTCGGCGGTGAATCCTGGTTGGCCTGTGCCGTCGACGACTGTTCCGGCGCGGATGACGAGATCGTGCATGTGGTTGAGATTAGTTGGTTTGGGTTGAACATCCCCCGGTGGGCGGCGGGTCCTGTCCCGGCCCAGCCCGCCGTCCTCGTGTCCTGCGGGCGGCGGGCGCCCTGAGCCGGGCCACCCACCGCCACACCTTTGCCTACCGTCTTGCACCCCGCCGCCCACCTGCCTGTTGTCACCCCCTGTTTTTTGAGAGAGGAGTGGGGGTGGTGGTTAGTCTCTCGGGCATGAGTGATGAAATGGCGATCCGGAATGTGGTGGCTCGGGTGGCGATGTTGGCCGATGACGGGGACTTGGACGAGTACGTGGACCTGTTCACAGACGACGCTCGTTGGGACATGCCGGGAGGAGAGTTGCAGGGACGAGACAACCTCTTGGCGGGGGCCATAGAGCGGCGAGCGGCCGGCACGGTCGGGCCGGGGAGCAATACGCGACACGTGATTGCCACACAGTCGGTGGTAGTGGACGGTGATGAGGCCGCATCTGATGCTTATTGGCAGTTTTGGGTGAACACCGCCACGGAGCCTTCGGTTGCGCTGTTCGGGACATACCAGGATCGGCTGGTGCGTACCGGCGACGGGTGGAAATTGGCCCATCGGACGATCGCCTTCGGATAAGCGCAGGCAACTGGAGCGAAAACAGAATCAAGTCCCAGGTCCACTCAGATTTTGGGGGATCGCCGTTTTAAGTAATAGCTATCACTATAGTGCTGATAGCTGACGCACGGGGCAAGGACGGGTGCTCGGCACGAGAGTGCTATGCCTGTCCACAAAACGATCCCGATGCTTGTCTCGGTGGTGGCGATTGTTGCTACCACGCTTGTAGCGGTAAGCGCTCTGGCCCAAGAGCCGCGTCCATCTCCCCTTCCACCTCCCAAGAATCCGGAGTTGTTCTTCTCCGGGCCGGTGATAGATGGTCCAGGGTTTTGCTGGTACCGCAGTTTGGGCGGTCAAAGAACTTTTGCCCACGACGACGATAAGGATGGTGTGGCTGAGACCTGCTCGCTACCTCGTTCTCGGCGGGAAGCGATCGCCAGCCAGCTGGCTATGGAACGACTGGCCCGTCGTCAGTTCGGCCGGTTTGCAGAATTGTTCAATGAAGAATGCCAAAACGTAGCCGAGACCTACGGCGATGCCGAGGCCGAGTCAACCGATGACTGTGCGGGCTACCGGGCCGGGGAGCGCCGTCCGCTGAATGCGCCACCACTGCTGCCGACCCTGCCAATCAACCCCACGGTGTTCTTTTCGGGTCCAGTGATCACAGGGCGCGATTTCTGCGTCAACTTCTCCTTTGACGGGCCTCGGCTCTATGGGCATGACTCCGATGATGACGGTGTAGCTGACTTGTGCTCGTCTTACGGTACAAAGCGAGCCACCGTGGCGCGGCAGTGGGCACTGGAACGCTTGTCCGAAGAGCAATCGGGCTTATTCGATCAGTTCTTAGAACAGGAATGCCGGACGGTGGCCGAAAGCTACGGTGAGCCGACGGCCGAGGCCGCCGACGCCTGTGTTGATCTCCGAGAGCCGGATCCTCCGCAGCCGACAGTTGTGCCCGAGGTGAACAGCGAGCCCCCTCCGCCACCACCGCCCCCTCCGCTGTCGCCGCCACCACCGCCACCTCCTCCACCGCCCCCTCCTCCACCACCGCCACCTCCTCCACCGCCACCACCCACCGAGGTGCCCACACCGATTGATGAAGTTGACGACGAGGCCGATGGCAGTACGGAGGAGCCCCCGGCCTTGGCAGACCCCACAAAGTGCACGGATTCCCGCGCCACCTTCGATACCGGCACAGCGCCGCAGAATCTAGAAGTCTCTGGACGCGATGGCGGCAATCTTCCCGCAGCTAACGGCAAGATCACCGTTGAATGGGATCCTGTGCCAGGGTCAGCGTGCTACGACATTTGGTGGGGCGCAGAGCTCAGGGACTCCAGCCAAATGCTCAAGGGCAGGAAGTACTGGAAGCTGGGTTCCCATGTGTACATCCAGTCGGTCTACTACCCGCCGGCGGACCATCCGGCGGGTCAAAAGCTGTCAATCAACCTCACCCAGGTAATTGCCAACACGAAGTATGAGGTCAAGGTTCGAGCCGCCAACGCCACCACCGCGACTCCCTGGACGGAGACCGTGGTGGGACAGACGGGCAATGCCATAGGCAAGCCAGAGATCACCTTCTTGCGCATCGAGTCCAGCAGCTCGATCTATGTGGACTGGACCTACGCCAGCGGAGCGCATGCCTTTGAGCTGCAATATCGCAAGAAGGACAGCAGCAGTTGGTCATCACGACTGTCTTGTCCCACCCAAGACGACTATGTCGCATTTTTCTACGAAAATGTGTGGGACGAGGCCACTGACGACGAGAAGGGCCAGTTCAGAACCAATTTCCAAGGGATCTTCGGAACGAACTTTGACGGACCGGTGGACCTCGAGGCAGTAGCGGACAGCAGAACGGTCACGGGGCTGGATGCCAATTCCGCCTATGAATTCCAGGTGCGAGGAGTGGCCGATAACGACACGTGCTCAGACACCAGCGACAATACGTACGGCGCTTGGTCTGACATTGCCGAAGCGGTCACGATTCCAACCAGCTGGGCTACCACAGTGACATCCAGCCTGGATGCCAACAACGCTCCTCAACTTACGGTCACATGGCCTGCGGTGACCGGGGCGGACGGTTACATCGTGGAGTATCAGGATCCGTTCTTCCGTGACACGGGTTCCTGGTTCACCTACACGGGCACAGTTGCCACCAATTCCGTCACCATCGATAACGTGGAATGCGGTCTCCAGTATTGGGTGCGAGTGCGGGCCGATGTCGGCGATCTGCACACCCCATGGTCCGAAGCGGGCGACGCCACGGCCGAGACCGAGGCGAACGGGTGTGACGACAGTTAGCTGAGCGTGTAAGCCGCGAGCCAGGTGAACTTGTAGATTGCCCAGCATGCAAGAGGCTGGGCAATCGGCCCTACAAGACCGTGTCGCAGTAGTCACCGGCGGTGGTCGGGGTATCGGCCGGGCCATAGCGCTGGGAATGGCCCAGGTGGGGGCGACAGTGGTGGTGTCGTCTAGGACACAGGAACAGCTTGATGCGGTCGTTGCCGAGATTGAAGGCACCGGCAGCCGGGGGCTAGCCGTGGTGGCGGACGCCGCCGACGAAGACCAGGCCCGGTCACCGGTTCGGGCCGCTGTGGCCGAGTTCGGGCGAGTGGACGTGCTGGTGAACAACGTGGGGGGTTCGTCGGGGGGAAATCACGACCCGTTCTCGGGGAGTGCCGAGCCCTTCATGGCCACGCTTCGGCTGAACCTCATCTCGGCCTTCTGGACCAGCCAGGAGGCGCTTGGCCCCATGCGGGAGCAGGGCTACGGCCGCATCATCAACATCGGCTCGGGTGCCTCCAAGAGAGCGGCGGCCAGCGTGGGGTACACCGCAGCCAAACACGGGTTGGTAGGACTGACCAAGCAGTTGGCCATGTCGGCGGCACCGTACGGGATCACCGTGAACTGTCTCTGTCCGGGGTGGACCAACACCGCATTGGTGGATTTTGAAAGGCTGGCCGCAGCCAAGGGGATCACCGCGGCCCAGGCTGAGGCTGACGCCCACGCCGAAAGCGCTCAGCGCCGCATTCTCGAACCTGAAGAACTGGCCCCGATGGCCGTGTTATTGGCCTCGGAAGCGGGCGGGGGCATCACCGGACAAGTGATTAGCGTGGACGGGGGCTATCGTCTCTGAGTGGGAGGAACGGCATGGCTTTGACCGTGGTTGCCGAAGATCTGAAAGTCACACCGATAACCGGGGTCGTCGGAGCCTATGTGGAGGGCGTCGATCTAGCTCAACACTTGGGTGACCCGGCTTGGCATGAGCGGTTGAGGGAGCTGCTGTTCACCTATGGGGTGATCGCTATCCGAGGTCAAGCTCTCACCCCTGTTCAGCACAAGGCGATCGGCGAGATCTTCGGGTCGCTGCATACCCACCCTTTCGCGGTCAACATGCCCGAGCATCCTGAGATCCTGGTTTTGGATACCACCGAGATGAACAAGGTGCTGAAATGGCACGCCGACGCGTCTTTCGAAGCTGCGCCACCACTGGCGTCGTTCCTGTATGCCTTCGAGGTGCCGCCGGTGGGCGGAGACACCCTGTTCACCAGTGCTCAAGCGGCCTACGAAGGCCTGTCACCAGAGTGGCAGCAACGGTTGGAAGGGCTACGAGCGGTGCATTCCAGCACGGCTACCTTCGGCCCGCAGGGCACTTACAAGCGCCACTGGGACAAGCCCCGCCATGAGCATGACGACGTAGAAAACGCCCATCCGGTAGTTCACACCCATCCGCACAACGGCCGCCGGGGGTTGTATGTGAATTCGCAGTTCACCGTGGCTATCGAGGGCATGGATCCCGCAGAGAGCCGCTGGTTGCTGGAATTCTTGTGGGACCACATCGCCAGCGTTCGGTTCCAGTGCCGGGTGAAGTGGGAACCGGGAACCCTTACCATCTGGGACAACCGGGCAGTGCAGCATGCCGCGGTTCCCGACTGGAGCGAAGGACGCCGCTTCATGCATCGGGTCACCGTGATCGGTCCTCCTATCGAGTAAACAGAGCCGCAGTGGAGATTGCGGCTTTCCAACAGCTCATGGAGGACCTGTACGGTCTTCAGGACCGGGAGCGAGGCATCCCAGCAACGGTGGCGTGGCTGTGCGAGGAGCTGGGGGAGTTGGCCCAAGCGGTGCGCAAGGGTGATAACACTCAGCGGTTGCACGAATTGGGCGACGTGCTGGCGTGGTTGGCGTCGTTGGCGAATCAGCTAGGGCTGAGTTTGGAAGAGGCGGCGCTGAGGTATCGGGACAACCCGCCGCGCTAAGAGGCGATTAGAGCCTCCGCTATTTGGATGGCGTTAAGGGCGGCACCCTTACGCAGGTTGTCGCCGGCCACGAAAAGGGATAGTCCGTTGGTGACGGTTGGGTCGACTCGGACACGTCCGACAAGCGTGGGGTCGATGCCCGCCGCGGCCAGTGGGGTGGGGACTTCTTCGACCACGACACCGGGGGCATCTGTCAGCAGTTTGGTGGCCCGCCGGGGGCTGAGAGGGTGGTCGAACTCGGCGTTGATGGCCAGGCAGTGGCCGGTGAACACCGGCACTCGTACGCAGGTGGCGCTGACCGCCAGATCAGGCAGCTCCAGAATCTTGCGGCTCTCATCTACCAGCTTGCGTTCCTCGGAGGTTTCCCCCGATCCGTCGTCGATCCAAGATCCGCACTCAGGGACGGCGTTGAAGGCGATAGGGGCGGCGAACACCGACGGCGCTGGGAATGAGACGGACTGCCCATCGTGGGTGAGGCCGATAGCATCGTCGGCCACCTTGCGCACTTGCTCGTCCAACTCGGCAACACCGGCCAAACCGCCTCCAGAAACCGCCTGATACGAGGAGATCACCAGTCGGCGCAAACCGGCTTCGACGGCCAGCGGCTTGAGCACGGGCATGGCCACCATGGTGGTGCAGTTGGGGTTGGCCACGATTCCCTTGGGGATACTGGCCAGAGTGTGAGCATTGACCTCGGGCACCACCAAAGGCACATCGGGATCCATTCGCCAGGCCGAGGAATTGTCGATCACCGTGGCACCGGCTTGGGTCACTCGGGGAGCTAGTTCTTTGGAGGTGCTCCCGCCAGCGGAGAACAAGGCGATGTCTACTCCGCGATAGTCGGCGGTGGCGGCATCTTCCACGACCAGCTCTTGATCCCGCCATGACATGGTGCGTCCGGCGGAGCGGGCCGAGGCCAACAGACGCAGCTCGTCAATCGGAAATTCCCGCTCGTCCAACAGGCGGCGCATCACCCCGCCCACCTGGCCGGTAGCACCGACAACTGCGACTCGCACGACGGCAATCCTACTTGCGACAGACGAGAATTCTGATGCGGTTATTGGGCCAGACCGAACGCCTCGTGCAGCGCTTGGGTGGCCTTGTCAGCATGTTCCTGGCGGATTACACAGCTAATGCGAATCGGGGATGTGGAGATCATCTCGATGTTGATCTGGTTCTCTGACAGCGTCTCGAACATGGTGGCGGCCACGCCGGGGTGGGACTTCATCCCCGCTCCCACCAGGCTGATTCGGGCGATGTCCCGGTCGGCGGCCACTCCGGTGGCACCGATGTCGGCGGCCACTTCTTTGGTGATGTCGGCGGCAATGTCGGCGTCGCCATCAGGAACGGTGAATGAGATGTCGGTAATGCCGTGCTCGGAGGCGTTTTGCACGATCATGTCCACGTTCACACCGGCGTCGGCCAGTTGCCGGAACATGGCTGCGGCCACACCGGGGCGGTCGGCCACTCCGGTGACGGTGATCTTGGCCTCCGAGGTGTCGGGGGTGACCGATCGAATGATGGGTTGCTCCATGGAGGACTCCTCTTTGACCACCCAGGTTCCCTGTTCCCAGGTGAATGCGGATCGAATGTGCAGTTTGACCCCGTAGTTCTGGGCTACTTCTACTGAGCGCATCGCGGGCTTGGGACATCCCACTGCGGTCATTTCCAGCAACTCGTCAAATGAGATGCTGCTCAGCTTGCGGGCATCAGCGCACACTCGGGGGTCGGAGGTGAACACTCCCGAGACGTCGGTGTAGAGCTCACAAGCATCGGCGCCCAGCGTGTGGGCGAGAGCAACTGCGGTGGTGTCGGAACCTCCCCGCCCCAAAAACGTCACGTCGTTCTCGGTGCTGACCCCTTGTGAACCGGCTACCACCGGCACCCGACCAGCGTCCAACGCTCCCTGCACCCGATCTGGGGTGATCTCGAGGATCTTGGCGTTGCCATGGTTGGTGTCAGTAATGAAGCCGGCTTGACTGCCGGTGAACGAGTCAGCTGGCACCCCGAGATCATGGAGAGCCATACATACCAGCGCGCAGGCCTTGCGCTCGCCAGCGGTGATGAGCATGTCAAGCTCCCGACCCGGAAGAGTGTCGGACACCGCCGAGGCCAGCGACAACAGTTCATCGGTCTCTTTGCCCATGGCGCTGATCACCAGCACCACCAGATCGCCACGATCGCGACAGCGGCGCACGTGGTCGGCGACCTCGCGAATGCGGTCAGCGTTGGCCACCGATGTACCGCCAAACTTCTGGACCACAATAGCCACGAGACACAAGCTACCGGCCTTTGGTTGCGACTCAAGTGGTTGTTATTCGAGTTTTTTGGCTGATAGGCACTCAAGTGGTTGTGGTTCTAGATTGCGGGCAATGGCCACCGACAAGAGAGAGCGCCAGCGAGCGCACCGACAGGTTGCCCAGCAGCGGGCCAAGGTGACCGCAACCCGAGGCCGGATCCGGTCTCGGGGGGTACGGGTTGCCTTGATCGTGCTGGCCATTGTGGTGGCGGTGGTGATTCTTTGGCTATGGGCTCGAGACGATGGCAACGGGGGAAGCCAGACAAACGAGCCTGTCGACCAGTCCGCTGAAGGCGAAGCAGCGGGGGTCTTTCCCGACCTTCCCCCGCCTCCGGCGCCCGGTGGGGAGTTGAGCGGGGAAGTTACTCCGTGCCCCGATTCGGCGGGACCGGCATTTCGGGTCACATCATTCGAGTCGGCACCGAGCCAGTGCCTCGACCCAGGACTTGAGTACACCGCAGTGTTCGACACCGGATTGGGGACGATCAGGGTGGCGCTTGACCAGGAGACCAACCCCGAGGCGGTGAACGCCTTTGCGGTGCTGGCCGGCTATGACTACTACGACGGAACTGCCATCTTTTACACCGATCCCACCGGGGGTTATATCCAGGGAGGATCGCCCCACACCAACGGCCCCGATGATCCTGGGCCGGGATTCACCGTCAAGTCGGGCGATTCGGTCGACTACCAGGCCGGTCAGCTTCTATGGTCGGCTGAAGGGGGAACGACCGGGCAGTTCCTTTTGTTGGCTGAAGACGGGTCCCAGCCATCCCTCTCAGTATCAGGGCTGACAGTGCTGGGCCGGATTTCCGACGGCAGCTTGGCGGTAGTGCTGGACACCTTGGCTCTTCACGTCGATAATCCCGACACCGCCTTCGGAGGACGGCCCTCAGAGGCGGTCATCATTAACTCAATCGATATACAAACCACCGACCCCACTCCTGAAGGGAGCATTGATTTGAGCGGATGTCCACCAGCTGACGGATCGGGACCCCAGGTTCTCGATTTTGACGGTCCCCAGCCCATGTGCCTGGACACGGGCAAGCAGTACACCGCGGTGTTCGACACCACCGCGGGGGAGATGCGAATCGCCCTCGATGTAGTGAACACACCGATAACGGCCAACAACTTCGCGGTGCTGGCCCGGTATCACTACTACGACGACACCCTGTTGTTCCGCACCGACCCGGGCATCGGCATCATTCAGGGCGGGGCACCCCACACCAACTCCCCGTCTGATCCCGGTCCGGGCTACACCATTCCCGATGAGGGATCGGGGTTCACCTACGAGCCGGGCCAAATCGTGATGGCCCGCACGGCGGCGCCCAACAGCGCCAGCGCCCAGTTTTTCTTCGCAGTTAACGAGAACACCGCGTTGCTCAACAACCAGGGTACCTACGTGGTGTTCGGCCAGATGGACGGCGAGAGCTTGGCGGTAGCCGAAGCCATCTTGGCCAGCCACGAGGACCAGCCCGGCAATCGGCTGGGCGGGGCACCGAGCCCTCAGGTCATCGTCAACTCGGTCACCATCGAAGAATCCGGCTAGTCGCTCCACCCCCACAGCATTGGGTGGGGCAGAGTATGGGGGTGAGGCCAAATGGTCGATACCGCCCCGAGCCCAGCCAGTGGGAGTTTCCGCCTGCGGAGACTGCTGATGAGCATGGTTTGGTAGCGGTGGGGGCCGACTTGGCCCCAGGCACGCTGCTAGCTGCCTACCAGGCCGGCCTGTTTCCCATGCCCTTGGGACGCACCGACAAGCTGGGGTGGTGGTCGCCCGACCCTCGGGGAGTCATTCCCCTCGATGAGCTGCGGGTAACCCGCTCGCTGCGCCGCTCGCTGCGCCGGTATCGAATCACCGCCGATGTGGCCTTCGCCGACGTCATCGACGCCTGTCGGACGATCGAGCGCCCCCACGGGTGGATCTCACCGGATATCCGGGATGCCTATGTGCGGCTGCACAAACTGGGGTGGGCCCACAGCGTGGAGGCGTGGTCGGAGGACGGAGAGCTAGTGGGCGGGCTCTACGGGGTATCGATCGGTGGCCTGTTTGCTGGAGAATCGATGTTTCACGTTGATCGCGACGCGTCAAAAGTGGCATTGGTGTCGCTGGTGGGGAGGTTGAATCACGGTGGTGTGGCTCGGCTGTTGGATGTGCAGTGGGCCACGGAGCACTTGCGGAGCTTGGGGGCGGTGGAGATTCCTCGCAGTGAGTATTTGAGCAGGCTGAAGGAGGTAGTGAAGCAGCCGTCTGCGCCGTGGCCTCGCTAGGAACGTGATCCTCCGGCAGGCTGGCGGGTCCTGTCAGGGGGTGGTAGCGACAGAAAGCCCAACGTCACGAAAACAGCCATCCCCATGTAGCCTGTCACCACAATGGCCGAGCACTCGATGAAAGATCGTCTCAACGACCTAGAGCGCCGCAAGCACGAAGCCCTCCACGCCGGCCCCCAGCGGGCGGTCGACCGCCAGCACGAGAAGGGCAAGATGCTGGCCCGGGAGCGCATCGAGTATCTGCTCGACGACGGCTCCTTCCACGAGCTCGACATGCTGGCCCGCCATCGGGCGCTGGACAGTGGTATCGAAGAGCGGCCCTACACCGATGGCGTGATCACCGGCTGGGGCACCATCGACGGCCGCAAGGTGTTCCTGTTCGCCCAAGACTTCACCGTGTTCGGCGGTGCGCTGGGAGAAGTGTTCGCCGAGAAGATCCACAAGGTGATGGACTTGGCCTTGTCGGTGGGTGCCCCCATGATCGGCCTCAACGACGGCGCTGGTGCCCGCATTCAAGAGGGGGTGGTGTCGCTCGACTCCTACGGCGGCATCTTCCACCGAAATGTCAAGTCTTCCGGCGTCATCCCCCAGATCAGCGTGATCCTGGGGCCGTGCGCCGGCGGGGCGGTGTACAGCCCGGCTATGACCGATTTCGTTTTCATGGTGGCCGAGAAATCCCACATGTTCATCACCGGCCCCGACGTGGTGAAGACGGTCACCGGCGAAGAGGTCACCTTGGAGGACCTGGGTGGAGCCCGCTCGCACTCCACCAAATCAGGTGTGGCCACGTTCGTGGGTCAGACCGAGGAGGAGGTGCTTGACGAGGTCCGCTACCTGATCAGCCACCTTCCGCCCAACAACCTGGAGGAGCCTCCGCAGGTCGACGCCTCCGATGACCCCGAGAGGCTCACGCCCGAGCTGCGCGACATCATGCCTGACAGCCCCAACCTCCCCTACGACATGCGCCAGGTGATCCAGGCAGTGGTGGACGACGGAGAGTTCATGGAGTACCACGCCCACTGGGCCCAGTCGATCGTGTGCGGCTTCGCCCGACTCGACGGTTACACCGTAGGCGTGGTGGGCAATCAGCCGATGGTGCTGGCCGGAGTGCTGGACATCGAATCATCGTCCAAAGCGGCCCGGTTTGTACGGACCTGCGACGCCTTCAACATCCCGTTGCTGACCCTGGTGGACGTGCCCGGCTTTTTGCCCGGTGTCGACCAGGAACACGGCGGCATTATCCGTCACGGGGCCAAGCTGTTGTACGCCTATTGCGAGGCCACCGTGCCCCGCATCCAGGTCATCACCCGCAAGGCTTACGGCGGGGCTTACGTGGTGATGGACTCCAAGTCGGTGGGCTCCGACCTGTCGTTCGCCTGGCCGGGCGCTGAGCTGGCCGTGATGGGTCCGCAGGGGGCAGTGGAGATCATCTACCGCCGCGAACTCCAGTCGGCCGCCGATCCAGTCGCCCGTAGGGCCGAACTGGTGGACGACTACACCGAGCGCTACGCCAACCCCTACATCGCCGCCGAGCGGGGCTACATCGATGACGTGATCGACCCCGCCGACACTAGGCGTCTGGTGATCTCCGGTTTCGAGATGCTGCGTTCCAAACGAGAAGAGCTGCTCCCCCGCAAGCACGGAATCATCCCCCTTTGATTCTGATCTTCGGGAAAATCATTCCGGCTGGGCAGATAGGACCAGTTAGAACAGCGCAATGAGCATCGTCGCCATCTCCCCGCAGCCCACCGATGCCGAGGTAGCTGCCATATTGGCCGCCTACGAGGCCCTCTGGCCTCGGCCAGTTATCGATGAGGCCTCTGCTCCCTCTGCCTCTCGCTGGCGGTTCAGCGGCCGCTGGTGGACTGAGCCCGCTAAGACCCGCCGCCAACGCCAATCCCTAAGGCGATGACAGCAGACTCGGCCCGACACCGCACGCCCGAGGAACTGGAAGCCGCCCTCGATCACATCCGCCAAGCACCTGTCGACCACGGCACCCTCGAGTTGATCGTTCGCCGCCCTGCGGTGGACGAGAGGGAGGTGCTGGAGACCGGCCAACTCAGCTTGGAGGAGGGCCTGGTCGGGGACACCTGGAACCAGCGGGGCTCGAGCAAGACACCCGACGGCGGGCCGCTGATTGATGCCCAGATCAACATCATGAACGCTCGCACGGCTGCTGCGATAGCCGGACCCATCGAACGGTGGGCCCTAGCTGGTGATCAGCTTTACGTCGATCTGGACATCAGCTTGGAAACCCTTCCTGCTGGCACCCAACTTGCCATGGGCGAAGCCGTCATCGAGGTGACCGCCGAACCTCATACCGGCTGCGGCAAGTTCTCCGCCCGATTCGGCCTTGACGCCCTCCGCTTCGTCAACTCCCCCGCCGGCCGAGCCCTCAATCTCCGGGGCATCAACGCCCGCGTCATCCAACCCGGCACCATCCACACCGGCGACACCGTCACCCGCCTCAACTAACCCCCTATCCAAAAAAGGGCGCTGGTGACGATGGCTCAGGAGACGCACTCGGGCGTATCCGAGTTTGGCTCCGGCATCATTTGCTGCTGGAGCCGCTCAGACCGCTCACTCTTGGTCCTGGAGACTCCTCCGTAGTTGGTCGAGAGACTCGCTCAGGAGGCGGTTTGCCAGTTGATCGGGGGTTTCCTTCTTGGATCTGCTGGCCTCCCTATTGACCTGCAGTACCAACTCGGGTTCGAGCTTGAGCAGTCGATGTTTCTCAGGGTGTGCCCATCCACAGGTTCGGCAGATCAAGTCGCAGCCATTGCACTGAGTGGACTTGGCGATGTTGCATTCCCTGCATAGCACTTGCAGGTTGGTTTCGTGGGTGGTACCGCCGCGAAGACGGGGAACGCGGTGATCCACATCGATCCTGGTGTCTTCGGCACTGATTTCTTTGCTGCATACCGTGCACCGTTCGCCCTGGTTATGCACCAACTTCTGGACCGTTTGTTGCGACACTGCTCTTCTCGGTTCCCGTTTCGCGTCTATGTCGGTGTACTTCAACTGGTACTTGTTGCCGTCTTTGACTAGTCCGGACAAGCCCTCTTCACCCTGAAGCTCTCGCACACGGCGAAACGGATCTCTATAACCTGGCTTGATCTTCTCGACAGCTTGACGCAATTCGTCGCGAGCCACAATCGGTCCTGGAACCCCCGCCCCAAGCGGCAACACACACTCCAAGATCGCGCGATAAATGTCGCGGTTGGCCTGACTCTTAGTGACGAAGCCTTGAACGATTGTGTCGATTTCTTTGTCGCGCTGTGATGTCGTGAGAGGATGCGGACTAGGCGTTACATGACTGGGAGGCATGGTGTATGGCGCTGATCTTCTCGGCAAACCACTGTGCAACAGGCACAGCTACAGCGTTGCCTATCAGTCGCCCTCTACGACCGTCCAATCGTCCGGAAAGCCCATCAGCCGCTCCCATTCTCTCCACGTCAAATTGCGTGCCACAAAGTATCGGTCGGTCTGAATGGCCTCCCTGATGTCGTCCGGTTTGGGCACGTAGCGTGGGGCAAACACTCGATCCTCGGGTGTACCCGAAGCCTCCCCTACGTTGCACCACAATCGGATCGTTTCCTCCAGCGCTGCCAGCAGCGGTGGAGGGACCTCTCGATTGTTCTTCACCTCCCTGCGGATGATCCCCGAACAATTCGCAGCAGTCAGCAATGACCTGATAGGCACCGTCGGTTCCAAGACTTGCGACAATGACAACTCGTTTTCGGTCTTGGGGCAGGCCGAAGTCGAGAGTGTTGCACGTCGCCCAACCCCCCAGATACCCGCTCGCTTCAAGCCTGTCGATAACCGCTTCAAAAGCGGAGCCTTTATCGGCAGATAGGAGGCCCGGCACATTTTCGAGAAGGAGCCACTGTGGGCGAACTTGGTCAGCCAAGTCCATGAGAGTGAAGAACAGTCCGCTTCGCTCTCCGTTGATTCCTGTTCGTTGAGCATTGGCTGAGCTGACATCTTGGCAAGGCCAGCCTGCGCTCCATATGTCGGCATCGGGTATCCCTTCGGGTTGCAGCGTGGTGATGTCGTCGTGCAGAGGCACGTCGGGCCAGTGGCGGCGCAGCACCATCTGGCAATGGGGATCAATTTCGCATTGGAACACGACCGAGCAGCCAGCCTGCTCAAATCCCAGATCGAAACCGCCAATTCCGGCAAAGAAGGACGCCAGCCTCATGGTGCAGCCAACTTGGAGGGCTGGAACCGCTGGCCAATCATGCTTTTGTCGACCTCGGATACTGAGTGGCAGACGGTGGCGTGACGAGGCAGTCCTCGACATGCCTTGTGATCGTTGGCGTAGATCATCGCGTCCATTTCCGCGTGGTCCGTGGCGAAACTTTGAAGAGTCGCCATATCGGCGTTGATTACCAAGGTAGTGGCCACACGGTCGCTGACCCCGTCTTTCACGCTGACCATGGCGGTCTTGTCCACCGAGCCACAGCCTGAGGAGCGCTGACGACGGACTCCGGTGTTTCTGCTCTTGGTTCGACCAACAGCGCAAGTCTCGTCGACCACGATTGGTCCGGCGAAAGGCTCGACTAGCGTCATGTCTTGGCGATAGGGCTTGCTCGATGTCTTTTTCGTCTCCGTCATATCGTCATGATCTCACGGGGGTGTGACACTTCATCTGGCCTCTGACCTGGGCGTTGCCACTAGCATCAATTTGTCCCCGTTTATTTGAGGGGGGTGGGTAGCCTCACTCTCGTGACTTTGGAAGAAGGGCAACGGCGGGTGGCGGTTTTTTGCAGCTCGTCGCTGGGCACCGAGCCGAATCACGCTGCGCTCGCAGCTGAATTGGGCCGACGGCTGGCCGCCGAGGGGATTGGAGTTGTGTTCGGCGGCGGCCGGATTGGACTGATGGGGGTTATCGCCGACGCGGCCATGGCCGAGGGCGGCGAAGTGATCGGGGTAATTCCGAATTTCCTGGACGAGATCGAAGTAGCCCATCAGGGGCTGACCGAGCTCCACCTAGTGAACGACATGCACGAGCGCAAGCAGCTCATGTACTCGCTGTCCGACGGGTTCTGTGCGCTGCCCGGCGGATTGGGGACGATGGAGGAGCTGTTCGAGGCCGCCACATGGACACAACTGGGGCTTCACGAGGGTGGTCGGTTCAAGCCGGTGGTTTTGCTGGACGAAGACGGGTTTTGGAAGCCGTTAGTTGGATTCTTTGATCAGATTATTGAGCTTGGGTTTGTGAAACAGGAGAAGGCGGGGATCATTCGGCGGGCGGCTTCGATTGATAGGGCTTTGGAGCTGCTTTATCCGTCTTCGAGTTGAGCGGTGAGGCCCTCGACAGCCTCGATGAACTCTTCAACCAGGTTGTAGACCACTTGGCGGGCAGGGAGAGATTGATTCATGGAGCCCACGATTTGGCCGACGAAGTAGTTGGTCAGCTTCTCGGCGCCGCTCCCGGGGTGGTGGGCCACCCGGTCGATGCGGCGGCGGGGCTCACCGGTCAGCATGATCTGCAAGGGCATGGGCAGCGGGTCGGGGGTGTCGGACCGGTTCCATTCCTCGGTCCAGGCTGAGCGCAACATCCGGGCTGGCTTGCCCGTGATAGTGCGGGACCGCTCGGTGTCAGACGATCCAGCAGCCAGGAACTTCTGCTTGACCGCGGGGTGGGTTTCAGCCTCCTCGGTGGTAAGCCACACTGAGCCACACCATGCCCCCTGGGCGCCCAGTGCCATGGCTGCGGCCATTTGGCGTCCTCGGCCGATGCCTCCGGCGCCCAGTACCGGCACCGGTGCCACCGCATCCACCACCTCGGGGATAAGCACCATCGATCCCACCTCCCCGGTGTGGCCGCCGGCCTCGTATCCCTGAGCGACAATGAGGTCGACGCCCGCGGCCACATGGCGCTCGGCGTGGGCGGCTCGGCCAGCCAGGGCGGCCACCTTGGCTCCGGCAGCGTGGCCCTGGGCGATCATCTCCGGGGGAGGCGGGCCTAGCGCGTTGGCCACCAGGGCAGGCTCGTAGGCCAAGGCGATCTCGAGCTGGCGACCGGCGCGGCGGCCCGACAGCGGGGCGGCAGGACCCCAGTCCCGCGGGTCGCCGTCGTCGGATGGCAGTGGCGGCACGTCGTAGCGCTCAAGCAAATCGTCGAGAAATTGCCGGTGCTCGTCGGGGATGAGCGAGTGGGCCTGCTCGACGTCCAGTCCGCCCTGTTCGACACCCTCGTAGCGGGCGGGAACGACAAGATCGACGCCGAAGGGACGGTCGCCGACCTGTTCCCGGATCCAGGCCAGGTCGGTTTCCAGATCGTCCTCGGTGTGTCCGACAACGCCCAGCACACCCAATCCGCCGGCTCGGCTGACCTCGGCGGCCACATCGCGGCAATGGGTAAAGGCCAGGATCGGAAACTCGATGTCAAACATCTCGGTGACCGCAGTACGCATATCTGGTTTTCCTTTCAGCCGTGTCCAATCCGGGCTGTCAGCTTCTCTGCTCGCTCGATGAGGTGGTCGCCTCCCAGTCTCCCGATTATCTCGGGGAATTCGGGGGTAGGGCCAGCCCAGGCCAGGTCTTCGAGTTGGTCAAAGGTCGGAGCGGCGTCGTCGATGGTGGCAATACGGCGAAACAACAAGGCCAGCTCCCGGTTCTCAGCCAGGGTGGTGGCTAGCTTGGCCGAGCCCCGAATGCTGACCTCCCACTGGCCTACGGCGTCTGGGATGTTCTCCAAATGGCGGTAGTGAGATAGCACCGTGGCAGTGGAGCGGGCCCCCCAGCCCGGCAGGCCGGGGAAGCCGTCGGCGGTGTCGCCCACCAGGGCCAGGTAGTCGGGAATGGATTCGGGGGCCACCCCGAATTTATCCACCACCCCGTCGTGGTCGATGAGCTTCTGCTGGCGGCGGTCGTACTGCACGATGCGACCGTCTTCGGTTACGCACTGGGCCAGGTCTTTGTCGGGCGTGCAGATCAACACCTGCTCCACTTCGGGGTCGAGAGCGGCCTTCTTGGCGGCAGCGCCGAGGGCGTCGTCAGCCTCGTGGTACCCCATTGGCCATACACAGAAACCGGCTGCGGCCAACGCCTCTTCAACCAAGGGGAATTGGCCCATCAGTTCCGGCGGCACTCCCTCGCCGGTCTTGTAGCCGGGCCACAGCTCGTTGCGGAACGACTCGATCACCTGGTCGGTGGCTATTCCCACGTGGGTGGCCCCGTCGTCAAGCAGTTGGAGCATGCTGTGGACCACTCCTCGGGCCGCGCCGAACTCGGGGTCGCGGTTGCCAGGGGAGAAGTGATACCGAAACAGCTCATATGTCCCATCGACCAGGTGGACCCGCACATCCTGACCGTATCCTGTGGGGAACTGTGGCGAATCAACAAGGGGAAGCAATGAGCGAGACGGTGATTCTGGCCGGGGCCCGCACGCCCATCGGAAAGATGTCGGGCGGGTTGACGTCGTTTCAGGGAACCGAGTTGGGCGCGCTGGCCATCCGGGCCGCGCTGGAGCGAGCGGGGGTGGCCCCCGAACAGGTGGACTACGTGTTCATGGGCCAGGTGCTGCTGGCCGGGGAAGGCCAGGCCACGGCTCGCCAAGCAGCGGTGGGGGCGGGCATACCGATGACGGTGCCGGCCACCACGGTGAACAAGGTGTGCCTGTCAGGTATCAACACCGTCTATTTGGCCCACCAGATGATCACCGCTGGCGATGCCGAGATCGTGGTAGCCGGGGGTATGGAGTCGATGACCAAGGCGCCCTATCTGTTGACCAAAGCTCGGGAGGGGTACCGGCTGGGCGACGGAGATCTGGTGGACTCCATGATGTACGACGGGCTGTTCTGCGCTTTCGACCGCTGCGCCATGGGGACGGGCACGGAGAAGTACGCGGCGTCGAGCGGGTTGCCCCGCGAACCTCAGGATGCCTTTTCGGCACAGTCGCATGAGCGGGCCGTAGCCGCAGCCGCCTCCGGGCTGTTCGACGACGAAATGGTGCCAGTGGAAGTGCCCCAGCGCCGGGGCGATCCGGTGATTTTGGCGGCAGACGAGGGCGTGCGACCGGATGCTACCGCCGAGTCGCTGGGCCGGCTGCGGCCGGCATTTGCCGAGTCGGGCAACATCACCGCGGGCAACGCCTCGCAGATCTCCGACGGGGCCAGCGCCTTGGTGGTAACCAGCCGGGAGCGGGCCGAGCGACTCGGAGTAGAGCCGTTGGGCACCTATGTGGGCTACGGCCAGGTGGCTGGGCCTGATCCCTCGCTGCTCACCCAGCCGTCGCGGGCCATCTTCCAAGCGCTCAAGTCGGCCGACCGGAGCCTGAACGACGTGGATCTCTTCGAGATCAATGAGGCGTTCGCCGCGGTAGCACTGGCATCGATGGCCGATCTGGGGGTCTCCGACAACGTGGTGAACGTGAATGGCGGGGCAATCGCTCTGGGTCACCCCATCGGAGCTAGCGGAAACCGCATCGTTCTCACGCTGTTGCACGAGCTTCGCCGCCGGGGTGGAGGTCTGGGAGCGGCCGCTCTGTGCGGCGGCGGGGGCCAAGGAGACGCCCTGCTGATTCAAGTTTGATTGTTACAGACAAGATATGACTTGACTTCCTTTCGTCATTTTTGTAATGTAATTGCAACAAACAAGCGCCGCCTTATGCGTGCCGGTTCCCAATGCCCCCCGCCCGGCTCGCTAAGGCGGTGTCTTGCGTTTCGGGCCTGACTTCGCAGTCAGCCAGCGGAAAGAGGCTGACGGCCCTCTAAGGCGCGGCTGAGAGTCAGCTCATCGGCGTATTCCAGATCGCCGCCTACCGGCAGGCCGCTGGCGATGCGGGTGACTGCCACCCCGAGCGGCTCGATGAGGCGGGCAAGGTACATGGCAGTGGCCTCGCCCTCGATGTTGGGGTTGGTGCAGCAGATGACCTCAGCGACGTTCTCGTCGTCGATTCGGGCGAGCAGTTCTTTGATGCGGAGCTGGTCGGGGCCGATGCCCTCGATGGGGTTGATGGCCCCGCCGAGCACGTGATAGCGGCCTCGGAACTCCCGGGTCTTCTCCAAGGCGACAATGTCGCGGGGCTCCTCTACGACGCACAAGACCGCCGGATCGCGGCGGTGGTCGGAGCACAGCTCGCATTCGGCGTGCTCGCTGATGTTGAAGCACCGCTGGCAGAACTGGATTCGGACCTTGGCTTCCTTGATGGCATCGGCCAACCTCACGGCGTCCTGCTCGGACACCTTCAACAAGTGGAAGGCGATGCGCTGAGCCGACTTGGGGCCAATACCGGGCAGGCGGCCCAGTTCGTCGATCAGTACCTGGACCGGGGCGGCATAGACACTGCTGGCGCTGTCCACGGTTATCCCTGCTGGCTGCTCGCAGCTGGTGGGTCGAAGGTGACCAGCTCAGAGTCGGGGAACGCGGCCATGAGATTGGAAATGGCCTCCTTGGTGACAGTCTCCTCGTCCATCAACTCATCGGGGTCAACGGCCTCGGCTTCATCGTGGGCGAAGCGCGTCGGCGCCGACTGAAGGTCGGGAGGAGGTGCGGTGCTGGCGTCGTCGATGGAGAGGCGCAACGGCACTGGTCGTCCGAAGTGGTCCCGAAGCGCGTCATCCACCGCACCGCGGACTTCCTCGCAGCGGTTCAGGTGGATTTTGTCGGGTAGGGCGAACACCACGCTGCGGGCATCGTTGGCGATGAACCGGCCAGCTTGGAAACGGACCCGGACTCGGTTTGGAAGATTGCCCAGGATGGCATCGGCCCAGGCGATGACCATCTCATCGCGGCTGGGCAGGGATACATCGACATGATCGGTAGCGGTTTCGGCAGCCTCTGGAGTGCTTGGTGAGGCCGCGGGCGCTGTGCCGGCTCGTACCGCTCCCAGTGTTGGCCGCGGGGCCCGATCCGATGCCGGGGCCGCGCCGGACTCGGCATCCGGTACGGCGGATGCTGTCGGGCGTGGTTCGGTGTCAGTGGTCTGTTTGGCCTGGATTTGGGCGATAGCAGCGCGGGCCCGCTCGTGTCCGCTGGTGGGACCGCTGCTCTGTCGGCTCGGCGACGAGTCCGCAGGAATAGGGGCAGAATCGGCGCTACCCGTCGAGGAGACGGAGGACGGCGGGCCATGGCGTTCAATGCGCTCGACGCGCTCCAGCAAGGCGCTGATGTCGGTGTCGAGGTCACGACGGGTGAGTCGTCCCAGCGCTACTTCCAAGTCCACCCGGGGATCGGGAGCTTGACGCATATCCACCAGAGCCGCGCCCAGCACTTCCAGAGCCCGGGTGAGCCCAGCCGGAGGAATCTGAGCTGCGGTGGCGCGGGCGCTCTCTTGATGGGCGTCGGTGAGATGGCTCAAGTCGGCGCCCATCGCGCTCAAAAAGGCGTTGCGGAGTCGATCAAGGAGAGCCTCGCCGATGATCCTTGGCTCCCTACCGGACCGCAAGGCCTCGTTCACCGCGACGAACGCGGGGCCATAGTCCTGGCTGGCCAAGGCTGCGATGATGGCGTCCACTGCGTCGAGCCGGTCGGCAACTCCGCCGGCGGCCACGATCTGGTCGAGGGCAGACAGAGTGTCCCGAGCTGATCCAGCCCCGCGGTGCACGGCGTGGTCGATGGCCTCGTCATCCACCTCTAGCTCGGCCTGCTCCACCACCCAGCGGGCGTGGTCGGCCAGTACGTCGCCATCGATGAGGTTGAACTCCAGATGCTGGGTGCGGCTGCGGATGGTGGGCACCACCTTGTGGGGCTCGGTGGTACACAGCACGAACACCACATGATCTGGGGGCTCCTCCAGCGTCTTCAACAGGGCGTTCTCGGCGCCGGGGGTGAGCATGTGGACCTCGTCCAGTACGTACACCTTGGCTTGGCCGGGAGAGCCCATCGCCACCCGGGAGATGAGATCGCGGACATCGTCCACCTTGTTGTTGGAGGCGGCGTCCAACTCGATGAGGTCGTAGGAGGTGTTGTTGGCGATGTCCAGGCATGACTGGCACTTGCCGCAGGGCTCACCGTCGTCGCCCAAGTCGGTGCAGTTGAGGGCTTTGGCCAGGATGCGGGCAGTACTTGTCTTGCCGGTGCCCCGGGGCCCGCTGAATAAGTAGGCGTGGCCGACCCGCCCCTGTTGAACCGCGTTTTGGAGGGCTCGGACGACGGACTCCTGCCCCCGCAGCTCCGCGAAGCAGCCCGGCCGATACCGTCGATAGAGCGCCTGATTGGCCATTGCGCCGACTTTACTCAGGCTGAGTGACAATGAGGCTCAGACAGGCGGAATCAGTTGGGCAGAATCAGTTGGGCCGTGTGATCCCGGTCTCGAAAGTGATGGCCAGGCGGTCTGCGGCACACCCCAGGATCCGCTGAGAGCTGCTGCCTCCCGGCCCTGACTCGGTTCACGGGCTGGCGTTGCACAGGACCCGACCATCACATTCCAAACCGGGCACACGGCCCAGATGGCAACAGGATAGCGGCAACTGGTTCAGGTCTGCCCGCCGGGTTGCGGTAAATTTCGGTGCTCCGGGAGGGGTGCGAGAGCGGCCGAATCGGCACGCTTGGAAAGCGTGTGTGGCGCAAGTCACCGTGGGTTCGAATCCCACCCCCTCCGCCAGTTTGTCTCCGCCTGGCTCGGCGCCGCTCAGGTGGCTTGGCCGGCGAATTGGGCGGCGTGGAGGTTGGCGTAGGGGCCGCCGCGGGCCAATAGTTCGTCGTGGGAGCCCTGTTCGGCGATGCGGCCGCCGTCCATCACCACAATGGCATCGGCGCCGCGGATGGTGGACAGCCGGTGGGCGATCACGAAGCTGGTGCGGTCGGCCCGCAGGGCGTTCATAGCCTCTTGGATCAGTACCTCGGTGCGGGTGTCTACCGACGAGGTGGCCTCGTCGAGAATGAGGATCGCCGGGTCGGCGAGAAAGGCCCGGGCGATAGTGAGGAGCTGCTTCTGACCGGCGGAGATATTGTCGCCCTCATCGTTGATCACGGTGTCGTAGCCATGGGGCAGCGAGTGGACGAAGCGGTCCACATAGGTGACCCGGGCGGCCTCGATGATCTGGGCGTCGGTGGCGTCGGGATTGCCGTAGCGAAGGTTCTCCCAGATGGTGTCGCCGAATAGCCAGGTGTCTTGGAGCACCATCCCGAATTTCGACCGCAGCTCTCGGCGGGGAATGGCGGTGATGTCGACTCCGTCGAGGGTGATCCGGCCGCCGTCGAGCTCGTAGAACCTCAGCAGCAGGTTCACCAGCGTGGTCTTGCCGGCGCCGGTGGGGCCGACGATGGCCACCGTTTGGCCCGGCTCGGCGGTGAGGTCGAGCCCGGTGATGAGGGGCTTTTCGGGCTCATAGGAGAAATGGACTTCTTCGAACGCCACCCGTCCCCGAGTGGGCGGCGGATGGAGGGCCGGTTGGGGATCAGCGCTGATCTCGTCGACTTCGAGCAGCTCCACCACCCGTTCCAGTGATGCGATGCCCGATTGGAAGGTGGCGGCCATCGAGGCCACCTGCTGAACGGGCATGGCGAACTGCCGGGTGTACTGGATCATGGCCTGCATGTCGCCGATGGTGATGGCCCCGCTGGAGATGCGCAGCCCGCCGACGACGGCGACGGACACAAATTGGAGATTGCCCATCAGCATCATCACCGGCTGCATGGCCGACGACAGGAACTGGGCCGCTCGGCTGGAGTCGTAGAGCTTGGCGTTCTCATCGGCGAACCGCTGGCGTTCCTGGTGCTGGCGTCCGAAGGCGGTGACGATGGCGTGTCCGCTAACCACATCTTCGGCCTGGGCGTTCAGCGTGCCAGTAGTGCGCCACTGCCGGAGGAACCGGGGTCGAGCTCGAGTGGCGAAGATCCGGGTGGCGACAACCGAGAGTGGAACGGTTACGAAGGCCACCAGCGCCAACAAGGGAGAGACCGTGAGCATCATCACCGTCACCCCGATGAGGGTCAACACGGCAGTGAGCATCTGGTTGATGGTCTGCTGGAGGCTCTGGGAGAGGTTGTCGATGTCGTTGGTCACCCGGCTGAGCAGGTCGCCTCTGGCGTGCTGGTCGACGTAGGAGAGGGGAAGGCGGTGGAGCTTGGCCTCGATGGTCTCCCGAAGCCGGAACATCGATCGCTGGAGGGCTCCGCTGAGCAGATAGTTCTGGACGTGGCCCAGCGCCCACGCCAGGGCGAACACCCCGCCGATGGTCAGGAGCCGATCCCGAAGCCGTTCGGTGTCGATGCCACCTTCGCGGACCCCGGTCACAATGATGTCGGTGGCGCCGCCGAGGAGCCAGGGGCCGATCACCGTCAAGCTCACGCTCATCACCGCCAGCACTATGACCAAGATCAGAATCGGGGATTCTCGCCCAGTGATCTTGGCCAGTTGGCGGACGGTGCCCCGGAAGTTGCGACTGGTCTCCGCGGGCATCGGCGCGCTCATGCGGCCGGAGTAACGCAGCGCCTCACGGCCATATGTCTGTAGGGCTTCTTGGTCCTCCTCGTCTTGACTGTCGTCGTCGGGGATGTCTTCGCTCGGATTGTCCTGGTTCATGCCGCCTCACCTCCTCTCTGGGAGGAGACAATCTCGGCGTAGGTCGGGCAGGTGTCCACCAACTGGTTGTGGCGCCCCTGGCCGACCACGATTCCGCCTTCGAGGACGATGATTTGATCAGCGGTCTCGATGGTGGAGATCCGCTGGGCCACGACCAAAATGGCGGCATTACGGGTGCGAGGTTCGAGGGCTTGGCGCAGTCGAGCTTCGGTGGCGAGGTCGAGGGCGGAGAAGGAGTCGTCGAACAGGTAAACCGCCGGTTGGGCGATCAGGGCCCGGGCGATGGACAGCCGTTGGCGCTGGCCGCCGGACACGTTGGTGCCCCCTTGGGCAATGCGGCTCTTGAGCCCTTCGGGCATCGTCTGGACGAAGCCCGCGGCCTGGGCCACTTCCAAGGCCTCCCACAGTTCCTCGTCGGTGGCCTCGGGTCGTCCGTAGCGGAGATTGGAGGCCACCGTGCCGCTGAACAGATAGGCCCGCTGGGGCACGTAGCCGATGGCGCCCCACAGCAGGGCCTGGTCGAGTCGGCGGACATCGATTCCGCCCACCGAAACCCGCCCGGAGCTGGCGTCGGCCAGCCGGGCGGCCAGCGTCAACAGCGTGGTCTTGCCCGCGCCCGTCGACCCGATGATGGCGGTGGTCTCGCCGGGGACGGCAGAGAACGAAATGCCTTCGAGCACGTGATGCTCAGCGCCGGGATATCGAAAGCCCACTTCTTGGAACTCCACCGTCCCCGGCCGGGTGAATTCCTGCACCGGGACGGACGGGGGCTCCACCGACGACTCGGTGTCGAGCACTTCGACAATGCGCTCGGCGGCGACCGCCGCTCGGGGGATCATCGACACCATGAACGCGGCCATGGTCACGGCGAGGAGAATCTGGAGCAGGTAGGTGAGATAGGCCACCAGCGACCCGATCTGGGTAGATCCGTCTTCGATCCGATCGGCCCCGATCCACAAGAGGGCCACGCTGGACAGGTTCACCAGCAGGGTGACCGCGGGGAACACCGCGGCCATGAGCCGAGCCGCTCGCAGTGAGGACTCGGTGAGGCGGTGGTTGGCCTCGGCGAATCGGGCGCTCTCGGTTGGCTCCCTGGTGAAGGCCCGCACCACCCGGACGCCGGTTATCTGCTCTCGCAGCACGGCATTGATCCGATCGATGCGCTCCTGCATCTGTTGGAACGCCGGGTTCATGGCGACGATGATCGAGCCCGCCACCACAATCTCGAGAGGCACGACCACAAACAACAGCACCGACAAGCCGGCGTCCTCGCGGATGGCCAGAACCGTGCCGGCGATCATGGTGAGCGGAGCGGTGATCATCATGATTGTCACCAGCGCCGTCAACGTTTGGATCTGATGCGTGTCGTTGGTGATGCGGGTGATGAGAGACGGGGTCCCGAATCGCCCGATCTCCCGGGTGGAGTAGCGGGTGACCCGGTCGAACACGTCGCGCCGGATGTCTCGGCCGAAGGCCATAGCCACCTCCGACCCGTACCAGACAGCCACAGTGAGCAGCACCACCTGGATGAAGGAGACCAGCAGCATGATCCCTCCCATTCGCCAAATCACCGACTGATCGCCGAGGAGGACACCGTCGTCGATCAGAGTGGCGTTCAGCCCCGGCAGCAGCAGTCCGGTGGTGGTCTGACCGGCTTGGAGGATGAGGACGAGCACGATGGCCCGTCGGTGGGGGGCCAGATGGCTCTTGAGGAGTCGGCGCAGGCTCATGGGATATGCGATGGCGACGCGATGTCGCTGTAATGGTATCTCTCAATCAAGATAGTTTATAATTTGCTTATATTTGCGTCACTATAAACTTATATTTTGACCTTTTTATGGATCTATTGGTGGGAAAATGAACAAGAATATATATAGTTTTCATTCCCTTTTTAAGTGTCGAAATCGAGTGATTAACTTCTATTGCTTTGACATCCTGTAGTTATCATTATTCTCTTTTCATCTTATAGTTCTTCATAGGTGAGCATCTGTGGCAGTTGATAGCACATCTCAAACAGACGAAATTGCGGCAGTTGCCAGCCCGAAAGGAGCGGGGAGACCTACAGGGCGGCGGCCCCGGTGAGGCAGCCTCTGGCCGGGGTAAGGGTGCTCGATGTGGGTACTCGGATCGCGGCCCCGTTCTGCGCCGGGATCCTGGGTGAGCAGGGTGCGGAAGTGATCAAGATCGAAGATCCCATTGGCGGCGACGGTACCCGCACGAACGGGCCCTTCACTGCTGATGATGATGGCAACTTCTACTCCCTCTTCTGGTCAGTGGAGGGCCGGGGGCGCAAGTCGGTGACCATCAATCTTCGAAGCTCTGAGGGCCAGGATCTGTTTCGGCGTCTTGCTTCGGTGTCCGACGTCGTGTGTGAGAACTTCCGACCCGGCACGCTGGAGCGCTGGAACATCGCCCCGTCCCGGCTAGATCCGAGGCTGGTCACCGCCCGCATCAGCCTCTACGGCCAACACGGGCCCAAGTCCCTGTACAGCGGTTTCGATCACAACGCCGTCGCCTTCGCCGGACTGACGCACCTCACCGGGCATGCCGACCAGCCCCCGATCCGGCCGGGCCTTTCCATTTCCGACTACCTGACTGGCGTGTTCGCGGCTCAAGCCGTGACGAGCCTGCTCTATGAGCGCGACGCCAGGGGCACCGGAATCGGAGGCGTTGTAGACGCCTACCTGTATGGATCGGTGTTGCGCATCATGGAGTGGACGATCGCGGCCTACGACCGTCTGGACTCGGTGCGCCAGCGCACAGGCAATCGATCGGACAACGCTGCGCCGCTCGACAACGTCCAAAGCCGCGACGGCCGTTATGTGTGTGTGGTTGCCGTGCGCCAGATGGTGTTCGAGCGTCTCTGTGAGGCGATGGGCCGGCCCGATTTGCTGGTCGACGAGCGCTTCACCACGCCAAAGGCGCGGCGTCGCAACCGGGAGGCTGTCAACCAGGCCGTTGCCGAATGGGCATCGGGGTTGGACGCGACCACCATCGAGGAGCGCTGCGGTCGCCACGGTGTGCCTGTCAGCATCGTCTACGACGTGGCCGACGTGGTTGCCGACGACCATGTGCGCGCCCGCGGTGATGTGTGCACCGTTGATGATCCCGTCATCGGTCCGGTTCGCCAGCAGGCCCCCTTCCCCCGGTTCGACAACGACTCGCCTCCAGTGCCTGCGGGTGCTCCCCGGTTGGGCGAGCACACCGACGAGGTGCTCTCGAGCTTGCTGAGTCTCTCGGGAACCCAGATTGCTGCTCTTAGAAAGCGAAACGTGATATGAGCAATTCGATGAGGCGCCCTCTGGAAGGGCTGCGAGTGATCGACTTGGGATCCCGAGTCTCGGCCCCATTCTGCGCTGGGATCTTGGGCGAACAGGGTGCAGAAGTCATCAAGATCGAGGAGCCCGTTCGAGGCGACCGTCTGCGCGAACTCGGCCCCTATGTCGAAGACGACGGCGAGCTGTACTCCCTTTACTGGTCGGTGGAGGGCCGGGGCCGCAAGTCGGTGACCATCGACCTGCGCCGTCCGCAAGGCCAGGAGATCTTCCGTTCCCTGGCCGCCACCAGCGACGTGGTGTGCGAGAGTTTCCGCCCCGGCACCCTCGAACGCTGGGACATCGACCCTTCCCGTCTTCCGCCCCGCCTGGTGACGGCCCGCTTCAGCGTTTTCTGCCAAGACGGCCCGAAGTCGTTGCAGCCGGGCCTCAACGGAAACGCGCTGGCCTTTAGCGGACTGATGCACCTCACCGGCGACCCCGATCGGCCTCCGGCACGGCCGGGAGTGAACATCGCTGGCTACCTGACCGGCTTGTTCGCAGCTCAGGCCATCACCAGCCAGCTCTATGACCGCGACGCCCGCGGAACCGGAACCGGCGGGGTCATCGACGTGTACATGTACGGCTCCGTGTTGCGCATCATGGAGTGGACAATCGCCGCCTACGACCGCCTCGGCATGGTCCGCAACCGCTCGGCCGACAGTCTCGACATCGCCGCCCCGATCGGCAACTACGCCAGCCGCGACTCGCGCTACGTGTACATCGTCGGCGGCAGCCAGGTCTTCTTCGAACGGCTGTGCCGGGCTATGGACCGCCTCGACCTGGCCGATGACGAGCGCTTCGCCACCGCTGCTGCTCGAGCCCGCAATCGGGTCGAGATTAACGCATTGGTCGCCCAGTGGGTTTCAGAGGCAGACGCCGACGACATCGAGGCACGCTGCGTCGCCTGCGATGTGCCCGCAGGCAAGATCTACAACGTGGCCGACCTCGCCGTCGACGAGCACGTCCTGGCCAGAGGTGACATCTGCACCGTTCAGGACCCGATCATCGGATCGGTCCGCCAACAGGCACCCTTTCCCCGCCTGGTGGGCGAAACGCCTCCCGCCCCCAGTGGCGCACCCCGCCTCGGTGAGCACACTGACGAAGTGCTTTCGAGCGCGCTAGGCATGTCGAGCGTCGAGCTGGACGCTCTCAGAGCCGACGGCATCATTTGACCGAAGCACCCCCGACTCCGGCTAGGGGGCAGCGACTTGATTTGGTGCCGGTCGCGGGAGGCGAATGATCCCGTTGGGCTATTGGGGTGGTGGCGTGGTCAGGCTGTGGAAGAGGCCTCTGATGAGCGTTTCCCATTCCTGGGCAGAGGGGATGTGTTGCTCGTCCCGGCCGGCCGAGAGCAGCAAGTGGATCCCGACTCCAACGGCCTGGATCAGCAAGGCGACGGCCGCGGTGCTGTAGCCAGGGTCGAAGTCCACCTCGATTCGGCCACGGTCGATGAGATGGGCAATTTGCTGGGCCTGCTCGTCGAGGAACCACTGCAGGCGCTGTCGCACCGCGTCGTTGTTGCGGGCGCTGGCGAATACCTGCACCATCACGTCTTGGGTTTCGTCGCCGGACAAAATGTTGGCGGCCCACGCCGAAAAGATGTCGGTCACCGGCACATCGTCGATGCCCAACTGCTTGATCCTCTGGTCAGGCAGGATCTGGTCGAAGATGTGGTCAACGGCTGCAGCCATCAACTCGCTCTTGTTGGCCCATCGGCCGAATACCGCGCCTGTGGTCACTCCGGCGCGTCGCGCGATGTCGGCGATGACCGCCTTGTCATAGCCGTGTTCCACAAACACCTCGGCGGCAGCATCCAACAACCGCGTCGTTGTCTCATCCGAATCTCTGCGCCGCACGTCATTGTCAGCCACGCGCACCCCCCCAGAGCAGAAGACTCATCGAAATACAAACTATCTGACAAGAAAGCCCAGAGCCGTAGAGCGGAGGGAGGGGGATTCGAACCCCCGGGACCCCGGAAGGCCCTACGGCTTTCAAGGCCGTTGCAATCGTCCGCTCTGCCATCCCTCCAAGGGGGAGGTTAGTGGTGGACTAGCAGTGTTGAAGAGGCGGATTACGCCCAGCGATTCCAGGTGATGATCTCGTCGGGGTTCTTGCGGGCGGGGGGTTTGAGGTCGTCGCCTTGCAGGTAGCCCACCGGTATGAGGCACATCTGGAGATAGTCGTCGGGAATGTTGAGCAGGGCAGCCACCTCGTTGGCGGCCAGCAGATGGGCAGTGGTGAAGGTGGAGGCCAGACCCCGGCTGTGGAGGGCGAGCTGGAAGCTCCACACCGCGGGCAGTATCGAGCCGAACAGGCTGGCCGTCCAGGCGAAATCCATGTCGGGATCGAGCTGGCCGCGGATGCAGGGGATGACCAGGGCGGGCACCTCGTGGAATCGCTCGGCCAGATAGAGCACCGCTTCGGAGTGACGGACGCCAGCGGCATCCCCGTCGGCTTGTCGCCGCTCCAAAAGCTCTTGCATGGGTGGGACGATGCCCGCCCGATAGTGGTCGGCAATGGCCGTCCGGAGCTCGGGGTCGGTCACGATCACCCAGCGCCAGTCCTGGGCGTTGGAGGCGTTGGGGGCGTACGCAGCCAGTCGCACGCACTCGCGCAGAAGGTCGGGATCCACTGCTCGGTCGAAGTCCAACCGACGCCGCACCGACCGAGTGGTGGACAGCAGCCGATCGGTATTTTCGATGTCGAAGGGGGTCATGTCATTGGATCGTAGGGGTTTGCCCCGCAATCCAAGGGACCGGCGTAGCGGCGAGCCGCTAGGGTGGGATGGCCTGGAGAGGTGGCCGAGTCCGGTTGAAGGCGCTTCCCTGCTAAGGAAGTAACTGCCGCAAGGTGGTTCGTGGGTTCGAATCCCACCCTCTCCGCTCATTGCTGGTCGCCCGTGGTTTGCCCGACTCGCCGGGATAGTGTTCGACGCCATGGGAATGCTTGACGGAAAAACGGCCATCGTGACCGGCGGGGGCCAGGGAGTGGGTCGGGGGATCGCCCTGGCGCTGGCAGCCGAGGGGGCCGGAGTCACGGTGGCGGCTCGCACCGAGTCGAAGGTGCAGGCAGTGGCGGCCGAGATCACCGAGCGGGGCGGGTCGGCCCTGGCGCTGGTGTGCGACGTGAACGAGCCCGACGACATTCAGGCTTGCGTGGACCGAACCGTGGAGCACTTCGGCACCATCGACATCCTGGTGAACAACGCCCAGCAGGTACCCCACGGGCATTTGCTGGACGTGTCCGACGAGGCGTGCATGTCGGCGTGGACGTCGGGCCCGCTGGCCTCCATCCGCTTCATGCGGATGTGCCATCCGTATCTCAAGGACGGCGGGGTGATCATCAACCAGGGCTCGGGCTCCAGCCTCAAGACCGATCCCAGCGGCATGGGGGTGTATGCCGGGGTGAAGTCGGCCATCCAGTCGATCACCCGGGCCGCGGCCATGGAATGGGGCGCCGACGGCATCCGGGCCATCACCTTGATGCCGGTGGCCATGTCGCCGGCTATGGAGAACTGGAAGGGGTTCAACCCCGATGGCTTCGCCGCCCTCCAGGAGCGCTTCGCCCTCAAGCGGGTGGGAGACGCCGAGGTCGACATCGGCCGGGTGGTCGCCTTCCTATGCAGCGACACCGCCAGCTACATGACCGGCACCACCGTCAACATCGACGGCGGCGACGCCTACCTGCGCTAGCTCGTAGGCAGAACTGGAGGGTGGGGGTTACCGGTCTATTCCTGGCGACATGACGGGAATGGCGTTTTGCTTGGCTGCCTCGGCCAGCCTGTTGTCGTAGGTGACGATGCCTTCGAGGTCGCGGCCGAGGTCGAGGGCCGAGGCGAGGTGAATGGCGTCCAAGGAGCGCATGGAGGCCGGATCTAGGAGTCCCGCCCGCTCGAAGATGTGCTCTCCAATCCTGAACAACCGCACTGAGGCAAGCACTTCCGCGGCTGTTCGAACGTGATCTGGTGTCAGTCGGCGAGCGGCGCGCAGCAGCTCTGTGCGCACGAGGTCGCCGGCCACCAGATCTAGGTGTTGCTGGGCCCGCCAGGATTGGAACCCCGGCGTCTCGGGCTCGGCGGCAACCAGCTTCACCAATGCCGAGGTATCGACATAGAACGCCATCTCAGTAGCGTTCGCCCTCTCTCATTTCAGCGAGCACCTCCGACAGGCTCGGCCCTTCGATGGGATCGGGCAGATCAGCGACCTCTCTTGTGGCCTCTGTCACCAGGCCGGCATCGGCCAGCTCTTGAAGACGCGACTTGGGAATCGGCGTCAACAGGGCCACAGGCCGTCCCCGGCTGGTGATCGTCAAGATCTCGCCTGCGGCTGCTTTGGCCACCACCGCGGAAGCGTTCTGCTTGAGAGCGCGGATACCCACCTCTGTCATGTACTTCATTGTAGCACTTCAATTATTGAGGCTGGGTCAGATCGGCGTCGACAACCATGTCGGGGGTCACTCCCTCCACGCCCTGACCCTACCGCGAGAACCCGTATAATGCAAGAACCATATGTTTGAGTAAGTTTTAGTGTATTTGCATCAGTAGGGTCGGCCTGCGGAGTGGGTTTCGCGCTGTCGCAAACCATTTCCGTGCCTGCGGAGGTGAGAGTCGTCGCCTACAAGCACGCCAACGGATGGATTGAATTCGGATTGGAACACGGCGGGGAGCGCGTCCTTCCCGACTCCCGCTTTGTGTCGCCAAACGCAGACGCGGGTCGGTGGTACCAATCCTCGCCGATGACCATAGAGGTGGAAGTCCCCGAATCCGAGCCGATTGTGACTGAGGATCCTGTTGCAGAGCCACAGAGCCCGCTGTCTGTTCGTCCCAGCGACCATTCAGACGGGCTGGTGTGCTTGGAGGAGGCCGATGATGCGGGGAGCACATGGACTTGGACCGATGACGGGGGCGAGGTGACGGGCTTCGACACCGCCTTCGGCGTCTATACGTCGGGGATCCAGCGCGGCTGGGCTGCCGCGCTCCGCCTGGAGGGATTCCCTCAGGGCGCGTATCGGGACAGGCAGCTTAGGGCCGCATGGCACGCCCAATGCGCCTCATACCACGGAATAGATCTCCGCCTTGAGGGCGAGCAAGAAACCGATCCCGACGACTGGAAGAACCCGTAGTCGAGGTTGACTGCATAGTCATGCTGTCTTAAAGGCTTCGATGACGGGGTTGAAGGCGGTGCCGTCGGCCAGGCGGTAGGTGTTGAAGCCCCTGCGGTCTAGCGTGAGGACGTCTGGCACCGCCAGCCGCTCGGCTAGCAGCACCAGGGTGGCATCGGCGAAGTCCATGGGGGTGTCGGCGTAGCGCTGCATCAACTCGGAGGCGGCTCGGATATCGGCAGGCTCGCACATCCCGTGCACCTGCATGCCGCTGTGGGAGATGAACTCGCTGATGGCAATGGCGCCGTATCGGGCACGGCTTACAAAGTGCATGGTTTCGGTTACCACTGCGGCTGTTGTGGCCAGCACGCCGGTGAAGCCGTCGATGATGTCACCGACATGGTGGTGTTCGGTCTCGCTGGAATCGAGGTAGGCGACCAGGGGCCCGGTGTCGACCAGCCAGATGCTCACGAGCGCCAGTTGTGGGCGCGTATCTCCGATAGCCAGTCGTGTTGGGGGGCGTCGGAGGTGTCGGCATGGATCGAGCCTCGGAGAAGGCCGACGCGGTCGCCCAGCGGACGGGCTGTTACTGCCTCGCGCAGCGCCTCCCGCACGACTTCTGAGACCGACGTGCCCAATACTTCGGCTCGGCGGGCGGCAGCGTCCCATAGCTCGGTCTCGACCCGCACGGCCATCAACTTCATACCCATGCCCGTCCAGTGTACAACATATGTATAACAACACCCTCGAGAGTGAGGTCGTTGTTCCCCACGCCCTCGCCGTGGCAGTCGCTTCTAGCTCGGGGGAGCTATGTGGCCTTCTAGGCCGTAGGGGCGGTAGGGGCCGAAAATGGATTGCTCAAGGACGCCGATGCCTTGGCGGTCGCCCATGCGGACCTTCATGAGGTGCTGGACGTGCTGGTTCTCGAAGGCGGTCTCGTCGACGTCGGCCAGCTTCCAGCGCTCCGATTCCATGGCCAGCTCGCCTTTCCAGTCGCCGTGCGACCAGGTGGGGTGGCTGTAGCCGATGCCCTTCATGCGGTAGGTGAACTGCTTCTCGAAGGTGATTTCGTGGCGGGTGTCGTCTTCCAGCGAAGTCATGGCCAAGGTGGCGCTCTTGATCATGCGGCTGCCGGACTCGAACTCGAGTTGGTGCTCTAAGCGGTGCATGGGCTCGACGCCGGGGTCCTCCACGCCGGGGTTGTCAGCGAGGGAGTCGTAGGCGGGCAGGAAGGCCCCCACGTGGAACCGGGGCCGGCCCAGGGTGTCCTCGAACAGCTGGTAATGGCTGCACATGTCGTCCCAGTGCAGCGGGGCCCACAAGAAGAACAGCCCCATGGCCCGCGGCGCCTGGGGGGCGCCCCGGTTGTCGCCGCCGGCAACCGGGCGGACGCCCCAAGAGCGGTCTTTGGTGCCGTAGGTCTCGGTCCGGTCGATCTCCATGCGCTGGCCGTCGTACTCGATCCAGCCGTGCCAGCGGCCGAACTGGGTGAACCGGGTGGTGTCCATGATCCGGCGGCTGCCGTCGGACCAGTGATGGCGGGGCTCCTCAATGGCCGCGGTGCGGGCTTCGAAGGTGAGATCGGCGGCGAAGTCGGTGTCGTTGGGTTCCAGCACCACGCGGCAGGCCTTCATGGGCTCGGTGATCTCCAGGTTGAACGGGCCGACGCCGAGGTCCGAGGGCTCGGGATTGGCCCGGGCCGAGGCGTGGAAGGCGTGCTGCACCCCGTTGTGGACGATGCTGATTCCGCAGTCCTGGATGCCGAGGTGGGGATAGCGGGCGGTGCCCACGCCGAGGTACATGTCGCCGATTTTGGAGTAGCCGTTGAACCAGTAGCGCTCGTAGAAATCCTTCTCCCCGGTGGATGGGGTGGAGATGGGATCGGGGGTCTGGTGGATGGGGAAATCGTCGAATTTGGTTAGCACCCGCCTATCGTGGCAGACCGCGTCTTTCCGATGATGGTCGGAGGTACTGGTATCATCGGTTGTATACCCAGTTAACAGCTAGAAAATTCGACTGCGAGGACCCCACTATGAGCACCGGCAATGGCGAGCAGCACACCTTCCGCACCTTCCAGCTCCGCAACCTGGAGGACACCCCCGGCTTCGACCGGCTGAGCGACCACCAGAAGATGGTGACCCGCGTCGTAGGCTCGGTGCTTCCGTTCAAGACCAACAACTATGTGTGCGAGGAGCTGATCAACTGGGACAACGTGCCCGACGATCCCATGTTCCAGCTCACCTTCCCCCAGGAGGGGATGTTGGACCCCGAGCATTTCACCCGCATCGCCGACATGATCAAAGCCGAGGCGCCGCAAGCCGAGATCAAGGCAGCCGCCCGCGAGATCCAGCTCAGCCTCAACCCGCACCCCGCCGGGCAGGTGGAGATGAACGCCGGGTACCTGGAGGAAGAGGTGGTGCAGGGCGTACAGCACAAGTACCGGGAGACGGTGCTGTTCTTCCCCACCCAGGGCCAGACCTGCCACGCCTACTGCACCTACTGCTTCCGGTGGCCGCAGTTTGTGCAGCTCGACGACCTCAAGTTCGCCAGCAAGGAGATCGACCGGCTGGTGGCCTACCTAAAGCTGAATCCCACGGTGTCGGATGTGCTGTTCACCGGGGGCGACCCGATGATCATGCGCACCGAGCTCATCCGCCGCTACGCCGAGCCGCTGATGGACGACGACCTGGAGATCAGCACCATCCGGTTCGGCACCAAGGCGCCGGCCTATTGGCCTTACAAGTTCACCGAGGGCGAGGAGGCAGACGATCTGCTGCGGCTGTTCGAGGAGATCGTGGCCTCGGGCCGCCACCTGGCCATCATGGCCCACTATTCACATCCGGTGGAGCTGGCCACCGACGCGTCCCGAGAGGCGCTGCGGCGCATCATTGAGACCGGTGCGGTGGTGCGCTGCCAAGCCCCGCTGATCCGCCACGTGAACGACAGCGCTCGGGCCTGGGCCGACATGATCACCACCGAAGTACAGCTCGGAGCGGTGCCCTACTACATGTTCGTGGAGCGCGACACCGGGGCCAAGCGCTACTTCGAGGTGCCGTTGGTGGAGGCGTACCAGATCTACACCGACGCCTATAAGCAGGTGTCGGGTTTGGCCCGCACCTGGCGGGGGCCGTCGATGTCGGCCACCCCGGGCAAGGTGCTGGTGGACGGCATCACCGAGATCGGCGGCGAAAAGGTGATGGCCCTCAAGTTCGTTCAGGGACGCGACCCCGACTGGGTGAACAAGCTGTTCTTTGCCGCTTACGACGAAGAGGCGTCGTGGCTGGATGAGCTGCGGCCGGCGTTCGGCGAGGAGAAGTTCTTCTGGACCGACGAGTTGGACAATATGAAGACCGACACCCCTCAGCGGGTGCAACTCATCACCACACGGGCGGCCTAGCCCGCGTTGTACCAGCCGGCGCCGATGACGGTGCCGTCAACGTCCATGACCCAGAAGCGCATGGTCTGGGGACCCTGGTCGGCGGGGTTGTCGTCGGCGGTGATCCAGGTGCCCTCGGGGGTAGCGCTGCGTACGGCTGGACCCAGCAGGTCCTTGATGTCGGTTCCAATGAAGGTGGGGTCTATATGGGTCAGGATCTCGCCGTCAGGGGTGGCGATAATGCCGGTGAAGTATCCGTCGAGCGTGTCGGTGCTGTTGTAATACTGCGCAGTCGGAATGAGGCCGACAGAGATGCCCTGGGGATCGTTGTAGAACTCGAAAATGGCCTCTAGCCCGCCTCGGCGGAAGTGCTCGGCCGACTCGGCAATGAGCTGGGGTACGAACTCCTCGGTGTTGATGTACCAGCCCGAGCCGAACAGGAGCTCGTCGTGGCGGACGACCCAGGCGTTCTTCAACTCGAATGCGCCCTCATCGCCGAGGGTTCCCGTGATGGGGTTGACATACACGTAGGGCACCCAACGGCCCGCCTCGGTGGCCGCCAGCATCTCGGAGCCGAAGTTGTAGCCGTTGATGTCGGTGCCCACCCAGCCCTTGACGTCCAGACCCCGCCGATCAGGAACGTAGTGGCCAATCACGGTGTCGTTCTCGTCGATGACGAACACGTACCACTGGTCATCGACGCTGGCTGGGCTATTGAAGTGGGCCAGCGCGGCGTCGAGCCCTTCGGCCTCATAGCGGGCGATGGCCTGGTCCACGACGAACTTCGTGTAGGCCGCCGGATCAGACTTCGAAGGCACCGACACCCCACCAAAAGTGCCGGCGTCATCGCTACAGCCAGCTCCAGACAGCAAACCGGCGGCTGCGACGGCGAGCACAGCCAAGGCGATCTTCCCCAACTTCAAGCCAGCGTTCATCTTCCGATTTGCTCAGCGTTCCCGCCGTTGTGCACAGCCGCGTAATGCCGCGACCGCTACAACCCGCCGGCCACGGTGCAGGTGATGCTGGCGAGCGTCGACCGCTCGGTTTGGCCGGAGATGGTCGCATAGCCGTCCACGGTCCAACTGCCCTGAGCAAGCCCAGTAAACGTGGTCGAAAGCGACAAGTCGCCCTGGGGCCCTTGGGCGAGAACCGCGGCATCGTCGTCGGGGTCGTCGTTGTTGAGTATGTCCAGCTGGGCCTGAGACCATGAGCGACTGGTCAATTGCCCGATCCTCGGATACCCCGTGGAATGCTCCACGAACACCTCCCAGGAGGTCGTCCCCGTCTCAGGATCCAACGTCACGGTGATCGAAGAAGCGCCAGTTGAGCAGCCGATGGTGCCGGCCCCGCTCGTCGCCACCGAAGTGGGTGTGGCCGTGGCGGTCGCGGTGGCCGTGGCGGTTGGCGCTGTCACCGTGCAGGTCGTTTCCCCGAACTTGATCCACGAGCCGTCAGTGGTTTGCTTGACCACCCACACGGTGTAGGTGTCCGCTGACAATGAGGAGAACGTCACCGAGGCGGTCCCAGAAGCACTCCTCCAATCCAAGATCTGCGATGTTTCTTGGTTCGAGGAATTTCTTACATACGCCGTGTACTGGAATACATGCGTCTCGCCGCTCCACGACATCGAGAGGGAGGATTCACCTCCCGTACACGTCACGCTCTGTGCTTGCGCGCCAGTTGCCAGAACCAACCCGGACACGAGAACGATGCCAGCAGCGAAAACTGCAACCGCGCGAGCGGTTGATCGGTTTCTTGCTCTGCCAGCCTTCCCCATATCGACAAAGTATATGGAGACTATGTGGTGATTGTGAAGTGTCTATGCCGTGATTCTCAGGTGTGGAGCTTCCTTGCGCTCATTCCCATTCGATGGTGCCGGGGGGTTTGGAGGTGATGTCGTAGGCCACCCGGTTGATGCCGTCCACCTCGTTGATGATGCGGCTCGACATCTTCTCCAACAGCTCGTAGGGCAGCCGGGCCCAATCGGCGGTCATGGCATCCTCGCTGGTCACCGCCCGGATGACCACCACCTGCCCGTAAGTCCGCTCGTCGCCCATCACGCCCACGGTGCGGATGTCGGGCAGCACGGCAAAGGCCTGCCAGATTTCCCGCTCCAGCCCCGCTGCGGTGATCTCGGCTCGGACGATGGCGTCGGCTTGGGCCAGCAGAGCCGCCTTGGCCGGGGTGACCTCGCCAATCACTCGGACTCCCAAACCAGGGCCAGGGAAGGGGTGGCGCCATACGATCTCGTCGGGCAGGCCCAGCTCGTGGCCCACCGCCCGCACCTCGTCTTTGAACAGGTCCCGCAGCGGCTCCACCAGCTCGAAGTCCATCTCCTCGGGGATGCCGCCCACGTTGTGGTGGCTTTTGATCTTGGCCGCCGAGTCGGAGCCCGACTCGATCACGTCGGGGTAGAGCGTGCCCTGCACCAGATAGGCGGCTCCGTCGACCTGGTTGGCGGCCTCCTCGAAGATGCGGATGAACAGCTCGCCGATGATCTTGCGCTTCTCCTCGGGGTCGATCACCCCGACCAGGGCGTCGAAGAAGCGATCGGCGGCGTTCACAGCGATCAGCTCGATGCCCTGGGAGCGGCGGAAGGCGTCGATCACCTGCTGGCCTTCGTCCTGGCGCATCAGGCCGGTGTCGACGAACACGCAGGTGAGCTGATGTCCCACCGCTCGATGAACCAGAGCGGCGGCCACCGCCGAGTCCACCCCGCCACTCAGGCCGCACACCGCCCGCCCGTCGCCGATTTGAGCGCGGATGGCGGCTACCGCCTCGTCGATGAACGACTCGGTGGTCCACGACGGGGCCAAGCCGGCGCCTCGGTACAAGAAGCGCTCCAGCACCGCCTGACCGCCGGGGGTATGGGCCACCTCGGGGTGAAACTGGACGCCGAATATGCGTTGGTCGGGGTTCTCCAGGGCGGCCACGGGGGCTTGGGGGGTGGAGGCGGTGACCACAAAGCCGTCGGGCGGGGTGGAGATGGAGTCGAAGTGGCTCATCCACACTGGACGCTCGGTGTCCTCGTCAGGGCTGAACAACGTGCCGGGGTGGCTCACGCTCATGGCCGTGCGGCCGTACTCGCCGACGCCGGTGCGGGACACCTCCCCGCCGAGTTGGGCGGCGATGAGCTGGGCGCCGTAGCAGATGCCCAGAATGGGAATGCCCAGGCGATAGACATCAGGATCGATGCGGGGTGACCCCTCGACGTGGACCGACTTGGGGCCGCCGGAGAAGATCACCGCGCCGGGCTGGCGGTCGGCGATCTCGTCGGCGCTGATGGAGTGGGGGACGATCTCGCTGTAGATGTGGGCCTCTCGCACCCGCCGGGCGATGAGCTGGGCGTACTGGGCCCCAAAATCCACCACCAAGACCGGGTGAATTCGGCTGGCTGTATTCATGGCCGCCGATAATCCGTCGGCATGCTCAACGGCCCATCCCGATGCCCTGGGACCGCTGGAGGGACTTGCCCTCGGTTTGCAGGGAGGGGGCGATCATGATGTCGGCCTTCTGGAACTCCTTGAGCGACTCGTAGCCGCAGGTGGCCATGGAGGTGCGCAAGCCGCCGAACAGGTTGAGGCGCCCGTCGTTCTCCTTGGCCGGGCCGACCAGGATCTCCTCTATCGTGCCCCGAGGGGTGGTCTGCACCCGGGCGCCGCGGGGCAAGGTGGGATGGAAGGTGGCCATGCCCCAGTGGTGGCCCCGGCCGGGGGCCTCGTGGGCGGCGGCGAGCGGGGAGCCGATCATCACTGCGTCGGCACCGCACACGATGGCCTTGGCGATGTCGCCGCCAGTAGCCATCCCGCCGTCGGCGATGATGTGGACGTACACCCCGGTCTCGTCGAGATGACGCATCCGGGCGCCCCGGGCGTCGGCGATGGCGGTGGCCTGGGGAACGCCGATGCCTAACACGCCCCGGGTAGTGCAGGCTTGGCCCGGCCCGACGCCCACCAGGATGCCGGCGGCCCCGGTGCGCATCAGGTGCAGGGCGGCGTCGTAGCTGGCGCAGCCGCCGACGATCACCGGAATCTCCAGGCGGCGCACGAACTGCTTGAGGTTCAACGGCTCGTGGTTCTTGGACTTGTGCTCGGCGGTGACCACTGTGCCCTGGATGACCATGAGGTCGAGCTCGGCGGCCAGCATGTAAGGGGCAAGCTGCTCGGTGCGCTGGGGGGTGACCGAGGCACAGGAAATCACCCCGGCATCCTTGATCTGGCGGATGCGCTCTCCTACCAGTTCGGGCTTGATCGGCTCGGCGTACAGCTCCTGCATTCGCAGCGTGGCCTTCTCCGGGGGTTGGGCCGCGATCTCATCGAGGATCGGCTCGGGATCCTCGTAGCGGGTCCAGAGTCCTTCCAGGTTGAGCACTCCCACCCCGCCGAGCTGTCCGATGGCGATGGCAGTCTCGGGGCTGACCACCCCGTCCATAGCCGCGGCCATGAGGGGCAGATCGAAACGGTAGGCGTCGATCTCCCAGGCGATGCTCACATCTTCGGGGTCGCGGGTCCGGCGAGTGGGGACGATGGCGATGTCGTCAAACCCGTACGCCCGCCGTCCGGTCTTGCCTAGCCCGATCTCAACCTCGGCCATCGCGACGCCCCTTTTGTATTGGAAACCAAGAATTCTAAAGCCTTGGAACCGGCTACAGGGGGATTTACATCCCCGTCAAGCGAGAGGTGAAGTCAAGCAGCAGATTGGATGAGATTCCAGAGCTCCCGCACGTGCTGGTGCTCGGTTTGGGGGCTGCCGATGGCCACTCGGAGGACGAGCTGATCGTCAATGGTGGTGGAAGTGAGATACGCCTTTCCGCTTTGGTTGACGGCGTCCAGAACCCGACTGGTGGCGTTGTTGCCGTCGATATGGCGGAAGCACACCAGGCTGACCACGGTGGGGGCAGCCAGCTCAAATCGGTTGTCGGCCTCCACCCAACCAGTGAGCTCGGCGGCCCAGGCGATATGGCGACGCATGTGGGCCCGCAGACCTTCCATGCCATAGTGGCGCAGCACGAACCACAGCTTGAGGGCCCGAAAGCGCCGCCCCAGAGGCACCTGCCAGTCGCGGTAGTCCACTACCGCTCCCGACTCGCTGGCTGGATTGCGCAGATACTCCGGTGTGATGGACAGGGCCTCGTTCAGGCCGGCTCGATCGGCCACATAGAAGGCCGAGCAGTCGAAATTGGTGAGCAGCCATTTGTGGGGGTTGAACACATAGCTGTCGGCGGCATCCAATCCGGCGTTGAGGAACCGCATTTCCGGGCACAGGGCGGCAGCGCCGGCGAAAGCGGCGTCCACGTGCAGCCAGGCGTCGAAGTTGGATGCCACCCAGCCCACCTCGGTCACCGGATCGATGGCGGTGGTGGAAGTGGTGCCCACGGTGGCGGCCACGAAGAACGGGACGAGGCCGTCGTTGCGGTCTTGGACGATCTCGTAGGCCAGGTGGTCGGCCCGCATGGCGTAGTCCGGGGTGGTGGCGATGGACCGCACCCGTTCGGCGGGGATGCCGGCCACTCGCAATCCCTTGACTATTGATGAGTGGGCCTGTTTGGAGGTGTAGGCCACCAGACTGGGGAGGGCGTCGATGCCGCCGGCCCGGTGACGGGCGGCGAGGATGGCGCACAGCGTGCTGCTGGAAGCGCTGTCCTGGATGACGCCATTGCCCCGGAATCTCTCGGGCAGGTCCATCTCGATGGCCAGCCAGTCGAGGATGTGCTGCTCCAGTTCAGTCACCGCGGGACCGGTGTCCCACAGCATGCCTTGAGCGCCGAGGCCCGAGGACACCATGTCGGCCAGCGCAGACGGTCCGCTGGCGTTGGCCGGGAAGTAGGCGAAGAATCCCGGGGCCTGCCAGTGGGTGATGCCCGGCAATACGACCCGGTCGAGATCGGCCAGCACGGCGGTGAAGTCCTCGCCACGCTCGGGGGCCTCGGCGGGCAGCATGGCTCGAATATCGCCCGGCTCGACCAGGGACTTGACCGGAAAGTCGCCGAGCCGGGCCATGTAGTCGGCCACCCAGTCCACCGCCTGGTAGCCCCGCTGCCGGAACTCCTCCGGGCTCATGTGGTTCGGTCGCTCAGCCATGGCAGTCATTGTTGCCCACCGGTGCCCGCTGTCTTGCGGTGTAGCCCGGCCAAGGCGGGGAATTTCTCAACGGGCGGTGGCGATGGAGAGGAGTTGGCGGAGCATGGCGGCGGTGGCGCCCCAGACGGTGTCGCCGTGGAGCTCGAAGAAGGTGATGGGTCGGTCGTTGCCGCTGATGGGCCAGATCTCCTCCCGCCAGGCTTCGTCGGAAAGCAGCTCGGCGGTGGAAACCATCAGAATGCGCTCTACCTCGGCGGGATCAGGGATCAGACCGGCAGGCCGACTAGGCAGAACCCCGACGAACGGATGGACCATCGACCGACTGCCCACGGTGATGTAGCGGTCGATCTGGCCAATGATTTCGGCGCAGTCGGGATCGAGACCGATCTCTTCGCGGGTCTCCCGCTTGGCGGTGTCGAGCAAGTCGGCGTCGCCGGGCTCTTGGCGGCCGCCGGGGAAGGCCACCTCCCAGCTATGGGAGCGCAGATGCTGGGCCCGGCGAATGAGCACCACGCCGACGTCGTCATCGTCGGGGTACAACAGCGCCAGCACGGCCGAGCGATGTTCGTGGCCGGTGGGCGGGCTGTCGCCCCAAGTCGACTGGGGACGGCCGTCTAGCGCAGTCCGCAATTGGTCCAAGTCCACGCGTCGCTGAGAAGGTTCAAGGCCGCCCCAGGGTGGGGCCCCGCCCGGTCGCCACTGTTCGGGGCGGGGAATGAACTGGGGGCCGCCCCGCTCGGTCGCGATGGCAGCCCCCAGACTGTTCTTTGGGTTGTTGATGCGGCCAGACGGCTACATCATGCCGCCCATGCCACCCATACCGCCCATGCCACCCATGGGGTCGCCGCCGGGGGGCATCGGGGGGCCAGGGGGCTCGGGTTTGTCGGCCACCAGGGCTTCGGTGGTGAGCAGCATGGCGGCGATGGAGGCCGCGTTCTGCAAGCCGGCGCGGGTCACCTTGGCCGGGTCGATGACGCCAGCGGTCACGAGATCCTCGGTGACGCCGGTGGCGGCGTTGAACCCGATGGTGCCAGAGGTGGCCTCGATGTCGCGCACCACGATGGAACCCTCGAAGCCGGCATTGGAGGCAATAAGGGAGCACGGCACGGTCAGCGCGTCGAGCACGATCTTGGCGCCAGTGGCTTCGTCGCCGCTCAAGCTCTCGACCACCTCGGCCACCGCCGGGCGAGCCCGCAGCAGGGCGGTGCCGCCCCCGGCGACCACGCCCTCCTCGATGGCGGCCCGAGTGGCCGAAAGCGCATCTTCGATCCGGTGCTTCTTCTCCTTGAGCTCCACCTCGGTGGCGGCGCCCACCTGGACGACGGCCACGCCCCCGGCCAGCTTGGCCAAGCGCTCCTGGAGCTTCTCGCGGTCCCAGTCGGAGTCGGTGTTCTCGATCTCCTGGCGGATCTGGGCCACTCGGCCATCAACGTCGGCTTTGGACCCCGCACCCTCCACGATGGTGGTGTCATCCTTGGTGACGATCACCTTGCGGGCGGTGCCCAACAGATCGAGGGTGACGCCCTCCAGGTTAAGCCCAACCTCTTCGGCGACAACTTGGCCACCGGTGAGGATGGCCATGTCTTGGAGCATGGCCTTGCGGCGCTCGCCGAACCCGGGGGCCTTGACGCCCGTCGAGTTGAACGTGCCCCTGATCTTGTTCACCACCAGGGTGGCCAGGGCTTCGCCTTCCACGTCCTCGGCGATGATCAACAGCGGCTTGCCGGTCTGCATGACCTTTTCGAGCACGGGCAAGAGGTCTTGCACCGAGCCGATCTTGCCCTGGTTGAACAGGATGTAGGGCTCGTCGAGCACGGCCTCTTGGCGCTCGGGGTCGGTCACGAAGTAGGGGGACAAGAAGCCCTTGTCGAACTGCATGCCCTCCACGAAGTCGAGCTCCATACCGAAGGTGTTGGACTCCTCTACCGTGACCACACCGTCCTTGCCCACCTTGTCGATGGCGTCGGCGATGACGTCGCCGATGGCTTGGTCGGCAGCCGAGATGGAGGCCACCTGGGAGATCTCCTCTTTCTGGGAGATGTCTTGGGACTGGTCGGCCAACGAGTCCACCGCGGCGGCCACCGCCTTCTCGATGCCCCGCTTGAGGCTCATCGGATTGGCGCCCGCAGCCACATTGCGCAGCCCATTGTGGACCATGGCCTGGGCCAGCACGGTGGCAGTGGTGGTGCCGTCCCCGGCGATGTCGTTGGTCTTGGTGGCCACCTCTTTGATGAGCTGAGCGCCCATATTCTCGAACTTGTCGTCCAGCTCCACCTCGCGAGCGATGGACACGCCATCGTTGGTGATGGTGGGGGCACCGAACTTCTTGTCAAGGACGACGTTGCGGCCCTTGGGGCCCAAGGTCACCTTGACCGCGTCGGCAAGCTGGTTGACGCCTGCTTCGAGGCCGTGGCGAGCCTCTTCGCGGAACTTGAGGATCTTGGTCATTTGACGATTGCCAGCACGTCGCGGGCCGACAGGATCAGCAGATCCTCGCCGTCCACCGTGATCTCGGTGCCGCCGAACTTGCTGTAAACGACGGTGTCGCCGACGGAGACGTCCATCGGGATCAGCTCGCCGGAGTTGTCGGACCGCTTGCCCGGTCCCACGGCGATGACCTCGCCCTGCTGGGGCTTCTCTTTGGCGGTGTCGGGGATGACCAGGCCGCTGGCGGTCATCTCTTCAGACTCACCGGGGCGGACAACGATTCGGTCATCAAGGGGCTGTAGCGCCATCTTGGCCTCCAAATGGTTGGTTGACTTGAGCTTTAGCACTCTCAATAGGCGAGTGCTAAGAGTAGGGCTTGGGTGGCCCTGAGGCCAATTCAGGCTGCCGGTTCGGTCGGCAGGATGAAAGGGAGGGGGAGGTTGGGATCGGCGCCGGTGTCCAGCGGGGAGGGGCCGTCGAGTTGGAGCCGCTGCCAGCCGGCGGCAGCCACCATGGCGGCATTGTCGGTACACATGGATCGGCTGGGCAGAAACCCGCTGATACCCGCGGCCACGCAGGCATCCAGCAGGCGCTCTCGCAGGGAGGAGTTAGCCGCCACCCCGCCCGCGAGGCACAAGCCCTTGGCTCTGTACTCTTCAGCGGCCTTGCGGGCCTTGTGGATCAACACGTCCACCACCGCTTCCTGAAACGACGCGGCAACATCGGCCACGTCAAGGTCGGGATTGTTTCGCACGTGGTTGACCACCGCGGTCTTGAGGCCGCTGAAGGAGAAGTCATAGCCGTCGTCGTACATGGGGCGGGGAAAGGCCACGGCCTCAGGGTTGCCGTCCATGGCCAGGCGGTCGATGACGGGGCCACCGGGATAGCCCAAGTCCATGAAGCGGGCCACCTTGTCGAACGCCTCCCCAGCGGCGTCGTCCAGAGTCTGGCCGATGAGCCGGTAGCGCCCGAACGCCTCCATCAGCACCAGCAGGGTGTGGCCGCCGGACACCAGCAGTACCACGACTGGCAGCTCGAGGTCAGGCTCCTCCAGGAAAGAGGAGTACAGATGGGCCTCCAGGTGGTTCACCGCCACGAAGGGGACATCCCAGACCAGGGCCAGCGACTTGGCCGCGCTGACTCCTACGAGGAGTGAGCCAATCAGGCCGGGACCGGAGGTAGCGGCCACCGCTTCTACGTCGTGGTCGCTGAGCCCCGCCTCGATCACCGCCTGGGCAACCACTGGGGTGAGCAACTCCACATGGGCTCGGCTGGCGATTTCCGGGACCACGCCGCCGTAGCGGGCGTGTAGGTCGACCTGGCTGCTGATCACCGACGAGAGAACGTCGGATGGGCCAGAGACCACGGCGGCGGCGGTCTCGTCGCACGAGGTCTCGATGCCCAGCACAATGGCGGGACTCTCTTGGGGGGATTCCTCAGCAGTCATGCGCAGTCCAGTTCTACCGCGATCTTGACCAGGCGATCGGCATAGTCGGGCTGGTGGATGTTGTCGGCCCGCATCACCACCGCATCGGGCGACAAGCCCATGTTTGAGTAGTAGCCCCGTTGAATGCCCACGGGGGCCAGGCCGAAACGCCGGTAGAGGGATTGGGCGGAGGGATTGTCGGCGGCCACCTCCAAGGCCAGGCTCGTGTTGCGGCGGCGGGCGGCCAAGGCGAGAGCCAAGAACAGCCGGGCGCCGATGCCTTGGCCGCGGCAGTCGGGAGCCACCGTCACGGTGGTGATGTGGGCTTCGTCCTCCTCGAAGGCCACGCCGGCGTGGCCGACGACTCGATCGGGGCCGAAGCTCTTGGCATTGGGATCACCCACGACTCGGTCGGGGTGGGCTATCACGTAGAGCCGATCATCGGTGCGGGCCAATTCCGATTCGTAGACCTCCCGGGACCAGGGGATCGGGTAGCACTGGGCGTCGATGGCCATGACCTCGGGCAGGTGATCAGGGGTCATGGGAACGATCATCGGATCAAAAGTCATGGGATGGCAACAACGATCATCGCGTGCTCCAGTTGATATCAGCGTCGGGAACGCGAAGGTATATCGGCTTCAGCTCCCACGGCTTGACAAATTCTTCTCGCAGCGCCCGGGCGTGGGCCAGCTGCACCAGCGAGGCGGCCGAGGGGTGGGCCAGATCCTGCTCGGCGATCTCGGTCTTCTGAACCCGGTTGAACACCTCGGAGTAGCGGCGGGCGCCGTCGCCCACCAACAGCACCTCTTCGCTGGTGGCCAACAGCTCGGAGGCCAGATCATCGGGGGTGCCCACTTGGGCATCCGACACCCGTTGAACCCCGCCGGGCACCTGGCGATAGAAGGCGTAGAACAGCTCACTGCGCCGAGCGTCGATGGCCGCCACGATCACCCGATTGGTATGGCGCACGGCGAAGGCCAGCAGATCGAGGCTGGACACACCGATCATCGGGACCCCCAAGGCGTAGGCCATTGCCATGGCACTGGAGATGCCCACTCGCAGACCGGTGTACAGGCCCGGTCCGAGGTCCACGGCCACGCAGCCCACATCTCTCAGCTCGACCCGAGCTTGGCGGGTGACGAACTGGATTTGGGGGGCGATGGTCTCGGCGTGACGGCGGCCCCGGGCACTATGGGCCGAGGCCAGAACCCCTTCGTGCCCGCCAAGGGCGCATCCCACCTGCTGGGTGGCCGATTCGATGCCCAAAATCAACACGGCGGGGCCTCCAGCCATTGATGGGTCGCCCAGATGTATCCGCTCATTGCGATGAAGCCTCCAGCCATGGCTCGGTGGCGGCCGTCAGGTCATCGGCTCGGGCCTGCCATCCGGACCCCACTGGGGTCAAGACCACCATCCGCTCGTCAAGGGGGCCTGGTTGACCCTCGATGAAGGTCAGCGCGACCTCGAGGTAGTCGTTGGGCAGGGCCTGACGGATGGCGTCACCCCACTCGATGAGGATGACCCCATCACTGTCAAGCAGTTCGGGCAGGCCCAAGTCGAGCACTTCGGAGATCTGATCGAGGCGGAAGACGTCGAGGTGATGGAGGAGCAACCTTCCGTGGTATTCCCGGGCCAGGGTGAAGGTGGGGCTGGTGACCGGCTCGCTGATGCCCAAGGCGGCGGCGAACCCCTGGGTGAAGGTGGTCTTTCCAGCACCCAGGTCGCCCACCAGCAGTAGCAGGTCGCCGGGTTGGGCCAGTTCGGCCATAGCAGCAGCCAGATTCTTCGTGTCTTCTGGGGAGCGAGTGCGGGCTTGGATCATCCCGACATCGCCGTGCGGGCTCGGACTAGATCAGAGCGCATCTGGGCCTCTTGGAGGCCGCCGCCCCGCAACACCGCCGCCGGGTGGAAGGTGGGGATGATCACTGCGTCGGCGTTGGGCATCGGGTAGCTCTGGCCTCGCAGCTTGGTGATCCCGGTCTTCGTATCGATCAGCAGCTTGGAGGAGAAATTACCCAGGGTGACCACGACTCGGGGGGCGATGAGTTCGACTTGCTGCTCCAGCCACGGGCGGCAAGCGGCGATCTCGTCGGGTTTGGGATCTCGATTCTCGGGAGGACGGCACTTGACGACGTTGGCGATGTAGCAATTGTCGCGGGTCAGCCCGATTTCCTCGGCCATCAGCCGGTCGAGCAGCTTGCCCGAGCGGCCCACAAAGGGAAGACCCTGCTTGTCTTCCTCGGCACCGGGTCCCTCGCCCACGAACATGAGGTCAGCACTGGGGTTGCCCATGCCGAACACCACCTGCGTCCGGCCCTGGGCCAGCCCGCACTTGGTGCAGTTGGCCGCCTCAGCGGCAACCTCGGCCAACGTCAACGTCACAGGCCAAGAATACGCCCCCCACCAGCAGATTCGATAGGGGAGTCGCAAGATATGGACTTGGGCGGGTGTTGCGCCGCCGGAGCGCCTCAGTCCCAAGCCGCTGACGGCAATACTGGTATTCTGCGCAGGCAAGAGCGAGGAAGGGCGCAGGTCATGATCGACTGGCTTGGCATCGACCATCTGTTCAAGTTGTCCGGCGGCGAGGTGGTGCTGGGATTCCTTACACCGCTGTTCGTCTGCGCCGCGGTCTTCGTGGCGCACATGATCCTGCCCGCGCGGCGCGTGCCCGGCTACGCCACCGACCGCGAGACCGGCGAGCCCCGCAAATACCGACTCAACGGATTGGCGGTGTTCGTGCTTGCGCACATCGTGTGGGCATTCGCGCTGCCACGCGACTGGTTCTACCGGTCGACCATGTATGCAATAGCGGGCGGCGTGGTGATTGCAATCATCGCGAACACCATCGTGGTGTTCTCCCAGCCCGAAGGCGCACAGAAGAACCGCTTGCTGGCCTGGTGGTTCGGACGTGCGCAAGAGATGCAATTCTTCAACAACCGCTTCGACCTGAAGATGTACTTCTACATCGTGGGCGGCACGATGCTGTCGCTCAATGCATGGTCCGCAGCCGCATGGCACAACGACAACGTTGCCGATGCCAACCCCGGCTTGTTCCTCTACGCAGCCATCAACTGCTTCTACATCTTCGACTACTTCGTCTGGGAACGGGTGCAGCTCTACACCTACGACCTCATCCACGAGAACGTCGGATTCAAGCTCGTCTGGGGCGGGCCGTTCGTGTGGGGCTGGATGTTCGTGCTGCCGCTGTGGGGCTTGGCGCCACTCGCCGACCCAGGCATCTCAGGCGGTTGGATGTATTTCTGGCTGATCGGCAGTGCAGCACTGTTCTTGGCGGGCTGGACGATCTCCCGCGGCTCCAACATGCAGAAGTACACGTTCAAGCGCTGGCCCGAACGCAAGTTCCTCGGCATCATCGAGCCGGAGTACATCCAGGCCGGCGACCGCAAGATTCTGTGCAGCGGGTTCTGGGGGAAAGCACGGCACTTCGGCTATCTCGGCGAAGGCCTGTACGGGATTGCCGTGGCGCTGACCTTTGGGCTCTTCTCCAATCTGTGGGCTTGGACGTACGTGGTGTTTATCGTTGCGTTCTTCGTTCCTCGTCAGTTCGAGGATGACAAGGTCTGCGCCGAGAAGTACGGCGAAGAGAAATGGGCCGAATACCAGGCTCGAGTTCCGTACCGGATCATCCCCGGCATCTTCTAGCGCCGACCGGCTGAAGCGGTACCGGAGAGGAGGCCAACGATGTTCGAGTGGCTCGGGGTCGGGCACCTGACTGAGTTGACTGCGGGCGAGGCGGTGCTGGGATTCCTCACACCGCTGTTCGTGATGGCCGCCTTCGTCGTGCTCCAGATGATCCTGCCCGGCAAGCGCGTAACCGGCTACGTGGTCGACGCGGCCACGGGTCAGCCCCGCAGCTATCGCCTCAACGGCCTGCTGGTGTTTGCGGCAGCCCAGCTCCTGTGGTGGTTCGAGCTCACCGGCATGCCGCGCGACTGGTTCTATCGGTCATCGCTGTACGCCGTGGCCGGCGGAACGGTGCTCGCCTTCGTCCTGACCGCGATAGCGGTGTTCACCCAGCCCGAAGGCGAGGTCAAGAACCGTTTCCTTGCCTTGTGGTTCGGGCGGGCCCCCGAGATGCAGTTCTTCAACGGCCGCCTCGACCTCAAGATGTACTTCTACGTGGTCGGCGGAACCATGCTGTCGCTCAACGCGTGGTCCGGCGCAGTGTGGCACCACGACAACATTGCAGATCTCAATCCGGGCGTTTTCGCGTTCGCAGCATTCGTCACTTTCTACGTCTTGGATTACTTCATCTTCGAACGGACGATGCTCTACACGTACGACATCATTCACGAGCGGCTTGGCTTCAAGCTGTTCTGGGGCGGGCTCTTCGTCTACGGCTGGGTGTTCATCATTCCGATGTGGGGGCTGGCGGCCCATCCCGACCCGGGGCTCTCAGGCGGCTGGCGCGTGGTGTGGCTGATCGGTGCCCCTGCGCTGTACGCCCTTGGATGGGTTATCACCCGCGGCGCAAGCTTGCAGAAATACACGTTCAAGCGCTGGCCCGACCGCACGTTTCTCGGGGTGTTCGCGCCACAGGTCATCGAGGCTGGCGACCGCAAGATCCTGTGCAGCGGCTTCTGGGGCGCCGCCCGGCATTTCAACTACATGGGCGAATGGTGCTTCGGCCTCGCCATCGCCCTGGTCTGGGGTCACTTTGGCAACCTCTGGGCATGGATCTACTTCGTCTACGTCATCGCGTTGTTTCTCCTTCGCCAGAACCAGGACGACCGGCATTGCGCCGTCAAGTACGGCCCCGAGAAGTGGGCCGAGTACCGGCAGCGAGTTCCCTATCGGATCGTTCCCGGCATCTACTGATCCGGCTCGCGAGCCGATGCGCGGTTCAGTGAGGGTGCGGTACCGTCGTTGGGATGCTGGGAGTTGGCGGGGGCGTGCTGGTGGGGCACTGGACCGACGAGGAGGCCCTCACGGGGTGCACCGTGGTGGTGCTTCCCGAAGGGACAACGGCCTCAGGGGAGATTCGGGGGGGCGCGCCGGCGACTAGGGATTTTGCCCTGTTGGCACCCGAGCGGACGGTGAGCAACGTTGACGCAGTGGTGTTGTCGGGGGGCTCGGCTTTCGGTTTGGCCGCAGCTGATGGGGTGATGCAGTGGTGTGAGGAACAGGGCCGGGGGTTCGAGACCCGGGGCGGGCGGGTGCCGATTGTGGTGGGCCTTTCGCTTTATGACCTGACCGAGGGCGACGGCTCGGTGCGCCCTGGGGCCGATGCCGGTTACGCCGCCGCTCAAGCAGCAGACGAAGAATTCCCGGCGCTGGGACGGGTGGGGGCTGGATCCGGGGCCACGATGAACAAGTGGAGGGGAGCCGAGCACACCGGGCCTGGCGGACTGGGCGGGGCTCTGCTTCAGGTAGACGATGTGGTGGTGGGGGCGCTGGTGGCGGTGAACGCAGCGGGGGAAATCAACGATGGTGCTGTGCAACAGGCGCTGGCTGACGGCACCTACGAGCATCACTCTGTCGATCCGTTCGCCGACAACAACGACAACGGGGCATGCGCCAATACCACCATTGGGGTCATCGCCACCAACGCGGTGCTCGACAAGCTGGGGTGCTTCCGGGTAGCCCGCAGCGGCCACAGCGGTATGGCCCGGGCGCTATTGCCGGTTCATACCGACGGCGACGGGGACGCGCTGGTGGTGGCGGCGACAGGACAGATTGAGGCTGATTTCGGCCTGGTTCGCCTCATGGCCGCGGCTGCGATGGAGACAGCCATCCGCTCAGTGGGTTGACACGACCGGGAAAACAGCGGCTCGGTGCGCCATGATGTCGGTGCTCAAGAACAACCGCGAAGGGAATTGACATGAGGGATTTGGCCGGGAAAGTGGCGGTGATAACCGGGGCGGCAAGTGGCATGGGACGGGCCATGGTGCGCAAAGCCGCCTCTGAGGGGATGCATGTTCTTGCTGGCGACATCGACGAGGCCGGACTAGCCGAGACGGTGGGCGGCTTGGAGAACGCCCAGCTCATGTTGACCGATGTAACCAGTCCCGACGCCAATGAGGCACTGGCCAACGCCGCTTTGGAGCGGTTCGGCGGGATCCATTTGGTACACCTCAACGCCGGCGTGCTCACCGGTGGATTTACCTGGGAGAACACGGTGGACGACTGGCGCTGGGTGTTGGACGTGAACCTGTGGGGGGTGATCCATGGCGTGCGCAGTTTCATTCCCCGGATGCTGGAGAAAGGCGAAGATGGCCACGTGGTGATCACTGCCTCGGTTGGCGGTCTCACCTCCGGAGGGTTGCTCGGGCCCTATACCACTTCGAAGTATGGGGCGGTGGCCATTGCCGAGGCTCTGCATCGGGAACTGGACATGATCGGGGCGCCGATCGGAGTGTCGTGCCTATGCCCCGGTCCGGTGGCCACGGGCATCTTCCGGGCGGAGCGCAACCGGCCTGACACCTACGATGACACCTGCGGTCCTATGTCGGCTGATGTCGAAGCGGCTGCCTTCCACACGGCCCTGATTAACGCCATCGATGAAGGCACCGATCCGACGCTGATCCCCGAGTTGGTGTTCGACGCAGTGCGCGACGACAAGTTCTGGATTTTCCCTCATCCCGATTTCAAAGAGAGGATCGCGGTCCGCACCGAGTCGATCATGAATGAGACCAATCCCGAGTACACGGTGGGACTGCCCGACGCGATACCGCCGTCCCGCTAGCTAGGAAAAGCGGAGGGGGACTCGTCGGCCGAGGTGGCAGACGATTTCATAGGCGACGGTGTCGATGCGCTCGGCGATCTCGGTGGCGGTGATCTCTTCGCTGCCTTGTCGCCCGAGAAGGACCACCTCGTCGCCGGGTGACACGGAGTGGTCAAGGCCGCAGTCCACCATGGTCTGATCCATAGTCACCACCCCGGCGATGGGGCATCGGCGGCCGCCGATCAGCACTTCGCCGCCGCTCACACCCAGGCGCCGAGTCCAGCCGTCGGCGTAGCCGATGGGGATGGTAGCCAACTGCGTGTCGGCGGGGGCTGTGTAATGGTGGCCGTAGGACACCGAGGTGCCCGCGGCGATAGTCTTGACCATGGCCACCTCGGTGCGCAGGGTCATAGCTGGCTGAAGCGGTAGGCAGCCGGCCAATGCCGGCGACGGCGGAATGCCGTAGATGGCAATGCCGCAGCGCACCATGTCGAATCGACCGGCAGGATGCAACATAGCCACTGCCGAGTTGGCCAGGTGGCGACAAAAGTCGTGGTGACCGCCAAGGCGCAAACGCGACAGCAGATGGTTGTACTGCTCGATCTGGTAAGCGGTAAACGGATTGTCGGGCTCGTCGGCCACCGCGCAATGGGTCCATACTCCGGCTAGTTCCAACGTGTCGCGGTCGGCGATGGCATCGGCCAGCATCATGACTTCAGCAGGCGGCGCGCCGACCCGAGCCATGCCGGTGTCGACTTTGAGGTGGACGGGCAGACGCTCATCAGCGGCGGCTGCTGCTGCTGCGGCGGCCGCCAAGCCCTCACCCTGGTACACGGTGGGGACGAGTTCGAATTCGACCACTTGGGCAAACTCATTGGGTCGGGGCTCCGACAAGAGGAGTATGGGGGTGTCGATCCCGGCCTCTCGGAGTTGACAGCCCTCGTCCACCAGGGCGACGGCCAGGGTGCTTGCGCCAGCGTCCACCGCGGTTCGAGCCACTGGGACCATGCCATGCCCGTAGGCATCGGCTTTGACCACCGCGCACAGCTCGGCGGGATGGACGAGCTCGGCCAAGAGCCCAACATTGTGGGCGATAGCCGGAAGGCTGATGTCGGCCCAGGTTGGTCTCATGGTGCGGCTTTCTGTTGGGTCGCGGCCTCCCACGCTTGGGGCAAAGCAAGGAGCAGATCGGACGCGGCCATTCCGCCGGGAGGACGGATGCAGGCGGCTTGCCCGTGAAGCCAAGCTGCGCTGGCCGCGGCCTTCATTGGCTCGGTTCCGGCGCTGAGCAGTCCGCAGATAAGTCCGGCCAGCACGTCGCCGGTCCCGGCAGTGGCCAACCGGGCATCGCCGTTGGCAATCGCCAGTGCGGTCCCTTCGGGATCGGCCACCACGGTGGTGGGGCCTTTCAGCAGGACGTGGACCCCGGTGGCCGCGGCCAGCGAGCGGGCGGCGGCGAAGCGGTCGGGATCGGGTGCCTCGCCGGTCAGGATGCGGTATTCGCCGTCGTGGGGAGTGAGCACAGTGGGAGCAGTGCGACCGGCCAGCACGTCGGCGCCCTCGAGACCGAGGGCGAACAGGCCGTCGCCATCGATGACCAGGGGTAGCGGGGTGTTGATGGCCAGTTCTCGGACGGACTGGACGGTGGCCGGTTGCCGTCCCAGTCCGGGCCCCACCGCCATGGCCTGGAATCGGGACTGCTCGTCGGCGCCGATGGCATCGGCCCAGTTGTCGGCGGGAAGGGGGTGGCCGACGGCTTCGGTGGGTGCGGTGCCATCAGCCAAAACGCCGAGAGCATCGAGACCTGGAGTGCTCAGCCGCACGTAGCCCGATCCGCCTCGCAATGCAGCGGTGGCAGCCAGATGGGCCGCTCCAGTCATGCCCGGCGATCCGGCGATGACCCAACAGGCCGTCTGCCACTTGTGGGCCTCGGCTGGTCGGACCGGCAGCCAGGAACTGACGTCGTCGGCGGTGACCAAGTGGGTACGGGTCGACGAGACGTCGAGTCCGATGGATGCCACCGCGACTTGGCCGCAGTGCTGAGCGCCGGGATGGAGGACCAGCCCGGGCTTGAGGGCGCCGAAGGTGACCGTTCGGTCTGCGGTCCAGGGTTCTCCCAGGATCTCGCCGGTTAGTCCGTTGACTCCGGAGGGGATATCGGCGGCCAGGATCGGAGCAGCCTGTTGGGGAGTGTCGAGCGCAGGTGCGGGTACGGGTGGGGAATAGGGCCGGCTCAATCCGGTGCCGAAGGCGGCGTCAATGGCCAGGTGGGCGGGAGGCAGCGACCCAAGCGCATCGGATGCGTCGATCACGGCAACCCGGACGCCCCGCCGTCGCAGCCATTCAGCAGCGGCCCGTCCATCAGCGCCGTTGTTGCCTTTCCCGGCCAGCACAGTCACCCGTCGTCCGTAGCCACCCCCCAGCATGTCCAGAGCGGCTCTGGCCAGTGCAGTGCCGGCCCGCTCGATCAGCTCCTCGACCGGCTCAGGAGCGGCCGCGTCGATTGCGGCCATCTCATCAGGAGTGACGATGGGGATCATGGACGCCAGCGGTCGGCCAGCTCGGTTACCGGTTCCAATAGGAGATCTTCGGTGGTGATGTCGCCCAGTCGGTCGAGGCGGAAGTCAGGTTCGGTCTCGGTGACCTCATCGCGCAGGGCGGCAAATCGATTCCGGTAGCCCTTCAACACCTGCTGGGCCGTCTCTGGGGAGAGAGTGGGCTGGAATCGCACATGCAGCAGGGTAAGCCCGGTGGTCTGGCGGTCTTTGACTTCGGGGATCAGCACGATGGTCCGGCCGTCGGAGCGTCCTCGAACCGCTTGAACCTGTCGCTCGATGGCCACCAAATGCTTGCTGCCCCGCAGGGTGGGATCTCGTTCGGTTCGGGAGGCCAGACCCACAGTGATACCGCCCCGATCGATTACATGGATGGTGGTGCTGGGTGCTTCCGGATCGCCGTTGATGCCGTAGCGGATGTACCCGGTGACTTCGGCAACTGCGGGGTTGAGAGCGGTCAGTGTGCGCAGGGTTTGGTAACTGAGCTGATGGCGGGAGGCGCCGGCGTCAAGGGCAGCCCGAATAAGCGGCAGCTCGAGCAACGATTCCTCGGCCCGGGATATTCCCACGGTGACGGTCTTGGCTTGGTGGCGGATGGCGTCAACCGGTCGGGTTAGCTCGCCCACCGCCACGGTGAGCATGGCGGTGAGGTCTTCCAAAACCACAGCGGGGGTGCCCACGCGACCCCGTTCCAGTTGGTAGGCATCAAGCGGAGCAATGCCCAGCGCATAGCGGTACATGGAGGCCATCTCAGCGGCGGTGCCGGCTTCGAGGCATCCGTTGTAGTGGCCTTGGCGCAGATCTTGGAAAAACTGCTGGGCCGAGGGGGTGAACTGAGAGCGGAGCGTTTCCAATAGCTGCTGGCTGTCGATGTCGGCATCGCTGGCGGCCACTTCGGCTTCGATGGCCGCCCGGGTCTCCCGCAAGGGCTGGGCCAGCTCGTCGATGGCCAGGGCCGATTCGTAGCTGAACAGGTGGCCCACCATGGTGGCCAGAACGAAGGCCAGATCGGGGGAGGCAGTGGTTGGGGTGGCGATCACCTCCGCGGCGGCGTCGAATCGGGTTTCGGTGCCGTTGGTGATCACGATGGGGGCAGCTTTGTGAGCTCTGAAGATAGCCACTTCTTTGGCCACGTCGTCGGCGGTGGAATCGAACAGCCCGGCGGCGCACACCAGAATGAGCGGTTCTGAGGACAGATCGATGTGCTTCTTGTCTTCGGTGGTATCGCAGGCGATGGACTTGTAGCACAGCTCGGAGAGTTTGATGCGAACCTCTTCGGCGGCCACCCGGTTGAGTCCGTTGCCCACCACCGCCCAGTAGGTCCGCCCGAGGGCGTGGCGGCGGACGATGTCGGCAAGGCGGCTGTGCAGGTCTAGCACCTGGGTCATCGCCTCGGGAAGATCGCGCAGCGACGAGAGCAGTTGCTGGCGCCGCTCGTGATGTCGGGAGTTAGCAGGCTGATCACCGTTGGCGGCGTCGGCCAGGGCGACGGCCAACAGCACGCCGGCGGCTACTTGGGCGTAGAACGCTTTGGTGGAGGCCACACTCATCTCCACGTCTCGGCCGTCGGAGGTGTACAGCACCCCGTCGGCCTTGTCGCACAGGTCGCTGTTGCGCCGGTTGACGATAGCGATGACTGCTGCTCCCCGGCGCCGAACGAGATCGACGGTGCGGTTGGTGTCGGTGGTGGTACCCGATTGGCTGATGGCAATGACCAAGGTGTCGCTCATGTCGGTCTGCAAGCCGAACCCCGAGAGCTCAGTGGCCAAAATGGAGCTGACCTGCCGGTCGGGCAACTCGTGGCGGAGGAAGTGGGCCAGACTTTGGCTGGCCACCGCCGCGGTTCCCTGGCCGATCACCATGATGTTGGCAATGTGGCCGTCGGCCAGACGCTGCACAAGGTGGTCGGGGAGCGTCTCGGGCCCCAGCTTCACCGCCAAGGTTGGGGTGCGCTGATCACTCTGCGTGCTGACGATTCGGCCCCGCAGGGTCTTTCGAAAAGACTCGGGCGATTCGGTGATCTCCTTGAGCAAATAGTGGCGGAAGCCCCGGCGGTCGACGTCGCGGGTGGTGATCTCGGCCGCGGCGATATCGGTGTCGGTAACCGGCAGCGGTGTGCTGTCGTAGGACAACCGCTGGACAGTGTCTAGGTCTCCGGCGTGGTCGCGGTTGAGAACCACCACTTGGCCCCGGCTGGCATCCGCGTTCAGCGGATCTGACGGGGTTTCGCCATCCATGCGGAGATAGCGGTTGGACTGCTCCACCAGGCCGTAGGGCTCACTGGCCACGATGTAGGCATCCTCGGCCGCGCCGATGTACAGGGCCTGACCGCTGCCTCGCAAGGCCAGAAGCAGTTGGCCGGGGTTGGCCGCGGTCTGGCCGATGATGGCCACTGAACCGTTGAGATCGGCCACTGTTCGACGGAAAGCGTCGATGGCGCTGTCTGAGCCGCTCAGTCGGGCAGACCACAGCGTGGGGATGACCTTGGCATCGGTGGTGATGCCGGGATCCAGGCTCAGGGCGTGCTCGGCCACCAGATCGGTGTGGTTGTCGACATCGCCGTTCAGCGCGCCGATGGTGTAGGGCCGGGAGGGGCCTTCCGATAGTTCGGAGTTGAGCGGGTGGGCGTTGGCCTCGTTGATCATGCCCACGCTGGCCCAGCGGGTATGCCCGATGACGACCGCAGAAGCCTCAGGAGCGTCCAATGCGGCGGCCAGTAGTTCGTCGGCTGCAATGGCGGCTCGCAGCGCAGCGGTATTGTCGCCAAGCTCACCTATCTCGGCCGCCGCCTTGTAGACGAAGCTCAAGCAGCCCTCGGCCCAGCGCACCGATCCCGAACGGAACAGCGGATCAGCAGCTCGCTCGGCCAGCGCGGTGGCTATAGCGGGATCGGCAGGGTCAAGGGTGTGATCGCTGACCAGCAGATGGAGGCCCGCCGAGTCCCGACCTCTGACTTCCAGCCGGTCGAGCGCCGACAGGGCAATCTGCACGGAGCTGAATGCCGCCAGTGCTCCCGCACTGGCGGTTGGTCCGGCTATCTCGGCCACCGCGTCAGCGGTCTTGAGCCGGTCGTTGCCGATGGCCCACACAGCATCTTTCATCTGGATCAGCCCGGCATTGACCGCCTCAGTGGCCCGATCGCTTCCCGATTGGTCGAGGTCGGCTTCCAGCCCGCCAATCAGCCGATCGATTTCGCTGAGCGTGGCCCGAATGGTGGCCCGCAACGGCCTCTCTGCCAGCAGCGCGTGGAGCCCGGCCGTGCCCTGGAGCAGACGGTCGGCTTGGGCCAGGTTGTCAGCCGCGGCTCCTATGCGTCCGGCCAGGTTGTCGGAGCCGTTGAGGTCGCGCAAGGTCACGACCACCGGGCTCAAAAGGTCGAGGACCTCGGCCGAGGTCGGGGGAACACGCTGTGACCAGCGCCGGACCACCGCGACAATGCCGCACATCTCCCCCAAGGCTAGTGGTTCGTCTGTGAATTGACCTGTCGGGTACCCATGGCCCGAGCCCCCGGAGCCCGCGCTATCGAGCATGGTCTGGCAGACTGGGCTCGTGGCCCAGAACGTGCTTGGCGAGGAATTGCAGCCCTGCTCCTACGACCCGCTCACCGGGTGGTTTCGGGATGGATGCTGCAATACCGACACCGGCGACTTCGGGGTTCACACGGTGTGCGCGGTGCTGACCGAGGAGTTCTTGGCGTTCTCGGCCTCGGTCGGGAACGACCTATCGGCACCTCAACCCGAGATCGGCTTCGACGGGCTCAAACCCGGCGATCGCTGGTGCCTGTGCGCCTCCCGCTGGGCCGAGGCGCTCGAAGCGGGCGCCGCTCCTCCCGTCATTCTGGAGGCCACCCACGCCCGCACCCTTGAGTGGGTCAGTCGCCGCGATCTCGAAGCCCACCGCGCCACTATTGGCTGATTGCCGCGGCGACGTCGGCGACGATGGAACCGGCGATCTGTGGTGTCTCGGCTTCCACCATGATGCGGAGGACGGGTTCGGTGCCGGAGGGGCGGACCAGAATTCGGCCGTTGGCGCCGAGAGCTTGTTCGGCGGCGGCGACGGCGGCCGCCAGGCGGTTTTCGTCTATTGGGTCGGGGCCGAGAGCCACGTTGTGCAGCACTTGGGGCATCTTGGTCATGACCTCGGCGGCCAGTTCTCCCAGCGGTAGGCCCCGGCGAGCGACCACCTCCAGAAGTTGCAGGGCGGTGATCATGCCGTCACCGGTGGTGGCCAGGGAAGGGAAGATCACATGACCCGATTGCTCGCCGCCTAGCGCCCAGTCGCCGTCTTGAAGTGCTGACCAGACGTGACGGTCACCCACCGGGGTGGTCACCACGTTGATGCCCCGCTGGGCCATGGCCCGGTGAAAGCCCAGGTTGGTCATCACGGTTACCACCACGGTGTTGCCCGGCAGCCTGCCCTGTTCATGGAGGTCGGTGGCGCAGATGGCGATGATCTGGTCGCCGTCCACCAGTTCGCCGGTGTGGTCTACGGCCAGCACCCGGTCGGCATCGCCGTCGAAAGTGAGCCCCAAGTCGGCATTCAGCTCGCGAACGGCCTGAGCCACCGTCTCAGGACGGGTGGATCCACAGTTGTGGTTGATATTGCGGCCGTTGGGGGATGAGCTGATGACGGTAACGGTCACATCGTGAGCTTGGAGCGGACCAGGGAGGGCGGTGGTAGCCGAGCCGTTCGCCGCGTCCACCACCACAGAGAGGTTGCGGCCATCAAAGCCAGCAGTGCTAGCCACCGCCTCTTGGTACTCCAGCAGCAGTCCGGAGCCGTCGGTAGTTCGTCGGGGAGCACCGAGCGTGGGCACTGTGCTGCGGTCGGGATCGTCCAGTGTCGATTCCAAGGCGGCTTGGACCTCGTCGTCGAGTTTTCGACCGTCTGCACCGAAGAGTTTGACGCCGTTGTCGTACCAAGGATTGTGCGATGCCGAGACCATGGCACCTGGGATGCATGCTCGAGCTGCGGCCCAGGCCACTGCCGGAGTGGGGGCCACCCCCATGTCAATGGTGGAAACTCCGACCGCGCTGAAGCCGGCGGCTAATGCGGCGGCAAAATCGGGACTGGAGTCTCGGGTGTCACGCCCGATAACCACCGGGCCGCTGGGGGCGAGAACTTCGGCTGCTGCTTGGGCCAGTCGGACAACATCCTCGGGAAAGAGCTCTTCGTAGGCTCGACCCCGAACCCCGTCGGTTCCGAAGCGAAGCACTGAACTCAGCCGTGAAAGACGGGCCCGCAGGACTTCCGCTTAGCGCTTGGAGTACTGAGGCGCCTTGCGGGCTTTCTTCAGGCCGTACTTCTTGGATTCCTTCTTGCGGTCGTCGCGGGTCAGGAATCCCGCCTGCTTGAGGGTTTCCCGCAGCTCAGGGTCGAGGGCCACCAAGCCCCGAGCGATACCCAGCCGCAGGGCCCCGGCCTGCCCGTTGGCCCCACCGCCGTGCATGTTCACGTCGATGTCGTAAACCTCGGCGGTATTGGTGAGCCGAAGAGGCTCCATGTACGCCATACGGTGGCTCCGAGAGGGGAAGTAGTCCTCGGCTTGGCGGCCGTTGACGGTTACCTGGCCAGTGCCATGGCGGAACCGGACTCGGGCCACTGCCCGCTTGCGTCGTCCTGTGGCCTGGGTCAGAGGAACGGGCATCAAGAATCTCCGATGTGGGATCGGGCCCCGGCGATCTCCAAAGGCTGGGGCTTCTGGGCTTCATGGGGATGGGCAGGACCGGCATAAACCTTGAGCTTGCGGAGCATTTGGCGGCCCAAGCGGTTCTTGGGGAGCATTCCCTTCACAGTCCGGCGCACAGCCTCAGCGGGCTGGGTTTCCAGCAGCCGTCCGTAGCTGGTTTGGTGCAGTCCGCCGGGATAGCCGGAATGGCGGTACACCTGCTTGTCGGCGGCCTTGTTACCGGTGAGCACCACCTTCTCGGCATTCACGATGATCACGTGGTCACCGGTATCGAGATGAGGCGTGAATTCTGGCTTGTGCTTGCCCCGCAGCACCCGAGCCACCTCGGTGGCCATGCGACCAAGGATGAGGCCCTCGGCATCGACAACATGCCACGCGCGTTCAATGTCTTTGGTTTTCGGAGAGTAAGTAGGCATCGGCTTTCCTTCAGACGCGATACCGGGAAAGGCAATGATACGGCCCGAATCGGCGAAGTGACAACTGCCCCAATGAGTGTTTCACGAGTAGGAAACCGACCAGAGGCAAAGGCCGTGGGGCGGAGCCAGGTTGGGAACGCCGGAGCGGTCTTTGGCGGCCAGGATGACGGCCATGGCCTCGGGAGAACGGCGGTCGACGCCGATGTCCACCAAGGCCCCGGTGATAGAGCGGACCATCTGATGGCAGAAGGAGGAGGCCTCGATCTCGAAGCGCAATAGATCTTGATCGGCTGGTTGCCAACCAGCTCGATACACCACGCGCACCCGGGATTTTTCCGCGCCATCGGCAGTGTGCTGTCGGCGGCAAAACGACGTGAAGTCGTGTTGGCCCACGACGGCGTCGGCAGCAACGTTCATTTTGCCGATATCCAGCGGGCGAGCCTGGTGCCAGGTCGTGGCGGCCAAGAACGGATCGGGCACCTCCCGATTCAGAATCGTGTAGCGATAGGTGCGGCTGGTGGCATCGAATCGCGCGTCGAAGCTGTCGGGAGCGGCCTCTAGAGCCCGGACCACGATGGCCGGGCCCAGCATGCGGTTTACCGCTGAGCGGACGCGGAGAAGGTCGGCATCTTCGGGGGAGTCGAAGCTCACCACCTGCCCCCACGCATGGACGCCAGTGTCGGTACGGCCAGCGCAGGTCAGATCAACTGATTGACGCAGACACCGGGTGAGGGCCTTGGTGAGGTCGCCGCCGACTGTGCGGACTCCTTCGTTAACCGCGAATCCGTGGAACGGCCCTCCGTCGTAGGCGACCGTGGCGCGGACTCGCATGGCTACTTTGGGAGGCCTTTGCCCACTCCTGTTGATCTAAACCAACTCGATGCGGGCCATGGGGGCATTGTCGCCGTAGCGGGGTCCCAGCTTCAAGATGCGGGTATAGCCACCGGGCCGGTTGGCATAGCGGGGGCCAATGTCCACCATCAGCTTGTCGGTGATCTCGGGGTCGCCCAACTGAGCCAAGATCTGACGGTGGTTGTGCCGACCGCCCTTTTTTGCCTTGGTGATCAGCTTTTCGGCCACCGGGCGCATGGCCTTGGCCTTGGCCTCGGTAGTGGTGATGCCCTCGGCGGCAATCAGGGACGCGACCAAGTTGGCCATCATCAGCTTCTGATGTTGCGAGCTGCCGCCGAAGCGGCGTCCTTTGCGTGGTGGTCCGGGCATGGCGCTTCCAGCTCCTACGAGCGGGGTCCGGCCAGGGCGAGGCCCCGCTCATCGAGCTTCTCGTTGACCTCGTCCAGCGACTTCTGGCCAAAGTTGGTGATGGCCAGCAGCTCGTCTTCGGTGCGGGCCAGCAGCTCGCCGATCATGTTGATCTGCGCCCGCTTGAGGCAGTTGCGGGGCCGCTCGGAGAGCTCTAGGTCTTCGATGGGCAGATCCAAATCGGGAGCGCCGGCCGGGGCGCTACCCGCCTCGGCCATGCTCAGACCCTGGGGCTCGTCGCTCATCTCTTCCACCAACTGCACCAGAGTCCGCAGTGTGGCGCCGGCGGAGGCCAGCGCTTCCTGAGGGGTGATGGAGCTGTCGGTTTCGATATCCAGCACCAGGCGGTCGAACTCCGTGGACTGCTCCACCCGGGTGGGTTCAACGTTATAGGCCACTCGGCGCACGGGAGAGAAAATGGAGTCGATGGGGATCACGCCGATGGTGGAATCCACTTTGTTGGTCTCGGCGGATACGTAGCCCCGTCCCTTGGAAACAGTGACGTCCATGGCCAAGCGCGCCTTGTCGTTCAGCCGGGCAATGACCAGTTCGGGATTGAGCACCTCGACGTCGGGGTTGACGGACAGGCTTGCGCCGGTGACCTCACCAGGTCCCCGCTGGTCGATGCGAAGCTCGACCGGGTCCTCGCTATGGCACCGCAAGACGAGATCCTTCAAGTTCAAGATGATGTCGGTCACGTCCTCGGCCACGCCGGTGATCGTGTCGAACTCGTGGAGGGCGTCGTCGAAGCGGGCCCGGATCACTGCGGCACCCGGAATAGACGACAGCAAGGCTCGGCGCAGGGAGTTTCCGAGGGTATGCCCGAAGCCAGGCTCCAGCGGGCCAATGGCGAATTTCTGGCGGTTGTCTTCGAGCTCGGTAACCGACTCGACGGTGGGTCGTTGCATTACCAACATGGTCCGGATCCCTCAGTTCTTGAACTTGGAATGGTGATGGTCAACTTGTTCTTGTGGTCGCTTTGCTTGGCTGACGGTCTACTTGCTGTAGAGCTCGACGATGAGCTGTTCTCTCACCGGCACATCGATCTGCTCGCGCAGAGGCGCGTCTCGCACCGTGGCCTCGAAGCCGTCGTCGCTGCGGCTCAGCCACGCTGGTGGAGTGCGGTCGAGCACGTCGAGGTTCCACCCCACCACGATCATCTCCCGGGCCTTGTCGCGCAGTGACAGCACATCGTCTTTGCGGAGTCGGTAGCTGGGAATGTTAACCCGGCGACCGTTCACGTTGATGTGACCGTGAGAGACGAGTTGACGGGCCTGGGGCCGGGTGGCGCCCCAACCGAGACGGTACACCACGTTGTCGAGGCGCAGCTCCAAGAACCGCAGCATATTCTCGCCGGTGACGCCCTTGTGACGGGCCGCCTCCTTGAAAATGTTGCGGAACTGGCGTTCGTTCAGCCCGTAGGTGTAGCGGGCCTTCTGCTTCTCTTGCAACTGGAGCAAATACTCCGAGACGTTGCCCCGCCGGCGGGATCTTCCGTGTTCGCCCGGAGGGTAGGGGCGACGTTCTAGAGCGATGGTCTCTCCCTTAGTGCCCCAGACGTTCACCCCGAGGCGACGGGATACTCGAGATCGCGGACCGGTGTAGCGAGACATGTCAAACCCTCCGCCGCTTTGCCGGACGGCAGCCGTTGTGGGGAATGGGGGTGACGTCCTTGATGCCGGTGATCTCGATGCCCACCCCTTGGAGCGAGCGGATGGCGGTCTCGCGGCCCGAGCCCGGTCCGCGGACGTGCACGTCTACCTTGCGAATGCCGTGCTCCATAGCCTTCCGCCCCGCTTGCTCGGCTGCCATCTGAGCGGCGAACGGGGTGGACTTGCGGGAACCCTTGAATCCAACGTTGCCTGCCGAGGCCCATGAGATGACGTTCCCCTGCTGGTCGGCGATGGTCACGATGGTGTTGTTGAAAGAGCTTTTGATGTGGGCCACTCCGTAGGAGATGTTTTTGCGCTCCCGACGGCGGGGCCGACGCCCTCCGGCTGATGGCTTGGCCATTAGCGGCAGTTCCTTTCCCGTCTCACTTCTTCATCACCTTCTTCTTCCCGGCCACGGTCTTCTTCGGGCCCTTGCGGGTTCGGGCATTGGTGTGGGTGCGCTGGCCGCGCACGGGGAGCCCCCGGCGGTGGCGCAATCCCTGGTAGCACCCGATCTCCATCTTGCGCTTGACGTCTTGGCTGGTCTCCCGGCGGAGGTCGCCTTCCACTCGCAGATTGCTCTCGATGAAATTGCGCAGACGGGCTACCTCTTCATCGGTGAGGTCGCGCAGACGGGTGCTCTCGTCAACGCCGGCCTCCGCGCACACCTGGCGGGCCAGGGTCGGCCCGATGCCGTAGATGTAGGTCAGGGAGATCACAGTGCGCTTCTCCCGGGGAATGTCAACGCCGGCAATACGGGCCATTGCTCAGCCCTGCCTCTGCTTGTGACGGGGGTTGGAGCAAATCACCCGCACTCGCCCGTGTCGGCGTATGACTCTGCACCGGTCGCAGATTTTTTTGACGCTGGGACGGACTTTCACGGCGTGCCTTTCGTTTATGCGTCTTGGCTATTTGTATCGGTAGGTGATCCGACCCCGTTGGAGGTCGTAGGGCGTCAATTCCACTTGAACCCGATCACCGGGGAGGATTCTGATGTAGTGCATCCGCATCTTGCCGGAGATGTGGGTCAGCACCTTGTGCCCGTTTTCGAGTTCGACTCGGAACATGGCATTGGGAAGAGACTCGGTAACCGTCCCTTCCATGATGATGGCGTCTTCCTTGTTTTTCGCCAAGGGCGACCTCTCCTGACGTCTTGGCAAGCTTGTGCGGCGAACCGCGCGAATAGCGGCTCACTACGTGAGCCGAGTCACCATGCTATCTGGTATCGATGACCTGGGACAAACGGGCGAACACCTCTTCTTCCGTACCCAATCCATCGACGACCGACAGGCAATCACGTGCTTCGAACCACTCCAGCAGGGGAGCGGTCTCAGCTTCGTATAGGTCGAGGCGACGGGCGATGGCCTCGGTAGTGTCGTCACCTCGGCCTCGAGCGAGCATTCGCTTGGTGACCTCGGCAATGGGAACGTCGAGGTTTATGGCCAGGTCGGGGCCGCTGCCCCCCAAGATCCTGGCCAAAGCATCGGCCTGGGCAGTGGTACGGGGGAAGCCGTCCAGCAGCACGCCGTTTGCTTGGATGTCGTCGCTAGACAGCCGCTCGTCCACGATTCCGATCATGATGTCATCGCCCACGAGATTGCCGACGTCCATCACCGCCTTGGCCCGCAGCCCGAGCTCGGTGCCCGCGGCCACAGCGGCCCGCAGCATGTCGCCGGTGGAAATGTGGATCACCCCGTAACGCTCAGCCAGCAGCGCAGCCTGGGTTCCCTTGCCCGATCCCTGGCGGCCCAATATGACCAAGACTTTGGGCATTACTTCAGGAAGCCCTCGTAATTTCTCATCATGAGCTGGCTGTCGATCTGCTTCATTGTCTCCAGGGCCACACCGACCGCGATGAGCACGGAAATACCGCTGAAGCTATAGGCGGTTGCGCTTTGGCTGGGGATGTACTGGGAGAGGGCGATGGCGGGGATCACGGCCACCGCGGCAATAAACAGCGCCCCAGGCAACGTGATGCGTGAGAGGATGCGGCCCAGGTAGCGCTCAGTTTGGCGGCCGGGTCGGATGCCGGGAATGAATCCACCCTGCTTGCGTATCTGGTCGGCTTGCTTAACTGGGTCGAAGGTGATGGCGGTGTAGAAGTAGGCGAACCCCACGATCATCAGGGCAAAGATGATCAAGTACACGGTGTCGGCCGGGTCGCCCAAATGGGTGTTGACCCAACTCTGGACGCTCTCCCCCCAGGTGTTGTGATCGGGGTTGGAGTCGGATGGCAGCACCGCAGCCAGCAGGATGGGCAGATACAGAACCGAGCTGGCGAAGATGATGGGGATGACGCCCGACTGGTTCACCTTCAGCGGGATGTAGGTGCTCTGGCCGCCGGCCATGCGTCGGCCCACCACCCGCTTAGCGAACTGCACCGGGATCTGCCGTTGGCCGTTTTCCACGAACACGATGGCCACCAGCAGAGCCAGATACATGAGGGCGATGACGAATACCGCTCCCCAGCCCTCGGATGCTTTCACCAATGAGAACTGGTTGGGGATGGTGGAGACCACCGAGGCGAAGATGATGAGCGACATGCCATTGCCGATGCCCTTCTGGGTGATGAGCTCTCCCATCCACATCAACAGGGCCGTGCCAGCAGTGAGGGTAAGCACCACCAGGAATACGCGGGGGGCGGTGAAGTTGGGCAGCAGATCAATGGCCTGGTTGGCGTTGCCACCGGTGAGGCTGAGTCCGCCCCCGCCGTTGTGGAACAAGAAGGAGAATGAGGTGGCTTGGATGACGGCGATGAAAATAGTGAGGTATCGGGTCCACTGGGTGATCTTGCGCTGGCCCACCGCACCCTGGTTCTGCCACTGCTCGATGCGGGGGATCACCACGCCCAGCACCTGCATGATGATGGATGCGGTGATGTAGGGGAAGATGCCGAGGGCGAAAATGGCGAACTGCGACAAGGCGCCGCCAGAGAAGAAGTTCAATAGCCCGGTAACGCCTCCGGCATCGGCCTGATTGCGAAGCTGGTCCACGGCATCGAGGTCGACGCCGGGGGAGGGGATGGCCACGCCGAGGCGGAAGATCACCAGCATCGACAGGGTGAACAGGATCTTGTTCCGCAGGTCGGCCACCCGGAACATGTTCAAAACCCTGGTGAGCACGGTGACTTCTACTCCTTCGACCCTGTCTGGTTTCGGCTAGCGGTTGGTGAGGGCGTTGCCCTTGGCCGGTGGCCGCCCGGTGAAGGGTTTGGGCAACACCTCCACGCTACCGCCTGCGGCGATGATGGCCGCTTTCGCTGACTCAGAGAAGCCGTGGGCCTTGACAGTGACGGCTCGGGTCAGCTCACCGCGGCCCAGAACTTTGGCCAAAGCCCCCTTGTGCAAGAGCCCCCGCTGGTGAAGAACCTCAGGAGTGATCTCGTCCAGTTCGGTGGCCTCGATCACATCGAGGTTGATGGCTTGGTACTCCACCCGGAATGGGTTCTTGAAGCCTCGCAGCTTGGGCACCCGTCGGGCCAGAGGCATCTGGCCGCCTTCAAATCCGACGGGGATCTTGCTCCGGGCCCGCTGTCCCTTGGTCCCCCGGCCTGCGGTCTTGCCTCCCTTTCCGGCGATGCCCCGCGCCTTGCGCTGGGGTCGCTTGCGGGAGCCCGGGGCCGGTTTCAGATCGTGAACTTTCATGACTCGTCGGTCTCCTCCCAAGAAATCAAGTGGGACACCTTGTCGATCATTCCCCGGATTTCAGGGGCATCTGGCAGGGTGTTGGTCTGACCGATGCCCCGCAGACCCAAAGCTCGGAGCGTGCCTCGCTGCTTGGGTCGGGTGCCGATCTGAGATCGGGTCTGGGTGACCTTTATGGCCATGGCGGCTACTCCTCTTCGTCCTCGTTTTCGGCCGCGGCAGCCGTGCGCTCCGACTCCCGGTAGGCGGCAAGCAGTCCGGCGGGGACGAACTCATCGGCGGGAATCCCCCGCTGACGGGCCACCTCGTCGGGCCGCTTGAGGGCCTTGAGTCCGGCAATGGTGGCTCGAGCCACGTTGATGTGGTTGGGGGAGCCGAGCGACTTGCACAGCACGTCGCCGATTCCAGCTTCTTCGAGGATGGCTCGAGCGGCACCCCCAGCAATTACGCCAGTACCCGGTGCCGCCGGCTTGAGCAGCACCCGACCCGCGCCCATCTCACCAATCACCGGATGGGTGATGGTGGAGGAGGCCAGCGGCACCCGGAACAGGTTGCGCCGGGCTTCCTCGGTTCCCTTCTGAATGGCCAGCGGCACCTCTTTGGCTTTGCCGTAGCCCAAACCGACCCGTCCTGCGCCGTCGCCAATCACCACCAGCGCGGTGAAGGAGAAGCGGCGTCCGCCCTTGACCACCTTGGCCACCCGGTTGATGTTGATCACCCGAGAGTCGCGCAGCTGGCCGTCGCCGGTTGGCGTTGGGGTAGAGGTTGAGGTGTCGGTCATGGCTGTCTCCTCCGCGAGTTATTTGGGGAGAGATTGAGGGAAGCGGTGATGATCGTCACTAAAACTCCAGTCCGGCTTCTCGGGCCGAATCTGCTAGGGCCGCGACTCGCCCGTGATAGCGGAAGCCGCCCCGATCGAATACGACCGCGGTGATGTTCCTCTCCTTGGCCCGTTCGGCAATGAGCTTGCCGACCGCGGCGGCCCCGGCCACATTGCCGGTGGGACCGGATCGCAACTCAGATTCGGTGGTGGAGGCCGACACGATGGTGTGGCCCGCGGTGTCGTCGATGACTTGGGCGACAATGTGGCGATTGGACCGGTACACGGCCAAGCGGGGGCGCTCAGCGGTGCCCTGGATCTTCTTGCGAACCCGCCGGTGACGCCGGGCTCGGCTCTCGTGCTTGTGCTTGACGCTGCTCATGTCTCTCTTCGTGCCTTACTGGTCTTGCCTGCCCAAATCACTTCGCAGCCTTGCCGGCTTTGCGGATGATCCGCTCACCCGCGTAGCGAATGCCCTTGCCTCGATAGGGCTCAGGCTTGCGGATGGCTCGGATGTCGGCGGCCACTTGACCCACCGCCTGCTTGTCGATCCCCAGCACATGGATGCTGGTCTGGTTGGGCACTTCGAACGTGACACCATCGGGTGCCTCGACGTGCACCGGATGGCTGAACCCCAATTGCAACTCGATCTTGCCCGCGCCCTGAGCGATGGCCCGGTAGCCCACCCCGACGATCTCAAGTTCTTTGCGGAAGCCCTCGCTGACGCCGGTAACCATGTTGGCCAACAGCGAGCGGCTCAATCCGTGCAGGGCCTTGGTATTGCGCTGCTCATCGGTCCGATCGACGACTACGAAGCCGTCTTCGATCCGGGCCGAGATGACCTCAGGAAGGTCGTGCTCCAGCGTGCCGCGATTGCCGGTGACGGTGACGTGGGCGCCGTCGATGGCCACATCGACACCGTCGGGCACCGGGATCGGGTTCTTTCCAACTCGTGACACCGCAGGCCTCCTACCAGACCACGCAGACCACTTCGCCGCCCATGCGACGGCGGCGAGCCTCGCGGTCGCTCATCAAGCCCTTGCTGGTGGACACGATGGCCACCCCAAGGCCGCCCAGCACCCGGGGGATGTTTTCCGACTTGGAGTACACCCGCAGACCGGGCTTGGAAACTCGGGTGATGCCGGAGATCACCCGTTCGCGCTGGTCGGAGTACTTCATGTCGATGGTGAGGGTCTGTCCGGGCCCGGCATTGTCCTGGGCCACCTCGAAGTTGCTGATGTAGCCCTCCTGCTTCAGCACGTCGGCCAGCGCCACCTTCATTTTGGAAGACGGCATCTTCACCTCGTCGCGCATAGCGGTATTGGCGTTGCGGATGCGGGTCAACATGTCGGCGATGGGGTCGGTCATAGTCACAGTTGCATCACCTCACCAGCTCGCCTTGGTCAGGCCGGGGATCTCACCGGCGTGAGCCAGCTCCCTCAGACACACCCGGCAGAGACCGAACTTGCGGTACACGGCTCGGGGTCGGCCGCAGCGGCGGCAGCGGGTATAGGCCCGCACCTTGAACTTGGGCGTTCGCTGTTGCTTTTGTACAAGCGCCTTTTTTGCCATTGAGTTACTGTCCCTCGGCTCGGAATGGGAACGAGAAAGCCTCAAGCAGTGCTTGGCCCTCCTCGTCAGTTCTTGCGGTGGTAACGATTGTGATGTCCATGCCTCTGATGGTGTCGATGGAGTCGTAGTCGACCTCGGGGAAGATGAGCTGCTCGGTGACCCCGAAGGAGTAGTTGCCGTTCCCGTCAAAGGAGCGGGGCGAGAGGCCCCGGAAGTCTCGGATGCGAGGGATGGCCAGATTGATGAGGCGGTCCAAGAATTCCCACATGCGGGCACCCCTCAGGGTGACCTTGGCGCCGATGGGGTTCCCCTCGCGTATCTTGAAGTTGGCGATGGACTTCTTGGCCCGAGTGATGACGGGACGCTGGCCGGCGATGGTGGTCAGATCGGCCACAGCGCCGTCGAGCAGCTTGGCCTGGGCCACGGCTTCGCCGACGCCCATGTTCACCACGATCTTCACGAAGCGGGGCACTTCCATGATGTTGTCCAGCTCCAACCGCTCTTTGAGCTGGTCGCGGATCTCTTCCCGATACAAGGCTTGTAATCGGGGGGCAGTTGCGGTGGCGGCCATTACAGATCAACTCCAGTGCGGCGGCAGATGCGGATCTTTCGACCATCGGTGTCGAACCGGTATCCCACCCGAGTGGGTTGGCCGTCGGCAGGGCTGATCACCGCCACGTTGGAGATCCTGATGGGCATCTCCTTGTCGATGATGCCGGTCTGCATGATTCCCTGACGAGGCCCTTGGTGCTTGGTAGCGATGTTCACGCCGTCCACGATCACCGTTCCCTCGGCCGGGAAGGCGAAGACCACCTCGCCTTCCTTGCCGCGGTCTTTCCCGCTGAGCACACGAACCCGGTCTCCCTTGCGGATCTTCATGGCGACTACAACACCTCCGGTGCAAGCGACACAATGCGCATGAAGCGCTTGTCGCGCAGCTCTCGGCCCACGGGACCGAAGATGCGGGTTCCTCTGGGCTGCTGCTGATCGTTGATGAGCACGGCGGCGTTCTCGTCGAAGCGGATATAGGAGCCGTCTTTGCGGCGCCTTTCCTTCTTGGCCCGGACCAGCACACAGCGCACTACTTCGCCCTTGCGGACGGCAGCGCCGGGCATTGCGTCCTTGACAGTGGCCACGAACACGTCGCCGATGGTGGCGTAGCGCTTCCGGGACGAACCCAGTACCCGAATGCACAGCACCTCTTTGGCGCCGGAGTTGTCGGCCACCTTGACCCGGGTCTCTTGTTGGATCATCGGGCACGCTCCACGATTTCGAGCAGCCGCCACCGCTTGGTCTTGGAAAGAGGGCGGGTTTCCTGCACCCGCACTCGGTCGCCCACCGCGAGTTGGTTGGACTCGTCGTGGACGTACAGGCGAGTAGTGCGCTGCACCGTCTTGTTGTAACGGCGATGGCGGACGCGATCGGTGGAAACCACTACCGCGGTCTTGTCCATGGCAACAGACGTCACCATTCCTTCCCGCACTTTGCGGCGGTTGGGCCGGGTTTCGGAGTGCGTCTCAGTCGTCGGGTCAGCCATCGCCAGCCTCCTTCATCTCGGCTTCCAGCGCCTCGGCTTCCAGCGCCTCGGCAGCTTGGATCTCCCGCATGCGCAGCTCGGTCATGGCCCGAGCCACCTCCTTCTTGGCCTGCTTGAGACGGGCCGTGTTGTCCAGGCGGCCAGTGACGATCTGGAAGCGGAGCTTGAACACCTCGTCTTTGGCCTCGTCTAGCTGTTCGATGAGATCGGCGTCGCTGAGGCTCTGCCACGTTGTCTTGCGAGCCATGGCGATCAGCCCTCCTGGCGCTCGACGAATCGAGCCTTTATCGGGAGCTTCTGGATTCCCCGCTCAATGGCAGTCTTGGCCACGTCGCGGTCGTGGTAGGACAGTTCGAACAGGATGCGGCCCGGCTTGACCACGGCAACCCAGCGCTCTGGGTTGCCCTTGCCCGAGCCCATACGGGTTTCCGCCGGTTTCTCGGTGACTGGCTTGTCGGGAAAGATGTTGATCCAAACTTTGCCACCCCGTCGGATGTGCCGGGTGATGGCGATACGGGTGGCCTCGATTTGGCGCGCCGTGATCCACCCCGGCTCGAGGGCCTTGATGCCGTACTCGCCGAAGGTCACGCTGGTGCCTCCCTTGGCAGCGCCCTTGGTCCGGCCGCGATGGTGTTTGCGGTGCTTGACCTTTTTGGGCATCAACATGGCTGGTCCTGGCCTTTGCAACGTTCGGAGATCGCGGGGGTGAACATAACGGTCAGTCCGCGTCGCCCGGTCGGAAGTGCGGTGTCTCGCGGTGCTCGCGGGTGGTGCGGAGGATGTCCTCCTCTTCCTCAAGCAACTTCTCGAACTCTGGATCGGCTTCTTTGATCAACGGTGCGGGTTCTTCGGTGTCCTCGGGGCGGTCTAGATCGGCTTGGCGCCGGGCTGCGGCCGACGAGACCACTGCCCGGGGCTTTTGGGTGCCGGATGCCTCGCCCACCGCCATAGCTGCCTCTCGACTGATCTTGTCCTCGGCCTGGGTCTTGTAGGGGAGGATGTCGCCCTTGTAGATCCACACCTTCACCCCGATGCGGCCGTAGGTGGTGTGGGCCTCGCGGAAGCCGTAATCGATATCGGCCCGAAGAGTGTGCAAGGGAACCCGACCCTCTCGGTACCACTCGGTGCGGGCCATCTCCGAGCCGCCCAAGCGACCTGAGCACTGCACCCGGATGCCGAGGGCGCCGGCCTTCTGGGCGTTTTGGACCGCCCGCTTCATAGCTCGGCGGAAAGCCACCCGGTTGGCCAGCTGGTCGGCCACTCCCTGGGAAATGAGGGCGGCGTCCAACTCGGGCTGCTTGATCTCCTGGATGTTGAGCTGGACCCGGTTGTTGCCGGTGATCTTGGCCAGGCCGTTGCGGAGCCGGTCGGCCTCGCTTCCCCGGCGCCCGATAACGATTCCCGGACGGGCGGTGTGAACGTCCACTCGCAGTCGATCGCGGGTGCGCTCGATCTCGATGCGGCTGATGGCGGCGTGGGGCAGCTCCGTCATCAGATAGTCGCGAACCTTCCAGTCTTCGATGATGAAGTCGCCGTACTCTCGCCGGTTGGCGAACCAGCGCGATTTCCAGTCGGTGGTAACTCCGAGTCGGAATCCGTAAGGATTGATCTTCTGGCCCATTAGGAATCCTTCTCGTCTTCTTCGGCGGTCTCGACTACAGCGGCTGTTTCGTCGGCCTCGTCATCGGACTCGTCAGCTTCTTCGGCGGCGTCCTCGATGTCGTCCTCGACTTCTTCGTCAGCCTCTTCAGCGACGACTTCGACATCCTCCTCCGCAGCCTCCTCTTCGAGGTCTTCCTCGGATGCCTCGATGTCGTCGTCGAGGAGTTCTGCCTCGTCAGCGGTTTTGATGTCGCCCTCGTCGTATTCGTCCTCGAGCTCTTCGGCCCGCTCAGCGTCTCGTTCCCGGCTGGCTGCCACCCGGCGGCGGCGGGCTTCAGCGGCCGAGCTGCGCCGACCGGAGCCCTTGAGGGCCATGCGGGCATCGATGGCGGCCAGTTCCTCGTCGGAATAGCGAGCCACCACCACGGTGATGTGACAGGTCCGCTTGCGGATGCGGGTGGCACGGCCCCTGGCTCGCGGTCGCCAGCGCTTCAGCGTGGGCCCTTCGTCGGCATAGCAGGCGGCGACAAACAGCTCGTCGCCGTCGAGGTCATCGTTGTGCTCGGCGTTGGCCACCGCGGAGTCGAGGCACTTGGCGATCGTGTCGGAGATGCGCCGTTCGGAGAAGGTCAATATCTCCCGGGCCTCGGAATATGACTTCCCTCGGACCAAGTCGAGCACCTCTCGGGCCTTGTAGGCCGACGAGCGCACATACCTGGCCACGGCCCGGCTGCCCGGACGGGTGTCGGTGCCCACGGTGACCGCGGCCATCAGCGACGGACTCCCCGTTCTTGCCCCGCGTGGGCCCGGAACGTGCGAGTGGGGGCGAATTCGCCCAGCTTGTGGCCCACCATCGACTCGGTGATGTACACCGGTACGTGCTTGCGCCCGTCGTGGACGGCGATGGTGTGTCCCACCATGTCGGGAATGATGGTGGAGCGGCGGGACCACGTCCGGATGACCTGCTTGTTGTTCTGATCGTTGAGCGCATCGACCTTGCGCAACAAGTGGCCGTCGACAAACGGACCCTTCTTCAAACTCCTGGGCATGTGCGGTCCCCCTTAGCGACGCCCGCCGCGAGTACGGCGCCGTCGGACGATCATCTGCTGTGACTTCTTCTTCTTGTTGCGAGTGCGACCCTCGGGCTTGCCCCACGGCGACACGGGGTGGCGCCCGCCGGAGGACTTGCCCTCGCCACCGCCCAACGGGTGGTCTACAGGGTTCATGGCCACGCCTCGGGTTTGCGGCCGCACTCCCTTCCAGCGGGCTCGGCCAGCCTTGCCCAGCTTGATGAGCTCAGCCTCAGCGTTGCCCACCGCTCCCACGGTGGCCCGGCAGTCGATGGGTACTCGGCGCATCTCGGTACTGGGCAGTCGAACAGTGGCGAAGCTGCCCTCTTTGGCCACGAGCTGGGCACTGGAGCCTGCGGAGCGGGCCATGCGGGCACCGCCTCCGGGCTTCAACTCCACGGCATGGACGGTGGTTCCCACCGGGATATAACGCAACGGCAAGGCGTTGCCCGGCCGGATTTCGGAGCCAGGACCGTTCTGCAAAATGTCGCCTACTCCGACGCCTTCCGGCGCCAAGATGTACCGCTTTTCCCCGTCGTGGAAATGCAGCAACAGGATTCGGCAGTTGCGGTTGGGGTCATATTCCACCGAGGCCACCGTGGCTGGGACGCCGTCCTTGGCCCGCTTGAAGTCGATGACGCGATAGCGCTGCTTGTGGCCGCCGCCCCGATGCCGGGAGGTTTTGCGGCCGTGGTTGTTGCGTCCACCGGTGCTGGTCTTCTTGACCACCAGCGACCGTTCCGGCTTGGTGGCGGTGATGCCCGAGAAGTCCGACACCGTCTGAAAGCGCTGTCCGGGGCTGGTGGGATTTCGTCTACGTACTGCCATGGTGTGCCTCAGACGTCGAACAACTCAATCTCGTCACCCTCGGCCAAGGTGACTAACGCCCGCTTGACATCGGGGCGGCGGCCGAAGGTGGGGCTGCGCCGGTTGCGACGGCGTTTGCCCTTGCGATTCATGGTGTTGACCTTCAAAACGGTGACGCCGAATAGCGACTCCACCGCGTCCTTGATCTCGGGCTTGGAGGCGGTGGGATGGACTCGGAAGGTGTAAACGTTGGCCTCTAGCAGCTCGTAGGACTTCTCGGAGACGATTGGGGCGAGCACAACGTCGCGGGGATCCTTCATGATGCTCTCCCATCGTCATCGGCGGCTCCGCCGGGCCCTTCGTCAGCGCTGGCTTCGTCAGTGTCGACATCGGCTGCGTCCGATTCGGCAGCGATGGAAGTGGGCAGGGTGTCGAGGGTGAACACCACCACGTCGGACACCAGCACGTCATAGGCATTCAGTTCTCTGGGGCTGATGAGGTGGACTTGGGGAAGGTTGCGGAAGCTCTTCCACACGTCGGTCTCATCTCGCTCCGCCACCAACAGCACCCGACCTTCCACCTTCAATGCGTTGAGTGCGGCCATCGCATCTTTGGTGCGGGGGGAATCGAACCGCCAGCGGTCGACCACCACCACCTTCTCATCGCGAGCCCGGTCGGACAGCGCCGATCGAAGGGCCAAGCGGATCATCTTCCTGGGCGTGCGCTGGCGATAGCTCCGGGGTTTGGGACCGAGGGCCACGCCCCCTCCCCGCCATTGGGGATTGCGGGTCGAGCCATGACGGGCGCGGCCGGTGCCCTTCTGACGCCACGGCTTGCCGCCACCGCCTCTGACTTCGGCTCTGGTCTTGGTGCTCTGGGTACCCCGACGCCGGGCCGCCAGCTGGGCCGTGACCACTTGGTGCATGGCGGCCACGTTGGGCTCAATGCCGAACACCTCGGGATCCAGGTCCACCGACCCGGTTTTCCGCCCGGAGGAGGGATTGCGAACGGTGACGGTAGTCATTTCGCCCCGTTCTTCACCGCGCTGCGAATCAGCACGGTGGATCCTCGACGACCGGGAACCGAGCCCTTGAGCAAGATCAAGTCATTCTCGCTATCCACCCGCACCACCTGGAGGTTCAGCGTGGTGACCTTCTCTGCACCGGCCCGACCGGGCATCTTCTTGCCTCGGAAAATCCTCGAAGGGGTGGCGCACTGGCCGACCGCACCGGGCTTGCGATGGACCTTGTGGGCACCGTGGCTGGCCTTTTGACCGCTGAAATTGTGCCGCTTCATGACACCGGAGAAGCCTTTGCCTTTGCTGACGCCGGTGACATCCACCAGTTCGCCGCCGTCGAATACGTCGGCCCCGATCTCCTGGCCGGCCTCGTAGGTACCTACGTCATCGAGGCGCAGTTCCACCAGCTTGCGGCCGGGAGCGACGCCGGCCTTGTCCAAGTGGCCTCGCTCCGGTTGAGTCAACCGATCGGGGCTCTGGGTCCCAAAGGTCACCTGGAGGGCGGAGTAGCCGTCTGTTTCTGGACGTTTGACCTGCACGATCCGGCAGGGCTCCACCCGCAGCACGGTAACGGGCACGACTCGGTCGTCCTCGTCCCATACTTGGGTCATTCCTAGTTTTTCGCCGACAATCGCCTTGGCAACCATCGCGACCCTGCCTTCACGCGAACGCTCCGCACGGGCGCAGACCCAGCGAGTGGGACTTCCCGGCGGAGCGGGCTTCGGTTGTGCCATCCGGTTCCCAGAGCAGGGTGAGTGCTCCTTGCGGGCCTGGACGGACTTCGTTTGACACGAACAGTGCCGACCGGAGCCGGCACGAGTTATAAAGGATAGCGGGCACCTGTGGATGGACCAAATCCCCGACTGGGCAAAAGGCGAGGGTTAGCGTGAAAACGTGGACGACGTTTCGTCTGAAGAGACACCGTCCCAGAACGTCCCGCCATGGCTGTTTCGCGCCATCCTGACTGGCGCAGCGGCCCTGGGTGGGCTGTACGTGCTGGCATGGCTGGTCGAAGAGCTGAGAACGCTCATTGTGATCGTGCTGGTGTCGTTCTTTTTGTCCTTCGCGCTGGAGCCCGCCGTGAACCGCATGGAGCGGGTGGGCATTCGCCGGGGAGTGGGCACTGGGATCATGTTTCTGGCACTGCTCGCGGCAATCGGGTTGTTCCTGTGGGCCATTGGCACGGTTTTGGCCGATCAAATCGGTGAATTTGCCGATGACGCCCCCGGCTACATCAACGACATCGAGGATTGGCTGGAGGACACCTTCGACATCGAGGTCGACGCCCAAGGGCTGCTTGATGAGTTTCAGGAGGGTGGGGCGGTCGCCAACCTGGCCACCCGGCTGGCCGACAATCTGATCAACCTTGGTGCCACTGTGCTACAAGTGCTGTTCCAGATCCTGACCATTGCGCTGTTCACGTTCTATCTGGTCGCTGAGGGGCCCAAGCTGCGCCGCAACATCTGCTCCCTGCTGTCGCCCGATCATCAGCGCCAAGTGCTGAGCATCTGGAATCTGGCGATCGACAAGACCGGTGGATACATCTACAGCCGGCTGATCCTGGCGGTGATTTCGTTCTTGGTTCATTGGCTAGTGTTCTGGCTGGTAGGCGCGCCATTCCCCATGCCGATGGCGATGTGGGTGGGCTTGGTATCCCAATTCGTCCCGGTTATCGGGACTTATATTGCCGGGGCACTGCCCGTGATAATCGGGCTGCTGGACAAACCGTCCATCGGACTGGCCATTCTGATCGCCATCGTGGTGTATCAGCAGGTGGAGAACTACCTGCTCCAACCCAAGGTGACCGCCCACACCATGGAGATCCATGTGACCGTGGCGTTTGGCGCAGTGATTGTCGGCAGCTTGCTTCTGGGGGCGGTGGGAGCGGTGCTGGCCCTACCGGCCGCAGCCACTATCCAGGCTTTCCTATCCAGCTACGTCGAACGACATGAAGTCGTGCAAGAGCTGGAAGACGCCGAAGCAGCCCAGCATCCTGAACGCGACCCTATGGGTCAGCGCATCCGCGAACTGGCTCGTCGGGTGTTCACTCCCAAGTAGCGAGGCAGCCCCGGTCAGGAGCAGGCGTTAAGGGCGGCGTCGTAGTTGGGCTCGTCGGCGATGGCGGCTACGAGCTCAGAGTGGGCCACGGTGCCGTCAGGGGAAATGACCACCACGGCTCGGGCGGTGAGGCCGGACAGGGGGCCGTCGACCATCTCCACGCCGTAGTCGTCCAAGAACTCCCGGTTGCGGAAGATGGAGCCGATGGTCACGTTCTCGATGCCCTCAGCGCCGCAGAAGCGGGAGCCGGCGAAGGGCAGGTCCATCGAGGCGCAGATCACGGTGGTGTTGTCGAGACCGGCGGCCCGCTCGTTGAAGGCCCGAACGCTGTTGGCGCACACTCCGGTGTCGATGCTGGGGAAAATATTGAGCACCACGTTGCGGCCGGTCAGGCCCTCCAGCGTGACGGGGGACAGGTCGCCGCCGGTCAGCGTGAACGCCGGTGCTGCTGATCCCACTGCGGGAAGATCGCCGCCGGTATTGATGGTTGTGTCGCCGAATGTGGTCTGTGCCATAGCAGTGTTGTAGCAGCCCGGTAGGCGATTTGTGTTGCTGAGGAGCGAATTGCCATCTCCCGGCAGGCTGGCGGGTCCTGTCGTCGGGGCGGCTCGGCGGACGGTGCCGCCGAGTCCTGGCCCCGACGCCACCCCCCAGCCTGCCTTGGTTAAGTGCCGCTCAGATGAGTTTTAGTTTGAGGGCGCGGGAGAGGTTCTGTTGGGCGGTGAGGAGGTGGGCGTGGTCGATGAGACGGCCTTCGTGGCGGAAGGCGCCGATACCTTGGGCCTCGGCCTCCTCGACAGCGGCGATGAGGCGGCGCCAACTGTCGATCTCATCAGGAGAGGGGGAGAAGATCTGGTTGACGATCGGAATGTGGGTGGGGTGGATGATCATCATGCCCTCATAGCCGAATTGCCGGGTCTGCTGAGCGAACTGATTGAGGCCGTCGAGGTCGTCGACTATGCCCCAGAGGCCGGACAAAGGATTGGGCACCCCGGCCGAACGCACATCGATGAGCACCTTTTGGCGCAGATACAGGGTTTCTGTGCCGTCGGGAGTCCACTGGAAGCCCACAGAGCGGCCCAAGTCGCCATGGCGTCCGGTGGCGCCGCCCATGTAGGCCACCCGCTCGGAGGCGGTGGCCAGTTCATAGGCCTGGCGTACCGCCGATGCAGTCTCCACCAGCGGCATAATCAGGGTCTCGGTGCCTTCTAGGGCGGCGTCGGCCTCGGCTACTTCCTCCGGGCCAACAACCTGGGGCAGCATCACCGAGGTCAGTGATGGGTGGAGGCAGGCATCTACATCGGGGGCGAAGTCGGTAGTGCCAACCGCCGAAACCCGTACGAATACCGCCGGTTGATCCGGCGTGTGGGATTCCAGTGCCTGGCGAACGCAGGCTCGGGCCTCTGCGGCTGCCCCGCGGGGAATGGCGCTCTCCAGGTCGAACACCACTCCGTCGGCCTCCGACGCCAGTGCCTTTTGCATTCGATCCGGCCGGTTGGCGGGGACAAACAACAGGCTGCGAATGGGCGCGGGGTCAAACTGCATGGGGCAGGGTCAGATTCCCTCGGCTTCGACTTCTTCGCGGCTGACGCCCAACACGAACAGCACCGCGTCGAGATAGGGAACGCTTACCGCAGTGTCGACTGCCTGGCGGACCTTGGGCTTGGCGTTGAAGGCGATGCCCAGGCCCGCGGCGGTGAGCATGTCGATGTCGTTTGCTCCGTCGCCCACGGCTACGACCTGCTCGGGTGACACCCCTTCGGCGGCGGCCACCTCGTGGAGGATCTCGGCCTTGCGGGCCCGGTTCACGATCGGGCCTTCCAAATTGCCGGTGAGCTTCCCGTCGGCAATCTCCAGAGTGTTGGCGTAGGCGTAGTCGAGGTCGAAGTCCTGTTTGAGCCGATTGCAGAACCGGGTGAAGCCGCCGCTCACGATGGCGATGGCAAAGCCCAGCCGCTGAAGGGTGGTCAAAAACGTCCTAGCTCCAGGGGTAAGGGTGACTTGGTCCCACACCCGCTCCAGTGCAGCCTCGTCCAACCCGGCTAGGAGGCGAACCCGGTCTCGCAGGGCGGTTTCGAAGTCGATCTCCCCCCGCATGGCCTGCTCGGTCAGCTTCTGGCACACCTCCACACACCCGGCCTCGGCGGCCAGCAGGTCGATCATCTCATCTTGAATCAGGGTGGAGTCCACGTCGAGCAGGGCCACCCGCTTGGCCCGCCGGGCCAGGCCTTCCCGCTGGATGGCCACATCGAATTCGGGGTTGGCTCCGGCCACCGACAGCAGATTGCGCCGGATGGCGTCAGCGTCGCCTCCCTCCACCAGTAGTTCGTAGCTGTAGATGGGATAGCGGGACAGGCGCACGATGCGGTTGATGTTGCCGCCGCCTTCGGCGATGGCGGTGGCGGTGGTAGCCAGCATCGCCGGGGTCAGCTCCCGGCCCAACACGGTGACGGCGTAGGCGCCGCTGTGGGCAGTGGGGGTGGGATCGACCACGTCGAATTCCACGGTCACCTTCTGCTCCCAGCCGAACAGCAGCAGGTCTTTGAGCAGGTCTTGACCGGGAGGAACCTCCATCACAATGCCCAGGGTGAGTTGGCGGCGGATGACCACCTGCTCCACGTCTTGAATCTGGGCCCCGCCAGCGGTGAGTACGTTGAGGAGGGCTGCGAAGAGTCCGGGACGGTCGGGTCCGGAGACCCGGAGCAGGATTACCTGGAAGGCCACACCACTATGGGTCGGTCAGCCGCCCCGGCCACCCGTCAGCCGTGCTGGAGCTTGATCTCGATGTCGACGCCCGCAGGCAGGTCCAGTCGCTGAAGGGAATCCACGGTCTTGGGCCCGGGATCCACGATGTCGAGCAAGCGCTTGTGAATGCGGATCTCGAAGTGCTCGCGGCTGTCCTTGTCTTTGTGGGGTGACCGGATCACAGTGAATCGGTGTTTTTCGGTGGGCAACGGGACAGGTCCCCGCAGATCGGCCTGAGTGCGCTTGACCGTTTCCACGATCTTCTTGGTGGATTGGTCGATGATCTCGTGATCGTAGGCCTTCAACCGGATGCGGATTTTCTGTCCTGCGGCCATGAGAGCTACTTGACGATCTTGGTGACGGTGCCCGCGCCCACGGTACGGCCACCCTCGCGGATGGCGAAGCGCAGGCCCTCGTCCATGGCGATCGGGGCGATCAGCTCCACGACCATTTCCGTGTTGTCACCAGGCATGCACATCTCGGTGCCCTCGGGCAGGGCGATGGTACCGGTGACGTCGGTAGTACGGAAGTAGAACTGGGGCCGGTAGTTGCTGAAGAAGGGCTTGTGGCGTCCGCCCTCCTCCTTGGTCAGCACGTAGACCTGGGCCTCGAAGTTGGTATGGGGGGTGATGGATCCCGGCTTGGCCAGCACCTGGCCCCGCTGGACCTCGTCCTTGTCAGTGCCCCGCAACAGGGCGCCGATGTTGTCGCCGGCGCGGCCTTCATCCAGCAGCTTGCGGAACATCTCCACTCCGGTGCACACCGTCTCGGCCGTGTCCTTAATGCCGACTATCTCCACCTTGTCGCCTGTGTTGACGATGCCCTGCTCCACCCGGCCAGTGACCACGGTGCCCCGCCCGGTGATGGAGAACACGTCTTCGATGGGCATCAGGAACGGCTTGTCCACGTCGCGCTCGGGCTCCTCGATGTAGGAGTCCACCTGCTCCATCAGGTCGATCACCTGCTGGGCAGCGTCGCCGTCACCGTCGAGGGCCTTGAGGGCCGACACCGGGATGACGGGGATGTCGTCGCCGGGGAAGTCGTACTCGTTAAGCAGCTCCCTCACTTCGAGCTCCACTAGCTCTAGCAGCTCCTCGTCGTCCACCATGTCGACCTTGTTCAGGGCCACCACAATGGCGGGCACGCCCACCTGACGGGCCAACAGCACGTGCTCCCGGGTCTGGGGCATAGGGCCGTCGGCGGCCGACACCACCAATATGGCGCCGTCCACCTGGGCGGCACCGGTGATCATGTTCTTGATGTAGTCGGCGTGGCCGGGCATATCGACGTGGGCGTAGTGCCGGTTGGAGGTCTCATACTCCACGTGGGCCACGTTGATGGTGATTCCCCGCTCCCGCTCTTCAGGGGCCTTGTCGATGTTGTCGAACTCGGTGAACTGAGTGGTGGTGGGATCGGCCTCCGATAGCACCTTGGTGATTGCCGCAGTCAGGGTGGTCTTGCCGTGGTCGATGTGGCCCATCGTGCCCACGTTCAAGTGCGGCTTGGTGCGCTCAAATGTTTCCTTAGCCATTTTCTATCCTCCGAAAACGGGCTCTTTGTCCCTGATTATTCGCCCCGAATGCGGGCGATTATCTCCTCTTGCACCTTGGCAGGCGCCTGCCGGTAGGTGTCGAACTGCATGGTGTGCGTTGCACGCCCCTGTGTCCGCGACCGGAGTTCGGTAGCGTACCCGAACATTTCCGAGAGTGGCACATGGGCCTTGACAATTTGTTCGCGGCCCCGCTGTTCCATGCTGTCGATCTTGCCCCGGCGACCGTTCAAATCGCCGATCACGTCGCCCATGTACTCCTCGGGCGTCACGACGTCGACGGCCATGATGGGCTCCAGGAGGATTGGCTTGGCCTTGCGGGCGGCCTCGCGGAAGGCGGCGGTGGCCGCAATCTTGAACGCCATGTCCGACGAATCCACCTCATGGTGTTTGCCGTCGGTGAGGGTCACCTTGAGATCGACGACGGGGAAGCCGGCCAGAGGCCCGGTGGTCATGGCGTCCTGCATGCCGTTGTCCACCGCAGGGATGTACTCCCGGGGGATGCGCCCGCCGGTGACCTCGCTGGCGAATTCGTAGCCCTTGCCGGGGGTGTTGGGTTCCAAATCGAAGGTGATCTCGGCGTACTGGCCGGAGCCGCCGGTCTGCTTCTTGTGGGTGTAGGTGAACTTGTTCACCAGCGCTGAGATCGTCTCCCGGTAGGCCACCTGCGGCTTGCCCACCGAGGCGTCCACGTTGAACTCCCGCAGCATCCGCTCCACCAGCACCTCAAGATGCAGTTCGCCCATGCCGGCGATGAGGGTTTGCGCGGTCTCCTCGTCGGTGCGGACTTGGAAAGTGGGGTCCTCCTCGGCCAGGGCCGACATAGCCTTGCCCAACTTGTCTTGGTCGGCTTTGGTTCGGGGCTCCACCGCCACCTGGATCACCGGGTCGGGGAAGTCCATTTGCTCCAGCTCGAGGGGGTGGTTGGGGTGGGCCAAGGTGTCGCCGGTGCGCACGTCTTTGAGGCCGATACCGGCCACGATGTCTCCGGCCCGAACAACGTCGAGATCTTCTCGGTCGTTGGCGTGCATCTCGAGGATGCGCCCGATCCGCTCCTTGCGTCCGGTGCGGGGGTTGATCGCCTGGCTGCCCTTCTCCAGTTGGCCGCTATACACCCGGAAATAGGTGAGCTTGCCGACATGGGGGTCGCTCATGATCTTGAACGCCAGCGCGCTGAACGGGGCCTCGTCGTCGGCGGGCCGCTCGCACTCCTCGCCCTTGTGGGTGCCCTTGACCGGGGGGATGTCCAGCGGGGAGGGGAGGTATTCGATAATCGCGTCGAGCAGAGGCTGCACGCCCTTGTTCTTGAAGGCCGACCCGCACAGCACGGGGACGATGTCAAGCGACAACGTGCAGGCCCGCAGCGAGGCCCGCAGGTCGGCGGGAGTGATCGAGTCCTCGTCTTCGATGTATTTCTCCAACAAGTTCTCATCGAACTGGGTGAGCAGGTCGATGAGCTCGAGGCGGGCCTCCTCGGCTCTTTCCTTAAGGTCGTCCGGAATCTCGGTGACATCCCAGGTCGCGCCCAGGTCATCACCTCGCCACACCAAGCCCTGCATTTCCACTAGGTCGACCACGCCGAGCAGGTCGGCTTCAATCCCGATGGGCAACTGCACTATTGCGGTATTGGCCCGCAGCCGCTCGGAGATCGTAAGCACGGCCCGCTCGAAGTTGGCACCAGTGCGGTCAAGCTTGTTGATGAAGCAGATTCGGGGGACGCCGTACTTGTTGGCTTGCCGCCAAACCGTCTCCGACTGGGGTTCCACACCGGCCACACCGTCGAATAGGGCCACTGCGCCGTCGAGCACCCGCAACGAGCGCTCTACCTCCATGGTGAAGTCCACGTGGCCGGGAGTGTCGATGATGTTGATCCGGTGCCCGGCCCACTCTGCGGTGGTGGCGGCCGAGGTGATGGTGATGCCCCGCTCTTGCTCCTGTTCCATCCAGTCCATGGTGGCGGCGCCGTCGTGGACTTCTCCGAGCTTGTAGGCCTTGCCGGTGTAGTAGAGGATGCGCTCGGTGCACGTGGTTTTTCCCGCGTCAATGTGGGCCATGATGCCAATGTTGCGGGTCTTTTCCAGCGGGTGACGAGACATGTCGCTCAGGGGGTAAGGCCGCTTACCAGCGGTAATGGGCGAAGGCCCGGTTCGACTCTGCCATCTTGTGCAAGTCGTCGCGCCGTTTTACCGACGCACCTAGGCCATTGGAGGCATCCAGGATTTCGTTGGCCAGCCGATCCATCATGGTGCGCTCACGCCGCTCACGGGCATGGTTGACGATCCAGCGGATGGCCAGGGTGTTCGCCCGTCGTGGGCGGACGTCCACAGGGACCTGATAGGTGGCGCCGCCGACTCGGCGGCTGCGGACCTCGAGTTGGGGACGCACATTGTCCACGGCCCGCTTCAGGGTGCCCAGCGGCTCGGCGCTGGTCTTCTGCTCCACGATGTCGAGTGCGCCGTACACGATTCGCTCTGCGGTGGAGCGCTTGCCCCGTTGCAGGATCTTGTTGACGAACTGGGTGACCAGCAACGAATCGTGGACTGGGTCGTTGGGAAGATCGCGTCGCCCCGCCGGGCCCTTACGAGGCATGACTAGACGTCCTTCTTGGCGCCGTAGCGGCTGCGAGCTTGGCGGCGGTCGGTGACTCCCGACGTGTCGAGGGTACCGCGGATGATCTTGTAGCGGACGCCGGGCAGGTCGCGAACTCGACCGCCTCGCACCAGCACGATGGAGTGTTCCTGGAGGTTGTGCCCCTCGCCAGGGATGTAAGCGGTGACCTCCATGCCGCTGGTCAGCCGGACGCGGGCTACTCGCCGGAGTGCGGAGTTCGGCTTTTTCGGAGTCGTGGTATAAACCCGAGTGCATACCCCCCGCCGCTGGGGCGCGCCCTTGAGAGCCGGCGTCTTCTCCTTGCGGAATTTGGACTGGCGACCCTTGCGCACCAGTTGCTGAATCGTGGGCACAGCACTTCCTAGGGCTGATTGAAAAAAGATTGAGGGCGCAGCGAAGGCCGCGCTCCAATTCTAAGTTTAGGTGCCTATGTTCCCCATCGGCAACACGTCGGCTTCGGTGGCGTCGGGCGGTGTGGCCCATTGGGCAAACTGATCTGCCAGGTCAACGTCGTCGTCGGCAGAGGTGTAGTACTCCATCGGGGTGTAGTCGGGAGCGTGGGTGGCGATCTCCCGGTACATCTCCATGCCGGTCCCGGCTGGGATCAGCTTGCCGATGATGATGTTCTCCTTGAGGCCGATGAGCCCGTCTCGACGAGACTCGATGGCGGCCTCGGTCAGTACTCGAGTGGTCTCTTGGAACGACGCGGCCGAAAGCCAGGAGTCGGTGGCCAGGGAGGCCTTGGTGATCCCCATGAGCTCAGGTCGTCCCTCGGCGGGGCGCTTGCCCTCTTGAGCCAAGGAGCGGTTCACGTTGGTGAACACCTGAGAGTCAACCCGCTCACCAGGCAGGAAGTCGGAGTCTCCCGGTTCCTGGATGGCCACTCGACGGGTCATCTGGCGGACGATCAGCTCGATGTGCTTGTCGTGGATGGAAACGCCCTGGTCTCGGTACACCCGCTGCACCTCGTCTACCAGGTACTGCTGAGTTTCCCGCACCCCGCGGATCTCGAGAAGCTCCTTGGGATCACGGGGCCCGTCGGCTTGGGCTACCGGATCGCCGGCCGACACCTCTTGGCCCTCGACCACAGCCAGCTTCCAGGCCGGGTCGATCACTATGGACCACTCGGCACCGTCGTCGCCCACTACGGCCAGGCGGCTGGCCTTGCCGTCCTCCTCGTTGATGCGGACCACGCCTGAAATCCTGGTCAGCTCTGCCTTGCCCTTTGGTGTGCGGGCCTCGAACAGCTCCACCACCCGGGGCAGACCGCCGGCGATGTCCTTGCCGGCCACGCCGCCGGTGTGGAAGGTCCGCATGGTCAACTGGGTACCCGGTTCCCCGATGGACTGAGCGGCGATCACGCCGACGGCCTCACCCACCTCGATGGGCTGGCCGGTGGCCAAGGAGAGCCCGTAGGAGGCGCGGCTGATCCCCACCTCGGAGTCGTCGGTGAGGGGGGACATCACTCGGACTCGGGTCACCGTGGGATCGTCGCGAAGCCGGGCCATCTCCTCGTCGCCGACGATGGTGCCCTGCTCCAGCACGGTGCCGTCGTCCAGGGTCACATCTTCAGCCAGCGTGCGGCTGAACAGGCGGGTTTCCAGGTAGGTTCGCTTGCCGGGCTGGTCGGGCATGACGTCCTCAATCCAGATGCCCCGAACCGGTCCTCCGGCTTCAAACGGGTCGCGCTCGTTGATGATGACCTCTTGGGCCACATCCACCAGACGGCGAGTGAGATATCCGGAGTCCGCGGTACGCAACGCGGTATCTACCAGGCCCTTGCGGGCGCCGGGAGTGGCGATGAAGTACTCGAGCATCGCCAGACCCTCGCGGAAATTGCTCTTGATCGGACGGGGGATCATGTCGCCACGGGGATTGGCCACCAGGCCCCGCATGCCCGCGATCTGGCGGACCTGCATCATGTTGCCCCGGGCGCCGGAGCCCACCATCATGTCGATGGGGTTGAACTTCTCAGACTGGAGCACCGCCTCCATGCGCTGACGCACCATCTCGGTGGCCTCGGTCCAGATCTCAACCTCTTTCTGCCGGCGCTCACCGTCGGTGATGATGCCCCGCCGGAACTGGTTTTCGACCTTGTCGGCTTCCTTCTCGTAGCGGTCCAGGATGTTCTTCTTGTCGTGGGGGACCTTGATGTCGTCCACCGACACGGTGAGCCCGGATTGGGTGGCGTACTCGAAGCTCAGGTTCTTCAGAGCGTCAAGGCTGCGGGCCACTATCTCTTTGGTGTACTGCTGGGCCAGCTTGTCCACGATCGTGGTGATGTCCCGCTTGGTGGCCACGCGGTTCACGTAGGGGAAGTCATCGGGCAGCGTGCTGTTGAATAGCACTCGGCCCACCGTGGTCGGGCTGTAAGTGGCGGCATCGCCGTTGGCCGGGGTCTCCACCAGCTCGGGGATGCGGAACTCGATGCGGGCGTGAAGCGCGACTTCACCGGCTTCGTAGGCTCGCTCGATTTGGTGTTGATGACGGAAAATCCGCCCCTCTCCCAGCGCGCCCTCAACCTCTTCAGTGAGGTAGTAGGCCCCGATGATCATGTCCTGGCCGGGAGTGACCAATGGACGGCCGTGAGCAGGGCTCAGCACGTTGTTGGCCGACAGCATCAACACCCGGGCCTCGGCCTGGGCTTGAGCCGACAGCGGTAGGTGGACCGCCATCTGGTCGCCGTCGAAGTCGGCGTTGAAAGCGGTGCAGACCAGGGGGTGGATCTGGATGGCTTTGCCCTCCACCAGCACGGGCTCGAATGCCTGAATCCCGAGGCGGTGCAGAGTCGGAGCCCGATTCAACAGAACGGGGTGCTCTTGGATCACCTCATCCAGCACATCCCAAACCTGAGGTCGCCGCCGCTCCACCATCCGCTTGGCCGACTTGATGTTCTGAGCCAGGTCTTCTTCCACCAGCTTCTTCATGACGAAAGGCTTGAACAGCTCCAACGCCATGAGCTTGGGGAGGCCGCACTGGTGCAGTTTGAGGGTGGGGCCGACCACGATCACCGAGCGCCCGGAGTAGTCGACCCGCTTGCCCAACAGGTTCTGGCGGAACCGGCCCTGCTTGCCCTTGAGCATGTCCGAAAGCGACTTGAGGGGCCGGTTTCCCGGACCGGTCACCGGCCGTCCCCGACGACCGTTGTCGAACAGGGCGTCGACCGCCTCCTGGAGCATGCGCTTTTCGTTGTTCACGATGATCTCGGGGGCTCCGAGGTCGAGCAGGCGCTTAAGCCGGTTGTTCCGGTTGATGACCCGGCGATAGAGATCGTTCAGGTCGGAGGTGGCGAACCGGCCGCCGTCGAGCTGCACCATGGGGCGCAGTTCTGGGGGGATGACGGGGACGGCGTCCAAGATCATGGCCCGGGGGTCGTTTATGCGCCGTCCGTGCTGGTCGCGCCGGTTGAACGCCGACACGATCTTCAGCCGCTTGATGGCCTTCTGCTCCCGCTGTTGGGACAGCTTCTTCTGGCCCTCGGGCGGATCGAGTTGCTCCCGAAGCTTGCGCTCCTCCTCGTCGAGGTCGACGCTGTCGATGAGGGTGGCGATAACCGCCGCCCCCATCCCTCCGGAGAACAGATCGCCGTAGCGGTCCTCCATCTCCCGCCACAGTTCTTCATCTTCGATGATCTTGCGGGGGAACAGGCTGGAGAACTCCTCGAAGGCCCGCTCTACCAGCTCGATTTCCTCGTCGTATTCTTCTTCGAGGGTTTCTAGGTCTTTCTCCGCCGCCTTCCGCCGCTTGTCGAGATCCTTGGCATCGGTATCCTCGATCTCGGCCAAGTCCGCTTCGAGTTCGGCCAAACGCTCTTCCTTGCGCTCTTGGTGCTCCTCGCGGATGGCCTCGATTTCCTCGTGCATTTCCCGCTCGAGTTCGGGAAGCCGCCGGTGGCGCTCCTCTTCGTCCACCTCGGTGACCAGGTTGGCCGCGAAATAGATGACTTTTTCGAGTTGCTTGGCCTTCAACTCCTCCTTGGGCTCGGTGCCCATGAGCAGGTAGGCCAACCAAGACCTCGTACCCCGCAGGTACCAGATGTGGACTGCGGGAGCAGCGAGCTCGATGTGGCCCATTCGATCCCGGCGGACTTTGGAGCGGGTTACCTCCACGCCGCATCGTTCGCAGATGATGCCCTTGAAGCGGATGCGCTTGTACTTGCCGCAGTAGCACTCCCAGTCCTTGGTGGGACCGAAGATCTTCTCGCAGAACAGGCCGTCCTTTTCGGGGCGAAGCGTGCGGTAGTTGATGGTCTCCGGCTTCTTCACCTCGCCGTTGGACCACGTCCGAATGGCATCGGCAGTGGCCAATCCGATGGAGAGCTGGTCGAATGCGTTGACGTCCAACATCTAGAAGCTCCTCCCGATAACGCGACGCTCGTCTTCGTCGTCAGATCCCCGTTCGGGGCGTGAGATGTCGATGCCCAGCTCCTCGGAGGTGCGGAAGGCGTCGTCGTCCAGTTCGGTGATCTCCACCTGCTGACCGGCGGTATCTCGAACCTCCACGTTCAGGCACAGCGCCTGCATTTCCTTGATGAGCACCTTGAAGCTCTCCGGAATGCCCGGCTCGGGGATGTTGTCGCCCTTGACGATGGCTTCGTACACCCGCACCCGGCCGAGCACGTCGTCGGACTTGATGGTGAGCAGCTCTTGGAGGCAGTAGGCCGCGCCATACGCCTCCAGCGCCCAGACTTCCATCTCGCCGAAGCGCTGGCCGCCGAACTGGGCCTTGCCGCCCAACGGCTGCTGAGTGATCATCGAGTACGGGCCGGTGGAGCGGGCGTGGATCTTGTCGTCCACCAAGTGGGCCAGCTTCAGCATGTACATGTAGCCGACCATGATCCGGTTGTCGTAGGGCTCGCCGGTGCGGCCGTTGTAGAGCACGGCCTTGCCGTCGTCGCCGATCAGGCGGTCACCATCGACAGTCTCGGGCTTGATGTTGGATAGGAGCTGCTGGATGGTGGGGTGTTGTCCGGAGTGCCCGGCCTCGTCCCAATGGGCGCCGTCGAACACTGGAGTCGACACCAGCGTGGACGCCTGAGTGGTGGGACGGGTCTTGCGGCCGTCGCCCCGCTCGGGCTCATGGCCCACGGTGCCGTTGATATCCCAGCCCCAGCGGGCTGCATACCCCAAGTGGGCTTCCAGCACCTGGCCCACGTTCATGCGGGAGGGAACTCCCAGCGGGTTCAGGATGATGTCCACCGGAGTGCCGTCGGCCAGATGGGGCATGTCCTCCATTGGCAGGATCTTGGAGATGACGCCCTTGTTGCCGTGCCGTCCGGCCAGCTTGTCGCCCACGGAAATCTTCCGCTTCTGGGCCACGTATACCCGGACCAACTGATTCACCCCGGGGGGCAGCTCGTCGCCGGCGAAGCGGTTGAATTTCTTGACGTCAATGACCTTGCCGTTCTCCCCGTGGGGGACTTTGAGGCTGGTGTCTCGTACCTCTCGAGCCTTCTCCCCGAAGATGGCCCGCAACAGGCGCTCTTCAGGGGTCAATTCGGTTTCACCCTTGGGGGTGACCTTGCCCACCAGCACATCGCCGGGGCCGACTTCGGCACCGGGGCGGATGATTCCCTCCTCATCGAGGTCGGCCAGGATCTCCTCGGACAGATTGGGAATGTCGCGGGTGATCTCTTCGGGGCCGAGCTTGGTGTCTCGGGCGTCGATCTCGTGCTCGTGAATGTGGATGGAGGTGAGCACGTCGTCGCGCACCAGCCGGTCACTCAGGATGATGGCGTCCTCGAAGTTGTAGCCCTCCCAGGCCATAAAGGCCACCAGCAGGTTCTTGCCCAGTGCCATTTCACCGTGGTCGGTGGACGGGCCGTCGGCCAGGATGTCGCCCTTGCGGAACCGGCCGCCCACGTTCAGTATCGCCTTTTGGTTGATGCAGGTGTCCTGGTTGGACCGCTCGAACTTCATCAGTTTGTAGGTGGTTGAACCGGAGTTTTTGTAGTTGACGGTGATGCTGTTGCCGGCGATATCGGTGATGGTTCCGTCTTCTTGGGCGATGATCATGTCGGCTGCGTCACGGGCGGCCTTGCTCTCGATGCCGGTTCCGACATAGGGAGCCTCAGGTCGGACCAGAGGAACGGCTTGGCGCTGCATGTTGGCGCCCATGAGGGCGCGGTTGGCGTCGTCGTGCTCGAGGAAGGGGATGAGCGCGGTGGCAACCGAGACGATCTGCTTGGGGGAGACGTCCATAAGCTGGACCTCATCGGGCGGCACCGAGGAGATCTCGGTGGTGGCACCGAAGAACACTTCTTGCTCCAACTGGGCCTGCAACCCCTTCATCGTGGCCGCTTGAGGAGAACGCCGGACCAGCACCCGGTCGTTGACAAACCGGTTCTGGCTGTCGAGGGGGGCGTTGGCCTGGGCCACCACATACTCCTCCTCGTCATCGGCGGCCAGCCAGATGATGTCGTCGGTGACTTGGCCGTCGACCACCTTGCGGTAAGGGGATTCAATAAACCCGAACTCGTTAACCCGGCCGTAGGAGGCCAGCGCGCCGATCAAACCGATGTTGGGACCCTCCGGGGTCTCAATGGGGCACATACGGCCGTAGTGGGAGAAGTGGACGTCTCGGACTTCGAACCCGGCCCGCTCTCGAGACAGGCCGCCTGGGCCCAACGCCGATAGACGGCGGCGGTGGGTAAGCCCCGACAACGGGTTCACCTGGTCCATGAACTGGGAGAGCTGGCTGGTCCCGAAGAACTCCTTGATGGCCGCGGCCACCGGACGATTGTTGATGAGGGACGTGGGGGTGATGGCCTCCACGTCCTGGGTGGTCATGCGCTCGCGCACCACCCTTTCCATGCGGGACAGGCCGATGCGCACCTGGTTCTGGATCAGCTCGCCCACCGAGCGGATGCGGCGATTGGCGAAGTGGTCCTGGTCGTCGAGGCGATAACCCGGCTCGAACTTCACCAAGTGCAAGAGATAGGTGCAGGTGGCCAGGACCTCAGCGGGGGAGAGCACCGGCTGATCGGCCTCGGGACGCTCGAGCTTCAGGCCGAACAATTCTTCGATGCGGTCCAACTCGGGTCCCAGCTTGCGGTCGAGCTTGTAGCGACCCACTCGGGACAGGTCATAGCGGCGGCTCTCGAAGAAGGCGTTGCGGAAGTAGTTGCGGGCTGCCTCCACCGATTGGGGCTCGCCGGGGCGAGCTCGCTTGTAGATCTCCAGTAGAGCGTCGTCCTGGGTGGTGTGTTGGTGCTTGTCGCTCTCCCACTGATCGGCCAAGAAGTCGAAGTGGGCCACGAAGCGGTCCAGGAAGCCAGGCGCGCCTTCCTCGTCATACCCCAGGGCCCGAAGCAGCGTGAACAGGCTCATGCGGCGCTTGCGGGCCACCCGAGCCCCCGCAGTGGGGTTGCGGCCCGGCTTGTGCTCGACGTCGAACTCGATCCACTCTCCCCGGTAGGGGTGGATGGTGCCGGTGACGAGCTGGTGCTTGCTCAGATTGCGGAGTCGGAACCGCTCTCCGGGCTGGAAGATCACACCCGGGGAGCGCACAAGCTGCGAAACCACCACGCGCTCGGTGCCGTTGACAATGAACGTGCCCTTGTCGGTCATCACCGGGAAGTCGCCCAAAAACACGATCTGCTCGATGATCTCGCCGGTGTTGCGGTTGGAGAACCGGGCTTGCACCAGGATGGGTGCCGAGTAGGTCATGTCCTTCTCTTTGCACTCTTCCACCGTGGTGCCCCAGCGGGGGCCGGGGTTCAGGTCTTCATCGTCAGGGTCGAACTCCAACTCAAGCTGAAGAGTCTCCGAGAAGTCCTTGATCGGGCTGATGTCGCGGAAGGCATCAGCCAATCCTTGCCGGATGAACCATTGGAAGGAGTCCTTTTGTACCGCGATGAGATCGGGCAGGGGAAGAACATCCTCCAGGTTTCCGAAGGAGTAGCGGTCGCGGGTCGCCGTTCGGGGGGCCAAGGTGAGCTCCTGAGGTGGTGTGGTGGATGGGCAACGCCGGTAGGCTGCCCGAATCCCTGAACGTCAACGGGATGACGGAGTCCCGTAAACGCGGCCGCGACAAAGGAGAAGGCGTGGCCGGGGAGACGAGCGAGCGGGTATCTAGGAATGATACGCGGCGCGGGCTTGGTTTACAAGCCAAGCCCGCGATGAATTTGCTGGCGTTTGGGCTGTTGACGAGCTACTTGAGCTCGACAGCCCCACCTGCGGCTTCGATGAGCTCCTTGGCCTTGTCGGCGTCCTCCTTGGAGGCCTTCTCCAAGATGGGCTTGGGTGCGTTGTCCACCAGCTCTTTGGCGTCCTTGAGGCCCAGATTAGTGAGGGTGCGCACCTCTTTGATGACCTGGATCTTCTTGTCGCCCGCGCTGGTCAGGACCACGTCGAACTCGTTTTGCTCCTCGGCGGCATCTCCGCCGCCGCCGTCGGCTCCGGCCGCGGCCACCATCATGGGCATGGCTGCGGCGGGGGCCGCCGCCTCCACGTTGAAGCGCTCTTTGAAGGCTTCTTTGAGCTCGGAGAGCTCAAGCACGGTCATGGACCCGATGGAGTCCAGAATCTCGTCAACTTTGGACATGGCTGTTTCTCATTCCTTTGTCTGTGGTTAGTGGTTATCGATCTTCTGCGCTGGCCCCGTTGAGCGGGTCATGCCGCGGCACCGCCTTTGTCGCTCAGCGACTCCAACAGCCCGGCTGTCTCCACCAGCGGGGCATCGAGGAGGCCCGCCATCTCCACCAGCGAGGCTTCGAGCAGTCCGGCCATCTCGGCGAGGGGAGCCTCAAGCAGCCCGACGATCTCGGCCAGAATCTCGGTCCGAGTCCCAAGCTTGGACAAGACGTCCACTTCGTCGGCCGAGAGCACCTGACCGTCGAGTACGCCTCCCTTGATTGTCAGGAAGCTCGAGCCGTCGGCATACTCGCACAGAGCCTTGGCCAGCGACACCGCGTCGCCGGGAGAGCCGTCCTCTCGGGTACCGGTGAACGCCAAAGCGGTTGGGCCTAGCAGGACGTCGTCAAGATCCAGATCCAGCTCGCGGGCCGCGAAGCGAGTCAGCGTGTTCTTGTACACCTTGTAGTCGCCGCCGGCCTCGCGCAGCTGACGGCGCAGGTCGGCCATGGCCGGGACATCGAGGCCTCGGTAGTCGGTGATGACCACGGCCTCGGCCTCAGAGATGCGCTCGCGCACCTCCTCTACGACGGCCACTTTCTCGGGGCGGGGATTGTCCATCGGATTGGCGAACCTTCCGTTAGAACCAGCAATGGGGCGCCGCCGACAACAGCGAACGCCCCGCGAGTCTCGGGAAGGTTCACCTCGTCAGGCCAGTCTCGGCACGGTCCGGGTCGGACGGGGCTTCAACCGATTAAGCGGTACTGGGCACTGCGCCTGATGTCTGCGGCAAATCGATTATTTGTAAGCCGAACGAAGGTACCAGATCAGTTGCTGGCCCCCAAGTCGGCAGGATCCAGCCGGACGCTGGGTCCCATGGTGGAGGAGATGGCGACCTTGCGGATATAGCGGCCTTTGAGAGACGCAGGCTTGGCCCGACTGATCTCCTCCATGACCGCTCGGATGTTGGCCACCAGGGCCTCGGCCTCAAAGCTGACCTTCCCTACCGGCACGTGGACATTCCCCTGGCGGTCGGTGCGGTATTCCACCTTGCCGCTCTTGAACTCGCCCACCGCTTTGGCCACGTCGTCGGTAACCGTGCCGGTCTTCGGGTTGGGCATCAGCCCTCGGGGTCCCAGAACCTTCCCGAGCTTTCCCACCACCGGCATCATGTCGGGGGTGGCGATGGCCACATCAAAGTCCATATTGCCGGCTTGCACCTGTTCGGCGAGATCGTCGGCACCCACCACGTCGGCGCCGGCCTCGCTGGCCTGCGCGGCCGCCTCGCCTTGGGCGAATACCGCCACCCGAACGTCGGTGCCGGTGCCCGACGGTAAGCTGACCGTTCCCCGCACCATCTGCTCGGCTTTGCGGGGATCGACTCCCAGTCGGGCCGCAAGCTCCAAGGTCTCGTCAAATTTCGCCGCGGCCAAGCTTTTCACCAGCTCGACGCCCTCTTGGGCGGAGTGCGGATGTTGCTTGTCGTAGCGCTGGGCGGCATCGCTGTACCGCTTGCCTTTCTTCGCCATGTCGGCTCCCTCAGTGTTCAGGGCCCGCCGAGCGAGGTCGTCTCGTCGGGCGATTGGATATGACTGTTGTGTTTGCTCGGCTACTCCACGGTGATGCCCATGCTGCGGGCAGTTCCGGCTACTTGCAGCTTGGCTTGCTCGAGGTCGTCGGTGTTGAGGTCGGGCATCTTGATCTTGGCGATTTCCGCGCACTGGGCGTCGGTGATGCTGCCCACCACATCACGCCCTGGCTCCATGGAGCCCTTTTCCAGACTGGCCGCCTCGCGAATCAAGAACGAGGTGGGGGGAGTCTTGGTAATGAATGAGAACGTCCGGTCTTCGTAGATGGTGATTTCCACCGGGATGATCTGGCCTCGCTTGTCCTCGGTCTTGGCGTTGTAGTCCCGGCAGAAGTCCATGATGGCGACGCCGTGGGGGCCGAGCGCGGTGCCCACCGGGGGCGCAGGGGTGGCCTGGCCGGCGGGAATCTGGATTTTGATGGTGGTGGCTACCTTCTTTTGAGCCATGGCTCTTACCTTTCCAGCTTGGTCCTGTTGGGCGGCTTTAGGGAACTCGAATCTTCCTACAACTTGGCCACTTGGGAGAATTCAAGCTCAACGGGTGTCTCCCGTCCGAAGATGTTGACCAGCACCTTCACCTTGAGCTGATCCTCGTTGATCTCGGCCACCTCGCCGGAGAAGTCGGCGAAAGGGCCTTCTTTGACCCGGATGGTCTCGCCCACTTCGTACAGCAGGCGGGGCTTGGTGCGGCGGACCGTCTGCTCGCCGTCGGTCTTGACTTGGAGGAAGTTCTCCACGTCCTTGCGCTTGAGGGGCGACGGCTTGCTGCCGCGTCGACCGTGGCCTACAAAGCCGGTCACACCCGGGGTGTTGCGGATCACATCCCAGGAGACGTCATTCATCTCGGCTCGGACCAGCAGATAGCCCGGAAACATCTTCTTTTTCGTGGTGACCTTCTTGCCGGCTTTGAACTCCACTACGTCTTCCATGGGGATGACGGTCTCGTGGATGTAGCTCTCCATGTCCATGGTCTTGCGACGGGCCTCGATGTTCTGCTGGACCTTGTTCTCATAGCCGGACTGGGTATGGACCACGTACCACTTCCCGGGCATGTCATAGGGGCTGATGGTCTCGGCCTCTTCTTCGCCCTTCTCGTAGACCAGTTCTTCGGCGTCAATCACCTCAGCCGCGTCTTCGGACAGGGCTTCGTCGTCAAGGAGGCTGTCGCTGACAGGGTCGGGGACTCCAATGTCGGGTTGAGCGCCTGGCCCGGTGGGTAGGAGTGCCGCTGCCGCTTCGGCGGCATCGACGGCTTCGGTTTCTTCGGTTTCCGGTTCAGCCGTATCAGTGCTGGTGGGGAAGAGGTCAGTCATTTCGGTTTCGCCTACCTCGGAGCTCATCGATCGAATAACTTCAGGATGGCTTCACTGAAGCCCCAGTCGAGCAGGCCGATGGCCGTGGTGAGAAGCACCAGAACCACCAGCACCACGATGGAGTAGTTGACCACCTCCTCGCGCCGCGGCCATGACACTTTGCGGAGTTCGCCGCGAACCTCGCGCAGGAACTGGGTCGGACCCACCCGCTCTTCGCCAGGGCGGGGTTGGTTGCGCTGCTGGCGGCGGTCGCGGACCGGGGTGCCTTCTTCATCGACGAAGCCCTGCTTTTGGGCCATCCGCTTTTGTTGTCTGTTCAGGTCGGTCATGGTGACTCCAGTGCGCTTGGCACTAGGGAGGAGGGGATCGCTTGCGCAGGGCAGGAGGGACTCGAACCCCCAACCGCCGGTTTTGGAGACCGGTGCTCTACCAATTGAGCCACTGCCCTTCGTTAGGGGCCATACAAGGCTACCGTGCCGACAGTAGGCACCCGCAATACAAAACCGGGGCCGATCACCGGCGGGCTCGACGGCGGACGAAGACGGTGATCACGGCCAGGGTCGTCGCGGCCAGGAAGCGTCTGATGAGCTGCCGGCGCCGGTCGTATTGGTCGAGCCGGGCCATGACCTTCCACACCAGGGTGGGGGGCGCCTCGGACGGAGGACCGTGGTCAAAGGACCGGGTGGCGTCGTTGATCATGGGGCCGCCTCGCCTTGTTCTTCGTGATGCACAGATGCCGTTTGACCGGCGCCCAGATCGGTGGTGCGTTGCAGCACGGCCCGAAGCCGCTGTCGGGCTCGGTGAAGTCGGACCTTGGCCGCCGACGTTGTGATGCCCAGTTCGTCGGCGATCTCGCTGTGCGAGAGATCGTGCAGATCACGCAACACCACCACTTGGCGCAGCCGCTCGGGCAGCGCCCGGATAGCCCGGTCGATGTGATGGCGAAGAACGGCTGCCTCGGCTCGCAGGCTTGGGTCCTGCTCGGGCCGCTGATCGACGATGGGCACTTCGTCGCTTAACTCCTCGGTACGCTGGCGCGACCGGCGGCTCAGATGCGTCGACGCGCAGTTGCTGGTGATGCGGTACATCCAGGTAGAGAAGCTGGAGTCGCCCCGAAAACGCCGGATCGCCCGATAGGCCCGGACATAGGCATCTTGCACCACGTCGGCTGCATCGTCCCGGTTGCCGGTAAGCCGGTAGGCGAGGGAGTAGATGTCTCGGTACGTGGACCGGACCAACTCGTTGAACGCGTCGCGGTCGCCCCGGCGGGCGGCTTCCACCAGCGCTGCGTCTTCAGGGATCGGAACACGAGATGCTGCGGCTTCGATGGATTCAGGTTATCCCCAGCCCCCAGTGGGGCGCAGATAACACTGGTCGCCCGCTGGGCGAGGGGGAGGGTGGTAGCGGCGGCCAGACTCGAACTGGCGACCTCTCGATTATGAGTCGAGCGCTCTTACCGACTGAGCTACGCCGCCTCGGGGCTCCCCAGCGGCTGGATGCCGCTCAAGAGACCCTGAGCCTCCTGAGAGAATCGAACTCTCGACCTTTTCCTTACCATGGAAACGCTCTGCCGACTGAGCTAAGGAGGCGGGCTGGGAACTCTATCCCTTTGCGCCGCCAATATTGCCACTCTGTGCCTGCGGCGGGAAAGCCAGAATTGGGAGGTGACGGACGGTACGGTGCAGCCCGTGGCCATTCGAGCAGCCCGCCTGGCCGATGCCGAAGGCATCCGTGAGATTTACAACTATGAGGTGCTTAACGGGACGAGCACTTTCGATATCGAACCCCGGTCGTTGGCCGCGCAGCAGTCGTGGTTGCAGGATCGCAGCGGCGTCCACGCCGTGCTGGTGGCCACGCCGGACGGAGACGACGACGCCGTGATCGGATATGCCTCCCTGTCGCCCTTCCACACTCGACCGGCCTACAACACCACGGTGGAGAACTCGGTGTATGTCCATGTCGACCACCGGGGCGAAGGCGTGGGCCGGGCGTTATTGGAGGAAATCATCGGACTGGCTCAGAGCCACGGATTTCACACCGTGATTGCCCGCATTTCCGGACAAAACGAGGCATCAGTAGCCGTCCACCGCTCCGCAGGCTTCGAAGTAGTGGGCATCGAACGCGAGGTCGGCCGAAAGTTCGGTCGCTGGCTCGATGTAACGGTGATGCAGCTCATGCTGCGAGATTGGAGTGGGCCGGGGAGGATTTGAACCTCCGAAGGCGAATGCCGACGGGTTTACAGCCCGTTCCCTTTGGCCGCTCGGGCACCGACCCAACGAGGGACAACCCTACCGGCCCACGCGATGGCTTCCCCACTCGAATTCAGGGCACTGGGGTGCGGTAGGTTCGGGCTATGCCGACGTTTGATGTTTCTTCTGAGCTAGATATGCAAGAGGTCCGCAATGCGGTGGACCAGGCGGCTCGCGAGATTCATAGCCGCTACGACTTCAAGAACACCGGCAGCGAGGTGGCGCTGGGTGAAGGGGTCATCACGCTGCGGTCATCCAACGAGGATCGGCTGGCCGCGGCCCGCCAGGTGCTAGAGGAGAAGCTGGTGCGGCGCAAGGTATCTTTAAAAGGCGTGACCTACGGGCCGGTAGCTGACGCGGCCGGGGGAACGGTTCGCCAGGAGGCGGCGCTAGCCGCGGGCATCTCAGCGGACAAGGCCCGCGAGTTGAACAAGTTCATCAAGAACCTGGGCATGAAGGGGGTCTCCTCGCAGACCCAGGGCGGTCAGCTACGGGTGAGTGGCAAGAAGCGGGACATGCTCCAAGAGGTGATCGCCGCCCTCAAAGAGGCCGACTTTGCCATCCCCTTGCAATTCGGGAACTTCCGGGACTGACCGGTTCTTCGTGGTTGCTTAGTACGCCTGGGGGACCCACTCGCCGGCCCGGAGGCGGCGGATGCGCTCTTCGGCCGGGGGATGGGTGCTGAACAGGCTGCGGAAGTTGGCCCGACCGGTGAGGGGGTTGACGATGTAGTGAGACGCCTGCTCCACCGGCACGTTGACCGGGATGCGCTGAGAGGCGGCGTTCAGCTTCTCTAATGCTCGGGCCAAGGGTTCGCCGTCGCCGATGAGCCGAGCCGCGGATGCGTCAGCTTGGTATTCCCGGGTTCGGCTGATGGCCATTTGCAGCATCGAGGCGGCGATTGGAGCCAGAATCGCGGCCAAGATCACGCCGACCAGCTCTCCAGGACCGTTATCACGGCCTCGACCACCGAAGAAGATCATGCCCCACACCGCGATGCGGGAGGCGAAGGTGATGGCCATGGCGATGGCGGCGGCCACCGATCCGATGAGGATGTCGCGATTGCGTATGTGAGCGAGTTCGTGGGCCAAGACGCCGCGGATCTCGTCCCAGGTCAAGTGATTGATGAGCCCCTCGGTGACCGCCACCGCAGCGTGCTTGGGATTGCGGCCGGTGGCGAAGGCGTTGGGCTGGGGATTGGGGCTCACGTACAGCTTGGGCATGGGGATCTGGGCCTTGGCGGTGAGCTCTTCCATGATGGCGTGGTACTGGGGAAGCTGCTCAGGGGTGACCGGCACCGCCCGGGCTGAGGCAATGGCCAGCTTGTCGCTGAACCAATACGAACCGCCCACCACGATCACCGCGAGGATGATGCCGATAGTCAGCCCTCCCGCGCCGCCCAACAGCGCGCCGACGCCGACGAACAGCGCCGCCATCAGCACCAGCAGGAGAAATGTCTTGAACGTATTCATGCCCAGGGTCACTCCAAATTGAAGATCAGATTCTGGAGATCAGGCTATCGGCTGACTGTGTCTATCGCCTGTTAGCGGTCGTAGTAGCCGGAGTAGATGTAGACACAGGGGACGTCGGCTTCGTTGTACATCTCCACGTTGCGGGGGTCGTCTTCGAGGGCGCACAGCAGTTCGAATCCGTGGTGACGGAGATTGGCCACTTCGGCGGCCTTGTAGGCACGCGACCGGTCGCCGCTGTTGGGGGGTCGCAGGATCAGCAGATCCCAGCGGACTTGGTGGGCTTGTAGCCAGGTCATCGTGTCGTCCAGCAGTGGCCAGGGGCGGGCAGTAAGCAGCACGACGGCAACGTCGGAGGCCAGGGAGTTGACCAAGGCCACCGCCGCCTCCAGCGGGGGGTCGTCGGGACAGCCGGCGAAGAACTCATCCCAGCGACGGGCCTGGGCCAAGTGCTGGCGGTTGCTGCCGTCAGAGATGACCCCGTCCACATCCACGACCACCGCGGGACCGCCGTCGAGGGGGGCTTCCCGCCATGTCCAATGAGATGGGCCGATTGGCTGGCTCAATCTTCTTGGGGGGACTCGGCGGCTCGGGTCCGGATCTCGTCCACGACCGATTGGTCGGCCAGGGTGGTGGTGTCGCCCAGGCTGCGGCCCTCGGCCACATCCCGGAGCAGGCGGCGCATGATCTTGCCCGAGCGGGTCTTGGGCAGGTCGGGAACTAGCACCACCGTCTTGGGCCGGGCGATGGGGCCCAGCTTGGTCGCGACGTGCTGGCGGACCTCCTCGCCCAGTTCGTCGGTGGCGTCATGGCTGCCCCGCAGGATCACGTAGCCGATGATGGCTTGGCCGGTGGTGTCGTCGGCCGCGCCCACCACGGCGGCCTCGGCCACCGCAGCGTGGTCCACCAGCGCCGACTCCACCTCGGTGGTGGAGATGCGGTGGCCGGAGATGTTCATCACATCGTCCACCCGGCCCAGCAGCCACAGGTAGCCGTCGTCGTCGACTTTGGCCCCGTCGCCGGCGAAGTAGCGGCCCTCGAAGCGGCTCCAGTAGGTCTCCCGGTAGCGCTCGGGGTCGCCCCAGATGCCCCGCAGCATCGACGGCCACGGATGGGTGATGGTGAGGTAGCCGCCGCCCCGCTCCACCGGGCGGCCGTCGTCGTCCACCAGCTCGGCGAACACCCCGGGAATGGGGTGGGTGGCCGACCCCGGTTTGGTGGTGGTGACCCCGGGCAGCGGAGAGATCATGTGGCCGCCGGTCTCGGTCTGCCACCAGGTGTCCACGATGGGGCAACTGCTGCCGCCGATGTGGGTGTGGTACCACATCCACGCTTCGGGGTTGATGGGCTCGCCCACCGTGCCCAGCACCCGCAGGCTGGACAGGTCATGTTTGGCCGGCTCCTGGGCGCCCCACTTCATGAAGGTGCGAATGGCGGTGGGGGCGGTGTAGAGCTGGGTGACGCCGTAGCGCTCCACGATGTCCCACAGCCGGTCGCGGCCGGGGGTGTCGGGGGTTCCCTCGTAGATCACCGAGGTGGCCCCGTTGGCCAGCGGACCGTACACGATGTAGCTGTGGCCGGTGACCCAGCCGATGTCGGCCGCGCACCAATAGATATCGCTATCGGGCTTTAGGTCGAATACGTATTTGTGGGTGAAGGCCACCTGGGTGAGGTAGCCGCCGGTGGTGTGCATGATGCCCTTGGGCTTGGCGGTGGTGCCCGACGTGTACAGCAGGTAGAGAAGGGCCTCGGAGTCCATGGGCTCGGGCGGGCAGTCGGGGGCGGCATCGGGCATGAGGTCGTGCCACCAGAGATCCCGGCCCTCGACCATGTCGACGTCGGTGTCGCAGCGGTTGACCACCACCACGTGCTCGACCGAGGCTGCTCCCTGGCTGAGAGCGGTGTCCACGTTGGGCTTCAGCAGTGACGGTGCCCCGCGGCGGTAGCCGGCGTCGGCGGTGATGATGAGTCGGGCCTCGGCGTCCTCGCACCGGTCGACGATGGCGTCGGGGGAAAAGCCGCCGAAGATCACCGAGTGAGCCACCCCGATGCGGGTGCAGGCCAGCATGGCCACCGGCAGCTCGGGGATCATGGGCATGTAGATGGCCACCCGGTCGCCCGCGCTCAAACCTAGGCCCTTGAGCACGTTGGCGAACTTGGAGACTTCGGTCAGCAGTTCGGCGTAGGTGATGGTGAGGGTGTCTCCCGGCTCGCCCTCCCAGTGGAAGGCGATCTTGTCGCCCGTGCCGGCTTCTACATGGCGGTCGAGACAGTTATACGACACGTTGAGGCTGCCGCCGACAAACCATCGGGCAAAGGGCAGGTCCCACTCCAGGGCGGTGTGGAAATCGGTGTCCCAGCTCAGCAGTTCGCGTGCTTGTCGAGCCCAGAATGACTCATAGTCAGCGTTGGCCTCGTCGTAGAACGAACGGTCGCTGGCCAGCGCGGCAGCGGCGAAATCGGCGGCCGGGGGGAAGGTGCGCTCCTCGACGTAGTAGTCCTCGATGGTGGCTTCGGCCATGGTCGATCCTTTCCGATGCTCTCGCAAGACAGCGCGGCGAGCCTACATTCTGCCGCTTCGCGACGGATAGGGTCATCTAGTGGCGTTCCAACGGGTAGAGAGTTGATCGGCGGTCATGGACATCAGAGTCGCCACATTGTGCGATTTCGCCCAGGTGCGGGAGGGGCTGTTGTTTGTGAGCTCGGCGGGCATAACCCGGGTCTACCGGGAGTCGTTTCCCGCACCCATCGGGGTCATGCTGGCGCTGGTGCTGGAGATGTCACCGGTTGAAGCGGCCAACGCCAACAAGATCAGGGTGCGGGTTGAGGACGCTGACGGGAAGAAGCTGGCCGAGATGGTCGGTGAGGTTCAGGTGAAGCTGGGATCGGGCCATGATCCCGGCGAGCTGGTCAACGTGCCCTTTGTGGCCGACTTCCGGGCGATGAAATTGCCCTCGCCGGGCCGGTACCAGGTGGCCATTCACCCCGAGGTCGATGGGGCTAACCCGGTGGCACTGGGATTTCGGGCTGCGGTTCGCAACAAGACCTGATTCATCTCATTCCGGGCCGGGCACATTCCATTCGGCCACGGTGAATCCGCCCAGTCCGGCGGGGTCTAGCAGGGCCTCGGCTTCAATGGCTCGGCTGCGTCCGGCCAAAGCAGCGAGACCGCCTTGGGCGGCACCGGCTTGCCAGGCGGCATTGCCCTCAACCACCAGTTCTTCGATGCTGTGTTCTCGAAGCCAAGCGGCCTGATCGACAACCCGGTCGGGAGGGCAAACGGCAGAGAGCTGGTCCAGGGCCACCTCGCAGGTGATGTCCTGGGTGCCGGGAGCGGTCCATGGGTCGTCGCCCCGTTCGTGACCCCGGTAGGTCCGCAACCACTCGGGCCACGGTCGGGAGGCCATGTCCTTGGTGGTGCTCATATAGTCGATGACCACCACCGTGCCCTGGCTCAGGATGGACAGGGCTTGGGCTAACCAGGCGCAGGCTTGGTCTTGGCGGGGAGTCAACCGGGTCTCGGGGCTCGGACGATGCTCACCCACCTCGTCACCCCCGGAATCGAAGAGGCGCAGCGGCAGGTTGTCGAGCAGTTCGTTGGCCACGATCACCCCGACTATCGGACCGTCGGGCATGACGGCGGTTGACTCTCCCACGGTGTGGGCGGATCGTCCTGCCGCACTGCGCTCAACGTTGATCCACCGCATGGCAGATGTACAAAGGGGATCGGCCTTGGCCACGGTCCGGGCCAGTGTGCCCGGTCCGGCTCCGGCGTCGATCACGACAAATGGATCGGGTTGGTCAAGCTCCTCCCACCGGCGGTCCAGCATTCGGCCCACCACGGCGCCGAAGAGCGGTCCTACTTCGGGGCTGGTGATGAAGTGGCCCTCTCGCCGTCCGGCTTGGCCCAACTCGTAGAAGCCATGCACAGGGTCGTATAGCGCCTGCTCCATAAACTCAGCGAACCCCACAGTTCCAGTATGGCGATACGGTCGATGGAGCACCTCAGCGGTGCGCCGCTTTTCTGTTCTCAATACACTGTGGCGGTTGAACGAGCGGAACCGTATAGATCGCGGTATCTGGCACTGGAGGCACCATGACTGAGATCCCGATGACCCGGCCCGGCGAAGTTGCCGGTTGGCCGAAGCTGACCGTCGAGTACCGGACTGAACCGGCCGGCATTGAGCAAATTCTCCCGCCGGGCCTCACTCCGGGTGAACCCATCGTCACGGTTGGGGTGTACTGCGTGCCGGTGCTGGGCGAGCCAGAGTACGGCGTGAGCGTCAAGGTTCCGGCTAGCTGGAAGGGCGTGAGCGGCCAGTACAGCCTGGGGTTGGGCATTGACCAAGAGGCCGCCATCTTCATCAGCGGCGAGACCAACGGCCAACCAAAGTATCCGTGCGACATCCGCTTCTATCGCCTGGGCAACCGGGTAGAGGCTCGGACGATTCACCAGGGCTACACGTTCTTGGAGTTCGAGGGCGATGTCACCGGGGCGGTGGATCCGAAGGCTGGCGAGTACACCGAGCACGAGTGGTGGACCAAGTACTCCCGGGCCATCGGCGGCGCGGAGAAGGAATACGACTTCCCACCCCACGTCGTGGATGTGGCCACCACCTTCGAGCAGGTCCACGTTGAGGAGATCGACGGCGAACTGCGGTTGCTGGACAGCCCTTGGGATCCCGTGGCCCGCTACTTCCCTATCGTCGAGCAGTTGTCGGCGCAGTTGGTGACCAACCGGATGATTGACCGCCAGATCACCAACGCCGGACCGCTGGACCCCGATGCGTTTTGGCCAATGGCCGACGTCATCAGCGGCTCCCGCTGGCCCGGCACCCAAGGCGGCCCCCGTCAGCCCTAGCTAAACCGACAAATCAACCAGGCGCTCGCTGAGCTCCCAGAGGGCGGCCTCAGTGGGCGGGTTGTAGATGTGGGGGGCGTAGCCGATTTCACCTGTCCCCGGCTCGGCGATGTCGCAGTCGGCCAGGTACTTGCCGTTTTGGTCAGCCAGTTCCGGTGCGGTTGCGGCCCAAACCTGGGTGGCGGCACCGGACTCCAAGGTCTTGTACTGGAGGCCTTGGCCTGAGGACGAACTCGCTTTGGCTCTTTCCCTCATGCCCTCGATCATTTCTTTGGTCATGTGCCGGCCCAACTTGGTGGGTATCGCGCCGGGGTGTACCGAGAGCGAGAGCAATTCATCGCCGAAGCGCCGGGCCAACTCGGCGGCGAAGTGGATGTTGGCGGTCTTCGACCGCCCGTAGGCCACCCAGGGGTCGTAGGGGGTGTGTTCGAAGTTGGGATCGTCGAGGTCTACATCGGAAATGCGATGGCCGCCGGAGGAGAGGGTGACCACCCGGGGATTCTCGGCTTGGCGTAAGAGCGGCATCAGCCGGGTGGTCAAGGCGAAATGGCCTAAGTGGTTGGTGCCGAATTGCATCTCAAAACCATCTGCCGTTTGCCCGAACGGACAGCACATCACCCCGGCGTTGTTCATCAGCACGTCGGTGCGGTCGAAATGTTCGGCGGCTTCGGCGGCGAAGCTCTCCACGCTGGCCAAGTCAGAGAGGTCGAGTTGGTGCGTTGACAATTCGGCGTCGGGCACGGTTGAGCGAATCCGGTCGGCGGCCTCGAGATTGGCCTGGTCATTTCGGGCCAGCATCGCTACCCGAGCTCCTCGCGCGGCCAGGACCCGGGCTGACTCTTCCCCCAGTCCGCTGGTGGTGCCGGTGATCAAGAAGACCTGACCCGACAGGTCGAGTCCATCAACAACCTCTTCGGCGGTGGACTCTCGACTGAACGAACTCATGCTGTGGCCTCCTCGTCGACATCGGGAAGATAGTTCGCTGAGGGGGAGGCTGCCGATCAGTCCTCAAGGTCCTCGATGCTGCGAGGCCAGTCGTCTTTAAGGAGGCGGGATAGGGAGCGGTCGGCCAGCACCTTGCCGCCGGTCTGACAGCCAGCGCAGTAATTGACCTCGTTGTCGGCGTACACGATGCGCTGAACGGGAACCCCGCACACCGGGCAGGACTGGCCGAACTTGCCGTGGACGGCCATTTCTTCGTGGAAGGCGGTCACCTTGTCGGGGAAGCCGTCGCCCACTGTTTGGCGATGGCGATCAGTCCAGTCGACCAGCGTGGTTCGGGTGGCCTCGAAGAGGCGGGCAATCTCATCGTCATCGAGGTTGCCGGTGCGCTGCACCGGGGACAGTCCGGCGTGGAACAGGATCTCGTCGCTATAGGCGTTGCCGATGCCGCTGAACGTGGAGGGGTCGCACAGAGCCCGCTTGAGCGTGCGGTTGCGGGTAGTCAACGCCTCCCGAAAAGCGGTTTCGTCTGCCTCGAGCGGCTCCACCCCGCCCCGGTCGTGTTGTTCGATCAGGGCGTCGGTACCGCCGACGAGCCACAGCGACGCCCGCTTGCGCTTGCTGGCTTCGGTGAGCACCAGGGTGCCATGGTCGAAGTCGAATGCAGCCAGGCCGATCTTCCCCGGCGGCTTGGCTCCGGTTTGGTCCCGCCATCGCAGCCGTCCTGACACCATGAGATGGATCACCAGAAACAGATCGTCGGGCCCGTCCATCTCCAGCACCAGGCGCTTGCCCAATCGCCGGGTACCCACCACGGTCCGACCCTCGGCCGCGCTGACCGGCGGATCGAACGACTTGAGCAGGCTGATGCCGACCACTCTGATCTTGCGCAGCTCCCGACCCACCACAAACCGGTCCAACGCCTCCAGATAGACCACTACATCAGGCAGCTCGGGCACCTCAGGGGAGCCGTTCTGTTTCAGCCATTTGCCAAAGACTACGGCGTGGGCTCAGGGTTGGAATCGGTAGCGGATGGGGCAGCGGTCGACATGGTTGACCATGACCCGGGGCAGCCACTGAGGTTCGGCAGTGAGTTCGAGGTCGCGGGTGTGGCGGGCGATGGCGGCGGCGGTTTCTTGGAGTTCGGCCCGGGCCAAGGCCTGTCCCAGACAGAAGTGCGGTCCCATGCTGAAGGTGAACGACCAAATCGTCGGGTCGCGGGTGATGTCGAAACGGTCGGGATCGGAAAAGCGGGTCGGGTCGCGGTTGGGACCGCCGATGATGATGCTGAGCGGCTCCCCTGCTTCAAAATGAAGCCCCGCGGCCTCTGCGTCGGCATTAGCCTTGTTGCCGCTGGCATAAAACGCAGGCCGGTATCGGAGGACTTCTTCCACGGCACTCCGTTTGAGACCTGCGGGGTCCTGGCGCAGTAATTCCAGCTGGTCGGGTCGGCGGGCGAACTCGAGGAACATGCTCGTCATCATGCTGGCGGTGGTCTCAATCGCACCGCCGAATATGTTGGTGAACAACACGATCAGTTCATCGTGGCTGAGCCGATTGCCGTCTTCCTCGGCTGCGATCAATCGAGTGAGCAGATCATCGCGGGGCTTCGAACGCCGACTCTCCACCAGCCCGCCGACGAATTCCATCAATGCCGCAAAAGTGGCATTAGCCCGGTCCCGTATCTCCTGGGTCACGTTGGGGCCGAAAGCCTCCGCACCCGCACCCGCCATCTGCTGGCCGATAGTGGCGGCCTCTTCCATCTCGATGTCCAGGAACGACACGACGGACATGAAGGGGATCGCAGTGATCTCCTTCCTGACGTCGAACTCACCGGCCTCGGCATGCTGTTCAAGGAGCGACCGCACGTGCTTCCGGGTCACCGGGCGGACTTTCTCCACCGATCTCGGAGTCAAGGCCCGGCTGGCCAGGCTCCGAATCCGGCGGTGGTCTGCGCCGTTGAGGGCCCCGATGGAGTGGCGACGCCACTCATAGAGGGGATCACCGGGCTTGAAGCCTCGCTTTTCTATGTACTCGAGACCCTCGTTTTCGAACTCCGGGCGCTTCTTGATCTCTTCGGCATCTGACCAGCGCAAGATCGCCTTCATGCCATCGGGGGTTACCGCCGTGCGGTGGCGATCCCGGAGCTCAGCGATGATCGGGTAGGGATCAGCCCAATAAGCGTCGTCATCGAGAGGGATGACCGGTGTGGTCGTCAATGACACACCGGAGACAGTAGTGGTCCGTCCGGACCACTAAGGCAGGGCGATGAGGGTGCCGTCGGTGAAGTGGGTGATGACGGCGGGGTAGATGCCGAATAGGAGGGTGGCCGCGCCGGTGAGTCCGAGGGCGGCCACCAGCGAGGGGGGTACCCGCAGTGACGTGGTGTCGGCTTCTTCGGGGGCGTCCTCGAACCACATCATGCGGGCCACTTTGGCGTAGTAGAACAGCGCGATCACCGAGTTCACCGCGGCGATGGCGGCCAGGGAGTAGCCCCAGCCGGTGTCGGCCTCCACCACCGCCCGGAACACCGCGAATTTGGCGAACCAGCCGCCCAGCGGGGGAATGCCGGCCAGCGAGAACAGGAACACCGACATGAGGATGGTCATGCCGGGGGCGTACTTGAACAGCCCGGCGTAGGAGCTGATGTTGCCGGAGGCGGTGCGGCGCGCCACGGCGATGATCACCGCGAACGCCCCCAGGTTCATGGCCGCGTAGATCAGCACGTAGATGATCACCGCGGAAAGGGCCTCTCCGCCGATGTCACCAGCCACGGCTAGGGGGGCGAGCATGAAGCCGGCCTGAGATACCCCGGAGTAAGCCATGAGGCGCACGATGTTCTCTTGGCGCAGGGCGATGAGGTTGCCGGCGGTCATCGAGCCCACAGCCAGGATCCACAGCAGTGGCTGATAGATGTCTTGGGCGTCGGGGAAGCCGACATGCACCAGTTGCATAAGGGCCACGAACCCGGCCGCCTTGGAGGCCACGGCCAAAAAGGCGGTCACCGGGGTGGGCGCGCCCTCGTAGGTATCCGGCGCCCAGGTGTGGAACGGGAAGCCTGACACCTTGAAGGCGAATCCGACGATCACGAAGATGATGCCCAAGATGACCACCGGGTTGGAACCCTCTGCTGCCACCGCTGCTGCGATTTCCTTCAAGCGGGTATCGCCGGCCAGCCCGAACAGCAGCGACATGCCGTACAGCATGATGGCCGAGGCGAACACCCCCATCAGGTAGTACTTGAGCCCGGCCTCGTTGCTCCTGGGGTCGGCCTTGCGCCAGGCGGCCATCAAATAGGCGGGTATGGACAGCAGCTCAAGGGCCACGAAGATGGTGATCAGGTCGCGGGCCGAGGCCATAAGCACCATGCCCATCACCGACGCCAGCAGCAGGCCGTAGTACTCGTTCTCCCAGTAGTCGCCCTCGGCGATGTAGTTGGTGGACAACAGCACCACGATGTAGGCGACCACGATGAACATGGCCTTCAAGATGAGGGCGAAGTCGTCCACCACGAAGGCTCCGCCGAACATCTGCCGGGTGTCGCCGGCCGCGGCCAAGGTCACGATGGGAATCAGCGCCACCAGCAATCCGATGCCGGCCAGCGCCGAGGTGTAGGCCCGTCCCCGCTCCAGCAGCACGATGTCGAGCAGGGTGACCACCGCACCCACCCCCAGCAGGGTGAGTTCGGGCGCGACAGCGTGCCAGTCGATGTCCGGCCGTACGAAGCCGACGATCGATGGCAGGGACGAGAGCATCAGTTCTGACTACTTCCCGGCCGCGGCGTCGAAGCAAGCGCCGCTGGTCACGGAATCCAGGCAGTCGTTGAGCGAATTGACCACCGCAGGGTCAGTGGCCCCGAACAGCAGGTGGGGATACACACCCAACACCAAGATCAGGATGAGCAGCGGGGCCCAGGCCAGATACTCGGAGACAGTGGCATCGTGCACGTGGGGGTCGTTGGCGAACTCCTCTCGGGGGGTGCCGAAGGCCGTCTTCTGGAGCATCCACAGCAGATAACCAGCCGCCAGCACCGTGCCCAGCGCAGCGATCACCATATAAGACCGGAACGTCTCCTCGGCCAGCACCTCAGCGGGGTTGTAGGAGGCCAAGATGGCGGGGAACTCGCCCCAGAATCCGGCCAAGCCGGGCAGACCCAAAGAGGCCATGGCGCAGAACCCGAGAATCCAGCCCATGCGGGGGGCCTGCACCAGTAGCCCGCCCAGCCGGGACATGTCCAGGGTGTGGTAGCGCTCCTTTACCGAGCCGGCCAAGAAGAACAGCATCCCGGTGATGAGCCCGTGGGCCACCATGCCGAACACCGCGGCATTGATGCCGAAGTCGGTGAGGGTGGCGATGCCCAGCATCACGAAGCCCATGTGGGCCACCGACGAGAATGCCACCAGGCGTTTCAGATCCCGCTGGGCTAGACAGCCCAACGCGCCGTAGATGATTCCGATCACCGCCAGCAGTCCGATGAACGGGGCCCATTCAGCGGCCGCCTCGGGCAGGATGGGGATGGCGATGCGGACGAACCCATAGGTGCCCAGCTTCAATAGCACCGCGGCCAGGATCACCGAGCCCACGGTGGGGGCTTCGGTGTGGGCGTCGGGCAGCCAGGTGTGGAACGGGAACATGGGCACCTTGATCCCGAACCCCAGGAACATGCCACCGAACACCCAGACTTGCGACGACTTGGCGATTCCGGCAGCCGCCTCGGGCAGGAGCCTCATGTCGAAGGTGCTGGCGTCGGCCAGGAAGTACAGGGCTAGGAAGCTCACCAGCATCAGCGCCGAGCCGAACAGGGTGAACAAGAAGAACTTGATGGCGGCGTAGCGCCGGTTCTCACCGCCCCACACCCCGATCATGAAGTACATGGGCAGCAGCACGACCTCGAAGAACACAAAGAACAAGATCAGGTCTTGGGCGGCGAAAGTACCGATCATCCCGGTCTCCAGGATGAGCAGCAGCATCAAGAACGCCTTGGGATTGTGCGGCTCTGGGAAGTGGTTCCAGGAGTAGATCACGCACAGGGGCACGATCAGCATGGTGAGCAGCATCAGCGGCAGGGAGATGCCGTCGACGCCCATGATGTAGCGGGAGTCGATGACGTCGATCCAGCCCTTGTCCACCACGAAGTTGAGGGCTCCGTAGTTGTCGTTGTCGATGAACTGGATCAACAGCAGCAAGCCGAAGACGGCCACCGCCACAGTGGTGGCCAAGGCGATCAGCTTGTGCAGATGCTCTCGGTCCTTGGGGATGAGCAGCATGACGGCCGCGCCGATGATCGGCAGGAACGTCGGGATACTGAGCCCCCAGTCGTTGAGAAACTCACCCATGTGAACGTGTGCTCCCTCTCAGCCACCGCTTAGGTGTCGGTGGAATCGATATTTCACCCATGTGTACGTGTGCTCCCTAGATGACGATGATGAAGATCCCGGCCAGGATGGTGGCGGCGGCGAACATGATGGCGGCGTACTGCTGCACCTTGCCGGTTTGGATGCGGCGCAGCTCCTCCCCAGAGCTGTCGGAGATCTTGCCGGTGGCGTTGACGATGCCGTCTACCACCAGCTGGTCCACCTTGTGGTAGACGATGTTCCCGGCCTGCACCGAGCGGGTGCCGGCCTCGTTGACCACCCGGTCGATGACGTTCTGGTTGGTCCAGTAGGCCGCTTTGGCCAAAGGTCCTTTGACGAAGCCGACGATCACGGTGGTGTACAGCCAGTCGAGGTAGTACTTGTTGACCAGGATCTGGTGGCCGAGACGGGCCACTGCCGATCTCGAGGTGGGGCCGTCGGGCAGCTCGGTGGCGACCGGGCTGACCGCCCGAACCTTGATGAAGTAGTAGTAGTAGGCGGCGCCGATGCCGATCAGGGCCACGATCACCGACACGATGGCCAGCGTCCACGATGGGGTGGCGTGGGCGATGGACGGGAAGTAGCTCACCCCCACGGGCTCCACCCATTGGAGGAACTTCTCCTCCCATGAGGCGGGGACGAGCTGGAAGCCGGCCGGGAAGTTGATGAACCCGGCCACCACGGCCAAACCGCCCAGGATCCACAGCGGCACGGTGATCCGAGGGCCGGACTCATGGGGGGTGCCGTGGCCCCGGAACTCGCCGAAGAAGGTGAGGTACACCACCCGGGTCATGTAGGCCCCGGTGAGCGCGGCGGTGATCATGCCCATGGCCAGCATCACGGTGTAGGCACCGTTGCCACCGGTGCCCCCGAACAATCCCCAGCCTCCGGTGCCCACCAGGATCTCGTCCTTGGACCAGAAGCCCGACAAGATGGGCAAGCCAGCCAGCGCCACCGTGCCGATCATGAAGGTTCGATAGGTGTGGGGCATGACCTTGCGCAGGCCACCCATGTCCTTCTTCATGTCGAAGGAGTGGACGGCGTGGCTGACCGAGCCCGAGCCCAAAAAGAGGCAGGCCTTGAAGAAGGCGTGGGTGAAGAGGTGGAACAGGGCCGCGGTCCACGCCCCCACGCCCAGGGCCAACACCATGTAACCCAGCTGGGAGACAGTGGAATAGGCCAGCACCCGTTTGATGTCGTTCTGGACGAAGGCCAGGGTTGCGCCCACCAGCGTGGTCAGTCCCCCGATCAGGGCCAGCGTGTTGATGCTGGAGCCGCCGATGGCGTAGCCCTCGAAGAACACTCCGTAGAGCCGGGCCACCATGAAGATGCCGGCCACCACCATGGTGGCGGCGTGGATGAGGGCCGAAACCGGGGTGGGCCCGGCCATGGCGTCGGGCAGCCAGGTGTGGAGGAAGAACTGCCCCGACTTGGAAATGACCGCAGCGGTCAAACACAGCGCGGCGGCCAGGGTGACGGTGTGGCTCATGCTGCCGTTGATGGCGGCCTCGTTCACCCCGATCACGTCAAAGGTGCCCGCGCCGAAGAACAGAATGGACACCCCGATGATGATGCCCATGTCGCCCACCCTGTTGGTGAAGAAGGCCTTGAGGGCGGCGTCGGAGTTGTCCTTCTCCTCCCACCAGTGGCCGATGAGCACGAACGAGCACACGCCGACCAGCTCCCAGCCCACCAGCATTTGGATGGTGGTGGAGGCGGTGACGAAGAAGAGCATCGACGCGGTGAACAGGCTCAGAAAGGCGAAGAAGTGGGTGTAGCGGCGGTCGCCGGCCACGTAGTCGGTGGAGTAGATGTGCACCAGCAGCGACACCACGGTGACCACGAAGATCATCATCACGGCCAAACCGTCGATCATGATGCCCGCCCCTATGGCCTCGGCCCCGTTGGTGAGCCAAGTGATCGACCGGGTGAGCGCGCCCACCCCGCCGGAGGCCTCGCCCTCAGCGGCCGCAGCCATCCCGCCCGCTCCCAGCGCGTATTCGCCCTCGGCACCTCCTCCGCCGGCACCCTCCACCTTGCTAATCCATTGGATGGCGGTGAGCAGGCCGAAGACGAAGGAGGCCCCCACCGCAGTGATGCCGATCTCAGAGCCCCCTCGGGGGAAGCGCTTGCCGAACAGCAGGATCAGCAGGAACGACACCGCCGGGAACAGCCAGATGAGCCAGGCGTTCTCCAGGAACCAGCCCGAGGCGGCTACAGCCTTGCCCGCGGTTTCAGCGGCGGCGATGTTCGCGCTCAGCACCGGCCCATCACCCCTTCATCAGATCGACTTGGTCCAAGTCGATGGATCGCCGGTTCCGATATAAGAGCAACACGATGGCCAAGCCGATTCCCACCTCGGCGGCGGCCACGGTGATCACGAACAGGGCGAAGATCTGGCCCATCACGTTGTCGTGGAACGCCCCGAAGGCGATCAGGTTGATGTTCACCGCGTTGAGGATGAGCTCGATGGACATGAGCACCAGCACGCCATTGCGGCGGGCCAGCACTCCGTAGACCCCGATGCAGAACAACACCGCGCCCAGAAGGAGCATCTCGTTGAGAAGCATCAGCCGCCCTCCTCTCGGCGGGCGATCACGATGGCGCCGATGAGGGCGGCCAACAGCAGCACCGATACCGCTTCGAAGGGCACGATGTACTGGGAGAACAGCTCGTCGGAGACCTGCGCGGTGGTCTGGGGAGTGGCATCCAGTTCCACGTCCTCGAAGCGGTCCACCAGCGCGCCGATCATCACAGCCGCCAGCAGAAGCGCGGTCAATATGGCGGGGAACTTGCGCTTGTGGTCGGTTTCCTCGTCCTGGTCGAAGTCCGACCGGGTGAGCATGATGCCGAACAAGAAGAGCACGATCACCGCGCCGATATAGATGAGCACCTGGGTGATGCCGGTGAACTCGGCGCCTACCAGCAGGAACAGGGCGGCGACACCGGCCAGCACGATCACCAGGTACAGGGCGGCGTGGACGATGTCTCGGGTGGTCACCACCCGCAAGGCGGAAGCCACCATCACCGCGGCGATGATCCCGAAGGCGACGTGCTCGGCGATCACCGGGGGACCTTCAGCACCTTCTGCTCGGATCCGGCCTCGTAGGGCTCGAAGTCGGGAACGGTATCCATCCACTCGCTGAGGCGCTCCTTGTCGTGGAGCAGATCGGCGATGCGAGGCTCGGAGTACTCGTATTCGGGGGTCCAGAACAGGGCCTCGAACGGGCATACCTCTACGCAGATGCCGCAGTACATGCACAGGGCGTAGTCGATGTCGAAGCGGTCGAGCGCGTTCTTCTGGCGGGGCTTGCCTCCTTCCCGGCGGGGTGGGGCCAGGTACTTGTGGCCTTCGATGTAGATGCACCAGTCGGGGCATTCACGAGCGCAGAGCATGCAGGCGGTGCAGTTCTCCTCGTGGAGGGCGATCACCCCTCGGGCCCGGTCGGCGGGCATCTCCTTGACGTGGGGGTACTGCACGGTGTGGGAGTGCTTGGAGGGGGCAGGGGCCACCGGGAGGCCGTCGCCGAACAGGGTGCGGAACATGGTGCGGGCGGTGACCTTGAGCCCCGTGATCAGTCCTGGTATTAGTGCCATGGCAAGCTCCTACAAAACGACCTTGAAAATGCCGGTGACAACGATGTTGATCAGCGACAGCGGAATCAGGAATTTCCATGCGAGGCGCTGAAGCTGGTCCTCTCTCAGGCGGGGATAGGTGAAGCGGAACCAGAAGATCAGCGCGGACACGGCCAAGACCTTCACCAGCATGATGACCGGTCCGGCGATGTTGAACCCCCAGTGGGTCAGGTCGCCCCACGGAAGCGCCCAACCGCCGAGGAACAGCACCGCAGCCAACGCGGCGAAGGCGAAGGCGGTGCCGAACTCGCCCATGAAGAAGAACAGGAACCGGAAGCCGGTGTACTCCACCTGGTAGCCGCCCACGATCTCCGACTCGGCCACCGGCATGTCGAACGGGGGCTGGGTAGTCTCGGCCTGAACCGCCACCAAGAAGATGAAGAAGCCCACAAATTGGGTGAGGATGAACGGGTTGCCGATACCGCCCCATCCGAAGATCTCCCCATTGGCCTGGGCGGCGACGATCTTCTGGAGGTCGAGGGTCCCAGCCTGGATCACCACTCCCATCACCGCCAGCACTAGCGGGAGCTCGTAGGCGATGAGCTGGCCGGCGGCCCGCAAACCCCCCATGAGGGCGTACTTGTTGGCCGACGCCCAACCGGCCATCAAGATGCCCACCACCGACAGCGACGACACCGCCAGGGCGTAGAAGATGCCCACGTCCAACTGGGCCACCACCGCGTCGGGGCCGGTGGGGATCACCACGTAGATCAAGAAGGTGGAGATCAACACCACCAGCGGGGCCAGGGCGAACACCGTCCGGTCGGCCTTCTCGGGGAAGATGTCCTCTTTCTGGATGAACTTCAGCCCGTCGGCCAGCAGTTGCAGGGTGCCGTAGGGACCGGCTTCCATGGGGCCGAGCCGGCTTTGCATGAAGCTCATCATCTTCAGCAAGAAGACATAGCCCAGCACCAGCGCGGCGGTGGGGACGACTAGGGCGACGACACCCAGCTTGATGATGGCCGACGCCCAGTAGGGCACCTCCACAGCCAGCAGGCCCGACATAACCGTGGCCGAGCTCACCGGTCGATGTCTCCGAGTATGAAATACAAGCTGGCCAGAATCGTGATTATGTCGGGCACGTACACGCCCTTCAGCAACCAAGGCGTGATGGAGATGTTGGAGAAGCTGGCTGAGCGGATTTTGACCCGGAACGGGACCAGGTCGCCCTTGCTCACGATGTAGTAGCCCATCTCGCCCAGTGGGTTCTCGGTGGCGGCGTAGGCCTCGCCCGCGGGCACCTTGATGATGCGGGGCACCTTGGCCATGATCGGCCCTGAGGGGAGCCCATCCAGAAGCTGATCCACGATGTGGGTGGCCTCTCGGGTCTCCTGGAGCCTCACCCAGTAACGGGCGAATGAGTCCCCGTCGGGATGGGTCCACACCTTCCAGTCGACCTGGTCGTAGGCCAGGGCCTCATGGCCGTCTCGGCGCAGATCCCAGTCAACCCCGCTGGCCCGGATGTTGGCGCCTGAGAGCCCGTAGGAGAGTCCGACTGCGGGAGGCACGATGCCGATTCCCCGGCTGCGGGCCTGGAAGATCTCGTTGCCCAACACCAGTTCCTCGAACTCGTCGCAGAAATCGCGGATCTTCTCCATGGCCTGCTTGGTGTCGTCGATCCAGCCCTGGGGCAGGTCGTCTTTGAGGCCTCCGATGCGGTCGAAGTTGGGATGGAAGCGCCCACCGGTGACCGCCTCGATCTGGTTGAGCACAAACTCCCGATCGCGGAAAGCCATGAACACCGGGGTGAGGGCCCCGAGCTGCACGGCCATGTCGCCCAGAAACAGGGTGATGTTGGCGATCCGGCTGAGTTCGAACAGCGCAGTGCGGATCCACTGGGCCCGGGGCGGCGCCTCCACTTCCATGAGCTTCTCGGCGGCCAGGATGAACGGCACCTCGTTGGCGAAGCTCCCCAGCCAGTCGATGCGGTTGATGAGCGTGGTGACCTGGGGATAGGTGCGCACCTCGGCCAGCTTCTCGTAACCCCGATGCATGTAGCCCATGATGGGCTCGGCTTCCACCACCTGCTCGCCGTCGAGGCGGGCCACCAGTCGCAATGTTCCGTGGGTGGCCGGGTGCTGAGGGCCGATGTTGAGGGTCATACCCTCGGTCTCGATCTCCACGTTCAGCCGGGCGTCAGCAGCCTGAGTGGCCACATAGGCCAACTGCTGGCGCTGGTCGGCGCTCACCGCGGTCACGATTCCTCCTCGCCGGGGAACAGCTCCACGTCCACGATGCCGGGCCACGGCTTAACCCGCCGGGCCAGCAGCGGAAAGTCCTTGCGGAGGGGATTCCCCTCGAACTCGCCGGGCAGGTAGATGTTGCGGAGGTCGGGATGGTTGTTGAAGTGAATCCCGAACATCTCCCAGGCCTCGCGCTCATGCCAGTTGGACCCGGCGAACACCGGGATGAGGGTGTCGACGCTCAGATCGTCGTCGGGCAGGTCGGCCTTGATAGTGAGGCCCATGTGCTCGGTGGTGGAGTAGAGGCGGACCACGATCTGGAACCGAGTCTGGCCCCCGGCGTGGCCCTGCTCCATGGGGTCGGCTGCCTTGGGCTGAGGATTGTCCTCTTGGGCGTCCATATCCCGCCCGTAGGGGGAGGGCAGCCAGTCGATAGCTGACAGCCAGTCGAAGAACTCGCAACCCAACTGGTCGCGGGCCGCGGTGGCCGCGTCAACCCATGACTCCCGAGTCACCCGAACCCATAGGTCGCTATCCGGGATGATGTGGTGCTCGATGAAGTCGTCGCCCAGTGCGTCAGCCAACTGGGCAGCCCAAGCCTCCCGGCGCTCGTCGGGCTCTGGTCCGGCTTCAGCAGCGGTATCGGTGTCAGTCGACGACAATTGGGTCACCTCGCCACCGTACGGCCGGGTCCTCGTTCATAATGCGCTCTTGAAGCAGCACGATGCCTTCCAGCAGAGCTTCGGGCCGGGGCGGACAACCCGGCACATACACGTCTACCGGGATGATCTGGTCGACGCCCTTGGTCACTGAGTAGGAGTCCCAGTAGGGGCCTCCGCAATTGGCGCACGAGCCCATGGATATGACGTACTTCGGGTCGGGCATCTGCTGGTAGAGGCGGAGAATCGAGGGCACCATTTTGTCGGTGACTGTCCCCGAGATCACCACCAAGTCGGCCTGGCGGGGGCTGGCGGGAAACGGGATCACCCCGAGGCGCATGACGTCGTAGCGGGGCGAGCCGATCACCGCGCCCATCTCGATGGCGCAGCAGGCCAGGCCCCATTGGTACATCCAAATGGAGTACTTCCGGCCGAGATTGAGCAGCTTGGTCAGGGGTTTTGGAGCTTTGCCGCTGGCAACCAGTCCCACGGCCTACCTCAGATCCACCGAAGCACACCCTTTCGCCAGGCGTAAACCAAGCCCAGCGCAAGGATGAATATGAAGATGGCCATCTCGACCAGCCCGAAAGTCCCGTAGGCCTCCAGCCGGGTGGCCCAGGGGAAGATGAATACCGCCTCCACGTCGAACATCACGAACAGAAGGGCAAACACGTAGTACCGGATGTTGCTCTGCGACCAACCCAGGCCCACGGGGTCGACGCCGCTCTCGTAGGTGATGTATTTCTGGGGCTGCGAACGGGAGGGTCGCAGCAGACTCCCGACCCCCAGCATCCCAAACACCAACGCGCCGGCCAGCACGAGGAATAAGACGACGAGGAGGTAGTCGCGGAGGAACTCCGACACGGCTCGAAGGTTACCGATGGGGTTTTCTGCGGGCCAAGACGTACTTAGGGGGTGGGGACCATGGCGGCGGCGATTACCCCCGGGCCCGCATGAGTGCCTACCACCGGGCCGATCAGAGCAACGGTGAGGGGGTTCTGAGCAGGGTCATTGCCCAAGCTGGCCACGAACGCTTCAATGTCGTCGGCGGCGCCGTGGGCGAGGGCCAACTGTTCCAACTCTCCCGCCTCGGCCACCTGCTTGGCCAGCCAGTTGCGGGCCTTTCCCCGGGTCCGCTGCTTGCCTGCCTCCTCCACGACACCAGAGGTGAGGTCCAAGCAGGGTTTGATGGACAGGGCGCTGCCCAGCAGGGCCTGTGCGGTTCCGATACGCCCGCCCTTCTTGAGGTTCTCCAGCGTGTCCAGCGCGGCATAGATGAACACCCGGTCCTTCAGATCGGCCAATTGGGCTTCAATCTCATCAGCGCTTTGCCCGGCCTCTGCGGCTGCGGCTGCGGCCTTCACCATAAGCCCCAGGCCCACCGACACTTTGCCGGAGTCCACCACCCGAACGTCCACCTCGCCTTCCAGGGCTCGGGCCGCGTTCTGGGCCGACTCCCCAGTGGCCGACAGAGCGAATGAAAGGTTGATGCATACCACGGCGTCGGCACCGCTGGCGGCCAGAGCTCGGAACGCCACTTCGAATGCGCCTGGAGCGGGAGCTGCGGTAGAGGGCAACTCGTCGCTGTCGGCCATCTTTGCGTAGAAGTCCTCAGCCGAAAGACCCTGGCCGTCGGTGAACTCTTCGTCGCCGAATCGGATGGTCAGCGGAACCACGGTGATCTGGTAGCGCTGGATGTCTTCGGCGCTGAGGTCGCAAGAGCTGTCGGTCACAATTCGAACGGTCATGCACTGACACTACTTTTTTGAAGCTCGAGTTTGGAGCGACGACGCGACCGCCAGTGTCGAGCCCACCACAAAAGCAAGATGGCCAGCGCGGCAGCAGCGATCCCCACCCCGGTGCCCGACAGGGAGGTTGCTCGAACCGTCAACTGCGACTCGCCCAGAGCCAAGAGCCCGGTGGGCGAGTTGACGCTGATCTCCAGCACAGCGTCGCCCGAAGTCTTAGCCTGCACCGGTACCTGGATCTGGTTGACTCCGGGGGAGAGTCGCCGTAGCAAGAAGTCTCCGTCGGGGAAGTCCAGCTTGTCGCTGTTGAGGTCCAGCCGCACGATGACATCGTGGTCAAGGTTGTTTCGAATGAGCATCGGTATGCTCTCCGACCGGCTGGTCAGGGTGATTCTCTGGCGGCTCGGCGGTTGGATGGCGGCCACGGTGTCTCGAACCGTTTGGGCCACCACCGCCAGATAGGCGTCTCGCTGGGTTTCAGCCAGCCCGTAGGCGCCCGACAGCAAGAGGGCCCTTTCCAACGTTTCGATCAACTGCCGCTCGGGGGTGCCCACGGTGGCGATCGGGTCGACCATGTTTCGGTATGACCGGGCGATGCGCTGGCCGTCGCTCAGGGCGGCCCGGTAGTCCTCTCCGAATCCGTTCTCTTCAGCGGGGCGCACCTGCCGGAGGGTGTCGGGTTCGATGTGCTCGGCAATGGTGGCGGGGTCGACGGCGGAGAGAATCGGGCTGGCACCGATCTGGTCGAGCAGCACTCCCAGCCCGGTCGAATCAGAAAATGACGCCAGAGGAGGGGCCAGCACGATGCCGCGGAGTTGCTGGGGATCTTCAAACCAGCGGACGGCTAAATCGGCCAAGACCAGATAAGGCGCCACTGCTGTGCTGTCGGCCCGGGCCAAATGAGCGGTTGCAGTGCTGTCGATGGCCACCGCCGGCATCAGGTCGGAGACCGTGGAGAGCATGAAGGATGTCTTGGCCGAAGTGCTTACCGGTTCATCGGTCGGGTCGAGCAGGTTCTCGGGTACCAACACCAGTTCCACCCCCTCCTGCTGAAGGCGCTGGAGCAGCTGAGGGGAGGCCGACGTTGTCAGCACCGTGATCGAGCGGTCGGGCTGAGAGCCGAGATGCTCGGCAAGCACTGCGGCTCCTGCTTCGATTTGCCAACCGATCTGAAGGCTCAGGCCTTGGTCGATCCACGCGTCGCTGTCCAGGGGTACGTAGGTATTGCTCGTGAGTTTGCGGTTGATGGTGGCTTGTTGGAGTCGGGCCAACAGCTGGGCGTGTTCGGACCTCTCGCTAATGGCGAGGGCGTCGATCAGATGGGGGTCGAGCGACACGATGGCCAGGGCTTGGGGACGTATCCGGGGGTCGAGCAGGTCGGCCAGAGTTTGCAGGCTCTGGCCAGTCACTCCCAGATCCACGCTCCCCTGGTGGTCGACGGCGGGGGAACCGCTTACCGAGAGGACGGTACTCACCAGCATGGGCGGCTCACTGGCAGCGGGTACAGAAGCACGGACCACAAAGGTGTGGATGGTGTCCAGGCGAATGCCGTCGGGGCTCCGAAGGACAAGGCTTATCGGGTATACCCCTTCGGCGGGCAGCGAAAGAAGCAGGCGATCCGGTGCTCCCGCCTGGTCGCTTGTGGTGGCGATTTGCAGGGATGCGACCCCCTCGGCATCGCGCTCGGGGATGGCCAGGTGGGACAACCGGTGCAGAACCGGTCCGGTGGATGGCCCGGCCAGTCGATCCAAGAAGGCGGAGCGAGACCGGATGGGCACCCCGATGTTGATGTCAACGGTGGCGTTGTCAGGGGCGTTGACGAGGCGGAAGGAGATCTGGAAGAAATCCTCATCGGCGATCCACATGCTCTGGCTGACCATCTCGATGGAGGGGCCTTCTGGTTCGGAGACGCCGTTATCGTTCTGGGCGGTCGCGGCCGGGACATTGATGGCGGGCGCGGCGAAGAAGACAAAGGCTGCCGCCAGCCCGAGCGCCAACCGCTTGCTGCCCGGGAGGGGTCTATGGCCCACTGATCTCCAACTCCAGAACTTGCAGACCAGGGGGAATCGGCTCGAAACCCAGTCGCTCATAAAGGCGCAGTGCACCGGTGTTGTGCCGGGGCGTATTGACCCAGGCTTGAGTGGCGCCCCAGCGGGCCATCCACGTCAGCCCGTCGATCACCAGCGCGGTTCCGGCGCCTTGCCCTTGCTGGTTGGGCGAGATTGCCAGTCGCTGGAGATAGCCCGACGGGCCGCTGCGCCCAGAGATGGCGTATCCGGCCAGGGCTTCGTCGGAGTTTCGACGGGCCACGCGAAAGCGGCGAAAGGGTGTGGCTCGGAGTGCTTCGCGCAGTCCTACTGGGTCGAGCTGCCAAAAGGGCTCGAAGGCAGCATGGTCTACGGCCAGCACCGAGGGGTGATCGCGGCGGCGGGCCCGTCGGATGGCAATGTCTCCGTTTTGCTCCCGGAATCCAGGTTGAATCGGGCGAGACAGCAAGGCGAGCTGTTGGCTTGATTCGAAGCCGGCACGAAGGAACGGCTCGGCCTCGATATGCGAAAGGGCCGAGGTCCGGATTCGGAGATAGCCCTGGGCTCCCGCAGATTCAATCGAGGCGGCAACGGCGGCATCCGACACTGCCGAGCCTGAGGTCAACAAGATGAGCAGGCCGGTCCCCGCTTCGCTGGCCCAGGGTCTGAGCCGCAGACGGTCGTGACCAAATCGCAGCGTCTTGGCACTACGCGCCGCCCGTCGATCCAGCATATTTCGAGGCTACGTTATCGGTTGGTATTCGGGCTCTGGGCGGGCGCGGTACCGGTTGGTATTCGGGCTCTGGGCGGGCGCGGTACCGTGGGGCTGTGTCGGTCTTGTGGATCACTGATGATCGCTTTTTGGACCACGACACCGGGCGCTCCCATCCCGAGCGGCCTGCCCGACTCCGCGCCGTGGTCGATGGAATGCAGCGAGCTGGGCTGGATGACGCTTTAGTTCCCACCGAGCCCCGGTTGGCCACTGACGCAGAATTGCTGTCGGTTCACGATTCAGCGGTGCTCGACTCGGTACGCCAGGTAGCCCAAGCTGGGGGCGGTCGATTGGATCCCGACACGGTTATGGCTCCCGAGTCAGAGGCCGCGGCTCGGCTAGCCGCGGGGGCAGGGTTGGCGGCCATCGATGCTTTGGGCGCTGGGATGGCCGATGCCGCGTTCTGCGCGGTGCGCCCCCCGGGCCATCACGCCACGCCGGTGCGTTCGATGGGATTCTGCCTGTTCAACAGCGCAGCTATCTGTGCCCGGGCACTGGCCGATCGGAGCCAGCGGGTGCTGGTAGTGGACTATGACGCCCACCACGGCAACGGCACCCAGGACGTTTTCTGGGAAGACAGTCGGGTTATGTACGTCTCGTGGCACCAGTATCCGTTCTACCCAGGGACCGGCGGGCTATTGGAGCGAGGTGAAGGAGCGGGGCGAGGTACCACCATCAATCTGCCCATGCCAATAGGAGCGACCGGCGACGTATACCGTCACGGCTGGGACGAGGCAGTGCTGCCCGCGGTTGAGGCGTTCGATCCTGATTGGCTGGTGCTGTCGGCGGGATTCGACGCCCACCGGGCTGACCCGCTGACCAACCTGGGGTTGGCCGCGGGAGACTTCGCCGACCTCACCGATGCGATCATTCGAGTCGTCTCCCCTGGCCGGCGAATCGCCTTCCTTGAAGGGGGCTACGACCTGGATGCCTTAGCCGACTGCGCTGCCGCGGCGGTGGCAGTCCTGGCTGGCACAACCTGGCGACCGGAGCCAGCCACCGGGGGCGGACCTGGTGCGGAGGTGGCGGCCGCGGCCGCCGCGCTGTTGTCGTGAGCCTGAAACGCTTGGCTCCGGTCCGCGATGAAGCCAGCGAACTGGCCGATCGGTTTGCCGCCGATGGCCACCGGATCTATCTGGTGGGCGGAATTGTGCGCGACGCGATGCTGGGCTTGCCGCTGGACACTGCCTTTGATCTGGATCTCACCACCGACGCCCAACCACCCGTGGTGAAGTCGATCTTGGAAGGCTGGGCCGACACTTTGTGGACCCAGGGGGAGCGGTTCGGGACCATCGGCGCCCGCCGAGGCAGGCGTCGGGTTGAGATCACCACCCACCGCACCGAGCGGTACCAGCCCCTCTCCCGCAAGCCCGACGTGGTCTTCGCCGACGCCATCGAAGCCGATCTGTCCCGCCGCGACTTCACCATCAACGCCATGGCCGTCGAACTGCCCGATGGCGGTCTAGTGGACCCCTTTGGCGGGGCTGATGACCTGGCTGCCGGTCGCCTCCGCACCCCGCTCGACCCGGAATCAACGTTCAGCGACGACCCTCTCCGCATGTTGCGGGCCGCCCGGTTTCTGGCCCAGTTCGAGCTCTCTGTCGAGCCGCCCCTGGTGGCGGCCATGGCGGCCATGGCCGATCGGCTCAGCATCGTGGCTGACGAGCGGATACGCGATGAGCTCGACCGATTGCTTGCCCTCCCTGATCCGGTATCGGGATTCGCCTTGATGTTCGAGACTGGATTGGCGGAGCGGGTGTTGGGAGTGGCCGGCGATGGCTCTTCAGCCCTGGAGCGTCTGGGCCGAGCAGGCCAGGATCCGATTGCCCGTTTGGCCGCGTTGCTGGCAGACCTGGGAACGCCTGCCGACGTGCAGGCGGCGCTGTCGGAGCGGCGAGCTCCCACTGCGATGAGCCGAGCGGTTGCAGCCGTGTTGACTGCGGCCGAAAGGGTCGTCGAACAGCCGTCTCGGACTCTGCCCGAGCTGCGGCGATGGGTGGTCGATGCCGGTGATCTTGTGGACCAGTCGCTGGCGGTGGCGTCAGTTCTGGGGGAGGTTGGCGCATTGGCCAGCGACGTAGCCGCCCTCATGGAAGCGGAGCCCGACTTGTGCGGACCCCTCGTTCTTGACGGTGAAGAGGTCATGGCCCTGCTCGACCTGGAACCGGGCCCCGAAGTGGGAGCAGCCGTCGACGAACTGCGCCGCCACCGCTTCGATTCTGGCCCACTCACCCCCGAAGAGGCTCGGGAGCATCTGCTGAGCTGGCTTGCTAGATGACCTCGCCTCGGGCGTAGGCCTCGACCAGCTCTCGGGCGACCTCGTCGCGGTACTGAATGGGCGGGCTCTTCATGAAGTAGGCCGAGGGACCGAGGAGGGGGCCACCGATGCCATGGTCCAAACCGAGCTTGGCGCAGCGCAGGGCGTCGATGATGACGCCGGCGGAGTTGGGGGAGTCCACTACTTCCAGCTTGAGGTCGATGTTGAGGGGTATGTCGCCGAAGCCCCGACCCTCGAGGCGGATGTGGGCCCATTTCCGGTCGTTCAGCCACGGGACATGGTCGCTGGGGCCGATGTGCACGTCATCGGCGGCGATGCCCTTGTCGAGTTGGCTGGTGACCGACTGCGTCTTGGAGATCTTCTTGGACACCAGCCGGGACCGCTCCAACATGTTCATGAAGTCCATGTTTCCGCCGAAGTTGAGCTGGTAGGTGCGGTCGAGTTCCACCCCGCGGTCTTCGTAAAGCCGGGCCAGGGTGCGGTGCAGGATGGTGGCGCCCACTTGGCTCTTGATGTCATCGCCCACCACCGGCACACCGGCATCGGTGAAGCGCTGGGCCCACTCAGGATCGGAGGCGATGAACACCGGGATGGCGTTCACAAAGGCCACGCCGGCCTCAAGGCAGCACTCGGCGTAGTAGCGCTGGGCTTCTTCGGAGCCCACCGGCAGATACGAGATGAGCACGTCGGCCCCGGCCTCCCGCAGGGCCTCGGCCACGTCCACCTCTGCGGCTGGCGATTCTTCACACTGGGTTCGGTAGTACTCGCCGAATCCGTCCATGGTGGGAGCTCGCTGCACCCTCACCCCCAGTTCGGGCACATCGCAGAACTGCACGGTGTTGTTGGGCGTCGCGCTGATGGCCTTGCCTAGATCCAGTCCGACCTTGGAGGCGTCCACGTCGAAGGCCGCCACTGGCTCGACGTCGTTGATGTGGTAGCCCCCGAGTACCACGTGCATCAAGCCGGGGACGTGGTCATCGGGTTCGGCGCCGGCGTAGTAGTACAGGCCCTGCACCAATGAGCTGGCGCAGTTGCCAACACCGGCGATTGCGATGCGGATGGGATTGCTCATAATGGCTGCCCTCCCTGGGCAAGGTCAGATCGAATTGTGTCGATCATCGGTCTTCGGTTCTTGTGGGCGGTTGGCGCGCTCATCGGCAATCAACCGGTCGAGCCAGGCCAAGTCGTGTTCGAGGCGCTCCTGGTCTCGTTCGAATAGGGAACGCACGTAGGGATCGGTGGATTGAACGGGGTCGCGGCGAGCCATGGCTTGCAGGCTGACCAAGTGGGCCCGGCGCAGTTCGAACAACGCCAACCGCCGGTCTGGGGGCAGAAAGCGGCAGAAGGCCAGCTGCAAGCGGAAGCGGCGCTCGTTGTTGGCGTCTTCTTGGAGAAGCTCCAACAGGTAGGACTCGCCAGCTTCGGTGATGTGGTACACCTTGCGAGTTCGGCCTGATTTGGACTTGGTGCTGCGCCGTCGGTTTTTTCGGGCTGGCTCAGCGGTTTCGTCGTCGACGACGAGTTCTGGGGCCACCGCCATGGAGCTGACCCAGCCCCGCCGCTCCAGTCTGGCCAGCGCGGGGTACAGCGCGCCGAACGAAGTGGAGTATCCGCCGACCAGCGACTTGAGCCGCTTGTTCAGCTCGTAGCCGTGAAGGTCGCCCTCTTTGAGCAATCCGAGCACCGCGAGATCCAACATTGGACCGCGATTATATCGATTCGCTATATCTGATCAACTTGTCGGCGCGCGATAGGCCCTTCAGACCTCAGTCGAATAGGGCAACAGAGAGGTCCTCGGGGCCGCGGATGGATCGGGGATCGTGGGGAGCGGGGTCTGAGTTGGGCAGGGTCACGGAGTGGTCGGTGATGTAGTTGCGGTGGTCGATAGCCCACCGCCCGTCACGGAGGGACCACTGGTCGACGTAGCGGCCTCGGCTGTAGATGTCGGCAACGTCGGCACTGTCGCCGAATGGCAAGGTGCGCAGCGCGACCGTCACATAGGCCTCGCTGACCGCTCGGTCACCGTTCACCTGGATCAACACGTTGGTGATCTGATGGGAGTGAGTGGACATAGCGGCGTGGGCTGTCCACACCCAGTCCACGAACCCCCAACCAGTTCCCTGGTAGATGTCCTCGCCGTAGTCGGCCGTCCCGTCGTCGTGCCAAATGGCATAGGCCGCGTCTTTGTCCATGCGGTCGAGCGCTCGGCAGTAGCCGTAGATCACCTCGGTAATGGCCTGCTTGGCGACCAGAGTCTCAAGTGCGTCACTGCTGATGGGATCAGTCATAACCCTATTTTCTATCGCAGAAGTGCCTCGGTGTTGATGAGATGAGCGGCAGTTCTGTTGTTTATCGTTTGACCCATGTCCGACCTGATAATTCGCGGTGGCAATTTGATCGACGGCACCGGGGCCCCGGCCCGATCTGCCGATGTGCGCATCAACAACGGCGTTGTCACCGAGGTTGGCCTCGGCTTGACTCCCGATGGTGAGACCGAACTAGACGCTGGGGGCTGCTACGTGAGCCCCGGGTTCATCGACTCCCACACCCACCTGGATCCGTCGATGTTTTGGGACCGGGGGTGCGATCCGATGCCCCAGCACGGGGTGACCACCGCGTTGATCGGCAACTGCTCACTGTCGCTGGCTCCGGCCAAGCCCGAGCATCTCGACGAACTCATCGACGTGTTCTGCTACATCGAGGACATGCCGGTGGCCGACTTCGAGTCGGGCATTCCCTGGACCTGGGGTTCTTGGCGCCACTACCGCGACGCCATGAATCAGGGGGGAATCGCGCTGAACATGGCCTCGCTGATCGGCCATTCCATGCTGCGGATCTACGTGATGGGTGACGACGCCTGGACCCGAGAGGCCACCGAAGACGAGATCGCCGCCATGGCTGCCGAGATGGCCGATGCCATGGAGGCAGGTTGCTACGGCTTCAGCACATCATTCTTTGACTTGGACCGGCGCAGCCGTCCGGTGCCCAGTCGGCTGGCCTGCGACGGGGAGCTGAGCGCGTTGGCCAACGTGCTGTCGGCCGCGGGCCACGGAGTGGTCGAGTTCATCCCCAACCTCACTGGCGAGGATCCCGAGGCTGATATTCGCCGGATGGCGCGGGTGCTCGGTCCCCGGGGGGTGACCTCCATATGGAATGGGGTTTCTCACAGCGACATGGCCCCGCACCGCCCGGAGGAATACATGGCGTTCACCCAGGCCATCCGGGATGAGGGCTGCGACATGTGGCCAATATCCTCGCCCCGCACCGTGGACCTCAACGTGAGTTGGGAGCAGACCATGGTGTTCATGATGCTCCCCAAGGGCTGGAACCAGATCATGGGGGTGTCCGGTGAGGCCCGGCGGGAGATGCTGGCCGATCCCGGCTGGCGTGAGATTGCCCGCAACGAGTGGGATGCCACCGAGAAGTCGCTGTTCCCCATCAACCGGCCCGACTTCGCGCGGTTCACCTCGGTGACCCGACCCGAAAACGAAGCTTGGCTGGGCCGCTCGCTGGCCGAGCTGACCGAGGCTCGGGGCGGCCACCCCTCCGACGTGTTTGCCGACTGGATTCTGGAGAACGACTTGGAGCCCGGGGTCGTGGCCATGGGCGTGAGCAACAGCAACACCAACGGCGTAGCCCAGATGATCGCCGATGAGCGCTGTCTGATCAGTGCCTCTGATGCCGGCGCCCATGTGCAGATGATGTGTGCGGCGGGCGACACCACCCTGCTGTTGACCCGGCATGTGCGCGACCGGGGCGATCTGGAGCTGGAGGACGCGGTATACGAGATCACCGGTCGGCAGGCCGAGGTCTTGGGGTTCAACGACCGGGGACGCCTGCTGCCCGGCTACGCCGGCGATGTGACCGTCTTCGACTTGGAAGAATTGTCGTGGGACACCGACAGGTTTGTGTCCGATCTGCCCTCGGGTGCTCCCCGTTTGCGCCGCCCGGCGGGGGGCTATCGGGCCACCGCGGTCAACGGCGTGCTCACCCAAGTGGAGGGCACCCTTACCGGTTCCAACCCCGGTGCGGTGCTCGACGCCAACACGCCGGTGCCCTCTTAGGGCACCGCAGCAATCTTGAGAGGGAATAGTTCGGCCACGCGGTGAAAATCCTGGTCGGCGGTCAGGATCTCTGACCCGGTTCGCAGTGCGATATTGGCGATCATGCACACGATGTAGCCCGGCGCGGCCACCCCATTGGTTCGGCAGACCCGATTGATGCGGGCCGCGCCCTCAAAATCGGCAGTTGGGTTCATGGCCAGCCACGACACCGACGTCAGCAGGTTGTAGAGCTTTTGGTGGCTTTGGTCGTCCTTGGCTCCTCCCAACACCTCCATCAGTACCGGTTCAGTGACGGCCACGTGGCGACCGCCATCGGCGATGAGTTGGCCCAGCCGGGCGCGAACCGGGGAGTTGGTGCCCCGGTCGTACTCCATCCACGCGGAGGTGTCGGCCAGGATCACGGCTGAGGCCCGATGGGGTGGAGGCCGGTGTCAGGCGGGATTTCGCCGATCAACTGGGCTCCCTGCATTCCCAGCATCTCCTGAGTGGTCAGAGGAAGCCCTGCTAGGCGACTCAATGCGATGTCAACTGCCTCAGTCTTGGTGCGCAGGTTGTAGCGGCGCATGACTACATCGAGGAGCCGATCGTCAATCTCGATATTAGTGCGAGTACGGGTGCTGGGTTGCTCCATAGAGCCACTTTATACATTCTATAGATGTATAAGGTGTAAAAAAGGTGTACGAAACTCAGTAATCACGGCCCCGGCTGGCGTTATGGTCGCCCCAGCCGCCGGGAATGTAGCCATCCATGGTTACCGACCGTTCGGTGAACAGCCATTGTCCGTCGACCACGCCGTAGCGGTCGATGTAGCGGCCCCAGTGGTCGAGGCCGTGCTCCATGATCACGTGGTAATAGCAGCGGCCCTTGGCCTCCGTGGGCGAGAGCAAGTCGATCTGGTGGGTGGCGGTGTGGTGGCGGATGTACTTGGGGGTGCCGCCGCCGATCTCGGACAGGGTGTCTTTGGCTCCGGTGAAAATGGTGCGGATTTCGTCGATGCCGTACTTGTCGGGCTGCGTCGGCGTCCGCATGATGGCGTCGGGGGCAAACAGGTCCATCACTTGGTCGAATCGGCCCGAATCTCCGTTGGCGTTGTACCGGGCCACCAAGTCCCGGATCGATTCCCGAGCGATCAATTCCCATTGCTCCATAGGGTGACGGTACATCGTCTCGGCGCCATGGGGGCCGTTAGGGTGCGGACGTGAGCGTTGACGACAGGACTCCGGTGTTGGTGGGGGTGGGGACGGCTACTCAGCGGTTTGATGATCCCACCGAGGCGAATGAGGCAGTGGCCCTCATGGCTCAGGCGCTGGTGGCGGCGGCTGATGACGCCGGGTCCAGCAGCCTGATAGACCGATTGGATCAGGTGAGGGTGACCCAAGGCACCTGGGGCTATGCCGATCCGGCCCGGTGGGTGGCTGACGAGGTGGGGGCGACCCAGGCCCGGAGCTATTTGGGTGATGTGGGCATCTTGCAGACCGCGGTGATGGGCGATGCGGCCGCGGCCATCGCGTTGGGGTCGGCCGATGTGATCGCGGTAGTGGGCGGGGAGGCCAAGTATCGGGGACTGCGGGCGTCGATCACCGGCATCGAGGCTCCCGATACCGACCAAGGCGGTGCCGAGCCCGACGACTTCGTCACTCCTCACGGAATGATCATCAGCCGAGCAGAGATCGACACCGGACTGGTGATGGCCACCCACCACTACGCCATGATCGAGAACGCCCGTCGGTTCGCCGACGGCCAGTCCATCGAAGAGCACCGCGACGAGGTGGCCGGACTGTGGGCCCGCTTCGCCCAGGTGGCTGCGGCTAACCCCGATGCCTGGTTCCAAGACGGTCTGGATGCCGCGGCCATCGCCACCCCAGAAAAGGGCAACCGGATGCTGGCCTGGCCCTACACCAAGTGGCACAACTCCCAGTGGAACGTGGATCAGGCCGCCGCGCTGATCTTCTGCTCGGCGGGAACCGCCCGGGCGCTGGGCGTCTCCTCGGATCGCTGGGTGTTCCCCTGGGCCGCGGCCGAGTCCAACCACATGGTGCCGGTGACCGAGCGTCCCGAGCTTCACCGCAGTCCGGGATTCGCCCACGCCGGCCGGGCCCTGGCCAACCATGTGGGCATGGCCCCCAATGAGGCCGATCACGTGGACCTGTACTCCTGTTTCCCCATTGCGGTGCGCACGCAGGCCTTGGAGTTGGGCATGGACCTAGCCCGAGATCTGACCGTGACCGGGGGGATGACTTGGGCTGGCGGGCCACTCAACAACTACGTGATCCAAGCCGCGGCGAAGCTGGTCCAGGTACTACGAGCCGATCCTGAGTCGACCGGTCTGCTGACTTCAATCAGCGGGATGATCACCAAGCAAGGGGCCAGCATGTGGTCGGCCCAACCCCCAGAGCAGCCGTTTGCCAACATCGATGTGACCGATGCGGTGGCCGCTGAGCTCCAGCCCAAGCCCTATCGCACGGGCGACGGAGAGCGGGCCGAAGTGGTGTCCTACACCGTGATCTGGGGCCGGGAGGGTCCGGAGCGGGCAGTGGCCATCGGCGAATTTGCCGACGGTGCCCGGACCCTACTCGTCTCCTCCGTCCCCGCCGTCATGGCCGCCGCTGTGGTCGGGGAGTTTTCCGGCCGCATCGTCAGCGTCAACGCTGACGGCACGTTCACTCCCGCCGACTGAGGCAGGCTCGGCGCTTTCGTCGGCGTCGTCCTCGTTGCGGATCCACACGGTGCGCTGGGGGAATGGGATCTCGATGCCCACCTCGTCGAAAGCCTTCTTGATGCGGGCTCGGAGGACGCGACCGACTGCCCACTGCTCGCTGGGATCGGTCTTGACCACCAGGCGGATGACCACCGCGTCGTTGCCCAATTCCTGAACCCCCCATACCGAGGGCTCCTCCAGGATGGTGAGGTCCGGGTCGTCCTCCTGCCACAGCTCAACGGCCACTGCCTTCATAATCTCGCTGGCCTGGTCGATGTCGGTGTCGTAGCTGACCCCGATGTCCAAGATGGCCCGAGACCACAGCTGCGAGTGGTTGGCGGTCCGATGGATCTCTCCGTTCGGCACGGTCCACACCACGCCGTGAACGTCCCGCAGGGTGGTGGTGCGCAAGCTGACTTTCTCGATGGTGCCCGAAGTGTCGCCCACATCCACCACGTCGCCCACGCCGAATTGGTCCTCGATCAGGATGAACATCCCGGCCAGAAAGTCGCGCACCAGCGATTGAGCCCCGAAGCCCACTGCCAGGCCGGCGATACCGGCACCGGCGATCAGCGGGGCCAGATCGATGTTGAGCTCGCTCAAGCACAACAGCGCAGCCACGGCCAGGATGAGTGCAGTGGACAGGCTCTTCAACACGGCGGCGATGGTTTCTATTCGCTGAGAGCTGCGCACTTGGCGCTCTTGGATCCTGTTGATGGCTTTGGCCGCACGGGCGCCGAAGTCCAGCTTGCCGGCGCTCTCCAGCTGTTCTTCGGTTTCGGTCTCGCTCTGGCGCACCAGTCGGGCCACTGCCCGTTCGACCACCTTGTGAACGATCTTCTTGACGATCCAGGCCACTAGCAGGATGAGGATGATCCGCAGGGGCCGCTCCACGACCCAGCCGATGATCTCGGCCAGCCGCTCGTTCTCGGTGTTGTCGAAGACCAGCTCGCAGAAGAAACCCGGATCGGGACCGCAGGCGTCGGTGACGGTTTGCGCAGGTACCCCGAGAGCCATCGGCTCAGCGTACCGGCGCGCCCATCAGATGAGTCAGTCCAGGCGGTAAACCCGGGCGGCGTTGTCGTGGAGGACCTTGGCCAGAAGGTCGTCGCTGAGGTCGCCAAGTGCTCCCTGGGCGTAGTCCCGGGGGTACTGGGCCGGGGTGGCCGGGCCGGGGTGCTGGCAGGTGGGGTGGGGGTAGTCGGTCTCGTACAGGATGTTGTCGGGGAAGCGCTCGATGGCGGTCACTGCACCGGCCTGCTCGAACCAGAAGCAGCCGTAGATCTGGCGCTCGAAGTATTCGCTGGGCAAGAGGTCGTACTCGGGGTGCTCGAGGTGGACGCCGCCGTTGCGCCACTGCCAGTCGAAAGCCTCGAGGGCGGGGGGAATCCAGCCTGCCCCGCTCTCCACCGAAACCAGTTGCAGTTCGGGGAACCGGTGGCACACCCCGCCGAAGATGAGATCGGCGATGCAGCGCATGTTGTCGAGGAAGATCATCGACGACACTTTGGCGTAGTTGGTCAGCCACCCCATCTCGGCCTCGTCGGCCATGAGGGTGCCCATGTTGCCGCCGCCCACGTGGAAGCTCACGGCCAGGCCAGCTTCTTGGGCCAGCCCCCAGATGGGATCCCAGTGCTGGTGGCCCAGCGGGGGCTGACCATAGTCCTGGGGCTGGTTGCAGAAGTTGATGGCCCGATGGCCCAACTCAGCGCACCGCTCGATCTCGGCCCGGGACAATTCAAGGTCCCAGAACGGCACCGCGGTGATGGGGATCAGCCGGTCGGCATCCGCGGTGGTCCAATCGGTGAGGAAGTCGTTATAGGCGGCCACGCACTGGGCTACCACCTCCCGGTCGCCGAGGCGGAGGAAGTAGCCGTTGCCGAACCCGCCCACGTTGGGGTACAGGATCTGGGCCCAGATGCCCTGGGCATCCATGAACTCCAACCGGGCCTGGGCGTCGTACATGGAAGGCGCGATCTCGTCGTAGGTCTGGGGGATCTTCACCGGCAGAAGACCGTCGAAACCGGCCATGGAGTAGTAGCCGGGAGCTCCCAGACTCTCCCCGTTCACCATCCAGGTGTCACGCCCATCCACCCGCTCAATGTGGGGCACCTTGTCGTGCAAGCTGGCCGGCATCCGCGCCGTCCACACATCAGGCGGCTCGGTCAGGTGCGTGTCGACATCAATGACCTTGAACCGCTCAAACAGATCAGTGCTCATAGCGCTACCGTACTTCTCAGGCGTTGGGAAGGCAGATGGCAGCGACCCTTTTGCGCGTGATTGTGGACTGGGTGGCCTATCTGAATTCGTCCCGCTGGAAAGCGAGGTCGTAGCCCCAGCAAAGGAATACATCATCGGACCGCAGCGCGCACGAGGTATAGCCATCAACGATGAGGCTCTTGTAGGTCCCGTTGGGTGCATCGCTTTGGCCCATGGTGTTGCTGCCCCAGCAGGTAATGGTCTGGTCTGTGCGAATTCCACAGGTGTGGTGGAATCCGGCAGCGATGTACCAGAAAGCACCTTCGGGGGCGTCGGTCTGGCCGTGTACGTTCGAGCCCCAGCATGCAACAGCACCGCTGATGCGCAGCCCACATGAGTGGTCGTAGCCGGCGGAGATGACCGAGAAGGCGCCCTCGGGGGCGTCGGTTTGGCCGGTGGAGTTGCTCCCCCAGCAGGCGATGGTGCCTTCTGTGCTCAGAGCGCAACTGTGGCGAAAGCCGAGAGCGATGGAGGTGTAGGTGCCTTCGAGGGCGTCAGCCATTCCGATGGCTTTGTCTCCCCAGCAGGCGATGGTGCCTTCTGTGCTCAGAGCGCATGAGCGGGAACCAAAATACTCGATGGAGGTGTAAGTGCCTTCGGGGGCATCAGTCTGTCCCTGGTCGTTACTTCCCCAGCAGGCGATCGTCTGGTCGGTGCTCAGCGCACAAGTGTGATCGGAGTGGACACTGATGGAATCGTAGGTGCCTTTCGGCGCATTGAGCTGGCCATCATCGTCGATGGCGCCCCAGCAGGCGATGGTGCCTTCTGTGCTCAGCGCGCAGGTGTGGTAGGAGCCAAGTGTGATGGAGGTGAAGGTGCCCTCAGGTATGCCATGAACGAGTCCAGGGGCGCCCCAGCAGGCAATGGTCCCGTCGGATCGAATTCCACAAGATAGGTACCTGCTGACTCCGATGGCAGAGAAGGTGCCGTCTGGAGCCTCCGCCTCGCCGTACTCGTTGCGGCCCCAGCAGGTGACAGTTCTGTCGACTAGAAGACCGCAATAGTGGTCCCCACCTGGAGAGATGGCAATGTAGGTCATGCTTGGACTTTCAGTTTCTCCGTCGTAGCGGTAGCTGCCCCAGCAGGCGACTTTGCCGCTGGTGCGAAGGGCGCATGAGTAGTAGTCATCATCGCCATACATGGCGTCGAAGTTGGTGCCTACCAAGACTGCAATGAAGGTGCCGTCGGGCGCGTCGAGTTGGCCGGAACTGTTGTCGCCCCAACAGGTGATGGTCTGGGCAGTTCGGATGCCGCACGCATGGCCAAAATCGACCGCTACGGCGGTGAATGTGCCCTCTGGCACAGACTCCTGGCCGGGCCAGCAGGTGATGGTTTGATCGGTTCGGATACCGCATGCCTTGCTGCCGCCAGCTGCGACGGATACGAATGTGCCGGAAGGGGCGTTTATCTGTCCGTAGTCGTTGTTGCCCCAGCAGGCAATGGCCTTATCAGTTCGGATGCCGCATCCGAATCTGTGCCCAGACGAGACGGACGTAAAGGAGCCGCTGGGGAATTCGTTTCGGTAGCCCCAGCAAGAGATGGACTGATCGGTGTGCAGTCCGCACCAATAGGGGCTGGCGGTAAGGCCAGAGTCACTGGTCCAGTCCACTGCGGTGAACTGCCTGTCTGGAGTGGTGGCCTGTTCAAGCTGGTTCAGGCCCCAGCAGATGATGGTTTGGTTGGTGCGCAGCCCGCATGCGAAACCTCCACCCGATGTAACATTCGTATAGGTGCCTTCGGGGACGTCGGTTTGGCCGTAGTCGTTGTTGCCCCAGCAGGCGATGGTCTGGTCGGTGGCCAGTGCGCACAAACCGGGGGTGATTGCGGTGTATGTGCCGTCAGGGATCTGGCGCTCAAGATAGGAGGGAAGACCCCAGCAGGCGATGGTCTGGTCGGTGCGCAAACCACAAGAGGGATGGTCGCCAGCCATGGCGGTGAATGTGCCGTCAGGTGCGTTGATCGGGCCGTAACTGTTTTCGCCCCAGCAGGCGATGGTCTGATCGGTGGCGATTGCGCACAGGTAATCGGACGCGGTTGCGATCGTGGTGTACGTGCCTTCAAGGGCGGATAGTTGACCGTCCCAGTCATCGCCCCAGCAGGTGATGGTGCCACCTGTCCGAATGCCGCATGAGTGGCTGTAGCCGGTCGCGAGAGCGGTGAATGTGCCTTCGGGTGGCGTTGATTGGCCAAAGTAATTGCCCCCCCAGCAGGCGACGGTGCCGTCGGTGCGGATGCCACACGAGTGTGAGCGTTGGGTCGCGATGGATGTGAATGTGCCCTCAGGCGGGTCGTTTTGACCATGCCGATTGTTGCCCCAGCAGGCGATGGTCTGGTCGGTAGCGAGTGCGCATATGTGACTATTACCGCTTGTGATGGAAGTATAGGTGCCCTCGGGTGGCTCGACTCGGTCGTGTGGGTATCCACCCCAGCAGTTGATGGTGCCGTTTACTCGCAGGCCGCAAGTCTGTGGTCCGCCCGCCACGACAGCCTGGTATCGGTTTGGCGTGGCCGGTGCGGGGATCCGGTCCAGGTAGCTCTGGTATTGGTCGGGATTCTCGGTACGCCAAAGTTTGACAGCGGTGCCGAAGGCGGGGTCTTCGCCGGGGAAGTAGTTGACAAGGGCGCAGGTTCTGCCGTCGGGTGAGTACCAGTCGCCGGAGCCGAAGCCGTGGCGAAATGTGCAGATAAGGTCGGTAGAAGGGAATTCGGTTGGTGCATCAGCCGTAGTGGTCGAATTTCGGCTAACCCGGTTCCTCTCGTCAGAAAAACGGGGTTCGCCGCTGGCTTGTTCGATGACTCGGTTGAGGTAGTTCTGGTATTGGTCGTGGTTCTCGGTACGCCAGAGTTCGATGGCAAAGCTCAGTGCAGGATCTTCGCCGGGGAAGTAGTTGACCAACACGCAGGTGGCCCCGTCGGGTGAGTACCAATCGCCGGTGCCGAAGCGGTAGCGAGCTTCGCAGTCGATGCCCGAGACCGTTGCCGGGTCAGCCTCGTCGGAAGCCGTTGCGCTGGACTCTATTGCCGAGATTGTGCCAACCAGGGCGAGGCAGGCAAGGACGCCAACAAGTCCCTTGTTCATTGCCAGTAAGACGCATAGGACCCCAGAGAGGTTCCGTCTGATCGCCAATCAGGCATCGAGGGGGTTGTCGGGGGCGGCGGCGAGGAGGGCTTGGCCCAGTTCGAGGGCGGGGCCGGCACCGGCGAAGTAGTGCTGGGTACCGGCGTGGATGTCCCGGAAGGCCCGCTGAAGGCCGCCAGATCTCAGGGCGTCGGTGCCGGCCAGCAGATAGGCCCGGCGCAGGATGTCGGCCCCCTCCTGGGTGATGTAGGCGGTGGCCTGGCGGGTGAGGAGCGCTTCCGTCGGGTCGGGCGCTCCGGTTTCGATCACGGTGCGCTCGGCGGCGGTGAAGGTGTCGTGAAGCCAGCAGCAGGCCGCTCGGAAGCGGGATTCCAACTCCCCGATCTCGTGGACGAATCGCTCGTTCTGGGCCAGCGGAGCGGCGTCACCCATGCGGTGCTTGGAGCGGGCTACCGCAAGCAGCTCGTCGAGGCCCCGCCGGACCACCCCGATGGCGAATCCGGCGTGGCCGGCGGCGGTGAGCGGCATCACTCCCAGTTTGTAGAGGGGGCCGCCCCGGTACACGGTGAGGTCGAACATGTCGAAGGTGGCCGTAGCCGGCACGTACACGTCTTCGAGGGTGTAGTCGAAGCTGGCGGTGGCCTGGAGGCCCATCACGTCCCAGTTGCCGGTGATCTGGGCCTTCTCCACCGGGTAGATGGCGAACAAGAAGCGGGGGTCCACGCCCTCGGGCTCCTCGGTGAACACCCCCGCGCCAGCCCATTGGGCATGGTTGATGCCGCTGCCAAAGGAATAGCGGCCGTTGATCCGAAAGCCGTCGCCGTCGGGAGTGGCGGTGCCATTGGGGGCGAACTGCCCCGCCGACAGGGGCACCCCGTCGGCGAACATCCGCTCGATGTGCTCATCGGGGCACCAGGCAGCGAAGTAAGCCGTGGCCGCACCGCTGGCCATGAGGCACCAGCCCACTGAGCCGTCAGCCCGGGAGATCTCGGCCCAGACATCGATGCATTCGTTTATGGGGATCTCGATCCCGCCGACTGCCTCCGGCACCATCACCTTGTGCAGCTCGGCGTCAACGAGGGCATTGACCGTCTCCTGAGGGATGGGCAGCCCATCGGTCTTGGCCGCGTTCTCGTCGATCAACGAACGCAACTCCCGAGCCCGGTCAAGGTAAACGCTGGCCATAACTGAATCCTAGGAAGGTTCTCCAACGAATAGGAACCCGCCGCAGATGCGCTGCGAGCCTCGACGAGACTTGGCTCTAGACGCTGGCGGGTTGGCGGGCGGGGAGGCCGAGGATCTCGACGGCTTGGGCGGCGGTGGCCACCGGGCGGCCCAAATCGGCGGCCAGCGCGGCAACTTCGGTCACCAGCTCATGGTTGGGCCGGGGCCGGTCGCCGGCGTAGTCCTCGTGGCCCACTCGGAGGTGGCCGCCCCGCTCCAGAGTCAGCTGGGGAATCGGAGACTCGATGAGGTCGCCGCCCACCACGGCGGCGAACCACGGCAGGTCGCAGCCAGCCAGCTCCAGCATCTCCAGGTAGGCATCCAGCGCTTTCTCGGTGGGGGGCAGGCCAAAGCTCACGCTGTCGCCGATGGCGAAGTAGCCGCCCGGACCGCCGAGGTAGAACTTCACGAACGAGCCGGGGGTGAGCTGGCCGTAGCGCCAATAGGAGAGCACGTTGCGGAGAAATCCAGGCTCGAAGATGGCGAAGTGCATGCCCAGGCCCAGCCGGTTGCACTGCTCGATGGCCACCTCCATGTCGGCGTAGGTGTTGATGTACACATGGCTGTTGGGATCGGGCAGGCCATTGGCCCCGGCCTTGCCCAAGATCATGGTGCCGGGGTCGATGAACCCCAGCCGCTGCAATCCCCCCTCGGCCAGAAGCTCTAGGTGGCCGAGCTTCTCGGTCATGTCCTGGCCCCACCCCAGGGTGGGCAGCACCAGCACGTCGGGGTCGGCGGCGACCCACGGCTCGAAGGTGGCCCGATACTCGGCGGCCGCCTCAGCGGCCGGCACCCGCATGTTGGCGATGTGGCAGTGAACGATGGTGGCCCCAGCCTCGATACAGGCCAAGCCCTCTTCGATGAGCTCGTCCCGGCTGATGGGCACGTAGGGGTTGCGCTCTCGGGTAGTGGTGCCGTTGAGGGCGACTTCGATGATGACCGGCGTGGTGTTCATGGCCTGAGAGTACCGTCGTGAGTCGTGAGCCGGGAGTGGAAGGCGTTGTGGTTGGTGTCGCTGGCCTCCGCAGCCAGCTCCCTGGACGTGACGCTGATGTTCGTGGCCTACCCGGAGATCATCGACACCTTCAGCGGTACCCCGGCCACCCAAGTGTCGTGGGTGATCAGCGGCTACAACATCATGGTGGCGGCCCTGCTCATTCCCGCGGGGCGCCTAGCCGACCGGATCGGCCACCGCCGGGTGTTCTTGTGGGCTATCGCCATCTTCGTGACCGGTTCCGCCGCCGTGGGGTTGGCGCCCAACGCACCGGCCATGATTGTGGCCCGGTGCTACCAGGCCTTCGGCGGTTCCAGTCTCATCACCTCGGGGCTTGCCCTAGTGATGTCGACACTCGGTCCCCAACGCCGGGCTATTGCAGTGGGGGTATGGGCCACGGTGGCCGGAGTGGTGGCTTCGATGGCCCCCACGCTGGGCGCGCTGGCCATCGAATTCGCCTCGTGGCGGGCGGCATTCTTCCTCGTGGCTCCGGTGGGGGTGGCAGTGCTGGCCCGCCGGAGCCTCATCACCGAGTCAGCCGTGGACGATGCCGCCGAGTTGCCCGATATGACCGGGGTGGTGTTGGCCGGGCTCAGCACGGCGGCGCTGGTGCTGGGCATCGTGCAGATCAACGAATGGGGGTCAGACGATCCCCGGGTTATCGGTGCCTTTGCGGCCGCGGCCGTGGGGTTTGCGGCATTCCTGATCCGCTGTGGGCGGCACCCCTCACCGGTGATCGACCTCGCCCTGTTCCGCCATCGGGTGTTTGCGTCCACCGCGGTGGTGGCCGTGCTGGTGGGGGTGGCGTTCTTCGGCATCTTTCTGGCGCTGGTGCAATTTCTCCGGGGACCGTGGGGGTATTCCACGCTGGCCGCGGGGCTGCTGCTCACTCCTCTCACTGCGGCGTCCAGCACAGTGGGATATGCCACCGGCCGGATCATGGAGCGGTTCGGCCACCGGGTGGTGATGGTGCCCGCCGCCGGCTGCATCGCGTTGGGATGCCTGTGGATGGCGGCGTTCGCGGGGACCGAGAGGGAATGGGCGGCAGTCTGGTTTCCAGCCGCACTGTTGATGGGATTCGGGGTGGGCACGGTGTTTCCCGGAGTCAACAGCGCCATCGCCTTTGGTGTGCCCCCGAGTCAGTTGGGCTTGGCCGCGGGCACTGTCCAGACCGTCATCCGCATCGGTGGTGCAGTGGGAGTAGCCGTTGGAGTGGCCATGCTGGGAGGCGATCTGGGTGACTACGACACGTTTTTCACTGTGTTGGCCGTCATTTGCGGGGTTGCCGGAGTGGCTGCCGTAGGCATGGTTACCCATAAGAAGAAAAATTGAGTGGAATACCCTCAACTTCTGGCGGTTATCAATAGAAGAACCGAAAAACTGCCCAACAACGAGGTGCACGCTGATGCTTGACCCCAACCGCTGGACGCTCAAGACCAGGGAGGCGTTCAACGACGCCACCGCCATGGCCCAGTCGAAGAGCCATCCCGAGGTAACCCCCGACCATCTGCTGCTGGCCCTGATCGGCCAATCCGACGGGGTGGTGCTGCCGGTCTTGCAGCGCACCGGGGTGGCGCTGCCCGAGTTGCGAGCCCAGTTGGAGTCCGCACTGGGCCAGCTGCCATCGGCCTATGGCACCGAAGTCCGCACTTCTCGCGACTTGGTCAAGACCGTAGAGACCGCCGATGTCGCCCGCACCGAGCTGGGCGACGAGTACCTGTCCACCGAGCACCTGCTGTTGGCCATGGCCGATCGGGTGGATGTGGGCCGCAACCGCTTGCTGGAGGCGTTGGCCGAAGTGCGGGGATCCCACCGGGTGACCTCGACCACTCCCGAAGACTCCTACCAGGCGCTGGAGAAGTACGGCCGGGACCTCACCGTGCTGGCTCGGGACGGCAAGCTCGATCCAGTGATCGGGCGGGACGAGGAGATCCGCCGCACTATCCAGGTTCTGAGCCGGCGCACCAAGAACAATCCAGTACTGATCGGCGAGCCGGGCGTGGGCAAGACCGCCATCGTGGAGGGCTTGGCCCTGCGCATAGCGGACGGCGACGTGCCCGAGGGTTTGAAGAACAAGCGGCTGGTGGCCCTCGACATGTCGGCCATGGTGGCCGGGGCCAAGTACCGGGGGGAGTTCGAGGAGCGGCTCAAGGCGGTGCTGAAGGAGATCACCGACGCTGACGGCGAGGTGATCACGTTCATGGACGAGCTGCACACCATCGTGGGGGCGGGAGCGGCCGAGGGTGCCATGGACGCCGGCAACATGATCAAACCCATGCTGGCCCGGGGCGAACTGCGCATGATCGGCGCCACCACGCTGGACGAGTTCCGCACCCACATCGAAAGGGATGCCGCCTTGGAGCGCCGCTTCCAGCAGGTGTACGTGGGTGAGCCGTCGGTGGAAGACGCCATCGCCATCTTGCGGGGGCTCAAAGAGCGCTACGAGGTCCACCACGGGGTCCGCATCCAAGACGCCGCCCTGGTGTCGGCGGCCGTGTTGTCCGATCGGTATGTGACTGGGCGGTTCCTGCCCGACAAGGCCATCGACTTGGTGGACGAGGCCGCATCCATGCTCCGGATTGAGATTGACTCCATGCCCACCGAGATCGACGTGGTGGATCGCCGTATACGCCAGCTTGAGATCGAGCAGGTGGCACTGGCCAAAGAATCCGATGCCGCGTCGGCTGAGCGGCTTGAAGCATTGGAGGAAGAGCTGGCCAACCTGCGAGAAGAACTAGCCGGGATGCAGGCCCACTGGCAGTCGGAGAAGGAGGCCATCGGCCAGATCAGAACCCTGAAGGAAGAACACGACGCTCTGAGCACCGCCCTGGATCGAGAAGCCGACTTGGAGCGGGCCGCCGAGGTCCGTTTCGGCAAGCTGCCCGAACTGGAGCGCCAGATCGCCGAAGCTGACCAACGGTTGGCAGTGCTCCAGGCCGACCGGCAGATGTTGAAGGAGGAGGTCGACCCCGACGACGTAGCCGCCGTGGTGTCTCGCTGGACCGGGGTGCCGGTGACCCGTTTGATGGAGGGGGAGATCGACAAGCTGCTTCGCCTGGAATCTGTGCTGAGCCAGCGAGTCATCGGCCAAACCGAGCCGGTGCATCTGGTGGCCTCGGCTATCCGCCGTAGTCGTGCCGGGCTGTCCGACCCGAACCGGCCCATTGGGTCGTTCCTGTTCATCGGCCCTACCGGGGTGGGCAAGACCGAGCTGGCTCGCACGCTGGCCGATTTCTTGTTCGACGACGAGCGGGCCGTGGTCCGAATCGACATGTCGGAGTACATGGAGAAGCACAGCGTGTCTCGCCTCATCGGCGCGCCCCCCGGCTATGTCGGTTTCGACGAGGGCGGCCAGCTCACCGAGGCGGTGAGGCGACGCCCCTATGCGGTGGTGCTGCTAGACGAGATCGAGAAAGCCCACCCCGAAGTGTTCAATGTGCTCTTGCAGCTCATGGACGACGGCCGATTGACCGACGGGCAGGGACGCACGGTGGACTTCACCAACGCGGTGCTGATCATGACGTCCAATTTGGCCGCAGATCCCAAGGAATACTTCCGCCCCGAGTTTGTGAACCGCATCGACGACATCGTGATGTTCGGAGAGCTGAAGCCCGAGCACTTGGCCCAGATCGTCGATCTCCAAATCGATCGGCTGGCTGAGCGCCTGTCCGACCGCCGCATCCACCTCGTGGTGACCGGCGAGGTTCGCACCAAGCTGGCCGCCGATGGCTACGACCCGGCCTACGGCGCCCGCCCCCTCAAACGAGTGATTCAACGGGACTTGGCTGACCGTTTGGCTGAAGCCGTCCTCAGTGGTGCCATTGGGGAGGGGGCCGCGGCCACTGCCAGCCTCAATTCCTCCGGGGAGATCGTCATCGTCTAGCAGGACGCCCTGCCAATTCACAGACGGACCACCAACAGCCGCCTCGTTTGGCGGGATTGGCTGTGGGCTACTAGTTGTGGAGTGTCATGGATAGTGGGGCACAGTGAGGGCGCGGAGGTGTGGCAGGCGGCCCACTCGCCTGCTGGCGGCGGTGGCGATCGTGCTCGTATCGGCGGTGTTGGGTCCGATCTGCTCCTTTGCCGGTGCCCAGAGCGAGGTCCAAGTGCGGATTGCCGCCCGCCGGGTTGCCGCCGGGGGAACAGAGGTGGCCTTGCAGCCGTACGAGGGCGGCAATCATTGGGGCGATCTGGTGTTGCCGGCGGAGCGGTTCTTGTCTGACGACGTAGAGATCGGGCGCTGGCGCTATAGCTCCCCGGTAGCATTGCAAACCCTGGCTGGAGAGCAGTGGGTTCGCATTGCCGCCCGCCGAGTTGGCACCAGGGGAACCGAAGTAGCGTTGCAGCAGTTGGGGGAGGGCTTGGGCTGGGGGGACCGGATGCTTCCTACTCGCCGGTTCTTGTCTAGCGATGTCGAGATCGGGCGCTGGCGTTCCAGTTCGCCGCTTACGATCTCCCCCCCGGTGACTCTGTCGCCGCCCCTCGATGCTGGTGAATCTCCAGCAGGCGCTGAAGAAGACACCCCGCGGGGGTTGATCACGCCGAGAGGAGTGCCGGTCGCCGTTCTCGGCCGAGTCGGCAGCGGCTACTTGGTTCGCACGCCATGCGGCAATACCGCGGAGGTGTCGGGCGGTCAGCCCATCTACGGGGCGCAGATCGTGCTCGACCCGGGCCACGGGGGATGGTGGGACACCGGGGCGGTGGGACCCAACGGCCTGGTGGAGCGCGATCTGAACCTGACTCTCAGCCGCGCCATTGCAAAGGAGCTCGCTGATCGCGACATCTCTGCGGTGCTCGCTCGCACCGGTTCCTACGGCTCGCTCCTGTCGGTACGGGCCGCCTTGGCCGACGACCTGAGGGCCGATGCCATCATCTCGATCCACCACAACGCACCCACGGGGCGGAGAAGCAGCACGCCTGGCACCGAGGTGTATGTGCAGTCGGTGTCGCGCTCAGAGTCCCGAGCCGATTCAGCTCGTCTTGGCGGGCTCCTCTACGAGGAGATCACCAGGGCGCTGAACGGCTTTCCCAACATCAGTTGGGGCAGGCACGCTGGCGCTGGGGTGCTGCGGGTGTTGCTCCCCGACGGCCATGACGCCTACGGCATGATCCGTCATCCCAATGTTCCGGCTGTTCTCATCGAGTACGGCTTCTTGTCCAACCCTTCCGAAGCTGCGCTGTTCGCTACCGATGGGTACATCAGCGTCGCTGCCAATGCCACCGCCGATGCCATTGAGGCCTATTTGACTACTGATCGCCCCGGCACGGGGTTCGTCTCGCGACCCAGGGTGTTCGATCCAGCCAGTGCACCGTCGCTTTGCGAAGAGGTGGCGCTGGAATAGGGGTTGGTGGCCGGAACCGTCAGTCGCCTCCTTCAAACTCCAGGCCGAGTTCGGCGGCAGCCATCCGCAGGGCGGTATAGGCCTGGGCACTGGCCGGCCACCCGGCATAGTGGGCCAAATGCACCACCCACTCTTCCAATTCGTCGGGGGTAAGGTCGCCCGACTCCATGGCCGGCTTCAAATGATGGGGCAGGATGGGGCCGTTGCCGGTGGCGGCGATGGCGGTCAGGGTGATCAGGCGCCGCTCTCTCCGTTCCAAGCGGGGACGGGCCCACACGTCGGTGAATACCCGCTTGGTGAACCGCAGGTACAGGTCGTCGCTGTCAGGAGGATCGACCAGCATGATGTTGTTCCAGGCGACACGATCTGCTTCTTTGTTGTTCATCTGGGCAGCGTAGGGTATTGAGGTGCAGATCGCCTTTATCCGCCACGGCCAGCCCGAGCGAGAGTGGAATACCGATGCGGTGGCCGACCCCGGGCTCAGCGAACTGGGCAAGTGGCAGGCCGAGCGGCTGGCCGACTGGCTGGAGCACGAGCCCTTCGACCACATCATCTCCAGCACCAAGCGACGGGCCATCGAGACCATCGAGCCGCTGGCTGTCCGGCTGGGGCTGGAAATCGAGTTGGAAGAGGACTTTACCGAGATCGACCGCAACTCCAAGGTGTATCTCCCCACCGAGCTCTTGGCTTCTGAGGGCGGTGAGTACTACGAGGCCATTCGGGCTCAGGACTACGCCGCCATCGGTTGGGACACCCCCGAGGAGTTCCACAAGCGGGTGATGGCCGCCTTCGATCGGCTGTGCGAGGCCCGGCCTGGGCAGCACATAGCGGTGGCCTGCCACGGGGGTGTGGTTAATCGGGTGGTGTCGGAGCTGGTGATGGCGTCGGAGCGCATCCACCTCCAGGTGTCCTACTCCGGCATCTGCCGGGTGTGGGTTGACGACGACCGCCGGGTGCTGATGAGCATGAACGAGACGGGCCACTGCTGTGCCACCCGCACCGGCGTCACCGGATTCATGCGCGATGGGGTAGTAGCCGCGCCCCAGTACTAGCGGGATGGTGCCAGCGAGGCATCCTGAAATTTGGCCCTAGAGTCTTTAGCATGCGCCAATTGCCGAAGACATTGGTATCGCCGGTGTTCGTGTCCACCCTGTTGGCCTTGAGCCTGCTGTGCGTGTTGTTGACGGCGTGCGGCGATTCAGATGACAGGGCTCCGAGCGCTGAGCAAGACACCGCATCCTCGGCTCCTGCCGCAACTCCAACCGCCTCTCCCGCCGAAGCTTCCACGCCGACGCAAGCCGCAACCCCGGTGGCCGCTGAGGAGAATGGGGCGGAGCTGGAGCCAGCCGAACAAACACCTGTTGCCACCCCCACTGCGGAGCCGGCGACCAGCACACCGGAGCCAACCGGGGCAGTTCTTCCCCCGGTTCCGACTCCGGCGGCCAGCACGGTGCGCGAGTTGTTGGCGCTGGGTCGGCCGTTGGTCATCGGCCACGCGGGCGGCGATCGTTCGTGGCCCCACTCCACCATGTACGCCTTCTCCCAGGCGGCCTACGCCGGGGTTGACGTGTTGGAGATGGATTTGCAGATGACTGCCGACCGAGTGCTGGTGGTGCACCACGACGACACCGTCGACCGCACCACCAATGCCACCGGGCGAGTGCGGGACATGACCTACGAAGAGCTTCAGGCGCTCGACAACGCCTACTGGTGGTCGGAGGAGTGGCCCAGCCACGATCTCGCCCCCGATGCTTACTCCTATCGGGGCATTCGCACTGGTGATGTCGCTCCTCCCGAGGGGTACGGTCCTGACGACTTCCGGGTGGAGACATTCCGGGCGGTGGCGCTGGCGTTTCCAGAGCACGTGCTGGACGTGGAGATCAAGACCCCCGCGGGCGACGACGGGGAGGACGACATCGACTTCATCCTCGAGATGGCGGCAGTACTGGCTGCCGAAATCGAGGAGCTGGGCCGCACCGACTCGGTCGTGGTGGTCTCTTTCAGGGACGAGGCGCTGGTCGGATTCCGGGAGCTGGCGCCCGAGGTCGTTACCAGCCCTGGTCAGGACTCCTTGCCGGCGTGGGCATTCGCGTCGGTCCCGCTGCATCCCAACGACCTCATTCTGCAGGTGCCGCCCACCTTCAGCGGCCTTGACGTGCTCACTCCCGACCTGTTGGCCAAAGCCGCCGACGAAGGCTTGGCGGTGTGGGTATGGCCCAACGAGGACTGGCAGGAACACCCCGACTACTACGCCGAGCTCATCGACCTGCCGGTTGACGGGGTGATCGCCGGCCGGCCTGCCGAAGCAATTGAGCGCTTCCGGGCCGACGGCGACATTCCCTGATTCAACTTGTGAACAACGGGGCTTCGCTGCCTCACGCGGTGATACCGCCTCTGCCCCCGCCACGGCTGAGCCCTGATTCGAGGGTTGTCAGGTCGGCTTGCCAGCACCCCATGAGGTGGGATGGTTGGAAGCCCATTTCGGTGTTGATGGCCAGCATGGCGGCGTTGCTCTCCGCGTTGCCGGTGCGCAGCGTGGTTGCCTCGGGGACCTCGGCGCGCAGCCGCTGCCACATCGCAGCCTTTATCCAGCGCCCGATGCCCCGACCCCGGTAGGCGGGCAGCACGACCGTATTCCACTGCCATGCGAAGGCAGGTCGGAAGCGGTTGACGAATACCTCGGTGGCGCCTGCGGCCGACCCGTCGGTGCCCACGGCCAGTAGGCCCAGATAGTCGATGCCGCAGGCGTCACGAGCGTCGAAGTCGGCTCGCAGGATGGCTGCGTCGAAGGACATGTCCTCGATTTCGAGGCTGTCGGTGGGAGCATCGTTCATGGCGTTGGCGGTGACGACGAGGGCGTCGATGTGTTCTTCGGGGCAGCGGCCGGCCCAGTGCACCAGATTGATGTCGTCGGGAGCGGCGTCGATCCACCGTCTCATCAGTTCGGCGTCCACCGAGGCCATATCCAAATCGGACTCCTGCTCGGTGGAGCGCAGCTCGGCGCCCAGCCCGGTCCAGAATGCATCGGCCTCGGCCGTGCAGTCGCCCCAGGCGATGACCGAAGTTCGGCCGTCGGCTCGTGCCATTCGCAGCAGTTCGCCCAAAACAACCTTTGAGATGTCGTGGCGGACTGAGGTTATCTCCACGATGGCCAGCCTTTTGTTGGCGGAATCGTGGGTTAGTTCCAAATGGCCAAGGGCGACGGCTTGTCCCTCGTCGAATGCCACAATCCGCTCGTGGCGGGCGTTCTCGCTGGCGTCGTCATCGAACGTAGCCCGCAGTTCGTCAGCAGGGGTGGCAGGGAGCTCGGGGTCGCGGGCGCGATCCAGCCGCTGCTGAAGTTCCAGGGCTGCCTCGAAGAGACTTTGATCAAGCTCCCGAGCGTTGACGAACTGCATCATCGGAGCCTACGGGTGGGAATGGAGACTGCCTCTGAAGTCAGCGGAGTCCGAGCAATTCCCAACTCTGGGCCAAGTCGTCGAACCAGGCCTGGGCTCGGTCCATGCGCCAGCAGAACAACGACATCACCACATTGATGGTGGTAGCGCCCGCGTCGATCCAATCGGCGGCAGCGTCCATGCTGGCTGTGATGGACGGACGGTCATCGTTGCCGGCTACTGCGTCGATGTCGCCCTGGACGCCAAAGCCGTCCATGCTCCGTCCGGTGGCGGCGAGAGCCCCCTTGAGTTGCCTCACGCCATCAGCCACTTCTTCGAGGGTGCCGTAGGGGGGTGGAATCCAGCCGTCGGCGTGTTCGATGAGGCGGGCCAGGTTGTTGGGGTGGAGCGCACCGGCCACCCAAATGGGGATGCCGCCAGGCTGGGCTGGCTTGGGCTCGCACCAGATGTCGTCGAAGTTGACGGTGGTCGAGTGGAACGAGGCCGGGGAATCCCGCCACAGCGCCTTGCAGGCGGCAATGGTGTCAGTGAGGCGCTGACCCCGTTCTGTCCAGGGGATTCCCGCCGCATCGTACTCTTCCCGTTGCCACCCGGTGCCTACGCCTACTTCCAGGCGGCCTTGGGAGAGCACGTCCATGGTGGCCAGGGTCTTGGCCAGCACCGCGGCGGGGCGAAGGGGGGCGATCAGGATCTTGGTGCTGAAACGGACTCTCTCGGTGACGGCGGCCATGTGGGCGATGGCGGCCAGCGGCTCCAGCCATGCGGTCTCGGGTGGAAAGGGGAAAGGGCCGTAGGGATACTTATCGGTGTGCTGGCCCATGACCACGTGATCGGTGAGCATGATGCGGTCCACTCCGGCTTGTTCGGCCATCTGGGCGAGGTCGGCGATCTGGTGGAAGTTGTTGTCCCGAAAGATGGGGCCGAACGACGGCAGCGTGACTGACAGGGTGGTCATGGCTCTGTTTGGAGGGTAGACCATCGCCCGGCAGGCTGGCGGGCTGTTACTGGCGGGGCCGTGGTGGCGGGTCCTGTCACCGGAAGCGGCCTGGCCGTCGGTGCGGCCAGGTCCGCCACCGGCGCCACCCCCCACCACGGCCCAATTTGATGGCCCGCCAGCCTGCCTACATTGGGCCTCCAACCCCTTGGTTTGTGGGAAGGGGGAGGCGGGCGCCCTGAGCCGGGCCACCCCCCAGCCTTCTAACTATTGGCCTCCAATCCCTTGATTTGTGGGGAGGGGGGTTGGTGGGGCTTACCGGGGAGTGGCAGGTCTAGGGTTTTGGCGTGTTGAGCGGCGGGACGTTTTGGGGGATGGTGGAGCGGCGGGCGGAGTTGACGCCGGATGCTCTGATGATCATCGACGACCAGGATCAGGTGCTCACCTTTGCCGGTTATCGGGATGCGGCGTTGCGGGTGGCGGCGGGGTTGGTTGAGTTGGGGGCGGGGCGGGGGGTGTCGGTGTCGTGGCAACTGCCGACTTGGCCGTCCACGCTGGTGTTGCAGGCCGCGCTGGCTCGGTTGGGGGCAGTGCAGAACCCGATCATCCCGGTGTACCGGGAGCGGGAAGTGGGGTTCTGCATTCGCCAGACCGGGGCTCGGCTGTTCTTGGTGCCGTCGGTGTGGCGGGGGTTCGATTACCAAGCCATGGCCGAGGGGATCGCCGCCGAGGTCGACGGACTGGACGTGGTGGTGTGCGACGGCGAACTCCCCGAGGGCGATATCTCGGTATTGGATGACGTTCCCGTCCCCGAGGACCCCGAGGAAATCCGGTGGGTGTACTACACGTCGGGCACCACGTCTGATCCCAAGGGCGCCCGCCACTGCGACACGTCGGTGATGGCGTCGGGAATCGCCATGGTGGAGCGCCAGCACGTCACCGCCGACGACAAGTTCGGACTGGCCTTTCCGTTCGCCCACATCGGCGGGGTGTCCAACCTGTCGGTGTCGTTGAGCTCGGGCTGCACCCTGGTGATCGCCGAGGCTTTCGATCCCACCGAGACCACCGCGCTGTTCGCCCGCCACGACGTCACCCTGGTGGGCGGGGGTCCGGCCTTCTTCATGGCCTTTGTGGCCGAGCAGCGCAAGCAGCCCGGCCAGTCGATCCTTCCTCGACTCCGGCTCTTCTCCGGCGGCGGCGCGCCGATGCCGGCATCCCAGCACTACGAGGTGCAGGCCGAGATCGGTGGGCGGGGATGCGGGCACGCCTGGGGGATGACCGAGGCGCCGATCATCGCCCAGAACACCCCCGACGACCCCGATGAGAAGCTGGCTGAGACCGAGGGTCGGCCGTTGGCCGGGGCGGAAATCAAGGTGGTGGGCTTCGACGGTGAACCGGCCGACGTCGGCATGGAAGGGGAGCTGTGGATCAAGGGGCCCATGGTGTGCCGGGGCTACATGGATGAGGCGATGACCGCGGCCGCGTTCGAGGACGGGTGGTTCCATACCGGCGACGTGGGATTTCTCGACGCCGAGGGATATGTGACGCTCACCGGGCGGGTGAAGGACATCATCATCCGCAAGGGGGAGAACATCTCGGCCACCGAGATCGAGGATCTGCTGTTCGCCCACCCCAAGGTGCTCGACGCCGGGGTGATCGGTTTGCCCGACGAGGAGCGGGGCGAGCGGGTGTGCGCAGTCGTTGAGCTGGCTTCGGGTGCTGAGGGGCTTACTTTGGGTGAGGTGGGCGACTACTTCCGGGCGTCGGGGATCATGCCCCAGAAGATCCCCGAGCAGATAGAAATCGTCGAGTCGCTGCCTCGGAATGCCACCGGCAAGGTGCTGAAGCACGAGCTCCGGGATCGATTTGCAGACTGATTACTAAAGCACCTGTTTGATTCCGTGGATGGCGAGGCCGGCGAGAGCGCCGATGAGGGTGCCGTTGATGCGGATGAATTGGAGATCGCGGCCCACGCGGCGCTCGATGCGGTCGCTGGTGTCGTCGGCATCCCAGCGGGCCACGGTGCTGCCGATCACGTTTGCCACCTCGGCTTGGGCATGGCGGGCCAGCAGCCCCGCCGCAGAAACCAACCAGCCGTCTACCCGATCTTGGAGGCTGGAGTCGCTTTGCAGTGACTCACCGGCTCGAGCCAGAACTGCCTCTACCCGGCTGGCCAGTCGCTGGTTGGTCTGGAGGCGCTGGGCGTAGCTCCGTAGGCCAGCATCGATGCGCAGGCGCAACTCGTGATTGGGGTCGTCGCCCATGTCGGCCAGCACCCCCCGCACGCCGCGGTGGAGCCGAGTGAAGATGTGGTGGTCGAGCACCTTGGGGGTGTAGATGGGTGCTTCCTCCACGATGCGATCCCGCAGCACCTCGTAGTTGTCCACCAGGAAGCGATCGGCCCGCTCGACGGCGGCGTCGACCATGGAGCAGTGGTGTCCACCGTCGACCATCGACTCCAGCAGCCGGCCCAGCGCTGGGCCCGACACCAGACCGGCATCACCCTCGGTGGCCAACCATCGGCCCAGGGCTTCGGCCGGGGCCCGATCGGCCACCCATCGGGCCAGATCGTCGGGTTCGAAGAAGTTGTCCTGCACGAACTCGCCCAGGCTGGCGCCGATGGCGTCTTTGCGGCGGGGGATGATGGCGGTGTGGGGGATGGGGATCCCCAGCGGGTGTTTGAACAAGGCGGTCACCGCGAACCAGTCGGCCAGTCCACCGATCATGGCCGCCTCGGCGGCGGCCTCCACGTAGCCGGCCCAGCCGTCGCCCTCGGTGAGCAGCCGCATCACCACAAACAACACGGCAGCGGCCAGCAGCAGGCCAGTGGCTCGCCACTTGGCCCGCCGAAGCGAGGCCGGGTCGCTCAGGCGACCGTTTGGGGCATCCATGACCCGCGGATCTGCTCGGCCCACGGGTAGCGCAGCGGCTCGATGAGCTGGAACGGCCCGTCCATCCCGACATCGGTGGTGACGGGCCGGGAGGGAGTGGCGGCCCGCAGCGCTGGAACCACCTCGGCAGGGTCGCCTTCGATCATATGCAGATCGATGGCGGTGTCGGGGGCGAAACGGGAGGTGAACGACGCCACCGCGTGCACACCGTCAACGGCCACCGCGGCGGGGGCGTAGATGGCCTGGTGCCAATGTTGATCGACGAGTCCCCGGCGCAGCACCACGTGAATGTCGGTATGGGAGATGTGGGGGATGTCGCCGGGGTCGGCCTTCAGGGCTGGGTCGGCCACCGCCCAGTCGAGGGCTAGGGCGTCGCCCAACCGTACGATCTTCTTCTCGTCGGGGAACATCCGGTCGGCTTCCACCAGTACCTCCCGGTACTCGGTCATGGTGGCCATCACCCCGTCCACATCGCCGCACAGCCAATAGATGGTGAGAAAGGCGCTGCGACCTCCGGAGAACGCCTCATCGCAGTCCTCGGGCCGCAACTCCTGATGGCTGGGCGGGGCCACGTAGCGGCGGCCGTGCATCACGTCTTGCAGGGCGATGTTGGGGGGCAGGTGCTCTAGGTCGTACCAGCGGTTCCAGCCTTCGATGGCATCGGCGTCGCAATCGAGCCCGGCGAAGATGATTCCGGTTGTCTTCATGAATTCATGGTAGGACCCAGGGATGGATTTCGTGTCGCTGGAGGGCGGGTCGTTTCTCATGGGCACCGATGAGGTGTGGTTCGAGGGCGACGGCGAGGGGCCGGTGCGCGAAGTGGTGTTGAGCCCGTACCAGATCGCGGCCACCGCGGTGACCAATGATGAGTTTGCCGCGTTCGCATCGGCCACCGGGCATGTGACCATTGCCGAGCGGGAGGGGTGGTCGTTCGTGTTCGGCGGGCTTTTGCCCGACGACTTTCAGCCCACCCGGGGGGTGGTGGGTGCCGAATGGTGGCGCCAAGTGGAGGGGGCGTGTTGGTCTCGCCCCGAGGGCCCGCAGTCTTCGGTGGAAAATCGGGGCGACCACCCGGTGGTGCATGTGTCGTGGTTCGACGCCGCGGCCTGCGCGGCCTGGTACGGGGCCCGGCTGTCCACCGAGGCCGAGTGGGAGCACGCCGCTCGGGGCGGGCTGGTGCAAGCCCGGCTGCCATGGGGCGACGAGATGAGCCCCGACGGGGTGCCCCGTTTGAACATCTGGGAGGGGGAGTTCCCCAGCCACAACACCGCGGAGGACGGCTTTGTGGGTACTGCGCCAGTGAATGAATACGAGCCCAACGGATTCGGCCTCTACAACTGCTCGGGCAACGTTTGGGAGTGGTGCGCCGACTGGTTCGACAACCGGTTCCCGCCCGAGCGGCCCCTAATCGATCCGGCGGGGCCGTCCGAGGGTCGGGTGAGGGCTATCCGGGGCGGGTCGTACCTGTGCCACGACTCCTATTGCAACCGCTACCGGGTGGCGGCCCGCCACGCCAACGACCCCACGTCCACCACCGGGAACATGGGTTTCCGGCTGGCGGCCGATGTTGAGGCTGAAGTCGGCCCCGCCGCAGGCTCCAAGATGCGCTGAGCGAAGACTGGTCGGTAACGTCACCGCCATGAAGTTGGACTTGCTGTACGAAGTGGATGCGCCCAAGCCGTGGGGAAAGCCCCATCCCTGGGGTCAAAGGGAGCGGGAGCAGAAGGCCTACAAGGACGCTGTCGAGCAGATCAAGCTGGCCGACACCTTCGGGTTCAACACCATCTGGGCGGTGGAGCACCACTTCCGGGAGGGACGCTCGCACTGCCCCGCCTCTGAGGTGCTGCTTGGCGCCCTGTCGATGGTGACCGAGAACATCAAGATGGGCTTCGGCGTGACATTGACCCCATTCGGGTTCATCCCGCCCCAGCGCATCGCCGAGAAGGTGGCCACCGTCGACATCTTGTCCAACGGTCGGGCGGTGTGGGGCACCGGGCGCTCTACCCCGATGGAGCAGATTGCCTTCGGGGTCGACCGGGAACGCTCCCGCGACGACTGGCAGGAGGCCATTGAGATCGTGTGCGGCATGTGGCGGGAGGAGTACTTCGAGTACGACTCGCCCCGATTCAAGTTCCCCAAGCGCATGGTCACCCCCAAGCCGATGCAGTACCCCCATCCGCCGGCGTGGATGGCGTGCGCCTCGGAGAACTCCGCGGCAGTGGCCGGCAAGGCGGGCATGGGCATGCTGTCGTTCTCGATTATGCAGCCGCTGGAGGCCATGGCCCGTCACATCCGCAACTACCGGGCCGCGGCCGAGAACCCCGAGCCCATCACCGACGTGACTACCAACGCCACCGCGGCCTACACCCTGGTGCACTGCGCCGACTCACCCCAGCAGGTGCTGGACAACGAGGTCTGGAAGTCAGTGGAGTGGTGGTACACCAATCTGGCCCAGTTCACCCTGGATTGGGAGCTGCCCGAGCTGTCGCAAGAGGAGCGGGACGCCACGTTCCCGCTGCTCAAGCCGCTCATGGAGGAGGGGATCGACGACCTGATCCACCACTTCGACGAGGCCGACATGATCGTGGTGGGCGACGTGGACACTTGCTACGAGAAGATGAAGCACTACGCCGACCTCGGCGTCGACCAGCTCATCTGCTACGTGCAGTTCGGCTACCACTCCCACGAGTCGATCATGCGCACCATCGAACTCATAGGCAAAGAGATCATCCCCGAGCTCGAGAACTACACCCCCACGCTCAAGGAATCCTGAGACTGGGGCCGGCTTCGGCCCCGTGGGATATCGAGCGTCAGCTCACCAGGCGAAGTCCGTTGTCGCGCATGATCTTGCGCTGCTCTTCGGCGGGCAGGGTCTCCAGTTGGTGGATGAAGTCGGCGGGCTGGGGGAGGCCCTCGGCGTGGGGCCAGTCGGAGCCCAACACGATGGAGTCGGGGCCCATGTCGCGCACGATGGCGGCGACGTCGTCTTCGGGGTAGGGGGTAACCAGCACGTGTTGGGCGAAGATCTCTGGGGGGCGGGCCGGTAGCCGCCCGCCGATCCACGGCCCGTTGCGGCCCATGCCCCGCATCTTGTTCATGAGCCGCACCAGATACGGGGCCCACTCGGCGCCGTTCTCCACCGATACCGCGGTGATGTTGGGAAAGCGGCCGAAGAAGTTCTCGAACACCAGGGCCGACAGCGTCTCCATGATGGGGCGGTCGCCATAGCAGTTGGTCCACTGCCAGGCCGACATGGTGAAGTTCGACGGGTTGGGCTCATAGCCCCAATGGGGAGACACCATCTCGTTGTAGCCCGACTCGGTGAGGTGGAAGGCCACCGAGCCCCCGGCCTCGTTCAGCCGAGCCCAGAACGGGTTGAAGTACGGGTCGGACGGCGAGCGGCCGTACTGGGGGCCGGGGCGCAGGGCGATGACCTTGGCGCCCTCGCTCAGCACCCACTCCAGTTCGGCCACCGCGGCGTCGAGGTCCCAAAGCGACATCATGGGCGGGGCGAAGATGCGGTTTTGGTAGGCGAAACCCCAGTCGTCTTGGATCCAGCGGTTGAAAGCGTGGAAGTTGGCGTAGCACTGCTCGGGGGTGGCCATGAAGTGCTCCACGGTGACCCCCACCGACGGGAACATCAGGCAGGCCTCCACGTTTTGGGCGTCCATGACGTCGAGGCGCAGGTCGCGGTCCAGATATTCGGGGCGCACCGGCTCGAAGATGGAGAACTCCTCGGCCTCACCGGTCTTTTTCATGCGGCGCAGCTTCTCTTTGAGCGAGCCGGGTTTGCCCACGTTGTCGTACAGGTCGTGGCCCGGCAGGAAGGTGAGCGGCTGCTCGCCGATCATGATCCACTCTTTGCCGTCATCGCGGATCTCCTGGTGCACGGCCTGATCGCGGAAGGCGGGATCGATGTAGCGGGTGAAGGAGTCCCGGGGCTCGAAGCAGTGGTTGTCGGCGTCCACCAGCCGGTAGTCGAGCGCAGTCATGGCTACGAGAGTACCCGCGCTATTTCTGAGGGAACAGGCGGAGATTCCGTTCAGCGGGCCTGGCGGCCGGCCCGCAGGGCGGCCCGCTGCAAGTGGGCGGCTTCGGCCAGAGCGGTCCGAAGCCGGCGTCGGGCATCGACGTCGTCGGTGGTGGCCATGGTGTGCTCGGCCAGTTCCAGCAGGCGGCGGTTCTCGGCCAGGGGGCCGCCGTCTTCGGGCTCGACTCCCAGGGCATCGGCCAAGATCTCGTTCTCTTGGCCAAGGGTGGCCCACAGGTAGGGCCAAGCCCCGCCGATGCGCTCCAGCATTTGGGCCACGCGCTGGGCGTGGAACCGATCGACGTCGTCGCCTTGGGGGTTCTGGGTGGCCACCGGATCGGCCGCGGCCTTCAACAGCGCCCCCATCAGCTCATAGAACACAGCTCGCTCCGATCATCGGGGCACAGGCTCCAAGACCAATACGATCATCGAGGCACATCTTTCCAGGCCAGGTCCTTGTAAGGGTCGGGTTCACGGGGCAGGCCCAGAGCTCGCTCGCCCACGATGTTGCGCTGTACCTCGGTGGTGCCCCCGGCGATGGTCTCGGCTCGGCTGTGCAGGAAGTTGAGCACCACGTAGTCGGCGATGTGGCCCTCGGCCCAGGCCATGGCCGGTGCGCCCAGCAGATCCACCCCGGTGGCCTGCACTCTTTGGTTGAGCTGGCTGTACATGAGCTTGCCCACCGACGCCTCCGGCCCCGGCGGTCGGCCTGCCCGCAGGGTGTCGCGCACCCGGGCATTGGTCCAGCGCACGATCTGCTCCTCGGACCACAGCCGCATGAGCTGCTGGCGCACCACCCGGTCACCCCATCGTCCCGACTCCCGGGCCCGCTCGATGAGGCGCTCAGTGCCCGACCCGATGCGGCTTTGGCCCCCCGACCCCGGTCCCGACACCGCCAGACGCTCGCCACTCAATGTGGCGTTGGCCAGCCGCCAGCCATCGTTGACCTCCCCCAGCACATCGCGGTCAGACACCCGGGCCCCGTCGATGAACGTCTCAGCGAACTCCTCCTCGCCGCTAATGGTGCGCAACGGGCGCACGTCGATGCCGGTTTGGCGCATGTTCAGGAGGAAGTAGGTAATGCCAGCCCTCTTTTGGGCGTCGGGGTCGGTGCGGGCCAGGCAAATGGCGTAGTCGGCGACCATTGCCTGGGTGGACCACACCTTTTGGCCGGTGAGCACCCACTCCTCGCCGTCGCGCACCGCCCGGGTGGCCAGTGAGGCCAGATCGGACCCGGCGTCGGGCTCGCTGAAGAACTGGCACCAGATCTGCTCGGCGGTGACGATGGGCGGAATCAGCCGGGCCTGCTGCTCGTCGGTTCCGAAGGTCAAGATGGTGGGACCGGCCAGGGTGAGACCGAGCTGGTTGCGCCGCACCAGGTTGTAGGGGGCCAGCCGGGCCTCGATGGCCCGGGACACCCGGTTGCCCACTCCCAGGCCGCCGAATTGGCGGGGCCAGGTGGGAACCACCAGCCCGCTGTGGGCGAAAGCGGGGTACCAGGCGTCGTAGTCGGCTGGCGTGCGGACCCTGTGCAGGGCTGCCCTGCCTCCGGTGCGGGCGGCATCCTGCCATTCGACCGGCACCGTTAGGGCCACCCATTGGTCGACGATCTTCTCCGCTTCGTCGACGGCGGTTTCCCGGTCGATGGCCAGCAGGTCGAAGTCGCTCATGGGCCGTCTTGTGGTGCGGCGGCCCGGTCGACCAGCACTCGGCGCAGCACCTTGCCCACCTCGCTTCGGGGCAGCACATCGAGGGTCTCGAAGGCGACCGGCACCTTGAAGGGGGCCAAGTGCTGGCGGCACAGCTGTTCCAAATCGTCTGCGCTCGGCGGTTCACCGCTGTCAGCGGGCACCACAAAGGCGTGGGGCACCTCGCCGAGGCGGGCATCGGGCACCCCCACCACCGCGGCGTCGGACACTGCGTTCGACAACAGCAACACCTCTTCCACCTCGGCGGGGAAGACCTTGAGCCCGCCTCGGTTGATCATGTCCGACTCCCGGCCCTCGATCCACAAGAAGCCGTCTTCGTCAAGGCGGGCGATGTCGCCGGTGCGGAAGTAGCCGTCGCCGTCGAGCCGGTCTCCGAGCCGTCCTTCCGGGTCCAATGAAGCGGTGTAGGCGGTGCGAACCCACAGCACGTCCTTGTCTCCGAACCGCAGCTCCACCCCCTCATAGGGGCGGCCCACCGCTCCCAGCTTGTCGGTGTGCTCCCGGAAATCCCGGGCGGTCCAGCCCACGATCTCGCCGCCCACCTCGGTCTGCCCGTATCCGTTGAGCACCATCACCCCGAACCGCTCATAGAAGCGACGGGCCTGCAACGGCGAGAGCGGCGCAGTGATAGAGCGGACGATCTTCAATGGATCAAGGCTCTCGATGCCGGGTTCGTCGTTGAGCATGGTGATGGCGGCCGGGGGGATCACGGTGGAGGCGATCTGGTACTTGTGAACCACGCGGGCGTACTCCAAGGCGTCGAACTTGGGCATCAGCAAAGCGGGGCTGCCGGTGCGCACCGCGAAGATCACGTTGTAGATCCCGGCCCACAGCGAGGTGGACACCGGGATGACATGGGGCATGGTCGGGCGCTCGGTGAGCTCCCGACCCTTGCGCACGGTGGAGATGATGGTGTCCATGAGTCGCACGACGGCGCTGGACTGCAATTCGATGGGCTTGGGCCGACCGGTGGTGCCCGAGGTGAACGACACGATGGCGATGCCCGGATCGTGGGAATTGGCCTTGACAGTCCGGGTCTGGGCCACAGACCAGCCCAGATTGCCGTCAGCGGCAACCAGGGTCACCGGGGCCTGCACCCGGTCGAGCTGTTCGGCAGAGCCGATCACCGCGGCGGGACTCACGTCGTCGAGGATGTAGTCGATCTCGGTGTCGGACAGGCGGGGGTTCACCGGCACGTATACGCAATCGGCTGTCCACGTCCCGAAGAAGGCGGCCACCACGTCGGCGCTGGGAGGCAATAGGCAGGCCACTGGTGTGCGGGGAGGCACCCCGGCGTCAGCCAGGGTGGCGGCCACTCGTTTGGCCGCATCCACCAGATCGAAGTAGGAGGTGATCTCATCTCCATCGGACCGAGCGACGATCACTCCCGGGGTTTCCGGTTCAGCGGGAAGCTCGGGCTCCAGCAGGAGCGAGGCGAAGCTCATAGCGCTCCGACGATAACCCACCGATGAGCGGGCTTTGTCAGAGCCGGTAGCCTCTCAGGTCATGCGCATGGACCACCTCATCCACGTCAATCTCTGTGTGAGCGACTTGGACCGCTCGCTGGAGTTCTACCGAGACCTGCTCGGCGGCGTGGTGGTGGACGAATCGGCCAAAGACCGCAGCGAGTTCATGGAGAGCCAGGGAGAGACCGGCGACACCGGCCACCGGGCCGCGTTCTTGGCCTTTGGCGACAACCTCCGGGGCCCTTACATCGATCTTCTGGAGTGGAACACCCCCGATCCGGGTCGACCCCTCACCTGGAAGAGCATCGGCATCCCCCGCATTGCGGTGGGAGTCGACGATGTAGATGCGCTCCATGAGCGCCTGTCGGCCGCGGGAGTCGACATTCTCGGCCCGCCGGGATCGCTGAAGGTGGGCCGGTCGTCGATTCGCGCGTTCGCAGTGCGCGATCCCGACGGCATCCTCATCGAGTTCGTCACCCGCCAGTGACCGCGCTCACCCCAGAGCAAGAGGCAAACTTGGCCGACTGGTTCGGCCGCAGCATGGTCGGGGTGGAGGCTCGCACCGGCGGCCTCTCCTGGGACGTCTTCACCGCTGCGTTCGAGGATGGCGAGCGGGCGGTGATCAAGCGGGCGCCTGCATACGGCACCATCGACCCCTACGACGTGCACAAAGAAGTGGCGGTACACCGGGCCGCGGCCTCCGCCGGCATTCCGGTGCCCGACCTGTTGGGGGCGTGTGACGATCCCGACCTGATCGGGCAGCCGTTCTTCGCCATGGCCCACGTGGATGCCGACTTTCCCCATCTGGCCCACCTCGACGACTGGCCTGTCTGGCAGACCGAGGCCGGTCGTCGCCGGGCAGCCGAGCAGATCGTGGACGTGATGGGCAAGCTCCACCGGCTCGACTGGGCGTCGGCCGGCTTGCCCGAGCTGGTTACCGGCCCGCCGGGGGCCTCAGGGGCCGATCTGATGGCCGGACTGGTCAACCGCTGGATGGGCAACGTGGAGCGCGATGTGTACTCCAAGTGGGCGCCGCTGCCCATCCTGCGAGACGCCGCCCGGTTCCTGCTCGATCACGCCCCCGAGATGCCCGACGCTGCGCCGGTGCTCAGCCACGGCGATTTTCGAATCGGCAACCTGGCCTTTCAGGGCGACGAGTTGGTGGCGGTGCTCGACTGGGAGCGGGCCGCAGTGGGGCCGCCGCTGTTGGACTTGGGCTTCTTCTGCCACCCGCTGTCGCGCCGCCGACATCCCGAGCTGATGGGCATGCTGGTGACCTGGGACGAACTGGCCGGGTTGTACGCGGCGGCCACCGGCGCCGAGCCCGACCCCAAGTGGGTCCACTACTGCATCATCTACTGGATATTCGTGGAATCGGCGGTGGTGCCCCGAGGACTGGCGCTGACCGTGGAGGGCAAGATGCGCTCGTGGCCGGCGTTCACGCAGATCCCCCTCAACACCGAGAACCTGGCCCACCACCTCGACGCCTGGGAAGCGGGCGACACCGGCTGGATTGAGCAGGCGCTGTAGCTGCCTCAGGCAGGAGAGCCCGGCTGGATTACTGCTGTTGGCGCTTGGCTTCCATCTCGGCCTCGTGGCGCTCACGGGCCTCTTGACCGGCCGCTGCGGCCCGGCCTAGGAACTCCTCCCGGTTGGCCGCGGTCCAAGCGTGTGAGCTGGTGCGCCGCCGGATCGAGCCCTGGTAGCGGGGAGCCACCTCCTCGATCAGCAATTCGTAGGAGCGCCGGGTGGCCGCCGGGTTGGCCCAGTCGTTGCCGAACACCAGCAGGGCGCCGAACCCGCCTGACTGCTCCCACAGCCGATCGACCAGGGCGGCGGCATCATCGGGGGTGCCGATCACCGCGAAGCCGCCGTCCACCATGGCCCGGATGAACTCGTCCCGGTCGTCGGTGTCGGGGGCGCCGGGGAGGGCTACCACTTCCCGGAAATAGCGCACCCACGGCTCGATGCCGTGCTCCACGTCTTGGAATGCCTGCTCGGTGGTCTCAGCAATGTGGACAGGGGCCACGATGCGCCACTTGGACCGGTCGGCGGTGTGCCCGTGCTCCTCAGCCTTCATGTTCCAGATGCCCCAGTGGCTGCTCAGCGCCTCGAAACCGGCGTCGGTGGTGGCGCTCATCGAAAGGACCGCGCCCCCGAATCGGCCTGCGCTGCGGGGGCCGTTGGGCGAGACGGTGGTGGCCATGCAGATGTCGAACAGCGGGTCGGAATAGGGGGACAGCTGAAGGCGGGCCTCGCGGAGCTTGAACCAGTCGGTCTCCATGGTGAGCGGCTCGTCGGAGCGCAGTAGATGGCAGATGGCCTCCAGAGCCTGCTCCATGCGGGGCCGGGTCTGTGTGGGGTCCATGCCCATCATGTAGGCGTCCGACGGCAAGGCTCCCGGACCCACGCCGAACATGACCCGGCCCTTGGTGAGGTGGTCGAGCAGCACCATTCGCTCGGCCACCTGGAACGGGGTGTGGTACGGCACCGACACCACACCGGTGCCCAGCTTGATGCGGCTGGTGCGCTGCGAGGCGGCGGCGATCATCAGATCAGGCGAGGTGATGATCTCCCACCCGCCGGAGTGGTGCTCGCCAAACCAGTACTCATCGAATCCGAGGTGGTCGAGCCACTCGCACAGGTCGAGGTCTCGCTGGAGTTGAACCGTCGGGTTCTTCCAATGGGCGTGAAATGGCGCTTGGAAAATGCCGAACCGCAGACCTCCGTGCATGGGGCGAGAGGATAACGTGCCCACCGATGGCGAAACCCATGCAGGCCTCAGCTCAGGCTGCCTACGACGCCGCGCTGGCCGCCGACCTGCAGGTCAACACCCAATTGTCCACCTGGGAGATGCTGTGGCGGACCGCCCAGCAAGTGCCGGACAACGCCGCCATCATCACCGGCGACACCCACATCAGCTACCGGGAGCTGGCCGAACAGGCTCTGCGGGCCGCCGCCGCGCTGGCCGAGTTGGGCGTGGCCAAGGGCAGCCGGGTGGCGTTTCTGTTCCATCCCAGCCCTGACTGGGCCGCTCTGCACTATGCGCTGGGCCGTTTGGGTGCCATCGGAGTGCCCATCAACACCTCGTACATGGCCGCGGAGCTGGAGCATCTGTTCACCCTGGCCCAGCCCGAGCTGCTGATCACCGTGGACCGGTTTCGGGATGTGGACACGGCGGGACGTCTGTCGCCGATGGCGGCCCGGTTCAACAGCATTGCCGAGACCGTGGTGCTGCCGGTGGACAGCGACGGGTGGGTGGTTTCGTCTCCTGAGCGCGATCGGGTGTTCGGCCCTGATGGCGGAGCCGCCATGGGGCCGGCCAGCCCAGTGAGGGGCGATGATCCGGCCTACATCATCTTCACGTCGGGCTCCACCGCTGCTCCCAAACCAGCACTCATCGCCCATCGGGGCATGGTGGGGGCGGCTACCGGCTTGCAGCACGCCCTGGGCCTGGTGCCCGAAGACCGTTTTGTGGCCTCGAATCCTGTGTTCCATACCGGCGGCATCGTGTGGAACCTGACCATGCCCCATCTGGTGGGGATGACCTCGTGTTTGGTGGGGGTGTACGAGACCGGCAAGGTGCTGCGGGAGATGGAGCGGTCGAAGATCACCGTGATGGGGGCGTTCGACACCAAGCTGACCATGATGCGCAACGCCCCCGAGTACCACACTGTGGACCGCAGCACGGTGCGCAAGTGCAATGTGGGGGCCACCGGCAGCTTCCTGCGCAGTGTGCTTCCCGATTGGAACTGGGAGACGGTGGCCCAGGTGTACGGCTCCACCGAATCAGGTGGGCTGGGATCCATCACCCCCCGGTACGAGAGCGACCCCAAAGTGCGTTACGACGCCAATGGCCGGCCCATGCCGGGCATGGAGTTCGTGATCAAAGACCCTGACACCGGCCAGCGGTGTGCCCCTGACGAGCCGGGAGAGATCTGCTTTCGGGGGTGGGGGACGTTCCTGGAGTACGTGGGAATGCCCGAGGCCACTGCTGAGGCGTTCGACGACGAGGGGTTCTTCCACTCCGGCGACTACGGCTTCATGGACGAGGTCGGAAATCTGTATTTCCGGGGCCGCTACAAGCTGATGATCAAGACCGGCGGGGAGAACGTGTCGGAGCGGGAGGTTGAGATCTTCTGTGAGGACAGTCTGGATGCGGTGAAATTCGCCATCGTGGTGGGAGTGCCCGATCCGCTGTGGGGAGAGGCGGTGGTGGCCTTCGTGGAGCTTCACGAAGGGGCGACCGAGACCTCCGACGACCTGGTGGTGGCGTGCCGGGGTCGGATCGCCAACTTCAAGATCCCCAAGCGGTTCTTCGTGGTTGGCGAGGAGGATTGGCCGCTGCTGGACTCGGGACGGCCGGATCGCCATGAGTTGCGGGCTCGGGCTGCGGATTTGATGGGTGTTGGGGACGAGACGACGGTGGTGCAGGACCGGCATTGAGTCGGGTTGGGTTCATCATCCACCGGCAGGCCGGCGGGTCCTGTCCCGGCCCAGCCCGCCGTCCTCCATGGAGTCCGGGCGGCGGGCGCCCTGAGCCGGGCCACCCCCCGGCCTGCCTGCGCCAGGTATCCAGCGCTGTTGGATGGTTTGGGGGTGGTTGGGTTTACGCTTTGGGGATGGAGCTGGAGGGGCTGAGCCGGGCTGAGTTGATCGAAGCGTCGGGTTTGGCTGCTGAGCAGGTGGACTTGGCCATCGACGCGGGATTGCTGGTTCCCGATGGATCCGGGCGATTCAAAGAGGATGCAGTCACGATGCTGCAAGCAGGTGCTGCTCTGGTATCGGTCGGGGTGAGCGTGCCCGACCTGGCCGCGTTGGCTGTCCGCCACGCCCGCAACGTGGAGGCGGTGGTGGACGAGGCGGTTGACCTGTTCTTGGCTGCCATGGGCACCGAGAGTTTGGACAGCACCGACTTGGAGAATCTGACCCCGCTGGTGGAGGCGTTGGTGCCCCAAGTGGTGGCATTGGTGGGCGAGCACTTCCGCCGGACCCTGCTGAGCAGGGCGGCGGCCCGGTTGGCGGAGCGGGTGCAATGACGCCGTTGGATGAATTCGCCTCGTGCCGGGACGGCGATCGGGTGTTCTGGCGGGCCCCGGGGGCCGAGGCGATGGCTGGGCTGGGCTCGGCGCGAGCCGTTGAGGTGGATGGTCCGTGGCGGTTTGAGGCGGCTGCGGCGGCTGCCGCCGATGTGCTGGACGAGGGGGAGGTCGCCTTTGCCGGCTTCGGCTTTGCTGATTGGCCAGGTACAGGGGTGTGGGACGGTTACCCCAGCGGGCGGTTGGTGGTACCGGAGCGGGTTGTTCGAGGGTCGGCTCAAGGAGGAGACCACTCAGATGAAGGCGAGGCACTTCGGGTGGAGGACGGTACCCGGGCGTCGTATCGGGATGTGGTGAAGCAGGCCGCCGACGCCATCGACGCTGGGGAGTTGGGCAAGGTGGTGGTGGCCCGGGAGGTGGAAGCCGTCGGCAGAATCGACCCCGCGGTAGTGCTAGGCCGGCTATCAGATCGCTTTGAGTCGTGTGCGGTTTTCGGCTTTGGCCGAGGAAGGTCGTGCTTTCTGGGTGCGAGCCCCGAAGTGCTGGTGGATCTGGACGATGACTTGGTCGCCACCGACGCGGTGGCCGGCACTGCTCCCCGGGGGTCGACCCCAGATGAAGATGCCGCCAATGCCCAGCGGTTGGCGTCTGATCCCAAGGAGCAGGCCGAGCATCGCTATGTGGTTGACTACCTGCGGACCCGGCTGGCGCTGGCCGGGGTGGATTTGGACCCCACTGTCGACACCGAAGTCCGGACCCTGCCCGGTATCCACCACCTGAGGACGAAGGTCACGGGGAGGATCTCCCCCGAGCCCGGCTTGGCCTTGCGCTTGGCCGGTGCCCTGCATCCCACACCGGCGGTGGGGGGCACGCCGAGCTCATTCGCCCAGCAGTGGATCGCCGAGTACGAGGGGTTCCAACGGGGGTGGTACGCCGGCCCGGTGGGCTGGATCGATCACCGGGGCTGTGGATCGTTCTATGTGGCTTTGCGTTCGGCCCTGGCTTTCTCCGAAGGGCTGCGGCTGTTCGCGGGGGCGGGCATCGTGGCCGGGTCCGACCCCGAGCAGGAGCTCAGCGAGACCGACGTCAAGCTGGCGGCAATATTGGATGTGGTCACATGACCGATCTGGCCTACCGGGCCGCCGGGCGATTCTGGGCCGAGCTGGCAGCCTGTGGAGTCACCGACGTGGTGGTGTCGCCCGGTTCCCGGTCGACCCCGTTGGCGGTGACCGCCCGCAACCAGGAAGGGCTGCGGGTCATTGTGCAGTTCGACGAGCGGGTGGCCGGTTTCTGCGCCTTGGGGATGGCGAAAGCGTCGGGTCGTCCCGTGGCGCTGGCATGCACATCGGGTACCGCAGCGGCCAACCTCCTCCCGGCGGTGGTGGAAGCTCATCACAGCGGGGTACCGCTGGCGGTATGCACCGCCGATCGCCCGCCGGAGCTGAGAGATGCGGGGGCGGGCCAGACCATCGACCAGGTGAAGCTGTACGGGGACCACGTCCGCTGGTTCGCCGAGACGCCGTGTGATTTTGACGACCCCGACTACTTCGCCCGGCTGGCGGTGCGGGCGGCCACCACCGCGGGGGCCGGACCCAACCCTGGCCCAGTCCATCTGAACTGGCCCTTCCGCAAGCCGCTGGAGCCTCAGGGACCCGTTCCTCGATTCGATGCATCCGTGGGCCAGCCGGTTGTCCCAGTCCGGCCTCTCGTGGAAGCCGATGTGGACGCGGTGCGGCGCTTGGCTGGTCGCCGGGGGCTGATCGTGTCGGGCGCGTTGGATGTGGATGAGGTCGGTGCCGCAGCCATCGTTGGCTTTGCCGAAGCGGCGGGATGGCCGGTGGTAGCCGATGCCGGGTCGCAACTCCGAGGGCGAGGTCCGATGGTCTTGGATGGGGCCGAGTGGGTGCTGGGCCGTGGGGATCTGAGACCCGACGTTCTGGTGCGCATCGGGGGGCCGCCCAGCAACCGGGCGGTCATCGACTTCGTGGAGTCGTGCGGGGCGGCCGATCGGCTGTTAGTGGATTCCCGGCGTCGATGGGAAGACCCGTCGTTCGGGTGGACGGCCGCGCTGGCCTCCGATCCGATGGCCTTGCTGAGTGCGGCCGCTGGGCATATGGCCTCGGCCGACGATGCCTGGGCGGTGAGTTGGATCGAAGCGGCCACCGACGCGTGGGATCGAGTGGTGGCGGCTCTGGGCCACGACGAGTTGCTCGAGCCGCGGCTGGCCGCCACTTTGCTGCGGGCCCTGCCGCCGGAGGTTCCGCTCTATGCGTCGAGCAGCATGCCGGTTCGGGACGTGACCTCGTTTTGGCCATCCGACGCCCTGCCCCGGCGAGTGCTGGTCAATCGGGGGGCCAACGGCATCGACGGGGTGGTGTCGTCGGCGTTGGGGGCTTCTCTCGCTCTCCACCAGCCGGTGGCGGCGCTGGTGGGCGACGTGGCCCTACTGCACGACATCGGCGGACTGCTGGCCGCATCCCTGTCGGGGGCCGATCTCACCGTGGTGGTGCCCAACAACAACGGCGGCGGCATCTTCTCGCTGCTCCCGGTGGCCGACGGCGGCTCTGACGTCCATTTTGAGGAGCTGTTCCACACCCCTCACGGAGTGTCACTGGGCGAACTGGTCAATGGATTGGGCGTCCGCTATCACCAGGTCGAAGAGGCCGATGAGCTGGCCGATGCCATCGCCAAGGCCTCGGGGGTGACAGTGATCGAGGTACCGATAGACCACGATGCCGCCATGAAGCAGCGCCAGCAGCTTGCACACCTGACCGAATGAGCACTACGGCCACCGTGGTCCTGCACGGATTCACCGGATCGGCCGCGGCCATGGCCCCCCTCACTACCCGACTGCCCGACCCAGTGCTGGCCTTGGACTTGCCGGGGCACGGAGCAGGCCCGATTTCCAATGACCCGACCGACTACACCATGGCTGCCACGGTAGCCGGGGTGCTTTCAGCCACCGCCCACCTAGAGCAGATCGCTTTGGTGGGCTACTCCATGGGCGGCCGGGTTGCGCTCCACCTCGCGCTAGCCCATCCCGACCGAGTAGCCGCTCTGGCCCTCATCGGCGCCCGACCCGGGATCGACGATCCTGCCGAACGGGCCGAGCGCATCGCCGCCGACGAGGCGTTGGCCGACCGGATTGAGTCAGACGGTATCCAATGGTTTGCCAACTTTTGGGCCGACCGTCCCTTGTTTGCCACCCAGCGAACTCGCCTGTCATCCGAGCAGCAAGCCGAGTTGCGAGCCCAGCGGCTGGCCTGCGATCCCCAGGGTCTGGCTCACAGTCTGCGGGGCATGGGGGCGGGAGCGGTCGAGCCCGTCGGCTGCCGGCTGGGGGAACTGGCCATGCCCTGTGTGCTCATTGCCGGTGCCGACGACGCCAAGTTCAAAGCCATCGCCCATCAATTGGCCGGGCCCATCCCCCAGGCCACCGTCTCCCTGATACCTGATGCTGGCCATGCTGCTCACCTGGAAGCTCCCGACGCGACCGCCGCCGCGGTGATCCAATGCGTGTCGAGCTAAGCGAAATCGTCCTAAAGCTGCGCCATCCGGTGATGACCAGCCGGGGAGCCATCACCCAAAGAGATGGCATATTGGTGCAGGTATCCGACGGTGGTGTCACTGGCTGGGGGGAAGCCATGCCGCTGCCGGGATGGCCGGGGGCCGATCGTTCGGCCACCCAGAGTGCATTGGAAGCATGGGCCGCTGATCCTGATCCCTGGGAATTGCCCTCAGAGTGCTTTGCCCACGGGGCCGTCGAACTGGCCCTTCTCGATTTGGAGGCCCGGCGTAGGGGACAGACCCAAGCTGCGGTGTTGGCCGCTGGCGGAGCGGTGGCCGACTCAATTGAGCTCAATGCATTAGTCAGCGATGCCGATACCGCGGCGGCCGCGGTATCGGCCGGCTTCCGCACGTTGAAGCTAAAGGTAGGGGCGTCTGATCTGGACGAGGATGTGACCTCGGTAGCCGCAGTGCGAAGCGCCATCGGTGCGGACACTCGACTGCGCCTCGACGCCAACGGAGCCTGGACCGCAGAGGAAGCGGCTGAAGCGTTGGTCCGGCTGGAGCAGTACGAGATCGAGTACGTCGAAGAGCCGGTGACCGGTATCGAGTCTCTGGCCCAAGTAGCGCCCCAGTCGCCAATACCGGTGGCGGTAGATGACAGCCTGAGCTCTGTCGACGCCCAGATCCCCGAATCAATTGCCGTGGTGGTGCTCAAGCCCATGGCCTTGGGCGGCCCCCGCACCGCAATTGCCGCTGCTCGCCACTGGGCCGACCAGGGCCGCAAGGTGGTCGTCACCAACTACATGGATTCTGCTGTCGGCCAACACGCCGCCCTGAGTGTGGCCGCCGCTCTCCCTGGCCGTCCTCAAGTCCACGGCACCATCACCCCCCACCTGTTCACGCAAGACATCGCTGAACTTCCGCTCGTTACCCACGGTCGATGCCCCCTCCCACCTCACAGCCCTGCTCCAGTAGGTATCAACCTCGACGATTGATGATGAAGTGATGTTATGATGCAGTGATGCGAACAACGGTGGATCTGCCTGATGACATCCACACTCTCGCCAGCGAATTGGCTCACCAGCAGCGCAAAACCATGAGCGAGGTGCTGACTGAGTTCATCCGCCGGGGTATCTCATCCCAGGCTGCCCCAGAGACTGCTCGTTCCGGCTGGCCGATCATTAGTGTGGGTCGACCAGTTACCGCCGAGGACGTCCGCTCGCTGGAAGATGAATGACAGCATTGCTCGACGGCAATGTGCTCGTTGCCCTGACGATTTCTGAACATGTCCACCACGATCAGGCGTGGGATTGGTTCGACTCCAGAGACGACCCATTCGCGACCTGTCCGATTACCCAGGGAACTCTCCTTCGATATCTCCTACGAGCCGGAGAGACGACTCAGGCCGCGCTAGGGGCGCTCCATCAGATCGTTGAACTTCGCCAGCACGTCTTTTGGCCCGATGAGATCGGCTACGACCTCTCGATGATGTCCGGCGTCATCGGCCACCGGCAGGTGACGGATGCGTACTTGGTCGAGCTGGCCTCATATTTTGGCGGATCGCTGGCGACACTCGACAAAGCCCTGGCGGCTCTTCACGGCCACAGCGTTGAGCTGATCCCGACCTAGACGGATCGCTAAGGCTCCCAAACCACGGTGTCGGTGTTGGCATCGATGATGATGCGGTTGTCGAGGGATTGCTCGAGGGCGATGTCAGCGGATTGCTGAAGGCCGGAGCGTTGGCACTCCTCGGTGGTGACCAGGGCGTAGATGGTGATCTTGATTTGGGTGATGCCGTAGTCGACCTCGGAGTCGCTGAACTCCTCGCACTCTGTGCCCCAATAGCGAACGGTCAGGGTGCGGTCGTCGTCGGCCACCTCCACGTTGTTGATAATGCGAATCTCCCGGGGCGGCCCCTGGGGGAGCTCTTTGGTCTTGGTGGTGCAGCCTGCGGCCAGCAGCACCAATGCCAAGAGCAATGCGATCCGGGGAAAGCTCACGGTTGCTTGGCCAGGGTTGAAACTATTTCCACTGCTCGGCCAATGGATTCCCGGGCAAGTTGGTTCCAGGCCCTAGCTACTTCTGAATCGGCGTCTTCGGTCCATCCCTGCCAGGTGAGCAGCGACCCATCGCCTAGAGGAGCCACTTCGGTGAGCGCCTCGTAATGATCCACCGGAGCACCCGACACCATCCGGTAGCGCCGCTTGCGGGGGACCTCCAATTCCACACACACCTCGTGCAGCTCATAGCCCTGGAGCTCGAACACAACCAGCGCTCCCGGCCCGTGCGGGGCCGGATTGCCGAGTCGGGCGTAAGTGGGGGCATCTTCTGGGCCGCCTATCAAACCCAGCAAAGCGGCGAACACTGACTCCGGAGAAGCGCCAATCTCTCGGTCGATCCGGTAGTGCTCCCGGTGCTTCTCCACGATCAGATCATGCCACCCGCCAGGGTGAGGCAATACCGTCAAGCCGTGGGTCTCCGGCGATCGCAGCTCGTGGTGGTGTGGCTGATCGGGGCTGCGGTGATCCTCCCCAACGCCACAATCGCCCCTGCTCTCCCCGACATCGCCGATGCCTTCGGCATCTCCGACCAGACCTCGGTGTTCATCTTGATGACTGCTCACGCCCCCGGCCTGTTCATGGCCTCGGTGATCGGGGTGGCCGCCGACCGCTACGGGAGGCGCCGGATCATCGTCCCCTGCCTGCTGGTGTTCGGGCTAGCCGGTCTGGTCATCATGGCATCCACCAGCCTGGCCATGCTGTTGACCTTCCGGTTCATTCAGGGGCTGGGCTCATCAGGATTCTTGAGCCTGGCCCTGGTCATCATCGGGGACAACTACGAGGGGGTGGAACGCACCCGGATCATCGGCCAGAACGCCCTGTCCATGAACTTGAGCGTGGCCTTGCTGCCCGCCGCTGGTGGTTTGCTCACCGAGCTATTCGGCTGGCGGGGTCCGTTCGCCCTGCACGCCTTCACCATTCTGCTGGCCTTGTTTGCGGCCACCCTGCTGCCCCCCGATGAGCGGCGGACGCCCGAACCGTTGCGTCACCAGCTCAGTCAGGCCCGCCCCCACCTCATGCAGCGTGAGGTTGGAGTGCTGCTGCTGGTGGCCCCGTTCACGTTCCTGGTTTTCTTCGCGGTGGGAATCACCACCATACCCATCCACTTGGAGAACGAGTTTGGAGCCTCGGCCGGGATTCGGGGCGTGATCCTGTCTTTGCCTGCGGTGTCGGCCGGACTGATTGCGCTGAGCATGGGACGCATCGCCGGTCGCCATTCCATCTCGACCATGGTGCGGGCCGGCTACATCGGATTCGTGATCTGCCTCACTGGAATGGCGCTGTCACCTTCGCTGGCGGTGATCATCGCCCCCATGCTGGTGTTGGGAGCCGCCGATCAACTGGTGGTGGTCCCCCTGCAGAGTCGGGCCGCTTCGCTTGCCCCTGAGCAGCACCGAGCCGTGATGGTGGCGGCCTGGGGCACCGCCATCCGCATCGGCCAAGTCAGCGGCCCCGCCGTCGTGGCCGGCTTGCTCGCCGTGGGCAGCACCCGCCTCGTCCTCTGGGCCGGTGCCGCCCTCTCTGTCGCCATGCTCATATTCGTCACCCTCGTTCGCACCTACATCGACCGCGACCCCGCATTCAGGTCGGCGCCTGACTGAAAGGCCGGTGGGGCTAGCGCCCTACGGCGGGGCGGAAGGCGGTTACTACTTCAGCCAGGTAGTCGTGGGCGGCGGCGGGGTCGGAAGGGATGGCGAGGTGGGCTCGAAAGTCGGTGACGCCTGCCTCGGCCAGAGCAGGGACGCCGTTCATGGTGGCGGCCAGGTCCACGCCGTCGTCGGTGCGCACCACTGGCAGGGTGCCCACCACGCCGATGCCGGACGGGTCGCGGTCGTAGCCGGCCACCATGTCGCGCATCTGGGCGATGTTGGCGGCCATGTCGCCGCCCATGTCGTCGCCCCAGGGGATCCAGCCGGCCCCGAATCGGGCCAGTCGGCGCATCGACCGGGCATTGAGCGTGCCGCTCACCCACACCGGCACGCCACCGGGCCGCACCGGCTGGGGCTGCATGTAGATGCGGGAGAACTCGAGGTGGTCGTCGCTGAAGTCGGCCGGGCAGGAAGTCCACAGGGCTTGGCACACCGCCAGGGTGTGGTCGAGCTGGCGGCCCCGCGTGGCGAAGTCCAAACCGGCGGCCTCGTACTCCTCGGCCTGCCAGCCCACGCCCACGCCGAGGTCCACCCGCCCGCCGGTGAGCACGTCGAGGGTGGCCAGCTGCTTGGCCAGGATCACCGGGCGGCGCAGGGCGGCCAAAAGGATGTTGTTGGCCAGCCGGAGGCTGCTGGTAATGGCGCCCACCACGGTAAGGAGAGTGGTTGGCTCCAGCCAATGGCCGTCGGGACCGGTGGGCTGGCGGCCGCCAGCCATACCGCCCAACTCGGCTTGGCCGTAGGCCTCCAGGTTCTCGCCGAACACCACGTGGTCGCTGACCACGATCTTGTCCACGCCGGCAGCATCGGCCGCCTGGGCCAAGTCCAAGGCGGATTGCCAGCCGCCCGGCCCGGGGTCATCGGCGGCGAAATTGCGGAGTTGGATCGAGAGCAGCGCAGTCATGGCGCCTTGCTTAGTCGATCAGGGCGCTAGAGACCGAAGAGTTGGTTGCAGTTCTCAGCCAGGATGAGCCGGCGGTCGGTGTCGGAAATGTCGGTGAACCACTCGTCGGTGAGCTTGCGGCTGTGAGGCCACGTTGTCTCCGAATGGGGGTAGTCGCTCGACCACATGATCTTGTCCACCCCGATGTGGTGGCGCTCCCGCAGGCCCACCGGATCCTCCATGAACGTGGACCACACCTGCTGCTTCAGATAGACGCTGGGGGGCTCGGACAGGTCGTTGCCGGTCCAGAACCGGTGCTTGGCCCACAGGTGGTCGAGGTAGTAATGGGCGAAGCTGATCCAGCCGATCTGGCCTTCCACGCTGACTACCCGCAGTTCGGGGTACCGGCGCAGCACCCCGCTCACTGCCAGGGTGGTAACCGCCTCGCCCATGGCGAACTTCGACATCAACAGGTCCACGATGTAGCCGATGCCGTCGGTGCGGGGGATCATCGCAACCCGGCCTCGGCCCCCGACGTGGATGGCTGCCGGCCAGCCGACGTCGATGAGGGTCTCCCACAGCGGGTCCCACCGCTCCTCGTACCACTCGCCGGAGGCGGGGAACCGGCCGATCACGCCGCCCCGCAGAGTCTGCTTGCCGGCCAATCGCCTGATCTCGGCCACGGTGTCGTCGGGATCGACGGTGGGGAGGTAGGCCATGCCGATGAGCCGGGCGGAGTCGGTAGAACAGAAGTCGCTCAGCCAGTCGTTGTAGGCCGAATAGCTGGCCCGGGTCAGACCCCAGTCCTCGCTGCCGAGCGGCCCACCGCCGTAGAGCACTTCGGCCGATACGCCGTCGATGTCCTGGTCCACCAGGCGGGCGTCGGGATCCCACCCGCCCGATCTCACCTCGTCGAGGCGGCGGACGTTCCAGCTGTAGTCCTCGGGCCGTTTGCCGGCCATGGCCGAGATGCCCAGGATCGGGGTGCGCCGGCCTTCGAACACTTGGAATTGGCCCTCGTCCGTCTCCTCCACCACCGGCGCGCGATCGCGGTACTCCTTGGGCAAGTAGTCGGCCCACATCGTGGGTGGGGGATTGACGTGGGAGTCGGCAGAGACAAGTTGGACGTCGCCCATGGGCTGAGGGTACTCGTTTACCCCAAGTCGACAACCGTGATCTCACCGGCGGGGTGGGCTTGGACTTTGGCCGGGTCGATGCTGGGGGCGGTGCACACAAACAGGCGGGTGCCGGTGTCATCGAGCACGCAGGCGGTGGGGCGGCAACCAGGGAAATCGACAACAGGCCCAACCGCGCCGCCCTCGGCCACCAGCAGCACCCGGCGGCCCATGGGGTCTGCTACCCACACTCGACCGTCAGGAGCAAGGCAAATCCCGTCCGGCGATCCGGCGTCCAGTTCGGCGAACACCCGCCGATCATTCAGAGAGCCATCGTCGCCCACCGCAAACCAGCTCAATCGCCGTCCCCACGTCTCCGCCACGATCAATCGCCGGTCGGGGGTGATGACCATGCCATTGGCGAAGCGCAGCCCGTCGGCGGCCATCGATGCCTCGCCGTCAGGGCTGACCCGCAGGATCTGGGCGGGCTGTTCCGGGGCCCGAGCCTCCAAGTCAAAACCGTCGTTGCCGATGTAGGCGGTGCCGTCGTCGTCAACCACCATGTCGTTGATCTTGGACTCCGACACGGGGTTGAGATCGGCGACGACAGTCCCGTCGGCTCGGCGCAGCGTGCGACCAGTGGTGGACACCACCAGCAGGTCGCCTTCAGGGTTCCAGCCCAGCCCTGACGGGCGACCCGGCACCCGGGCCTGCTCGGTGAGGTCGCCGGTTTCGGGATCCCAGGAATAGACCAGGCCGCCGAACACATCGGAGAACCACAGTTGGCCGTCCCGCCAGCGGGGTGCTTCGGGGAAATAGAACCCGGAAGCGACCATCACTGGCGGGACACTGCCGATGAAGTTGTTGGGCTAGCTACGAAGTCGAAGCAGAAACCTTGCCCTTGTAGGACGCATGGGCCAACGCAAGGGTCCAGATGGCCAGAACGATGGCGGTGATGGCGCTGACCGTCATCCAGAAGTCGTTGGACTCCAATGAGGCAGCCATGAGGAGCAGCACAGCGGTCGCCAGCATCACCAGCGACGCGATGCCCTGTATGCCTCGGTGAATCCCACCAGGCAGCAAGCGCATTCCGCCAAGGCCGGCAACTCCAATTGCTGCGTAGAGCACTGGCCAGAGGATCAAGACGATTCCGAGCTTGGCCGATTGCAACGCCACTGCTATCTCCGTGCTATTGCCGCCGATGCCGTCGTTCAGCACTCTGATCGCCATATGGTCAAGCCCCTCGAGCATGCCAAGGACGAAGATGGAGAGCATTCCCAAAAGCGTTCCGCCGCGAACCATGTCTCCCACCAGGCCTTTGTCGGTCACAAAGTGCCTGATGCTGTTGAGACCGGTAATGACGAACATCAGACCGAAGGCATACAACACCGCTGAGGTATGGGCGAGAACCTCGTTGTCGGCCATCGCTTGCACCAGGCCATCCACGTCATTCCAATCTGCTTGGTCAACGAGAATCCCTGGTTTCATCCCCCTGCCAACGGCGGATACCACCCCTCCGAAGAAGATGTACACGCCTCCGCGTTGTAGCGCACTCAAAGACGACAACATGTCATACCCCCGGTCTCTCCTGCCCGACCCTGAGGGCCGGAACCCGCTTCATATTGCCTAGTTTGAAACTACATCTCATTCCTTTGGGGGGCAAGGATGCTGATTGTGGAAATCTTCGTTGCGGTCCGGCCTTCTCCTGGGGCAGATGAAACGGCCAAACTCGTGGGGTGACGCCGACTTTGGACGAATTCGCCGCCGAGGCTCGGGCGTTTTTGGACGCCAATGCCGAGCAGGCCGTGCGGGACGAGTTCACCTGGGGAGTCGGCTCGGATGAGATCACCGTGTATGCCGAGAAGAGCCCGGCCGAGGAAGAGGCGATAGTCAGGGCCGCTCAGCAATGGCGGGCCAAGATGTGGGAGGCGGGGTTTGGATGGATAGCCGGTCCTCCTGAGTACGGCGGACGGGGTCTCGGTCCGGAATACGAGCGGGCCTATCTCGATCTGGAGGCCGCCTACCGGGTTCCGTCGCAGACCATGTTCGGCAGCTCTTTGGGAGTGGTGGCCCCCACCATCCTGGCCCACGGCTCCGATTGGCTGAAGGAGCGTTATCTGGCCCGGTTGTTCCGAGGAGAGGTCCTGGCCTGCCAGCTGCTGAGTGAGCCGGGGGCCGGGTCGGATCTGGCCTCACTCAGCACTCGGGCCACTGCCGACGGCGATGAGTGGGTGATCAGTGGCCAGAAGGTGTGGAGCTCCCGGGCGCATTTCTCCGATATCGGCTTGCTGTTGGCCCGCACCGACCCTGATGTGCCCAAGCACAAAGGCATCACTGCCTTCATCTACCCGCTTGACACCCCCGGTACTGACGTTCGCCCGCTGCGGCAGATGACGGGCGGGGCGGAGTTCAACGAGGTTTTCTTCGACGACGCCCGCATCGACGACCGCCACCGGGTGGGCGACGTCAACACCGGCTGGTCGGTGTTCCGCACCTCGTTGCAGTCGGAGCGGGCCTCGATCGGCTCGAGGGGGGCGGGCTACGGCGGCAGTGGGCTGGTGGGTTTGGCCGCTCCCGAGAAAGTCGTCCAGTTGGCCCAGCACTTCGGTCTGGCCGACGATCCGGTGGTGCGCCAAGACCTGGCCCGCCTCTACATCGGATACCGGTTGGTGGAGTGGAACGCCAACCGTCAGCCCCCCTTGGCCCCGGCAGCCACCAAGTACGCCACCGCACGGCACGTGAACTGGGCGGCGTCGGTGATTGCCCGTCTGCTCGGACCCCGGATCTGTGCCGACACCGGCGAGTGGGGGACCTACGCGTGGAAGCAGTTGCTGCTGGGGGCGTGTGCTATTCGCATCGGCGGCGGTACTGATGAGGTAATGAAAAATAGTGTTGGAGAGGGAGTCCTGGGACTGCCGAGAGAGCCCCGCTGACTATTAGCCATCCTCCGGTGGCTTGGCGGGTCCTGTCACCGGAAGCGGCCTGGCCGACGGTGCGGCCAGGTCCGCCACCGGCGCCACCCCCCAACCCGCCTATGTTTGACCCGCTTCCCTGTCTTCGGAAAGTTCTAAGGCTTTGCGGTCAATCTTGGACATGGGGGTCATGGGGAAAGCGTCGGTGATGCGGAGGTGCTCGGGGAGCTTGTAGTCGGCAATGTGCTGTTGCCCGAAGGATCGCAGTTCGTCCAGGGTCGGCGGGTCGGTGGGGTCGGCGGGAATCACCACTGCCACTCCGACCGCGCCCAGCACATCGTCGGGCCGGGGCACCACGCACACGCCGGTTACCTTGGGGTGCCAGGCCAGCACCTTCTCGGCTTCGACTGGGAATACCACATATCCACCCCGATGGAATCCCTCGCCCCGGCGGCCTACTAGGCGCAGGCACCCGGTGTCGTCGATCCAGCCCTGGTCCCCGGTGTGGAGCCAACCGCCCCGCAGTGCTTCCTCGGTGGCGGTCGGATTGCGCCAGTATCCCGCCATCACTGTGGGGGACTGGAAGCACACTTCGCCGACCGTCCCTGGGGCCACAGCCAAATCGCTGTCTGGATCCCGCACCTCTATTTTGATGCCAGGGCGGGGTCGCCCCACGGAGTAGAGCATCTCCTCCATCGGGGCATCGATCCAGGTGAAGGTTCCAATGCCGCCGCCCTCGGTGCAGGCGTACCGCTGGGTCCAGTCGGCCTCGAAGCGTCGGCGGGCCTCCTCGATCACATCGGGGGGAGACGGCGCCCCGCCGGTCACCACGAGTTTCACCGAGGAGAAGTCGTACTGGTCGAAATCGGGGTGGCGAAGCATGAGGGCGATTTGGGGCGCCACCCCGCCGACCGCAGGCATCCGATAGCGGGACACAGCCTCCAGCACCGCGGTGGCACTCCACTTGTCGATCACATGCAGCGTGGTGCCCACTGCGAACTGGGCCGGGATCTTGCCCATGACCCCGATGTGGGCCATCTGGGTGTTGGAGGTGATGGGGCCGCCTTCTCCCCAGCCATTCCCGGTATCCACCACCGCGATGTCGGCCAAGATCTGGTTGGTGAACGTCGCCCCTTTGGGCACACCGGTGGTTCCCGAGGTGAACACCACCGCTACCGGTCGGTCGCCGTCGGGGGGCAGCGGTGGCGGGGCCTCATTCACCCCCCGGAGGTCGGCGCACACCGAGCCGGGTCCGTCGCCCAGCGCCACTTCGATCACATCGATGCCTATGCCCATGCCGTCGGCCATGGCGGCAGTGGCAATGGCCCGATCGGCCTCGGCCACTTCGTTCACCAGCACGGTGCGCTCGGCGGCGGGCAGGCGGCTACTTACTCCGGCGGTGATGGCCCCCAGCTTGGCCAGCGCCCCGTACAGCACGATGTAGTCCACCGACGACGGCACCAGCAGGGCCACAACCTCGCCGTGGCTCACGCCACGGCGGGCCAAGCCGACGGCCACCTCGTCGGTCAGGCGGTCGAGTTCGGCAAAGCTGATCGGCCAGCCTTCCTCGGCCATCAGGGCCGGGCGGTCGGCGAACACCCTTCCCGATGCCCTGATGGTCTCGGCCCACATCCTCTGAGTGTGCCATTTCGAGCCACTCGCTCGATGACTGAGTAACCACCGTGCAGGACGAATACGGTTGGCGGGTCCCAACAGCAAGGAGCGTGGACATGGGTGAGTTTGTGCGAATTGAGACCGGCGCGGCAGAAGGCGTGGCCACCTTGCGGCTAGATCGCCCCAAGGTCAATGCCCTGAACGCCCAGGTGGTGGCCGAGTTGCACCAGGCCGCCGAAGAACTGGCCGGACGCACCGACATCCGGGCCGTGGTCATTTGGGGCGGGCCCAAGGTATTCGCCGCTGGCGCCGACATCAACGAGTTCTCGGGGATGGATGTCGACCGGGGTCGGGACCTGAGCCAGCGGATCAACGTCGCCTTTCGGGCGCTTGAGTCTCTTCCCCAGATCACTATCTGCGCGGTTAATGGCTACGCCCTCGGAGGAGGGTGCGAGTTGGCCATGGCCGCCGAGTTCCGCTTGGTCGGCGAGAGCGCCGTGCTGGGCCAGCCCGAGATTTTGCTCGGCCTCATTCCCGGTGGGGGAGGCACTCAGCGGCTGAGCCGTCTGGTGGGCATTACAAAAGCGAAAGAGCTGATCTACACCGGCCGCAACTTAAAGGCCGATGAGGCCGTGGCCATCGGGCTGGCCTCGGCCGCTTATCCCGACGACGAGGTGTACGACGAGGCGGTGAAACTGGCCGCCCGCTACGCCGCCGGCCCCGCCGCTATCACCCTGGCCAAGCAAGCCATCCTCGACGGCTACTTCCTGTCGCTCGATGAGGCCCTCGAGGTGGAGGTGGAGGCCTTTGCCGCCTGCTTCGACACCGACGACGCCCACACCGGCGTAGCCAGCTTCCTGGAAAACGGCCCCGGCAAAGCCGAGTTCACCGGTTCGTAGAAACCGTCACACAATCGGGCCAGCCTCGGAGCTAGCCACAGCCTCTTCCTCGGGAGGTGTGGGGCCGTAACGGCGCCAGAGCCAGCCGCCTACGCCCCCGACCACGATCATCAACGCTCCGATGAGCGCCATGCCCATCAGCCGACCGCTCAAATCGTCCAGTAGGGCCTCATGGATCGACTGGGCCGCCCGCACGGTATCGGTGTTGTCGATCAGCACAGCCAGCAACGCCCGAGAACCGTAGATTCCCACTCCCAGGATGCCGGCCATGGCCACGATGCCGGTGCCGATGCTCCACACCACCCGAGTGCGAGACGGCGATATCAGCAGCGCTCCGATGCCGCACAGCAGGATCAAAGTGATGGTGGATGACCGCCGGTCTTGAAGCTGGCCGAGGAATTCCCAGAACCGGTCTCCTGGCTCGGCGCGCTGGAGCACGGTCACCACTCCGGCGTCGAAGGGCGGGGTCACGGTGTCCAGGACGGCCAGCTCATCATTGGCGACAATCACATCGAGCATCTGAATGAAGATCGGCCCCAGGTCAACTTCCACGCTCCGAACCGGTGGGTTGGCCACCAGGGTGCCCTCCATCACGGCCAGCACATCGCCATGAGCCCGGCGCACCGCCCGATCCAGCACATGATCGTTGGCCTCAGAGGTGAGCAGTTCGCTCACCACCGGTGGGACTTCTTGCTGAATGACCTGCTGGACACCGGCTGAGCCTGCGGGGGTAACCGGTAAATCGGCCATCTCGGTCGCCGTGGCGATGAACGATGCCGCTACCACATTGTGGACGTCCTCGTCGTCAAAAATCCCCGCGAGCTCCTGGGCGAAACGGTCTTCGTCGAACACCACCACATCGGCATAGGTGGTGAGTGCAGAGAACCCCGCGCCGAGCACCACGATCAGAAGCAACAGCACGGCCACGGCCTCGCGCACCGTTCGGGAGGTGACGCTGCGCCAAGAGCGCACCAACTGCTGGAAGTAATCCTCCACCGTGTTCAGTCTGCCTGATTCTGAATCCCGCCGAATGGCGGCGGGTGGCTGAGCGACTTAGTGGTGTGTCTTGGGTTTATTCGCGCGTGTCGTGCTAGGCATCGACGCCCCTCGCGGCGTTGCTCCTCCTTGCCGTACGCTCCGGGTATGGCTGCGTCGGTGCGCCTTGCGAGGAACGCCGCTGCCGTCGCAATCCACGGCGCTAAACCCAAGACACACCACTAACCGAACAGGGGGCTAACCGAGGCAACCTCGTATTTCTTGCCGTCCATACCGGTGATGCCCAATTCACTGATGGCTGCCCCGAATGCCGCGATGTGGGGAGCGGTGAAATGGGCGCCCAGCGCCTCTTCGCTCTCCCAGATCTCGAAGAAGCGGATCTTCCCGGGTGCTTCCACCGAGAAGCAGTACTCGATGTTTCCGTCTTCGGCCCGGGACGCGGCGGCCATCTCATTGGCGGCCGCCATGAAGGCGTCAGTGTTTTCGGGGGGAAGGGAGCCAGTGCCGGCGATGACGATCATGGGATCTCCTCAAAGTGGTAATGAGCGGTCACAGCGTAGCCAGGGGGACGCTGGTGTTTGTGGTCGGGTTGCTATCCGAACAGCGGCCCCACTGAGGAGATTTCGTATTTCTTGCCGTCCATACCAGCCATGCCCAGCTCGCCGACTGCGGCTTGGAACGCCCCGAAGTGGGGAGCGGCGAATTGGGCCATCATGGCTTCTTCGGTCTCCCAGATTTCCAAGAACCGGAAAACGCCCGGTGCCTGCATCGAGATGCAGTAGTCGATGTTGCCGTCCAGGGTGCGCGACGCCGCAGAAATGTCGGCGGCGGCCGCCCTGAATGCCTCAGTGTTCTCAGCGGGGACGGAAACGGAACCGGCGACGACGATCATGAGATCTCCTCACAGTGGGGCGAGCGGCCACAGAGTAGCCATTGGGGAGGCTGGATCGTGCGATCAGACAGCCGTCACCTAGAGTGACGGTCGAATGCTGCCCTTCGACCCGATCCGCGAAGCCCGGCGAAACTGGGAGGCCAACGACTGGCGGGCCATCGACGCCATGTCGGCGGCAACGTCGATCACCCGTGCCAACCAACTGGTGATCGGGCGGATCAATGAGGCCCTGGCGCCGTTCGATCTGACCTTCTCCCGATTCGAGGCCCTGGCCCTGCTCCACTTCTCCCGGCGCGGCTCGCTGCCACTGGGCAAGATGGGCGTCCGGCTGATGGTCCATCCCACCAGTGTCACCAATGCCATCGACCGCCTCGAGCGCGACGGGCTGGTCCGAAGGGTTCCCCACGCCGATGACCGCCGAACAGTGTTGGCCGAGATCACCGAAGAGGGGCGCCGGGTAGTGGCCAAGGCAGCCGATGCGCTGGCCGATATCGAGTTCGGCTTGGCCGGGCTGTCGGCAGAGACCCTGGGTGCATTGGACGATGCCATCCGCACCCTGCGAAAAGACGCCGGAGATTTCGACGAGCAAGCCGAGTAGCGCGGTGACCGCGCTGGACATCCGCCCGCTGACCTCCGACATTGGGGCTGAGATCTTCGGGGTGGATTTGCGGGAGGAGCTCGATGACCCCACGGTGGCCGCCATCCGTCAGGCCCTGCTCGACCATCTGGTGGTGTTCTTCCGAGATCAGGCCATTACCCCCGATCAGCACTTGGCATTCGCACAGCGGTTCGGCACCATCAACGTGGCACCGTTCGGCCCCAAGCTGGACACCCATCCCGCGATCACCGTGCTCGATCAGGTGGCTCCGGTCGGGGGGCTGGCCGCCCGCTGGCACAGCGACAACACCTATATGCCCAACCCGCCGCTTGGTTCTGTCCTCCGAGCGGTGGAGATGCCCGACGTGGGCGGTGACACCTGCTTTGCCAACATGTACAAGGCCTACGAGGAGCTCTCTGAACCGATGCGGGCGCTGGTTGACGGACTAGAGGCGGCTCACGACTTGACCTACACCCTCACTCGGGCCATCGACGAAGGGCTCGCCCGAGAGCATCTGGAGACCATGCAGGCCCAGTACCCGGAGTTGATACGGCCGGTGGTGCGGGTTCATCCCGAGACCGGGCGGCGGGCCTTATTCGTGAACAGCAACTTCACCACCCGCCTTGTTGGAGTGACCGAGGCCGAGAGCGACGCGCTGCTGGGGTTCTTGTTGAACCACGTGCGCTCGCCCGAGTTCCAGTGCCGCTTCCGCTGGGCGGTCGACTCCATCGCCTTCTGGGACAACCGCGCCGTCCAGCACTTTGCCGTCCCCGACTACACCGAACGCCGCCTCATGCACCGGGTAACGGTGGAGGAGCGGGACTAGGCGCAGGCGACGGATCAGATAGTGAAGGCGCCGTCGATATCAAGCTTCTGGCCGCTGATGTAGTTGGCGGCGTCGGAGGCCAAGAAGCAGGCAGCCTCGGCGATGTCCACCGCCTTGCCGAAACGGCCGAGGGGGATGTTGGTGCGGGCCACCTCTAAGGCCCGGTCGTCCAAATCGCCGTCGGCTATGAGGCGGGCGGCCATGCCGTCTTCCAGCATGCCCGGTCCCACGCAGTTGGCCCTGATCCCGAAACGGCCCTCTTCGACGGCCACCGCCCGCATGAGCGATTCCACCGCCCCCTTGGGTATCGACGAGAGCGCGTCCCGCTTGGGGAACACGGTGGTGGCGGCAGTGGTGACATACACGATGCTGCCACCCCTAGCCCGCAGGTGGGGGAGCACAGCCACCGTGAGGTTGAAGGCGCCCACCACATCGGCATCGATCTGACGGGCGAACAAGTCGGGGTCGGTCTGCGATACGTACATCTGGGGTACGTGGGGACCAGCCGCGCTCACCACGGTATGCAATCCACCCAGCCGCTCGGCGGCCTCGGCGGCAAACTCCCGCATGGCATCGGCATCCTCCAACGCGGGATTTCCTATGTGGGCATCCACGCCCGCGGATCGCACCTCGTCGGCCACCTCCTCGGCGGCCTCTGCATTGGACCGGTAGGTGAATGCCACCGGACTGCCCCGCTCGGCCAGAAGCTGGCAGATCGCCGCACCAATACCGCCGCTGCCCCCGGTGACCAGCGCCCCGCCGGCTCGCCCAGAAAAATCACCCATGGCCCGCAACCCTAGGTCTGCAAGCCGGGCAATCGGCTAGTTCCAAGTCACGTCCAAGGGGAGATGTTCGTGGCGGCGGATGAACATGCTCTTCTCCCATTGGGGCGGGTCATCTGCGGCCAAGGAGAACCAGCTGGTTTCCTCCAGGAGCCGACTGAGCGAGCAGGAGGTCTCCAATCGAGCCAGCGGGGCGCCCACGCAGTGGTGGATGCCCCGGCCGAATGCCAGGTGGCTACGGGGGAGGCGGCGGTCCAGCACCACCTCGTCGGGCCGGTCGTGCTCGGCGGGGTCGCGGTTGGCCGAAGACCACAGCAAGAAAGCGGTGGTGCCGGCCTTCAGGCTCACACCTCCCAGCTCGCAATCGCGCTTGACCTGCCGGTAGTGGCCTCGGAACGGCGACTCCAGCCGCACAGCCTCTTCGATGAAGTTGTCGATGAGGCCGTGGTCGGCCCGGATCTGTTCTTGGAGGCCGGGATCATCGGCCAGCATTCGCACCGCGTTTCCGATGAGCGAAGCCGTGGACTCCCCGCCAGCGCCGAGAAGCACCGTGAGGGTGCCGATGGCCTCACCCCTGCTTATGTCGTCGTTGGCCATGGCCTTGGCGCACACCCCCATCAGATCGTCGCCCGGGTTTTCGCAGGCCTCGGCGAGCTTGGCGTACAAGAAGCGGCTCGCACCGGAGTTTTCCTGGGAGATGGCGTTCATAGTCTCCCGCGTGTGGAAGCCGGCCAACAGTTGGCCACCGTGGAGAGCCCACTTCATCACATCGGGCCAGTCCTCGTCGGGCAGCCCGATTAACCGCCCGATGACCCGGGCGGGAACGGGATGAGCCACGGTGTTGGCCCACTCCACTCTGTTGCCCTGCGAACGGGCGTCCGCGAACTGCTCGTCGATGAAGGCCTCGATCTCGGGTCGCATGGCCTCCATGCGGCGAGCCACCAGCTCGGGGAACACCACGCTGCGATGCATGGTGTGCTCGGGCGGGTCGGCGGTGGCCAGTGTGGTGGTACCCTCCCCGAACTCGTCGGTGCGGAACAGAAAGGGGCTGCCGTCTTCGCCGGTGGCCACCAGCACGTCGAGGTGGTTGGAGAAGTCGTCGATCCGGCGCAGGGCGTCCACGATGAGGTCATGGGTGGCCACGAAGGCCATGTCGAGACCCGGCACCAGCCACACCGGATGCTCCCGGCGAAGTCGCTCGAATAACGGGTAGGGATTGGCCCAGACTTCAGGATCGATCACCGTCTGAGCCTCCAATGGAACAGTGGAAGCCGCCGGAGTGGTCATAGCAAATATTGGCACAAGCATGGTGGGGGCATCAGTTCGCCTCGGCTGATCGACCGCCGATTTGGGAGAGTGGGGCCATGACCGATTTCTTCTACGAGCAAGACGCTGATCTCGGCGCACTGGTCGGCCAGCAGGTGGCGGTGGTTGGCTACGGCAACCAGGGGAGGCCGTGGGCGCTCAATCTGCGGGATTCGGGCTTGGCGGTATCAGTGCATGTACGGGCCGATGAGACCAGGGAACAGGCCATCGCCGACGGATTCGACGCTGGCGACATCGCTGATGCTTCGTCGGCCGACGTCATCTGCGTGCTGATCCCCGACGACTCCATTCCCCATTTGGGTCTCGACCCTCGCCCTGAGGCGCTCACCATCGTGGCCAGCGGCTACACCCTGGCCTTCGACCGATTCACCCCCGACGGCGACATCGCCATGGTTGCCCCCCGGATGCTGGGCCCCGAGGTGCGGCGCTGTTACGAGGAAGGGGTTGGCTTTATCACTGCGGTGGGCGTACACCGGGATGTTACCAACACGGCCCAGTCCCGAATGCTGGCGGTGGCCAAGGCCATCGGTGGGCTGCGCCAGGGGGCCATCGCCATGACTCCCCATCAGGAAGCGGTGCTGGATTTGGCAGTGGAGCAGTTGTTGTCCCCGGTGCTGACCCATGTGAACGTCAACTTCGTGCTGGTGCTGTTGGAGCTGGGCATCCCGCTGGAGGCCATCACCACCGAGCTGTTCTATTCCGGGGAGGTGGAGCGCAACTATCGGCTGCTGCGGGAGATCGGCTTCGTGGCCCAGCTCGACCACCACTCCCCGGCCAGCCAGTACGGCCAGCTCTCCCGAAGGGGACGGTTCGACCACGTGGACGTGGCCACCACCATGCGAGAGCTGATCGAAGACATCACTTCAGGCCGCTTCGCCGACGAATGGGACGCCGAGGCGGCCGCGGGCGCGCCCCGCCTGGCCGAGTTGCGCAACGAGCACGCCGGGGAGTTGATCAAGGCCGTCGAATCCGACCTGCGAGCCAAACTCGGGCCGAACGCTGGATCTGCGGCCGGGGGGTGAGAACCAGATCCCCGTGGACTGATCGGCGCCGGCAGTTCCAGGATTGGCCCAACTACCGCTGGGCGGTGCTCGGCCTCACCATGGCCGGCATCGCCTCCACCAGCATCCCGATCACGATTCTGTCGGCATCGCTGCCCGTGATCGCCGACGACCTCGCCACATCGGAGAGTGCGGTGAGCTGGGTGCAGACTGCCCCGCTGATCGCCATGGCGGTGGGCACTCCCATTGCCGGCAAGGTCGGCGACCTCTACGGCCACCGGCGGCTGTACCTGTGGGGATACGCCTTGGCCACCGGGTTCGCGGTTTTGACCGGATTGGCCTGGAACGTCGGTTCGCTGGTGGCCATGCGAACGCTGGGCCAGTTCATCGGGGCGGCCACCCTCCCGGCGTCCATGGCCATCATCATGACGGTGTTCGCCCGGCGGGAGCGGGCGGTGGCCTTGGGCTATTGGACGGCAGTCACCGCCCTGTCGCCGGCCATCGGGGTGGCCTTGGGCGGGTTCATGGTGGATGCCTTCGGGTGGCGAACCATCTTCTTCATTCAAGCCGTGCCGTCGATGATCGCGCTGTTGGCCGCTATTCCGCTGTTGCCCGAGACCACTCGCAAGCCCGAGGTGCGCTTCGACATCGGTGGCGCAATCAGCCTCGGGGTGGCGGTGACCGGCCTGCTGATGGCCATCAACCGGGGCCCAGAATGGGGTTGGGGTCATCCGCTCGTGGTAGCCGGACTGGCAGTCGGTCCCCTGGCCTTCATGTTGTTTGCTGCCATCGAGCGCCACACCGCCGATCCGCTCTTTCCACTGGAGTTCTTGGGCCGACGAGGGTTCGTGGTTCCCAACCTGGTCACATTCCTGGCCCACATGGCGTACATGGGCACGTTGGTGGTGGCCCCCTTCATGCTGGAGGGGGCGTTCGGCATCACCGAAGTCAGCCGAATTTCCGCTGCGCTTATCGCCCGGCCGGTGGGGTTCAGCGTCGGCGCGTGGTACGCCGGACGGGTGGAGTCGCGGTGGGGCGGGCGGACGGTCATGGTATCCGGGGCGCTCATCATGTCGGCGGCGATGGCCGGAACCGGGGCGGCCATCTTGGCCGGTTGGCTGGCCGCGGTGATCGTGCTGCTGTTTGTGGCCGGGATTGGCCAGGGGACCATTCGACCGCCCGCAGTAGCGGGAGTGGCCAACTCGGTGGACGACTCCGATCTAGGAGTGGCTTCGGGCGCTTTGCAGATGATCGGTCACTTCGGAGCGGCTACCGGCATCACCATCATGATCACCGTGCTGGGATCGAGCGAGTCCGCAGAGCGGTACTTCGCCATATTCATCCTGGCCGCTGCCATCGGCTCGTTGTCGGCGCTATCGGCCCGGTGGTCGCCCGGACTGGGAACATCTAGGTCAGCGGGGGCAGGTCGCCGAAGTCGATGGTGAAGGGCATATCGGGTTCGGGCTCATCGTCTTCCTGCTGGATCTCTACCCGGACCTTCTCTGGCTCCAAGATCTCGCCCAGAGCCACCATGGCCGCGCCGATGGCCGATCCGCCCGCCGAGCCGGTGACTTTCTGCATCACCCCTTCCGGCGGCTCGTAGTCCCGCGGATCAGCCCACTGGAACTCCAGTTCCTCGGCACTCTCGGGTTCGGACCTCGCCCCCAGATCCTCGGTTTCCTCCGATTCGGGCATCTGTCCAGTCTACTGTTCGACGGCTGAATCAGGCAGTGGCCGCTTCGGGGAGGGCACCGCTGAGAATCTCGTAGGCCACCCGCTCGGCCTTGAACCGGGCTCGCCCGCCGGTAAGCGACCGCAATTCGATGGCGTAGCGCACCAGCTCGGCCTCGGGGACGATGGCGTGGATCACCTGCTCGCCCCACGCACCGGCGTCGGTTCCCTGCACTTGACCCCGGCGAGACGACAGATCGCCCATCACGTCGCCCTGATACTCGGGGGCCACAGTGATCTCCACTTGGGCCATGGGTTCGAGCACGACGGGATTGGCCTGGGCGAAGGCTGCGCTGAAGGCCAGCTTGCCGGCCATGTTGAAGCTGAACTCCGAGGAGTCCACCGAGTGGTGCTTGCCGTCATACACCGTGGCCTTGATGTCCACGATGGGGAAGCCCAGATCGCCTCCGTCGGCCATGGCGTCGCGGATGCCGGCTTCCACTGCGGGGATGTACGACCGGGGAATCGACCCCCCGGTGATGGCGTCCACGAACTCGAAGCCGCTGCCCCGGGGCATTGGCTCGATGCGCACGTAGGCCACGCCGAACTGACCGTGGCCGCCGGACTGCTTCTTGTGCTTGCCCTCGGCATCGCCATTGCCGGAGATGGTCTGGCGATAGGGCACCCGCAAATCCTCGGTCTCCACCTCGATGCCCATGCGATCGAGGCGGGCGATAGCCAGGCGCAGATGAGCTTCGCCCAATCCCCACAGCAGGGTCTGGCGGGTCTCTTCGCTGCGCTCCAAGCGCAGTGAGGGGTCCTCGTCGGTGAGGCGCCGCAGCCCGGTGCCCAGCTTGTCCTCGGCCGCTCTGGTCTTAGGCAACAGCCCGTAGGCCAGCACCGGCTCGGGCCAGGGCTCCAACTGGACAACCGCCCGACCGGCATTGGTGAGGGTGTCGGCAGTGCGAGTCTGCTGGAGCTTGGTTACGCCACCGATGTCGCCGGCGGAGATGCTGTCGATGTCCTGTTGCTTTCCGCCCACCAGGCTGACCAGGCCTCGCAGCCGCTCGCTGTCGCCGGTGGTGGAGTTGGTGAGGTTGTCGTCTCGGCGGATGGTGCCCGACAGCACCCGGAACAGCGAGATCTGGCCGACGTAGTCGTCGCTGATGGTCTTGAACACACAGGCAAGCTGGTCGCCGTTGGGGTCGCATGCCGGCTCGGAGTCGATGTCGCTCATGGTGACGGTCATGGCCCGGGTGGTGGGGGGAGGTCCGATTTCCACCAGGAAATTGGCCAGTCGGTCCACCGCAATGGGACCGGTGGCCGAGCCGCACACCACGGGGAACACCGAACCGTCGGCTACGCCGCGTCCAAGCACTACTTCGAGCTCGGAGGGACTGGGGACATTGCCATCCAGGTACTGCTCCAGCATGTCGTCATCGGCCACCACGATGCCTTCCACGAGCTGCTCGTGGACCTCGGCCTCCTGATCCTCCATCTCGGCCGGGATGTCGACTTCCTCTGCGGCGCCGCTGTCGTAGATGTAGGCCTTGTCGGTGAGCAGGTCGGCGATGCCATGGAAGCTGGGGCCGTCGCCGATGGGCAGTTCCAGAGGGGCGACGCCCGCGCCGAAAGCGTCTTGCAGCTCGGTGAGGACGTTCTCGAAGCTGGCGTGCTCCCGGTCAAGCTTGTTCACGAACACGATACGGGGCAGGCCGGCGTCGGCGGCTTGGTGCCAGATGGCGGTGGCCCGGTGGTCCACCCCACTCGAGGCGTCGATCACGAACACCAACAGGTCGGCTACCTGGAGGGCAGCGTGCAGTTCGCCGGCATAGTCGGGGGCGCCGGGTGTGTCGATCAGGTTGATCTTGTGGCCGTGCCAGTCGAAGCTGGCCAGAGCCAGCGACTGGCTGTGGGTGGCGGTCTTTTCCTCGGGGCTGAAGTCGCACACCGTGGTGCCCTCCTCCACTCGGCCCGTACGGTCGATGACGCCAGCCCGGTACAGCAGCGCCTCAGCCAGCGTGGTCTTCCCTGATCCCTGCGACCCCACCAGCGCGACGTTGCGGATCTTGTCCGGTGCGACAGCCATCAATTTCTCCCTTTGGTTGCTCCGCGGTAGCCGCTGAGCCTACCCGCCAACCGCGGGCTCGGTCCCATGGAGAGCGCGGTATGCCGGTAGTCAGCCCTTGGCGGTGGCCAGCAGCTCGCGCATTCGCTGGGGAGGAAGGTGTTGCTCGCAGACATCTATGCCCAAGTGGCGGACCGCGTCGGCCACAGCATTGGTTATGGCGGCAGGGGCGCCGATGAGGCCACCTTCACCCACGCCTCGCCAGTCGGCGTCGTGCAGAGGCTCGACTTCCATATGCTCCACTTCGATGACCGGCATCTCGGCGGCCGAGGGGACCAAATAGTCGGCCAGCGAGGCGGTGAGCAGGTTGCCGTCTTGATCGTAGAAGTGGCGCTCGAACAGCACCGCAGCGATGCCTTGGGCCACGCCGCCTTGGATCTGCCCGTCCACGATGGCGGGGTGGATCATCTCCCCGCAGTCCTCCACCACCAAATAGCGGGGGATGGTGATCTCGCCGGTATCGGGGTCGATCTCCACCCAGCAGCAGTGAGTGGCCGAAGCCCAGCCGCCGGGGGGCGTGCGGTACTCCACCGTCACCTCGATGCCCTGATCCATGCCCTCGGGCAGTGACGACGGCGCGAACCAGGCCTGCTGGGCGATGCCGGCCAGCGGTACGGAGCGCCCCGGCGTGCCCCGCACGGAGATGTCTCCGTCGACAATCTCCAGGTCGGCTGGGTTGGCCTCCAGCTGCTCGGCGGCAATGGCCAGCACCTTTGTCCTCACCTCGGCGGCCGCGGCCTTGGCTGCGCCGGCCCCCATCATCGAAGACCGGCTGCCGCCGGTGCCCAGTACGTTGAACGGGGTGGAGTCGGTGTCGCCGAACACCACCCGCACCCGGTCGAGGCTCACCCCCATCTCGTCGGCGGCCACTTGGGCGATGGTGGTCTCGTGGCCCTGGCCGTGGGGCGATTGGCAGCTGGCAATGGTCAAGTCGCCGGTGGGCTCTAGGCGGGCCCAAATCAACTCGCCTCGCAGGTCGAAGCCGGCCGACTGGGCGAAGTCGGGCGGGCCGGGGGCGATTTCGATAAATGTGGCAAACCCCAGGCCCACCAGCCGCCCCTCGGCTCGGGCCGCGTCCTGCTCAGCAGCGAAGCCGTCCAAGTCCATCAGCTCGACGGCCCGGTCCAAGGTTTGGCGGGCGGTGATGCCGGAAACGGTGGGGCCCGTGATCATTTTGGTGGGCTGATCCTGGTCGATGAGATTTCGGCGGCGGATCTCCACTCGGTCGATTCCCAGCTCGGCGGCGATCTCGTCCAGCATCCGCTCCCGCACCCAGGTCTCCGCCGCCCACGGCCCCCGGTAGGCGATGTAGCTGCACTTGTTGGTGGCCACCACCCGGCCCCGGAACGCGTAGGCTTTGAGCCGGTAGGCGTTGGGGATCAGCATCTTCACCAGATTGCAGAACAGCGTTGACGGATAGGGCGGCATGGGATAGGCCCCCTGGTCCATAGTCATGTCGGCCCGGATACCCAACAGGGTCCCGTCGCTATCGACTGCCACCTCGACGACGAGGTCCTCTTCGCGGGCGTGCCCGGCCATTTGGAGGTTCTCAGTTCGGTCTTCAGTCCACTGGATTGCCGCGCCGAGCATCTTGGCCGCGGCCGCCACCGAGATCTCTTCTCTTCCTACTTGGCCCTTGGACCCGAAGGCGCCCCCGATGTCGCCGGTTCCCACCCGGATATTGCTGAAGGGGATGTTGAGGAGGCCGGCGAGATTCAGCTTGACCGCGTGGGGGCGCTTGGTAGCGATCTGGATCTCCAGACGGCCGTCTGAGGGGGTGTATGCCGCCACCATGACCCGTCCCTCCAGCGGGGCATGGCCGAAGCGGTGCTGGGTGAATGTGCGGGTGAAAACCCGGTCGGCATCGGCGAAGGTCTGTTCGATGTCGGCCCCCCACGCTTGTTCGGTGCCATACACCACATTGGTGCCCAGTTCCTCGAATAGCAGCGGAGCATCAGATGCCGACGCAGCGTGCATGTCCACCACTGCGGGCAGGGGGTCGTAGTCAACTGCTACCGCGGCGGCGCCGTCGATGGCGGTCTGGCGGGTGCGGGCAACGACGATGGCAAGCGGCTCGCCGACAGTGCGGACCTTGCCGCTAGCCAGCGCAGTGAAAGGACTGCCCAAGAGCTCTGGGGGTCCTACGATGGTGATGGGATTGACTACACCGGTGAAGTCATCATCGGTGAACACGGCGACCACACCGGAAGTGGTTTTGGCCGCCGAAGTGTGGATGCCCACAATTCGGGCGTGGGCCATGGTGCTGCGGACGAAGGCGGCGTGGAGCAGATCGGGGTGGCGGACGTTGCCGACGAAGCGGCCCTCGCCCCGCAGCAGGCGAGGGCCCTCGACACGGTCAACGCTCTGGCCGGTGAAGCGGGCCGTCATTGGGTTTCTTCCTGGCCTAAGCGGGTTCAGGGGGCCGTGGTACTTCAATCACGCTGCTGCGGTACCAGACTCCCTCGTTGAGATCGGCGGGTAGATAGGCAATATCGGGGGTGAAGGTGACGCCCTCGAAATCGCGGAAGCCGAGCTCGATCCGTCCGTCAGCCAGGCGGCGGGCGCGGATGTGGCCGATCGAAGCGTCGCCCAACTCCACGTCCAAGGTGGAGTACCACATGCCAACCTGCGTGTCAGCGGGCAGGTAGCGCCGCTCGGGCAGAATCTGGAAGCCACTGGACAGCTCGACGCCATGCTCGATGCGTCCGTCGGCTCCGAGGCGGGCCATGATGCGCAGGCCAATCGGCGGGTCAGGCTCGGGTTCTTCCTCGGGTTCGGGTTCTTCCTGCGGTTCTTCCACGGGTTCGGGTTCTTCCTCGGGCTCGAACAGCGCGCGAAGTTCGTCGCTGTCGTCGATCTCCAGCCGGTGCAGGAATCGGAGGTTGGTTGCATCGGTTGCCGCAGCCGCACACAAAGCGCCGTCGATGAGCAGCCCATAGGCCGGTGAAGCCGCCCGCATCTCGGTGTCGAGTGCCATTAGCTCGTCGACATTTTCGACGCCGGCAGCCTCATAGGCATCCCGTAGGGCCGTGGGGTTGGAGTTGCAGAGACGCTGTCTAGCCAACATCGCCCGAACCTCGAAGTCTGCCCAGCCCTGCTCGGCGGCGCGGGCCGCGGTGACAATACTGCTGGGCACCAGCGCAGGCGACAGGATGCTCTCGGCATAGGCCAACTCAGAATGGACGGCAAATGCATCGGCGAACGACAGCGCCCCGCCAGCCTCGATTTGCTCGAGGAGCGATTGCCAGGAGGCAGCCAGCGACGCATAGGTCTCCGAAACTCGCTCGGCCGTGCTGAGAACCAGGTCTTCCACGGCGACTGGGCTGATCGCTTCCCCGTTGGCCACCGTCTCCAGCAGGCCCGAACCATTGACGACGACTGCAAACCGTGCCGCCGCGGTCTTGAGGAGTGCATCAGAATGGGGACTCGGCACAGTGACCGGATTCGGCTCTGCGGCTTTCGGGAGAGCGGCAATCTCCGGCCGGTCGAAGATGCCGTCGAGCAGCTGAGTGCGCACCCCGGCCGTGTAAATCGCCTTGGCTCGGGTAACGGGATCGATGTCGGCTTCCTCAGCGGGATCGGTCTCGTCCTCGGTCTCGTCCTCGGTCTCGTCCTCGGCCTCTTCAGCCGGATCGATGTCTGTCTCGTCCTCGGCCTCTTCAGCCGGATCGATGTCTGTCTCGGTCTCGGCCTCTTCAGCCGGATCGATGTCTGTCTCGGGGTCGTCGACGGAAGTCACTGTGGTGACAACTGTCCCCTCCTCGTCCTCATCTGGGTCCTCGTCGAGCGCGGCTGACACCGAATAAACCACGCCGTCCACCTCGACCAGCACGGGGTCGTAGGTTGGGGCGCTCAGCACCATGAGGTCGTGCCACAGCCCGTGGAACCCAATCTCATTTTCATCACCGTCTTCCACAACGACCCCAACAAACAACCATGCGGGCCCAGTTCTGTAGAAGGTCACCGAGAAGGGTTCCACCAGCGGCGTCGTGGTGCTAGTGGCGCTAGCCGTCTCCTCATTGGTGTGATAGGCGACCCCTGCGGGCCAGAGGTCGGATGGCAACGGCACGGAGCGATCGAACACCCGAGGACCAACGGCGTACACGATGGCACTGCTTTCCTCATCGGGGAACACGTCACCGCCCAGATTGCCGACGCGGATGTTGATGGGGAGGGGATCTCCGGCCACGACTTCAGTGGGAATGTCAACCTCCTCGATCTTCAGCAAGGGGCTGTTCTGCTGTTCTTCCTCATCCACGATGGTGAGAGTGAGGGTGAAGTCGATCAGGGGGCCTTGAAGGTCTCTGGTCCGGAAGGTAGTCGCCTCGATTCCGTAGACATCGGCTGGGAAGTACTGCTCGATGCGGGAGTTGCGGGTGCCGCCGGAGTCGTCGTTATGGGCGACCTGGCCGGGTACCACCGATCGCAGGGCGACGATCGGCGCGACGATGAGCACGGTATCGCCGATCTCCGAAGACAGCTCCACGCGCACTCTGGCGCCTTCGGGCAGGGTGAACACGAAATAGCGGGAGGGGTGGCCGGTTAGGAAGATCGACTGGCAGGACTCGGGTGTCCAAAAGCCGGTGACCTCGATGTCTTGCTCAGGTGTGAGCGCGCCGAGGGCTTCTGGCTCGCAGGTGGCAACCAGGGTGACCACAACCTCGAAGTCGGCCGATCCTCGAGCACGGCCTGAAGTGGTGGTGGCCTCCAGTTGATAGACGCCGGCCTCGAGCTCTCTTTCGATGCGAGCGTCGAGTGCGCCCACTCCGCCGTCATCGTTCTCGGCGATCCGGTCGCCCTCTTCGTCCAGCAAGTAGAGATAGGAATCGGCATCGGACGAGTTCAAGTCGACCCTGATCCGCCCGGTCGCGGCGATCTCGAATTGATAGGTGTGAGCATCGCTGTTGGACCGGAAACGCGAATCGCAGTCCTCGGTGGTCCAGCGACCGCTGGCCGTCAACTCGCTGCCGGGGGTGCTGTCCAGCAGACCTAGGTCGATGGTGTCGCAGTTCGCCTCTTCTTGGGTGGTCACCTCTGCACTGATCAGAACCGGCTCTTGGGCCGAAGCCGCCCCTGCCCCGACAAATGCCAGTGCCCCGGCTAACAGGGCCGCGACCGACACGGCCGCAACAGCCGCTCGCACCCTCACCATTCCTTGTCTCACCGTGATTCTCCCCATTGACCTCTCGCCACCGAAGGCGCTCTTGATTTGAGACGCGATGGCAAGAATATGCAGTGCCGAAACAGCAAGACGACCTGAATCACCGGATGGATGTGAACCAAAGCGGCCTGAGATCGGCTCGTGTCCCAATGGGATTGCCGCCGATGGCCTCTACACTGGCCTCATGGCCTTGTTCGGGATGAAGAAGACGATGATGGTAGACCCGGGTGATGCGCTGCCGGGTCGGGACATGGAAATGCCGGTGCCGGAGCTTCACTTCGTGAACGGGAACCCGCTGAAGCCCCCGTTCCCCGATGGCATGCAGCAGATCATGGTGGGAATGGGCTGCTTCTGGGGTGCCGAGCGGGTGTTCTGGCAGGCGCCCGGTGTGTTTACCACTGCGGTGGGCTACGCGGCGGGCTTCACCCCCAATCCGTCCTACCAGGAGGTGTGCAGCGGCCTTACCGGCCACAACGAGGTAGTCCTGGCCGTGTTCGACCCCGATGCCACCAGCTATGAGCAGATGCTGGCGCTGTTCTGGGAGAACCACGACCCCACCCAGGGGATGCGCCAAGGCAACGATGTGGGCACCCAGTATCGGTCGGGCATCTACTACTTCGACGACGACCAAAAGGTGGCTGCTGAGGCATCTCGAGACATGTTCGGGGCCCGGTTGGCCGACGCCGGCTACGGAGAGATCACCACCGAGATCATCGCCGCCCCGCCCTTTTACTACGCCGAGGACTATCACCAGCAGTACCTGGCCAAAGTGCCCGGCGGCTACTGCGGCCTCGGCGGCACCGGCGTCACCTGCCCAGTGGGCATCGCCACTGACTGATATCCGGTTCGTTGTGCGTCAGGTCGCTCAGGCTGGGGTGAAGATACAGCGACCGGTGGCGTCGTCGTAGCGAACGTCACCAGTTCGGCCCACGGCCTCGGAGGCCAGCAGGTCGTGGAGCAGGTCGGGGTCTTCAGGGGTGTTGGCCAAAAAGCGCCGACCCTTGGTGCCGTTGCCGTCGAGGCGGCCGCAGATGTATCCAGTGGCCGGCTGGTTCTCGCGGTTGTGCATGACGGTGTAGGCCTCGATGCGGCCTGACCCGGTGGCCGAATCGTCGGGAATGGCCGGCGTGGTCTCCATCGACGCGGAGGGAGGCGGTCCCTCGGGGTGGTCCCAGCCGCCCTGTTTGGGCTGGTTCGAAAGCACGGCCGCAGCGTGCTTGGTCATGAAGAAGCCGTTGCCGGTGACAAGCGCAATCGACCCATCTTGCTCACGCAGCCGTTCGACCATGGCGGCCAGCGAGTTCATGTTGTAGGCCGATCCTGGTCCCCCTGCGTAGGGAAGCCCGCCGGTCACGGTGAACGGGCGGGGGTCCAGTTCGTCGATGCCGAGCATGGCGCAGGCCATTCGCACCGCCACCGGGAAGCAGGAGTAAAAGTCGAAGAGGGCAATGTCGTCCACACCAACGCTGGCCTGGTTGAGCGCGCCCATTGATGAGTCCTTCATTGATGGGCATTCAGCAAAGTTGGGGCGGGTGCTGGCGAACCAGGCCTCTTCGGCGGCATTGTGGCCGCCCCACCAGTACACCCAGCGATCCTCGGGGATTCCCAGCTCCCGGGCTTTGGCCACCGAAGTCATGATGTATGCCCCGGCCTGGTCGGTGTTCAAGACCGCGTTCAGATATTTGGTGTAGGGGAAGCCGATCATGCGGTTCTCGGTGGTGGGGGTGGCGAGTTCTTCGGCGCTCCGCTCGGTGGGGAACCAGGCGTAGGGATTGGCCGCGGCCACCGCGGTGAACTCGGTCATCATTTCGCCCAGGCGTTGAGCGTGCTCGGCCAGGGTCAATCCCTGGGCGGCCCGCAGGGCGTTCTCGAACAGGGGGTAGGCCTGGATGGGGCGGGTGAGCCGATGACGCTCCTCGATCTCCGACACCATGGGCTTGGCGACGGGGGCGAACCGCTCGTCGGCGCCGGTGGGATCGCCACCAGTGGGCCAGTTGAGCTCCACTCCGGCCGCCTTCGCTCGCTCGAACGTCTTCCAGATTTGACCGCCGGTCATCACCCCCACCTCAGTGCGCCCGGCCATGATCTCAGCGGCTAGATGGTTGGCGGCCAGTACGCCGATCTCACCGCCTCCGCCGGTGTGCTGCACCCGGGCTCGCTCGCCGATACCCAGCTGCTCGGCAACAAGCCCAGCGCCGTTCACCGGAGTCCAATAGGCCAAGGGGATCTGCAAGTAGGTGTCCACATGGGCGAAAAGGGGTTGGCCCACTCCCGAGTCGTAGGCGGCCCGGGTGGCTACGTCGGCGAGCATGGTCACCGGGTCGGGTGCGGCCGTCGGGTCGGTCTCCCGTCCCACGTACTGGGCCACACCCACAAACACCGGTGCCCGGTCGCTGCTCACCGGGGCGATGCTAAACAGATTCCTCCGCGAACTGCTGATCGGAGCAAAGCTGCGTAGGCTCTGGAACGTGAAGTTCGGCGTCTTCTATGAGCATCAGCTGCCGCGGCCGTGGCAGGAGGGGGATGAGCAGCGGCTGCTGCACGAAGCCCTCGAGCAGGTGGAGCTGGCCGATCGGTTGGGCTACGACTACGCCTGGGAGGTGGAGCACCACTTCTTGGAGGAGTACTCCCACTCATCGGCTCCAGAGGTGTTCTTGGCCGCGGCCAGCCAGCGCACCGAGCGGATCAGGCTGGGGCACGGCATCGTGCAGATGCCGCCCAAGTACAACCACCCGGCCCGGGTGGCCGAGCGCATCGCCACCTTGGACCTCATCTCCAATGGACGAGTGGACTTCGGCACCGGGGAGTCGTCGGCCGCGGTGGAGCTGGGCGGGTTCAACATCGAACACTCCGACAAGCGCCCTGCGTGGGCCGAGGCCACCGAGCAGTGCTGCAACATGATGGTCATGGAGCCCTATCCGGGGTACGAGGGCGAGTACTTCTCCATGCCGTGCCGCAATGTGGTGCCCAAGCCAGCGCAGAAACCGCACCCGCCGCTGTGGGTGGCGTGCTCGAACCGGGAGACCATCAAACTGGCCGCCCGACTGGGCATGGGGGCACTCACCTTCGCCTTTGTCGACCCCGACGAGGCTGCCCACTGGGTGGAGGACTACTACCGGATTCTGTCCGAAGAGTGCGTGCCCATCGGCCACACCGTGAACGCCAACATCGCCATGGTCGTGGGTTTGTCGATGCATACCGATCAGGCCGAGGCTGAGCGCCGGGGACTGGAGGGATTCCAGTTCTTCGGCCACGGCCTTTTGCACTACTACGTGATCGGCCAGCACCAGCCGGGCCGAACCAACGTATGGGACAACTTTCAGGAGTCCCGAGAGTCATTTGAGGGGCTGGGGGAGACGCTGGGCATCGGAACCCCCGACCAGGTGACCCGCCAACTCCAGGGCTACGCCGACGTGGGGGTCGATCAGGTGATGTTCATCCAGCAGTCGGGCCGCAACCGCCATGACCACATCTGCCAGTCGCTGGAGATGTTCGCCAAAGAGGTCATGCCTGCTCTGAAGGAAGGCGAAGAAGAGCGCGAGGCGGCCAAGGCCGAACGCCTCGCCCCCTCCATCGAGGCCGCCCTGGCCCGACGCACTCCGATGGCACCTCTCGCCGACGACGAGATCCCGGTTGTCGAGTCGTTGGGGACTTCTTGACCCTGAACTATCCGGCAGGAGTCAGATAAGCGGCGAAGACCCAGCCGGTGACAGTGTTGGTGCGGACCTGCACCCAGATGCCGCTGGTGGGGGACTCCACCACTTGGCCGGTGAGTGTGACGGTGGACCCCAAGTTGGCGGTGCCCAGCACCTGGTGGGCGGTATTTGGGCCGGCCCGCACGTTGAGGGCCGAGGGCACGTCGAACACTGTCCACTGAGTGTTGGGGGGATAGCGGGGGTCGATTTCGAAGTCGATCACCACGGTTGGGATCGGCAAGGGCTCCTGGGTGGCAGTGGGGGTGGCCTCGGCGGTGGAGTCCGGTTCGGGCTCTTCGGACTCGATGGTCACCCAGTCGAGTCCCCAGGTGGACACGATGCCGGCCAGGGAAAGGGCAACGAAGGCCAAGCCGGCCACCGCCACACAAAAGACGATTGCCCGTACGCCCATCTGGCTAGCGGGCCTGCCAGTCGGGGGGACGGCCCTCAGCCCATGCGTTCACTCCCTCGGTGGCGTCCTCGGTCGCTCCGGCCACTATTCGCATGGTCTCGCCGAAGCGCACCGCCTCCACCCACGACATGGTGCGGGTGCGGGCAGCCACCTCCTTAGTTGCTCGAACGGCCAGCGGAGCCGATGCGACGAGCCGGTTGGCCAAGGTCTGGGCCTCATCCAACAGGTCATCGTGGGGCACTACCCGCCACACCAGTCCCATCTCCCGGGCCCGCTCAGCGTCCACCTGCTCGCCGGTCAACAGGAGTTCCATGGCGTCGGCCCACTCAACCCGCCGGGGCAACCGGATGGCGCCCACGATGGTGGGCACGCCCAAACGCACCTCGGGGTAGCCGAACGTGGCCTGGTCGCTGGCGATGAGAAAGTCGCAGGCCAGCGCCCCAGTGAGTCCGTAGCCCAGACAGTGGCCGTTCACCGCGGCGATGGTGGGCCTGAACAACTCCAATCCCGATTCGAAGGAGTTGATGGTGGGCTTCTCCCAGAACGTGCCCTCAAATACGCCTACCGATCCCTCGCCGTCGCGCATGTCGGCCCCGGCGCAGAACGCCCGGCCCGCTCCGGTGATGATGGCCACCCAGGCCTCGTCGTCACCCCGAAACCGGTTCCAGGCCGCGTTCAAGTCCTGGCGCAATTGGCCATTGATGGCGTTGAGGGCGTAAGGGCGGTTGAGGGTGATGGTTGCCACATGGCCGGAAAGGTCATAGAGCACGGTGTCGGGCATGGCTGGCTCCCTTCTACTCGGCGCTCAATCGAACACCAGGATGGCCCGGCCGCTGATCTGCCCGCTTTGCAGAGCATCAACCGCCTCGTTGATCTCATCGAGGGCGAAGCGCTGGGTGACCATGCTGTCCAGGTCTAGGTCGCCCCTCCGGTACCAGTCCATGAAGATGGGGAAATCCCGATCCGGGTGGGAGGTGCCCCCGATGCTTCCGGTGAGGTGCTTCTCGTGCATCAGCAGGTCACCCACGTCGATAGCGGGCACAGAGACTGGAATCCCGACGAGCACCGCCACCGCCCGTTCGTCGGACCCCCAGCGCTTTGATCGCAATGACGGCGCCACCTGCCCGATGGTTGCCTCTGCGCCGATGCAGTCGAATGCGAAGTCCACCCCGGCACAGGGCGCGCCCATCAAGTCCAAGCCGTCACGTGGTGTCAGCTCGCGGATCCGGGCCACCGGGTCGCACTCTGAGGCATTCACCCCAAGAGTGGCCCCGTGGCTGCGGGCGAACTCCAGCTTCTCCTCGGTGAGGTCCACCGCGATGATGGGGTCGGCGCCCAGCGCCTTAGCGGCCGAAAGGGCGGAGCAGCCCACGCCGCCCACACCGAACACCGCCACCGACGACCCTGCAGTGACCCCCGCGGTGTTCATCACCGCACCGGCACCGGTCATCACCGCACAGCCGACGATGGAGGTCACATCGACCGGCACGTCGTCGGGCATGGGCACGATGAACATCTCGTCGGCGATGGTGTGGTCGGCCCAGGTGAACACTCCCAGGCTGGTGGCCACGGTGCCGTCGTCCTGGGTGGCCTGGGCGGGCATCGGCCGGCGGTCGGTGGGCTCGACGCCGCGGGGCAGCCAGGTGACGAATACCCGGTCGCCGGGGACCACATGGCTTACTTCGCTGCCCACCGCCACCACCTCGCCGGTGGCCTCATGGCCGAGAACCACATCGCTAGCTCGAGGGGTGTGGATCTCGTGGAGCTGGCTGTGGCACACCCCGCTGGCGAATTGGCGTACCACTACATCGGTGGGCCCGGGGTCGGGCAGCTCCAATTCTTCGATACGCAGGGGTTGGCCCATTTCCTGGGGAACGACGGCGACGCGAGCTGGGGTTGGCATGGCGCCAGATTAGGGGGGCTGCCGGCTACCGGGCATTCAGCAGCGTCAGGGGTACTTGATCGACAGCTGGCGCAGGGAGCGGGGGCCGGAGCTGTGGGGCATCTCCCGGCGGTGGACGGTGCCGACGGTGTCGAAGATCACGACGTCGCCTTGTTGCCAACGGTGGGTGTAGGTGTGCTCGGGGACGATGGCGTGGTCCATGGCGGCCTGGGTTAGGGCAAAGGCGTCGTCGGGGTCGTCGATGCCCACGAAACCGCAGGAGAACGACGAGACGTACAGCGCCACCCTTCCAGTGTCGGGGTGGGGCATTTCCACCGGGTGCTCGACTACTTCGCCCGAGCCGGGGTAGACGATGTCGGGGTTGGCCTTCAGGCGGCGGGCGGCGGCTTCCGACGGGTCCTCGTCGTGGTGGTTCTGGCGGAGGCGGGTGTTGTTCTCCGACGTGATGGTGTAGCGCCCGATTCTCCCGGCCAGCCTCTCAGCCAGATCGCTGGGCAGGGTCTCATAGGCGGTGTACATGTCGCAGTACGAGGTATCGGCGCCCCCGTCGGCCGGCACCCGCTGGGCGTTGAGCAGCGACTCCCGGGCAATTGTGTCCAAGAAGGCGTAATCGGTGTGCCACGGCAGGGGCCCGCTGCCCGCGGTTCCGATCTCGTGACCGTTGTCATTCAGCTCGTTGGACACGGCCAGCACCTCGGGGGCCTCGGTGGGGATGTTGTACAGCTCGTCGGCCGGGAAGGGTTCGCCCAGTTGCCGGGCCAAGGCGGCCAACTCGTCGGCGTCACACTCCCGCTGTCCCCGCAGCACCACCACCAGCCGGTCGGCGAGCGCCTGACGCAACGTCGCCAAGTCGTCGTCAGACAGAGGAGCGCCCGGGTCCCAGCCTGATGCCAGTGCACCCAGGGGGGCATCGATGGACTCGGTGCGAATCATGTCTCTATCCCTATCATGTCAACCCTGCGTACTCACCGTGCTAGTACAAGGGAACGACGGTCGAGGAGGAACCACCGTGGATGGCCAAAAGATTCTGATAACCGGGACCGCCGGGCAGATCGCTCTGCCCATGACCCGACACTTCGCCCAGAACAACGAGGTTTGGGGCCTGGCCCGGTTCAGCCAGCCAGGATCGAAGGAGCAGGTGGAGGAGGCCGGGGCCATCCCCCACAAGGCCGATCTGGCCTCCGGCGAGCTGAACGGGCTGCCCGACGATTTCGACTATGTGATCCACATGGCCGCATTCATGGCGGCCAGCCCTGACTACGATTTCGCCCTCACCCAGAACGCCGAGGCCACCGGCCTGCTGATGGCCCACTGCCGCAACGCCAAGGGCTTTCTGCACGCGTCCACCGCCGCGGCATACAAGAACAACACCGACCACACCTACGTCTACGCCGAGGGCGATCCGCTGGGCGACAGCGAACAGCCCTATTCGGAGACCTACGGAGTGACGAAGATGGCCGCCGAGGCGGTGGCCCGCACTATGTGCCGCCTCTATGACCTGCCCACCGTGATCGGCCGTATCAACGTGGCCTACGGCCAAAACGGGGGACTGCCCGCCATCTTGTTGGCCATGATGACCAACGGCATGCCGGTATTCCTCAAGGATTCGGAGCCCAACATGTTCTCCCCGGTCCACGAGGTCGACATGTGTGCTCACGCCGAGGCGTTCTTGGAGGGGGCCACCGTGCCGGCCACCATCGTCAACTGGGGCGGCGACGAGAACGTCAGCATCGAGGACATGTGTCGCCGGATGGGAGAGCAAGTCGGGGTGGAGCCCGACTTCCAGTACTTCCCTGAGGGCACTCACAGCCGGGCCTTCGACAGCACCAAGCGCATTTCCATCACCGGTCCGTGCACGATGTCGTGGCAGGACGGGATCGACGACATGGTGGCGGCCTGGGATCCAGAGCAGGGCGCCAGGATGGTCGCTCGGCTCATGGGCGAGGGTTAGGGCTAGTCCAGCAGTACGAGCAATAGGGGGAGCTATGCCCAATCACCCCACTCTCGACGGGGTCAACTTCATGGACGGCTTCTGGTTCCAGCACGAGCCTCACGAGGCGTGGACCTGGATGCGGGAGAACGCCCCGGTGTACTACGACGCCAACAGCGATGTGTGGGGCATCTCCCGCTACCACGACATCTTGGCCATTGAGAAGGATCCCAAGACGTTCTCGTCGTACCGCAGCCCCCGTCCCCACGGGAACTCGCTGCCGATGATGATCTCCATGGACGATCCCGAGCACAAGCAGCGCCGCAAGCTGGTCAACCGGGGCTTCACCCCCAAGCGGGTTCGGGACCGCACGCCCGAGGTCATTGCTATCTGCGACGAGATCTTGGACAGAGTGTGCGAGCGGGGCGAGTGCGACTTCATCTGGGACATCGCCGCGCCCTTACCGCTGATCCTGATTGGCGACATGCTGGGCTTTCCCCGAGAGAGCTACGACGACTTGCTGGAGTGGTCCGACGACATGATGCGGGCCACAACCGAGACCGACCAGGAGGCGATGGAGAAGGGGATCATGGCCGGCGTGGCCTTCCGGGAGTTCTTGATGGGGGTGATTGCCGACCGCCGGGCCCGCCCTCCTCAGTCCGACCTGGTGAGCGTGCTGTGCCATGCCGAGGTGGACGGCGACAGGCTCGACGACGAGTCGCTGTATCAGGAGGGGCTGCTCATTCTGATCGGAGGCGACGAGACTTCCCGCCATGTGATCAGCGGGGGAATGCTGGCGCTTATGGAGCATCCCGACCAGAAGGCGCTGTTCAACCAGCGAGCGGCCGACGACGCTTGGATGGAGCGGGCGGTGGAGGAGTTGCTGCGCTGGGTAACCCCCATCAAGAACATGTCCCGCAGCGCCACCCGGGATGTGGAGATGCACGGCGAGACCATCGGAGAGGGCGACCAGATCATCTTGTTCTATCCCTCGGCCAACCGGGACGACCGGGTGTTCGACGACCCGTTTACATTCGACTTGGAGCGCGAGCCCAACCAGCATTTGGCCTTCGGATGGGGAACACACTTCTGCCTGGGGGCGTCTTTGGCCCGCCTGGAGCTCAAGATCATGTTCCAGCGGTTAGCCGAGCGGATGCCCGACATCCAACTGGCCAGTGACGAGCCGCTGCCGTGGCGGGCGTCCAACTTCATCGTCGGCCCCGAGGAAATGCCGGTGACGTTCACCCCCAGCGCTCCAGTGGGAGCTTGATCCTGTCTCGTTCCCTTTGGGGGAGCGCATTCGGCGCCCTGCTAGTGGGCGGTTTGTTCGCGCTGGCGGCTTGTAGTGGAGGGCCGGGTCGTGGGGAAACGACCGCTCCTCCTCCGGCCTCCACTTGCGTGGACGAAGACCAAGGTGGCTTGGAAGTCCCCTGTCCTGAGATCTCTGAAACTGTGGAATCCCAAGGTCCAGCTGAGCCTCAGACGGTTGAGTCGTCCACCATCGGCAAGAACGTGTATGTGTTGCGCTGCGTGGGGTGCCACGGCATCGATGGCAGTGGCGTCGTCGGCCCCGACATCCGTCCTGGCGAGGTCTTGGAAAAGTACGCCTCAGCTGAGTCGATGGAGGCTCTGGTCCGGGAAGGTCTCGGTGAGATGCCCGAGTTCGGTTCCAAGTTGAGTGACGCCGAGATCGCCGCGGTCGTGGCTTATGTCAGAGGCGGCTTGGGCTAGGGCCGGCCGCAATCTCCTACTCGGCCCAGGCGGCAACCACGTCGCTGGTGGTGGTGACGGTGGCAACGATGCCAAGGGTGTGTTCGAACACGTCGTCGACGTAGTCGGGCGGGGTGCCGGCCACCGCGTCGCGGGGAATCACCACCACGTAGCCGGCGTTGACCGCGTCGAACGTCAGGTTGATGATGGCCACGTTTACCGACACTCCCACCGCCACAATGGTGCGGATGCCCTCGTTGCGCAGCAGCGAGTCGAGCTCGGTGCCCTCGAAGGGCGACAGGCCGTGGTGGCGGGGCAGCACGATGTCAGCCTCGGCAACGCCGATCTCAGGCACCACCTCCACCGCCAAAGTGCCCACATGCAATTGCACCGGCATCTTGGGCATGGCCCGGAACAGGCGGGCGTTTCGATTGCCGCCCCACCCGTCGGTCCGGTGCTGGGCCGTGCAGTGGATCACCCGCACTCCCGCCGCTCGGGCGGCGTTGGCCAATGCCGCCACATTGGGGATCAGCCCCTCCCTGGCAGCCTCAGCCAATGCGGGTAGGGCCGACAGCTCGCCGATAACCCCGTTCTGGCACTCCTGAAGCACCAACGCAGTGGTGGCCGGATCGATTGCGTCACGCAACTCCATGCCAATTCACCCTCCCATTCCGGGTTCTGACAATGCGCCATCCATAATGACCACCCTATGGCTGGATCGATCTTGGGTACTGAAGTTGTGCGCCGGGAGGACGGAACCCTTCTGACCGGCGAGGGTCTTTACACCGGTGACTTCCGGCCCGATGGGCTGCTTCAAGCCTGCTTCGTGCGTTCGCCGGTAGCCCATGGAGAGATCGCCAGCATCGATGTTGGGGCCGCAGCCGAGCATCCTGGTGTGGTCGCGGTGCATACGGCCACCACCATCGGGGTGGAGCAGGTGAAGCCCCGATTTCCGCTCGATCCTCACTTTGCGCGCGGGCCGCTGGCCGGCGGTCGGGTCCGCTTTGTGGGTGAGCCGGTGGCCATGGTGGTGGCCGAGACGTTGGCCGCCGCTCAGGACGCAGCCGATGAGATCATGGTCGACTACGAGCCGCTCCCGGTGTCGATGAATGCTGAGGCCGCGATAGCCAACGGTGAGGCGGCGCTGTTTCCCGAACGGGGATCAGACTCGATGTTCAGGGCCTTCGACCCGGTGGAAGGCCTGCACGACGAAGCCGATCGGATCATCACTGCCCGCATCGTCCACAACCGGATGGCGGTGGTGCCGATGGAAACCGACGCCGTGCTCGCCGATCCCACCGGCGAGCAGCTCACCTTGTGGGTCTCCACCCAGGGAGCCCATCCCACCCGAGGGGGCATCGCTGACTCCCTGGGTTTGGACCATGACCAGGTGCGGGTGATCGCCCCTTGGGTGGGTGGGGGCTTCGGAGCCAAGGGCGGATGGCGGGTCGAGCACGTGGCGGTGGCCGCCGCCGCCCGGCAGCTGGGCCGCCCCGTGGTGTGGACCGAGACCCGGGCCGAGAACCTCATCTCCATGCAGGCCCGAGATCAGGTGCATTACGTCCGGCTGGGAGTGACCGACGACGGCCGCATGGTGTCGCTGGAGGTGGTGGTGCTGGTGGATGCCGGGGCTTATCCCGCCTTAGGCGGCGTCCTCCCCACCATCACCCGGGTGATGGCCACGGGGGTCTACGCCATCAAGCAGGTGCAGTTCGAATTTGGGTTGGCAGCCACCAACCGGGCCCCGCTGGGGGCGTTCCGGGGGGCAGGCCGGCCCCAGGCCACCCTCACCATCGAGCGCATGGCCGATTTGGCTGCTTCCGAGCTGGGCATGGACCCGGCGGAGTTCCGACGCCGCAACTTCCTGGCTCCTGAGGATTTTCCCTTGGTGACCCCCACCGGTGGGGCCTACGACACCGGGGAGTACGAGAAGGCGCTGGACCGGGCCTGCGAGTTGGTGGGCTACGACGACCTGCGGGCCGAGCAAGCCGCCCGTCGAGCAGCCGATGACCCCCGAAGGCTGGGCGTCGGGCTGTCGAGCTATGTGGAGGTGACCGCGCCCACCGGACAGGAGGAACACGCGGTGGTGGAGGTCCACCCGGACGGCTCGGCCACGGTGTCGGTGGGCACCTCCTCCCACGGCCAGGGCCACGAGACGGCGTTCACCATGATCGTGGCCGACCGGCTGGGCATCGACCTGGACCGCATCGCCTTCGTGCAGGCCGACACCGCGTTGGTGGCCCGGGGCAGCGGCACCGGCGGATCGCGAAGCGCCCAGCTCGGAGGCAGCGCCATACATGCTGCTTCCATGGAGGTGCTGGACATTGCCCGGCGGCGGGCCGCGGAGCTGTTGGAGGCCAGCGCCGACGACATCGTGGTCACCGACGAAGGCCGCTTGGGAGTGGCCGGCGTTCCCGGTGCGGCGGTGAGTTGGGAGCAGGTCGTCGCGGTGGCCGGCGAGTCGCTGCGAGTTGAACTCGACCACACCACTGACGGCGCCACCTTTCCGTTCGGCACCCACATCTGCGTGGTGGAAGTGGACACAGACACCGGCCTGGTCACCCTGCGGCGCTTTGTGGCGGTTGACGATGCTGGCAACCTGCTGAATCCGCTGATCGTGGCCGGCCAGCAGCACGGCGGGGTGGCCTCGGGCATCGGCCAGGCGCTGTACGAGCACGTGGTGTATGACGACGACGGCAACCCGCTCACCACCGGACTGGCCGGCTACGCCATGCCGTCGGCGGCCGAGTTCTGCGACTTCGCGGTGGACAGCACCATCACCCCTACCCACCTCAACCCTCTGGGCGTGAAGGGCATCGGCGAGGCGGCCACCATTGGGTCCACCCCCGCGGTGCAGAACGCGGTGATCGACGCCCTGAGCGACCTCGGCATCCGCCACATCGACCTGCCGCTCACCCCCGAGCGGGTGTGGCAGGCCATCCAGTCGGCGGGCGAACCCGCTCCGGATATAACTTGGCCTTCACTATGAGCGCTGCCACCACTACGTCAGGTCCCGAGCAAATCATCGCCGACATCATCAACCCGGAGACCCGGGGCAATCTCTACCCGCACTACCACGCGTTGCGGGAAGCCGCCCCCATTCACAAGACCCACAACCCGATCCTGCACGAGGCGTGGGTGTTCACCCGCCACGCCGATGCCGATCAACTGCTGCGCAATCCCAAGGCCATCAGCGACCGTCGTACCACCGAGATGTACAACGTAGGAGCGGGGGGCACCGAGTACTACGACATGATGAAGCGGATGCTGCTGTGGCTGGACCCGCCCGACCATCAGCGCATCCGCTCCATGGTGGCCCGGGTATTCACCCCCCGGGCGGTGGAGAAGATCAAGCCGGCCATCGGCGATGTGGTCACCGGCCTGTTGGACGCGGTGGCCGACGACGGCCAGATGGACGTGGTGAGCCAGTTCGCCTACCCGCTGCCGGTGCATGTGATCTGCGAGATGCTGGGCATCCCCCGCAGCGACATCCCCGACATCGAGCAGTGGATGTGGGACTTCGCCCGCCGGGGCGACATCGCCGCCCTCAGCGACGAGATGATCGTCAACGGGGAGAAGGCGGTGCGGGGCTTCACCGAGTACTTCACCGCGCTGGCCGCCGAGCGTCGGGCCAACCCCGGCGACGACCTGATGACCAAGCTGGTCACGGTGGAAGACGAGCGGGGGCCGCTCACCGACCACGAGATCGTCCCGACTTGCATAATCCTGCTCCAAGCTGGCCACGAGACCACCGCCGACATCATCGGCAACGCCACCAAGGCGCTATTGGAGAATCCCAGCGAACTGGAGCGCTTGCAGGCTGATCCCGAGCTGATCGACGACGGCTTCGAGGAATTGCTGCGTTACGACAGCTCAGTGCAGATCAACCACCGGGTACTGGCCGCCGACGTGGAGGTGGCCGGCCAGACCTTCCCCGAGGGTGACCTGTGCGTGGTGATGCTGGGAGCGTGCAACCGCGATCCCGAGGCGTTCCCCGAGCCCGACCGGCTGGATCTCACCCGGGATGCCAGCCAGCACAACGGCTTCGGCCTGGGGGCCTACTACTGCCTGGGCTCATCGCTGGCCCGAGCCGAGGCCATCGCCGCGCTCGACGCCTTGGTGCAGCGGTTCCCTAACTTGGAGCTGGATACCACCAAGCCCGCGCCCGTGTATCGCCCCACCCTCGTCCTTCACGGCCACGAACACCTTCACGTCCGCTGGAACTAGACCGGGCGCAGCACCAGGCTGAGCCAGCGGTCGGTTGATGCCGTCCAGCCTTGGGGGACGATCACGGTGGAGGAAGTCTCCTCGATGATGGCGGGGCCGGCGATGGTGGGGCCGGGCAAGAACGTGTGGCGGCGGTAGACGGGGGTGTCGGCCATTTCACCGCCGAACCAGGCGGGGCGGTAGGACAGGGGCGCAGGCGGTCGATCCGCTACTTGGTCGGTTGACCAGTCGGGTTTCGGGACAGGGCCGATAACCCTCACCCGGTAGTTGACGAATTCCACCGAGTCGGCCTGGCGGATGCCATACAGCTCTTCGTAGAGCTGGTTGAATGCGCTAGCCGCTCCGTCGAGGTCAACTCCGTGCAGGGGAACGGTCAGCTCGTGGGCTTGATGGCGGTAGCGGACGTCGATCTCGCGCTCGAGCACGATTTCGTCGGCGGTGAATCCCTCCGCTCCGATTTCGGCGACGGCCACCGCTTCCAGCTCGGTGTAGATGGCCTCCACAGCGCTGGCATCGGCATCGACAGAGTCAACCACCTGGGTGTGGACATGATCGGTCACCACGTCCGAAGCCAGCAGTCCTACCGCTGAGCCCACCCCGGGGTTGGCCGGGACAACCACTTTGGTGATGCCGAACTCCTCGGCCAGGCGGGCCACGTGGACTCCAGCCGCGCCGCCGGAGGCCAGCAGGGTGAAGTCGCGGGGATCGATGCCCCGTTCCAAGGTCACCACTCGGACCGCGGCGGCCATGGTGGCGTTGACCACCTCGTACACCCCAGCGGCGGCCTCCTCCGCGGTCAGCCTCATGGGCTCGGCCAGTTCGGCTAGGGCGGCTCGGGCCAAATCGGCTTGGATGGCCATACGGCCCCCGAGGAAGAAGTCCGGGTTCAGGTAGCCCAGCACCAGATCGGCATCGGTCACCGTGG